>JAXDPB010000020.1:0-45308 GCA_034668585.1 Sphingomonadales bacterium | reverse complement strand
TGGTGCCCATGACGTGGCTGTTGTCGTAGACCTCGATCCGCTCGGGCGGCTCGGGCAGCTCGAACAATTCGGTCAGGGCCCGCATCGTCTTCGCCTGGGTGCTCGTCTCGGCGAGATGGCGGTCGAGCTCCTCCTCGGCGTTGCGCGAGGCCTGGCGGATCATCCGGACATGGTCGCCGCGCCTGGGGACCCGGATCGTCACCCTTCGGTCCGAGCGCTCGGAAAGCGCCTCGCAGAGCAGATCGGCCTCGGGCACCTCCCGGTCGAGCAGGATCGTCTTGGGCGGGGGCACTTCCTCGTAGAATTGCATCAGGAAGCTGGCGAGCACCTCGGGCTCGGGCACGTCGGCGGTGTGGGCCGGAAAGAAGCTCCGGTGCCCCCAATTGTTGCCGCCGCGGATGAAGAAGGCCTGGATGCACATCGTCCCGCCCTTGCAGGCCAAAGCGAAGATGTCGGCGTCGCCCAGCCCTTCCGCGGCGATCGCCTGGGAGCCCTGGATGAAGGTCAATGAGCGCAGCCGGTCGCGGAAGACGGCGGCGAGCTCGTAATCCATCGCCTCGGCCGCTTCGTTCATCGCGGCGGCGAGCTTCTGCTGCACCTGGCTCGACTAGCCGGCGAGGAAGTCCTTCGAGTCCTGGACCAGCTCGGCATATTCCTCGGGCGTGACCCGGCCGACGCACGGCGCCGAGCAGCGGCGGATCTGGAAGAGCAGGCAGGGCCGCTTGCGGGTGGCGAGGAAGGTGTCGGTGCAGCTCCTCAGCAGGAATAATTTCTGGAGCGCGTTGAGAGTCCGGGTGACCGAGCCCGCGCTTGCGAAAGGCCCGTAATATTGGCCCTTGTGGCGCCGGGCGCCGCGATGCTTGCGGATCTGCGGGAACGGATGGTCCTCGCGCAGCAGGATGAAGGGGAAGCTTTTGTCGTCCCTCAGAAGCACGTTGTAGGGCGGCCGGTAGCGCTTGATCAGCTGCGCCTCGAGAAGCAGCGCCTCGGCCTCGGTATTGGTGGTGACGATCTGCATCGAGCGGGTCTGCGACACCATCCGTTGCAGCCGCTTGGTGAGGCGGGCGACCTGCGTATATTGAGTCACCCGGTTCTTCAGCGCCCGAGCCTTGCCGACGTAGAGCACCTCCGCCTTGGCATCGAGCATCCGGTAGACGCCCGGACGTACGGGCAGCGTCTTCACCGTCTTGCGAATCGCGGCGACTCCCGCCTCCAGGTCCGGCAGATCGCTGCCGCGGACGGTGTAAGCGGATTTCTCCTCGTTGAAGCGGTCGGTGGGGGGAATGTCGGTCACGACACCGATCTAGATGTCGGCACCCGACATGTTAAGGTGAGCCATGCCCACTCCCGACGATTTCCGCCGCATCGCCCTCTCCTTCCAAGGCGCCGAGGAGGGCAGCCATATGGGCCATGCCGACTTCCGCGTCGGCGGGAAGATCTTCGCGACGCTCGGAGCGCCGGACGGGGCCTGGGGGATGGCTTCGCTGATGCCCGAGCAGCAGGAGGATTTCATGGTCCTCGCGCCTGACGCGTTCAAGCCGGCCGCCGGTGCGTGGGGGCGCGGCGGAAGCACCTTGGTTCGGCTCGACGCGGTGCCGGGCAACCTGCTCGAGGCGGCCCTCGCGGCGGCGTGGCGGAAGCGGGCGCCGAAGGGGTAATCGTCATCCCGGCGAAAGCCGGGACCCACGCACACCGTAGCTTCCAGGTGAGGACGGGCGGCGGTGGTCCTGGGTCCCGGCTTTCGCCGGGATGACGGCAGCGTCACATCTTGCACAAGGGCCCGCAGGGCGCGCCGGTGAAGCCGGCCTTGATCCTGTCCGCCTTCGGCTTGTCGGCATCGGGGAGGGTGGCGCGAAGGGCATCGGCGGTGCGGGCGAGGTCCTGCCGCTGGGCCGGGCTGAGGATGATCGCGAATCTGGCGGCGTCGGCGGCAACCAGGTCGACGATCCGGCGGCGGCGCGCCGGGTCGAGGCGGGAATCGCCGGCCATCTGGAGCAGCCCGCCCACCTGGCCCCAGGTGCCGATGCGCACCGCCTTCAGCGAGGCCGCGCTCGCGGCGTCATCCCCGGCGTTCTTCTCGAGGAAGGGCAGGTGGACGGCGTCGCAATGCGCCGCGAAAAGGAGCGGCGTGAACATCTGGTCGAGATATCGGTCGGCGTTGCGGTTCATCATCTCCGCCTTCGAAGCCCCGCGGGCCCGGTCGAGCTCGAGATTGACGTAGGCGTCGACGATGGTCGCCGTCTTGCCGCAAAGCTCGTCATAGGACTCGAAGTCGCGCAGCGGCAAAGCGGGCGTTCCGAGGGTTTGAAGGCCCTCCCCGGCCGCCGCGTCGAAAGCCTTTACCGCGGGATCGGTGGCGGAAGGCGCGCCCGTCTTGAGCCTGGCGGCAAGGGCGTCCGCCGCGGCGGTGAATGAGGCGGTGGTGTCGGCGGAAGCGGCGCCCCTGTCGCAAGCGGCGAGGAGCAGGACGAGAGTCCAGGCGGGCGCAAAGAAAAGACGCGATTTCATGGTAATTTGATCCCCGTTGAGTGCGAGGCCCCCAAGAGCGTCGGACGCTGAACCTGCACCCTCTCGTCACCCCAGCGAAGACTGGGGTCCATTCGGGCTTGCCGGATTCCACATCGCGGTCAGCATGGATGCCAGCCTTCGCTGGCATGACGTGAGACATCGGGCGTCGTGACATTCAGCTATTGCGGACCCCGCTCTAGTCGGAGGAAAGGACGGGGTCGATGGGGAAATCGCCGTCATCCCGGCGAAAGCCGGGACCTCGTGGAGACCCGCCGAGACTTCTTGTCCTGAGGTCCCGGCTTTCGCCGGGATGACGGCTTTCGCCGGGATGACGGGTCAGCGCGTGCTCAGCCCGGCGATGGTCTGGTCGACCAGCGGCTTGTCCGCGCCTGCGTCGAGCCTGGCGCGGATCAGGGTCTCGGCGGCGGCGGCGGCGGCGCGGGCGGCCTTGGCTCGGACCTCGTCGAGGACGGCGCGCTCGGCGGCCGCGATCTTGTCCTCGGCCATTCGGGTGCGGCGCTCGACCAGGGCGGTGGCGTCGGCCTCGGCCTGGCGGACGATGCCTTCGGCCTCGGTTCGGGCGCGCTCGATCATCGTCTCGGCCTCGGCGCCCGCCTGGGCCGCCTTCGCCTCATATTCGGCCTTGATCGCCTCGGCTTCGGAGCGAAGCTGGGCGGCCTCGTCGAGCTGGGCGCGGATCGCGGCGATCTTGCCGTCGAGGGCTCGGCCGATCATCGCCGGAACCCGCTTCCAGAGAAGGATGGCGAACACCACCACCATCGCCAGGGCGATCCATTGCGGAGCGCCCATGAGGCCGAAATTGGTCGGCTCCGGGTGATGCTCGGGGGCGCCGACATGCTCGACGTTGGCGGCCTGCGCGCCGTCGCCCGGGCGCGCGTTGACGTGGGTGTCGGGCGCTTTCTCAGACATGGGCCATCGCCGCCTTCACCGCCTGCGCGGCCTCGTCGCCGCCGACCGCGATCCCCGCCAGCCGCTCAACCATCTCGCGCGCCGCTTCCGCGGCCACGCCTTCGATCTCGCCCAGGGCGGAATCGGCGGCGGCGCGGATTCGCGCCTCGGCCGCGGTCACCCTCGTCCCGATCTCCTCGTTCGCGGACCGCACCCTCTCCTCCGTCGTCCTGGCGCTCGCCACCTTGGCGGCCTGGGCGACCTTCAGCGCCTCGGCGCGGCTCTCGTCGATCCGCGCGCGATAATCGGCCTCGGTCTGCTCGGCGGCGGCGCGCGCGCGCTGGGCGGCGGCGAGATCCTCGGCGATGCGGGCGTCGCGCGCGTCGACGGTCGACTGGATCTTCGGAACCATGAAATGACCGATTCCGAAATAGATGAGCGCGAGCACCAGCAGCAGCCAGAAGAACTGCGAGTAAGCGGCGTCGGCCAGCTGATTGAGTTGGGGCATAAGCGTTTCGGGGACAGTTACGGTAACTGTCCCCTTTTCCTTTAGACGGCGTAGAGGATGATCATCGCCACGGCGAAGGCGATCAGGCCGAGCAGCTCGGCGGCGGCGAAGCCGATGAACAGGCGGCCCTGCTGGCTGTCGGCGGCGGCCGGGTTGCGGATCGCGCTCTCGAGGAACGAGCCGAAGACGTTGCCGACGCCGATGGCGGCGGCGCCGACGCCGATCGCCGCGAGGCCGGCGCCGATCACTTTGGCAGATGCGAGGTCCATGAGTATCTCCTTTGGAAACCGGGTTTGAAGCTAGTGAAGGTTGACCGCGTCGTTGATGTAGAGCGAGGTCAGAAGCGCGAACACATAGGCCTGGATGGCGCAGACCAGCACCTCCAGCGCCATCACTCCGACGATGAAGACGAAGGACAGCAGGCTGATCGCCGGGCCGGCGATCCCGCCCGCATTGATTCCGCTGACGACGAAGCTTCCGAACACCTCGACGAGGATGTGGCCGGCGATCATCGCCACGAACAGCCGGAGCGCGAGGCTGAACGGGCGAACCATGAACGAGACGAACTCGATCGGAACGATCAGCAGCTTGAGGACGAAGGGCGTGCCGTGAGGGACGAACAGGGAGAAGAAGTGCAGCTTGTGGCGCCAGAAGCCGGTGACCAGCACGATCCCGAAGCTGATGATCGCCATGATTCCGGTGACCGTGAACTGGCTGGTCACCGTGAAGGGCTGGGCGCCGACCAAGGCGAAGGGCATCATCCCGAGCAGGTTGGCGAAGAGGATGAACATGAAGATGGTGAACACCCAGGGGACGTATTTGCGTCCCTCGGGGCCGACATTGGTCGACAGCATCGAGCTGACGAAGCCGGTCACCCCCTCGACCATCACCTGCCAGCGGCCGGGCACGAGCTGGCGCTTCATTCCGCCGAGCATGAACAGCCAGATGAGCGCGAGGACGACCAGCATCCACAAGGCGCTGTTGGTGAAGACGAACGGGCTTCCGTCCAGATGGCCCGCCAGCGGGCTGATCTGGAACTGGTGCATCGGGTCGATCTTGCTTTCGGCCGCCACTCTTTTAGTTTCCCTGGCCCGTCACTCGGGCTTCTGCTGCGAAATCTTCCAAACTTCCCACATCGCGGCGGCGAAGCCGACGAACAGCATCGCCACCCAGATGCCGCGAGTCCCGGCCAGAGCGTCGATCGCCCAGCCGATCAGGGCGCCTCCGAGCGGGTAGCTCACCATCACCGAGAGGATGCGCATCCCCTGGGCCTGGCCGGTCTGCGGCGCGCGCTGCGTGACTCGGGCCCTCGCCGCTTCCGCCGCCTGAGCGTCCCTCAATCGCTCATCGAGCGAATCGAGCCGCGCGTCCGGGGGAAGCTTCGGGTCCTGCCGGGGATCGTCTTCCGCCATGTCTTTCTTCCATGGGCCGCCGCGCGGATAAGCGGGCTGCATGAGGCTGCTAGGACATGCCGGCGAACGAACCCCGCCGAGGCGCCGCCCCTTTAGGAAAGGGGGTGGGTCAAGTCAACACGTTGCTGCGGTGCAATATGGGCGGCAAAGCGGCGGCATCGACCGTCATCCCGGCGAAAGCCGGGACCTCGGGACAAGAAGTCTCGGCGGGTCTCCACGAGGTCCCGGCTTTCGCCGGGATGACGAGGCTTTCCCCCTCCCCCTACCCGCAATAGCTGGGAAGCGGGATCGGGGTGCCGCCGTCGCGCTGGCGCCAGACTCCGTCGGGGAGGCGGTAATATTGGCCGGCGCCGACCTTGGTGCGGAACAGCTCGCAGGCGGTGGTGGCGGCGACCTCCTCGATCTTGGCGCCGCGCTTGGCGGCGAGATCGGTATAATAAGCGCGGCGCTTGATGTTGACCCCGTCGACCTGGGCTCGGACGGCGGCCGGGGCCGAGCCGACGAGGCCGAGATAGCCGTCGGCCTGCTCGCCGACCTGGCCCGAGGCTCGAAGCTGGGCGGAGGCGTCCTGCATCATGGCGTAAGCGGTGGTCGTGCCCAGCATCGCGGCCAGACCGATGCCCGCGGCGAGGATCAGCTTCGTTCGGCGGCTCATGTCAAAACACTCCCGGATTTTCTTTGATGAGATCGCGCACGTCCTGTTGGAGACGGACGACGACCTCCTGCCTGATGTTGATATTGAGGTTGATCTCGATCGGCTTCTCCGGAGCGCTCACCTGAACGCAGCCGGCCGAACAGAGGACAACCGGCGCGGCGAGGAGGATCTTCATCCGTCTCATCGCGCCCTGCGTCGCATCGCCACGCATCGACGTCAACAACGACCGCTTCATCGCACACTCTCGCTTTCCTGGGGCTGAACGGGGGGAGGCTCGTCCGGCTTGCCCCGGATCAGGTCCGGCAGCGTCGACTGGATGAGCAAGGTCGGATCGTGGAGCGATCGCATCGTCCCGATCAGCGCCCGGAACGGGCCCTTGACGGTGATGTTGAACTTGAAGGGGATCTTGGCGAGCTGGGTGAGGGCGCGGCCCGCGACCATGCCCTTGAGGCCGCCCGCGGGGGCGACGGTGAGCCCCGGGTTGCGGGCGACTCCGTCGAGCTGGACTCCGGCGACGAACTCGCCCTCGAGCGAGCCGTTCAGATCGATGACGAGCCTGGAATAACGCATCGACTTCAGGGCGTCGAAGGCTAGCTTGCCGTAGACGCCCAATTCCCTGTCGGTGAGCTCGCCTATGTAGGAGAGGGTGCCGCCCTCGGGCCGGGCCACCAGGTGCCCGCCGACGATCCGTCCGCCGCGCTCGTCGAAGACCATCGGGATCACTCCGTCGAACGTGCCGGTGGCGGTGATGTTGGCGAATTCCATCTTCTGGATGAACAAGGCGGCATCGAGCCCCTCGACCCGGAAGGTGAGGCGCTTCTCGGACGGCCTGGAGAAGTCGAGGACCGTCTCCTCGAGGATCAGCTCGCCGCCGGCGAACGGCCAGCGGCCGCTCTCGACCCGCACCTTGAGGCCGGGGAGGAGCTGGTAGCGGATTCGACCGTCGAGCACGTCGATTCCGGCCCGGACGAGGTCGACCTTCGCTTCCTGGCCGGGCGCGCTGGCGAGGCCGAGCAGGTCGGTGAAATGGAGGCTGGTGGCGAGGCCCTCGACGGGTCCGAAGGCGGCGGCGAAATCCATGTCGTCGGTCGAGAAGGTGCCGCTCGAATGAGCGCCGGTCTCGTCCCAGCTTATCTCCCCCTCGCCCTTGAGGATCCCGTTGACGAGGGCGATCACTCCGGTGGTGAGGCGGGTGAGCTGCTCGGGCTGGTAATCCTTGTCGAAGCGGATGCCGGGAACGTCGAGCGCGGCGCGGCCGCGGCCGGTGGCGAGGCTGTGGGCGATGTCGGCGCGGAGGATGCGGGTGCCGGTCTCCGGGTCGTCGAGCCAGCCGCCGGCGCTTATCTGGTTGTTCGCGAGACTCATTCGGAAATCCCGAGTGACGAGCGGGTAGAAGCGGGGCGGGTCGAGCTCGTCGCTCACTCGCATCTCGCCGGCGAGGCTCAGATCGGCGCCCTTCATTCGCCAGCGGCCCTTCCCCTCGCTCATCAGCAGCGGCACGTTGGCGAGCTTGCCCGACAGGCCGGCATAAAGCCCGGTGACGCCGCCGCCGCGGAAATCGCCGCTGAGGGTGGCGAGGTCGAGCCGGCTGGCGCCGAGCAGGATCGCCAGGTCCGAGGCGGCGAAGCTCGGGCCTTGAAGCCCGAAGCGAAGGCGGCTGCCGGCGATGCTCAGGGGCGAGGCGCCGAGCGTTCCGGCGAAGCGGGGCGCTCGAAGCTCGGCGCCCCCGGCGACCCGGCCGCCGGGGGCCTTCCAGACGAGCGCCCGGCCGGTCGGGCAGAGCGGCAGCAGGGTGCGCCCGAGGCGGAGGCTGCCGATTCGCAGAGCCTCGAAGCGCGCGGGGACGCAGCGCTCGCCGAAGGCGAAGCCGCCGCGGCCGTCGAGGCGGCCGGATATGGGCAGCACCAGGCCGCGCACCCAGCCATTGCCGAAAGGGCCGTCGATCGTGGCCAGGGTCTCGACCCGGCTCTCGCCGCCGGTCCCCGCCGTGAACCGGATGTCGGCGAGCGCCAGCCGCGAATCGCCGACCCGCATCGGCTGGATTCGGCCGGTGCCGCGTATCGGCGACCCCGGCCGGGGCTGGTCGAGGCTGAGCCGAATGGCCGGGAAACCGCCCCCCGCCACGGTCAGATCGGCATCGAGTCGGACGAGGCCGCTCGGCCAGTAATAGCTGAGCCCCTGCCCGCCCCCCAGGGCGATCCGGGCGCCGCTGCGGGTGACGGCGTCGAGCCGATCGAAGCGCACGCCGCCATAGGCGCGGCCGTTGACGAGCCGAAGCGCGGCATCGACGTCGAAGCCGGCGGCGGCGCGCGAAAGCGCCGCGGCGAACGCGGCCCCGATCGGCTCGATCGGCGTTCCCCCCGCCGAACCCAGCGCGGCGACCGCTCCGGCGACCGCTCGCGGCGCGGCGGCGCCCCTCGCGCTGGCGTCGCCGATCAGGGTGAAACCGCCATTCGCGAGCGAAAGGCCGTAGCGGCCGTCGACCGCGGCGCGCGCGGCGGTGACTCCGCCGATCCGGGCTCCCGCCGAGGCGAGGCTGAGCGCGCCTCGAGTCATCCGGGCGTTGCCGTCGAGGCCGAGCCGGCCGCTCAAGGCGGTGAGGAGAGTCGGTCCCGCCCGCAGCCGCGCGGCGCGAAGGACGGTCGTCCCTTTCCAGCTGTCCAGCCCGGGAGCGAGGCCGGTGTCGAGGTCGACGGCGATGCCGGCGATCGCCAGCCGGTCCCCGCAGACCAGGCCGGCCGCCTGCGCCGGGCCGCGGAAGCCGGGCCTGAGGTCGGCGATCGCGACCGCCCAGTGCGCCTTGACCGAATCGAGCCGGCAGCCGCCGAGGCGAAGGCGGTGCGCCGCCGCCGCCATTCGGCCTCGAAAGCCGTCGGCAAGATTGCCCCGGCCTTCGATCGCGAGGCCGACTCGGCCGGCGGGGGTGTCGAAACGCACCGAGGCGTCGGCGATGTCGACGGCCTGGTCGGGGAAGCGGAACGGCAGGCCCGACGGCGGCGGCAGCAGCCGGTCGACCTCGCCGAAGCTGACCCTGCCGCGCTCGAGCCGGGCGTTGAGCCGAACGCCGCGGGCGGTGATCAGGTCGACCTTCGGCCGGCGCAGGCCCCAGCTCAGGCGCACCTCCACCCAGCGGGCAATGAGGTCCGGGCGGCGGGGATCGCCGATGACGAGATTCTCGAGCCGCTGGGTTCGAAAGCCGATGCGCTTCACCTCGTAGGTGGCGCGGACGTGTCGCCGCGCCAGCTCGCGGTCGATGAAATCGGAGGCGATCGGCCGGCGCTGGGTCCAGGCGACGAGCAAGGCGAGAAGGACGACGACGAGCAGGGCAAGCGCCGTCAGCCGCTTCACCGGGCGCCGCCGCACCCCAACTCCGGCCTCCTCGCTCACCCGCTCCTCAACCTCCGTCCGGCCGCTCCCGTTGTGCCTCCGTCACCAATTACGCGGGCGAGAGCAAGGCGTTTGCCTAAGGCCCTCGCCAAGCTTAATCTTTGCTGATGGGCCACGAGTCCCTCGACGGCAGCGGGCACCGCGCGCGACTGAGGAGACGCCTGTTCGAGGGCGGGCCGGACGCTCTCCTGGAACATGAGCTTATTGAATATCTGCTTGCCCTTGCCCTCCCCCGCCGGGACACCAAGCCGCTCGCCAAGAAGCTGATCCACGATTTCGGCGGTTTCGGCCGACTGCTCTCGGCCGACGGCGAGGCGATCATGCGCATCGGCGAGGTCAGCGAGGGCGCCGCCGCGGCGATCAAGATCGCGCAGGCGACGGCGCTCCGGCTGCTCGAATCGGAGGTGAAGGACCAGCCGGTGCTCGGCAGCTGGCAGGCTTTGCTCGACTATCTTCGCGCCGACATGGGCGCCCTTGCCGTCGAGCGGGTCCGAGTGCTCTACCTCAACGCCCGCAACATGCTGATCCGCAACGAGCCGATGTCGGAAGGCTCGGTCGACGAGGCCGCGGTCTACGTCCGCGAGGTGATCCGCCGAGCCCTCGAATATCACGCCACCGCGATGATCCTCGTCCACAACCACCCGAGCGGCGACCCCCAGCCGAGCCAGCAGGACATCCGCCTCACCCGCGAGATCGTCGACGCCGCTCGGCCGCTCGGCATCTCGGTCCACGACCACGTCATCGTCGGCGCCCGGACCTGCGCCAGCATGCGCTCGCTGGGCCTGCTTTGAACAATCCCTCCCCGATCTCGCGGCGAGGGAAATAGGGGACAGTTACCGTAACTGTCCCCTTTTGCGGGGGAATAGGGGACAGTTACCGTAACTGTCCCCTTTTTCCCACGACCACGCCACCCTCGGCCGCGGGCATGCGCGAGCATGCGATCGCTGGGGTTGATTTGAACAATCCGTCCCCGATTTCGCCGGGAGGGGGACCGCGCGGCGTGCGGTGTAGGGTTCGGGAATAGGGGACAGTTACGGTAACTGTCCCCTTTCCCGCTGGGACCCTCAGCCGAGCCAGCAGGACATCCGCCTCACCCGCGAGATCGTCGACGCCGCTCGGCCGCTGGACATCTCGGTGCACGACCCTGTCATCGTCGGCGCAAGGACCTGCGCGAGCATGCGCTCGCTGGGGCTGATCTAGAGCTCGGCCTCCGCATGCGAATCATGGCGACGGCTGAGCGCCACGGCGCGGACGCACAATTCCGCGACGACGACCGCGCCCGCGAAGCAGGAGGCGATCCACGGAAATATGATTATCGGATTGTCGGGGCCGCGCGCGTCAAGAAGCCATGTGCCCGCCCAGGCGAGGAGCCCCAGCCCGAAGCAGAAGAACCTCGCACTGAAGGGCAGGAGCGCGATCAGCGCGGCAGGTACGGCCGCGAAGCAAGCGAGGAAGACCCACCCCTCGAACGCGCGGCCGGCCATCAGGATGAGACCGCCTGCCGTCAAGGCGAAAGCCAGCGCTCCCCCGGCGAGAGCGGCGAGTGCCTTGGCAAGAACGGACGGCGGCGGTTCCACGACGGCAATCCCCTGCAGCGGCTCGACCGCGCGAAGCGGCCGGCCGATCCTTCGCTCCAGCCGTATCAGGCTTCGAGCCGAAGGAGGGATCCGTTGCAAAGCAGCCGCGGGGCATGGCGGGGCAGCGGGGCAAATGGCGCGGCTTCTGCCAGTTACCCCTCCACCACCCTTCTGGAATAGGGGACGGTTACGGTAACTGTCCCCTATTTCATGGTCCCCTAGGGGGAATTGGGGACAGTTACGGTAACTGTCCCCTATCCCGCCGGGGATGCTTTGAAGCAGGTCCCTCCCGAGCCTGCCGGGGGAGGAAGTCGGCTCCTATCGCCCGCCTTTCTGCCGGCAGCGGTCGGTCACCATAGGGGTGCACAGCGGATAGCTCTTCGTCGCCCTGTCGGGCCCGCCGACCCCGGCCGGATGATAGTCCGGCGCCCGGGTCGCGCCGGCGTCGGTCTCGCCGGTCCTCGGAGTGGTCGCCGCATCGTCGAGGATAGCGGCGCGATCGTCGCTCGGCGGAGTCGTCGAGGGCGCAGGCGTCGGCGCGGTCTGGGCGAGGACGGGCGCGGCCAGCATCGCGGCCGCCACGATCAGGGGTTTGAGCATCTCGACTTCCTCCTTGTCTGGCCCTCTGAACGAAGCGTCCCGAGCCGCCGTTCCCAAGTGAAAGGCCGGCGGCGCTGTGATAGGCTTTGCGGGTGACGGTCCTCGATCGAAGAAGCCTTCTCCTCGGCGCGGGAGCGAGCCTCGCTTTGGCGGGTTGCGGCCGGGCCCCGGCCGGCGAGGCTCCGCCGGCGGCGGGCAAGGCGGGGAAGCTGATCGCCGCGGCCCGAGCGCAGATAGGAATCACGGTCCGCTACGACCCGGCCTACACCGTTCTTCCCTTCCCCGGCGGCGACGTTCCGCGCGAGCGGGGGGTGTGCACCGACGTCGTCATCCGCGCCTATCGCGACGCTCTCGGGCTCGACCTCCAGGCTTTGGTGAACGCCGACATGAAAGCCGCCTTCGGCGCCTACCCCCGCAAATGGGGCCTGAGCCATCCGGACCCCAACATCGACCATCGCCGGGTCCCCAACCTCGCGACCTGGCTGGCCCGCCGAGGCGCGGCCCTTCCGATCCCCGCCGACGCCCGCGACTGGCGCCCCGGCGACATCTTCACCTCGCTGGTCGGCGGAGTCGGAACCCATATCGGCCTAGTCTCCGACCGGCGCGGGGCCAATGGCCGGCTGATCGTCCACAATATCGGCGCGGGCACACGCGAGGAGGACGGGCTCACCGCCTGGCCGATGACGGGCCGTTATCGCTGGGCGCTGGGCTAACGTCAGCGGGCGGCAAGCATGTGTTCATTGTTTGTTCTTGAAATTGCGCCGACGATATGGGACACTGGGCCTGGACCCGTGTCGCTTGGCTTCGACATGGGAAATCGCTCCGGGACACGAAGTTGAGGCCTGCTGAAAACAAAGGATTCATCCCCCCGACATGCGTGTCTTTTGTGTCTTTCGGCGTCGATCGAGGAGCGCTCGGGCCGCCGTCTCATTGAAGCCCCCCGGCGTCTTTGCTAACCGCCCCCTTCCCCACCCCGGTTAGGATGCGCCGATGATCCCCCGCTACTCGCGGCCGCAGATGAGCAGCATCTGGGCGCCCGAAGCCCGCTTCCGGATCTGGTTCGAGATCGAGGCGCACGCGCTCGACGCGATGGCGGAGCTGGGCGTGGTGCCGAGGGAGGCGGCCGAGGCGGTGTGGGCCAAGGGCGGCTTCGACGTCGAGCGGATCGACACGATCGAGGCGGAGGTGAAGCACGACGTCATCGCCTTCCTGACCAGCATCGCCGAGCATGTCGGGCCGGAGGCGCGCTTCCTTCACCAGGGCATGACCAGCTCCGACGTGCTCGACACCTGCCTCGCGGTGCAGTTGAAGCGGGCGGCGGACCTGCTGATCGAGGATCTGGACGGGCTGCTCGAGGTTCTGAGGCGGCGGGCGCTCGAGCATAAGATGACTCCGACGATCGGGCGCAGCCACGGCATCCATGCCGAGCCGGTAACGTTCGGGCTCAAGCTCGCCTTCGCTTATGCCGAGTTCGAACGCGGCCGGGAGCGGCTGGTGCGGGCGAGGGACGAGATCGCGACCTGCGCGATTTCGGGCGCGGTCGGCACCTTCGCCAATATCGATCCGCGGGTCGAGGCGCATGTCGCGGCGAAGCTGGGCCTCGCGGTCGAGCCGATCTCGACCCAGGTCATCCCGCGCGACCGGCACGCCATGTTCTTCGCCACTCTGGGCGTGATCGCCTCGTCGATCGAGCGGCTGGCGACCGAGATCCGCCACCTGCAGCGGACCGAGGTGCTGGAGGCGGAGGAATATTTCTCGCCCGGCCAGAAAGGCAGTTCCGCGATGCCTCACAAGCGCAACCCGGTGCTGACCGAGAATTTGACCGGACTGGCGCGGATGGTCCGGGCCTATGTGAACCCGGCGCTCGAGAACGTGGCTTTGTGGCACGAGCGCGACATCAGCCACAGCTCGGCCGAGCGCTATATCGGCCCCGACTCGACGGTGACCCTCGACTTCGCCCTCGCCCGCCTCACCGGAGTGATCGACAAATTGCTCGTCTACCCGGAGCGGATGCGGAGGAATCTCGACCGCATGGGCGGCCTCGTCCACTCGCAGCGGGTCCTCCTCGCCCTCACCCAGGCCGGCGCCAGCCGCGAGCAGGCCTATTCCCTGGTCCAGCGCAGCGCGATGAAGGTGTGGGAGAGCGACGGGGCCCTGTCGCTGCTCGAGCTTTTGAAGGCGGATTCGGAAGTCTCGGCGCTGCTGGCGCCGGAGCGGCTCGAGGAAAGCTTCGACCTCGGCTACCATCTGAAGCACGTCGACTCGATCTTCGAGCGGGTGTTCGGAGCGACGTGACGATAATTATACCCGGGTAATATTGACAGGCGCCGGTCCGGCTTCTATGGCCTCGCCATGAAACGGGAAGAACGCAAGGCGGCCGTCGCGGCTTATCGCGAGCGGAAGAGCGAGCCGGGTATCTATGCCCTCACCTGCCGCCCGACCGGGCAAAGGTGGGTCGGCCGGGCCACCGACCTGACGAC
Source organism: Sphingomonadales bacterium (assembly GCA_034668585.1). Lineage (GTDB taxonomy): Bacteria > Pseudomonadota > Alphaproteobacteria > Sphingomonadales > Sphingomonadaceae > Allosphingosinicella. The sequence goes on along the minus strand of JAXDPB010000020.1, from coordinate 31,272 downwards.
GATCTGGAACCGCCTGGCCGTCGCTCTGCGGATGGCCAGCACGCCGCACCGCAGCCTCCAGGCCGCCGCGCTCGAGCATGGCGGCGGCGCCTTCGCCTTCGAGGTGGTGGAGCGGATCGACGAGCCGGACGCCTCGCCCGCGCTGGTCGGGGCGATCCTGAAGAGGCGGCTGGAGCATTGGCGCGACGCGCTCGGGGCGACGGCGATCTAGGTCCCGGCCCGGCAACCGTCATCCCGGACTTGATCCGGGATGCCCGGCAACCGTCATCCCGGACTTGATCCGGGATCCCTGGACACCGATTTGGCAAGCCCGGCCTTGCGAGGTGACGAATGACCGACCTTTCCCAATTCCCGATCACCCGCCGCTGGCCGGCCGAGCATTCCGACCGGCTCCAGCTCTATTCGCTCAACACGCCCAACGGCGTGAAGGTCTCGATCATGCTCGAGGAGACCGGCCTTCCCTACGAGCCGCACCTCGTCGACATCACGAAGAACGAGAGCTGGACGCCCGAATTCCTCTCGCTCAACCCCAACGGCAAAATCCCGGCGATCGTCGACCCGGACGGTCCCGGCGGCAAGTCGCTCGGCCTGTTCGAATCGGGGGCGATCCTGCTCTACCTCGCCGACAAGACCGGGCAGCTGATCCCCGCCGATCCGGCGCGGCGCTGGGAGACCATTCAGTGGGTTTTCTTCCAGATGGCCGCGATCGGCCCGATGTTCGGCCAGGTCGGCTATTTCAACCGCTTCGCCGGCAAGGCCATCGAGGACAAGCGCCCGCTGCAGCGCTACGTCGACGAGTCGAAGCGGCTGCTCGGAGTGCTCGAAGGGCGGCTCGAGGGCCGCGAGTGGATCATGGGCGGTGACTATTCGATCGCCGACGTCGCGACATTGGGCTGGGTGCGCAACCTCGTCACCTTCTACGAGGCGCGCGAGCTCGTCGACTTCGACAGCCTGAGCAACGTTCCCGCCTGGCTCGAGCGGGGCCTGGCGCGCCCGGCGGTGCGGCGCGGACTGGAGATACCGAGGCGGGGCTAGCGGGTGGCGGGTCGCGGCTGGGGTCCGCTCGTCGGCCCTTGCACGACCGGCCAGCCGTCCCTCCAGACGACCCGGTCGATGAGCATGATCCGGCGGGTGTTGACCTCGTCCTCCGGCTTCGTCCGCGGCCGGTTGGTGTCGACCGCGTGGTAGACGATCCAGAGGTCGCCGCGCCTGTCCTCGATCACGCTGTTGTGGCCCGGCGCATGCCAGTTGCCGCGGGCTTCGAGGATCGGGCCGTCGCGAGTCTCGAAGGGCCCCATGGCGCTTCTTGAGCGGGCCGCCAGCACGGCATAATGGGCGCCCTTGCCGCAGCAATTGTCGCCGGAATAGAAGAGGTAGTAGTAACCGCCCCGGCGGATCACCCAGGCCCCTTCGATCAGCGCCCGGTAGCCGGAATTCCTGTCGGGCCGGACGAGGTCCATGGCCCGGCTCCCCGGCGCGAAGGCGAGGCCGCCCGGGGCCAGCTCGCGCACCCTGATCGGCTCGAAGCCGGAGCCCCAGTAGAGCAGGCGCTTGCCGGTCGCCGGGTCGGCGAAGGCCATCGGATCGATGTTGACGAAGCTCGGCCCGCACAGCAGCGGGCGGCCGACATCGGTGAACGGACCCCGCGGCCGCCGGGCGGTGGCGACGGCGAGGCACAGGCCCTTCTTGTCGTCGGCCAGCGCCGCGTCGGGCCTGGCCGAATAATAAAGGACGTAGCGGCCGTCCTGCTCGACGACGTGCGGCGCCCAGAAATCCTGGGTCCGGCTCGCCCAGCCCGGCTTCGCCGGCAGGGCATCGCCGAGTTGCCTCCAGTCGACCAGATCGCGGGAGCGGGCGACCTGGAGGTTGATCCAATGCCCATCCCGCTCGGTCTGGGTAGCGTAGGCGTAATAATAGCCGTCGGCCGCGCGGAGGATGGCGGGGTCGGGGAAGTCGGAGTCGATGAGGGGATTGGCGAAGGGCGCGCGCGGCTGCGGGACGCTCGCGCAACCGGCGGCGGCGAGGGCGAGGAGGGAGAGCGGAAGACGCATGGCGGCAGCATAACGGCTGCGGCGCGGCGAAGCACCCCTCGCCTCCCCGTGCCCGGGTGGGGAGTGGGGCCGGGTGAACCTGGCGGGGTCAGGCGTCGAACAGGCCTTTCAGCTTGCCGAAGAAGCTCTTCGAGGCCGGGCATTCCTCGCCGGTCTCGGTGGCCCGGAATTCCTCGAGGAGGTCGCGCTGCTTCGCGCTCAGGCGCGTCGGGGTCTCGACCTCGACCTGGATGACCATGTCGCCGTGGCCGCGGCCGTTCAGGACGGGCATTCCGGCGCCGCGCTGCCTGAGCTGCTTGCCGGACTGGATGCCGGCGGGGATGTTGATCGAGTGCTTCTGCCGGTCGAGGCCGGGCACCTCGATGCAGCCGCCGAGCGCGGCGGTGGTGAAGCTGACCGGGCAGCGCACGAACAGGGTCGTGCCCTCGCGCTGGAAGAGCGCGTGGCGGGCGAGGTGGACGAAGATGTAGAGGTCGCCATTGGGCCCGCCTCGAACTCCGGCCTCGCCTTCGCCGGCGAGGCGGATTCGGGTGCCTTCGTCGACTCCCGCCGGGATTCGGACCTCGAGCGAGCGCTGGCGCTCGACCCGGCCCTCGCCTCGGCACTTCTCGCAGGGATCGGCGATGACCTGACCGACTCCGCGGCAGGTCGGGCAGGTGCGCTCGACGACGAAGAAGCCCTGCTGCGCCCGGACCTGGCCTCGGCCAAGGCACATGGTGCAGGGGCGAGCGCTGGTTCCCGGCTTGGCGCCGGTGGCTTCGCACGGCTCGCATTTGGCGGTGGTGTCGATGCGCAGCTCGACCTGCTTGCCGGCGAAGGCGTCCTCGAGGCTGATCTCGAGGTCGTAGCGAAGGTCCGAGCCGCGCGAGGCATTGGAGCGGCGGTCGGCCTGCTGGCCGTTCATGAACTCGCCGAAGATATTCTCGAAGATGTCGGAGAAGGAGCCGAAATCCTGGGCTCCCGCCCCGCCCATGCCGCCGTTGCGGAAGGCGGCGTGGCCGAAGCGGTCGTAGGCGGCGCGCTTCTGCGGATCCTTAAGGCAGTCATAGGCTTCGTTGATCGCCTTGAACTTGGCCTCCGAATCCTTGCAGCCGGGATTGCGGTCGGGATGGCATTCCATGGCGAGCCGGCGATAGGCGGACTTCAAGGTCCGCTCGTCGGCCCCGCGCTCGACCTGGAGCAGCTCGTAATAATCGGATTCAGTCATGACGGCCCCCACAGGCCGTCACCCCGGCGGAAAGCCGGGGCCCCAGGGAGAAGGGCTGAGCCTATCCTCGCTGAGGTCCCGGCTTTCGCCGGGATGACGGCACTGCTCATCGTCAGCCCTTGTTTTCGTCGTCGACCTCGGAGAATTCGGCGTCGACGACCTCTTCCTCGCTGCCGCCCTGGCCGGTCTCGGCGGTGCCCGACTCATCCGAAGGTCCGCCGGCGGCGCTCGCCTGCTCCTTCTCGTAGATCGCCTGGCCGAGCTTCATCGCGACCTGGCTCAAGGCCGCGGTCTTCGACTTCATCGCCTCGATGTCGCCGCTCTCGACCGCCTGCTTGGTCTCGTCGATCGCCGCCTGGATCTCGGACTTGAGCGCTTCGTCGACCTTGTCGCCATGCTCGGCGAGCTGGCGTTCGGTCGAGTGGGCGAGGCCTTCGGCGCTGTTCTTCGCCTCGGCAGCTTCGCGGCGCTTCTTGTCCTCTTCGGCGAACTGCTCGGCTTCGCGGACCATCTTCTCGATGTCGGCGTCGGCGAGCCCGCCCGAGGCCTGGATCCGGATCTGCTGCTCCTTGCCGGTGCCCTTGTCCTTGGCGGAGACGTGGACGATGCCGTTGGCGTCGATGTCGAACGTGACCTCGACCTGAGGCACGCCGCGCGGCGCCGGCGGGATCCCGACCAGGTCGAACTGGCCGAGGATCTTGTTGTCCGCGGCCATCTCGCGCTCGCCCTGGAAGACGCGGATGGTGACCGCGTTCTGATTGTCCTCGGCGGTCGAGAAGGTCTGGCTCTTCTTGGTCGGGATGGTCGTGTTGCGGTCGATCATCCGGGTGAAGACCCCGCCCAGCGTCTCGATTCCGAGGCTCAGCGGAGTGACGTCGAGCAGCAGCACGTCCTTGACGTCGCCCTGCAGAACGCCGGCCTGGATGGCGGCGCCCATGGCGACGACCTCGTCGGGGTTGACGCCGGTGTGCGGCTCCTTGCCGAAGAAGTCCTGAACCACCTGGCGGACCCGCGGCATGCGCGTCATGCCGCCGACGAGGACGACCTCGCTAATGTCCTCGGACTTGACGCCCGCATCGGCCAGCGCCTTCTTGCACGGCTCGAGCGTGCGCTTGATCAGGTCCTCGACCAGCTTCTCGAGGTCGGACCGGGTGATCGTCTTGACGAGGTGCTTGGGCCCGTTCTGGTCGGCGGTGATGAAGGGCAGGTTGACCTCGGTGGTCTGGGCCGAGGAGAGCTCGATCTTCGCCCGCTCGGCGCCTTCCTTGAGGCGCTGGAGGGCGAGGCGATCGCCGCGAAGGTCGATGCCTTCCTGCTTCTTGAACTCGTCGGCGAGGTAATCGACGATCTTGGCGTCGAAATCCTCGCCGCCGAGGAAGGTGTCGCCGTTGGTCGACTTCACCTCGAAGACTCCGTCGCCGATCTCGAGCACCGAAATGTCGAACGTGCCGCCGCCGAGGTCGTAGACCGCGATGGTCTTGCCGTCCTGCTTGTCGAGGCCGTAGGCGAGCGCGGCCGCGGTCGGCTCGTTGATGATGCGCAGGACCTCGAGGCCCGCGATCTGGCCGGCGTCCTTGGTCGCCTGGCGCTGGGCGTCGTTGAAGTAAGCGGGGACGGTGATCACCGCCTGGGTGACGGTCTCGCCGAGATAGGCCTCGGCGGTTTCCTTCATCTTCTGGAGGGTGAAGGCGGAAATCTGCGAAGGGCTGTAATCCTTGCCGCCCGCCTGGACCCACGCGTCGCCATTGGGACCGCGCGCGATCTTGTAGGGGACGAGCTCGGTGTCCTTCTTGGTGATCGGATCGTCGAAGCGGCGGCCGATCAGGCGCTTGACCGCGAAGACGGTGTTCTCCGGATTGGTGACCGCCTGGCGCTTGGCCGGCTGGCCGACCAGCCGCTCGCCGTCCTTGGCGAAGGCGACGATCGAGGGAGTGGTGCGGGCGCCTTCCGCATTCTCGACCACCTTGGGCTTGCCGCCTTCCATGACGGCGACGCAGCTGTTGGTGGTGCCGAGATCGATTCCGATGACTCTAGCCATGCTTAATCCTCTTGTGCCCCAAAAGTTTACCGCACCCCTGCGTCCTTCCAATGAGGCACGCGGAGTGTTTCGGGAGCGATATAGGGGTGGATTCCGACGCGACAAGAAGTCGGCGCCTCGCTAGGAACCGGCGGCGATGAAGAAGGTGCTCAAAAGCCACGTTTTTGCCGTCCTGGCATCGGCCGCCCTGCTGACCGGCTGCCACCGCCCGCCGCCTGACGGCACGGTCAGGGTCGACGACGTCTGGGTCCGGCTGCCGGCGGCGAAGAGCCGGCCCGGCGGCGCCTATTTCCGGATGGAGGCGGGGAGCGAGGGCACGAGGCTGCTCGGCGTGTCGAGCCCGTCGGTGCGCTGGATCGAGCTTCACGAGACGAGCATGGCCGGCTCGACGGCGAAGATGAAGCGCCGCAGGGAGGTCGAGTTTCCGAGCCGCGGCGAGCTCGTCTTCGAGCCGGGCGGCCGCCACGCCATGCTGTTCGGAATCAGCCGCCAGGTGAAGGTCGGCGACCGGATCCCCCTCACCTTCTCCTTCAACGTCGCCCCGCCCATCACGGTCGACGCCGAAGTGCGCGGCCCGGCGGACGAGGGTCCGCACGGGGGGCATTGAGATCGCACGCGAGGCGTCCCGTCACCCCGGCGAAAGCCGGGGCCTCAGCGGGTGAAAGGCTCCGCGCCTGTATCTCGCCGAGGCCCCTTCTTGCGCCGGGGTGACGGTGGGGGCCAATCGCGCTAACCTATGTTTCCCGCGCTCCTTGGCGCGGCAACAAGGGGGAGGGCCGACATGTCCGGATTCCGGGACTTCATCGCCAAGGGAAACGTGCTCGACTTGGCCGTGGCGGTGATCATCGGCGCGGCGTTCGCGACGATCGTCAGCTCGCTGACCGACGACATCATCATGCCGGTGATCGGCTGGCTGTTCGGCGGGCTCGATTTTTCCAGCTATTTCGTACGGCTCGGACCCGTCCCGGCCGGCTATGCGGGCGACCCCAACAATTATGCCGCACTGAAAGAAGCCGGGGTCCCGATGATCGGCTACGGCCAGTTCGCCACCGCCCTCGTCTCCTTCCTCATCCTCGCCTTCGTCATCTACCGTCTGGTCAAGGCGGCATCGCGTTTTCAGCGCACGCCCGACTCGGCGCCGGCGGGGCCGAGCGACGAGCTGGTGGTGCTTCGGGAGATTCGCGACGAGCTCAAAGCCCGTCCCTGAGGCATTGAAAAGTTACGGCTTTCCCTGTAGCTGGCCGGCCAGATAGGCAGGGGGTAGGATGAGGTTGCGGGGTATAGGCCGAGCGCTTGCCGCGGCGGCGGCGTTGCTGACCTTGAGCGGTCCGGCCCGGGCGATCGATCCGCTGCCGGCCGATGCGAAGGCCATGCCGGACCCGGCGGTCAGGACCGGCGCCTTCCCCAACGGCCTGCGCTACGCGGTCATGCGCAACGGCTCGCCCGCCGGCGCCGTCTCCATCCGCCTCGCCGTTCGGACCGGCAGCTACGACGAGGAGGAAGGCGAGCGGGGCTTTGCTCACTTCATCGAGCATATGGCGTTCCGTTCGACGCGCCAGGCGCCGCAAGGCTCGCTCGACACGAGGTTCGCGAACCTGGGAATCGCCTTCGGGCGCGACGAGAATGCGGCGACCGGACTCGAGGCGACGATCTACCAGATGGACGTGCCGGCCGGGAATCCGGCGGCGGTCGCCAAAGTCCTCGAATGGCTGCGCGGCGCGGCCGACGGCGTTCTTTTCACGCCGGCGGCGGTCGATCTCGAAAAAGGCGTCGTCGTCGCCGAATTGCGCGCCCGGAACAGCCCGGCGACGATCGCCGGCCAGGAGACCGCGCAATTCCAGGCCGCGGGCCTGCGCTCGGTGACTCGGGAGGTGGGCGGCAGCGAGGCCTCGGTGCGGGCGGCGACTCCGGCCGGTCTCCAGGCTTATTACGACCGCTGGTACCGGCCCGAAAATGCGATGCTGGTCATCGTCGGCGACGCCGAGGCCGAGGTCCTCCTCAAGGCGGCCGAAGCGGCCTTCGGCGGCTGGAGCGGCCGAGGCCCGCCCGGGAGGCGCGCGGCCGCCGCCTCTCTTCCCAGGCACGGCCTCGACTCGTTCACGAAGAGCGGAGCGTCGCTGCCGCTCGCCGAGAGCGCGTGCCGGATCGCGCCGCTCGACGGGCCTCGCGACTCCAGCCTCGAGCGGATGCGGCGCGACGCCCTCTCGCAGATCTGGGTGACCATCCTCACCGATCGCGCCAGCCGGGCGACGACCCAGCCCGGATCGACGCTGCTTGGAGCCGCGCCGATCGTCAACCGGAGCCTGCCCGACGCCCGCATCGCGTGCCTGATCGCCGTTCCCAACCAGGGCAAGTGGCGCGAGGGGCTGGCCGAGGCGCAGGCGGAGCTTCGCCGCTTCGCCGAAGACGGGCCCACCCCCCTCGAGGTCGAAACCGCGGCCGAGCAGCTGCGCTCGAGGCTTCGCGCCGCGGTCTACCAGAGCGGCACCCGCGCCACCCGCGACCTGGCGCAGGAGATTGTCGACAGCGAGCTGGCGGGAAAACCCTATCTGAACCCCGGGGAAGCGATGCGGGTCTACGACCTGCTCGTCGCCGGGCTGAGTCCGGCGGACGTCAAGAGCGCGTTCGAAGCCGACTGGAGCGGCAACGGGCCGATGCTGGCGCTGACCGGGCCCGTCGAGGTCACCCGCGAAGAGCTTGCGGCGGCGTGGCGGTCGAACGAGACGGCGCCGCCGCTCGCGACCTTCGCCGACCGCGAAGCCAGTGAATGGGCCTATTGGAAGTTCGGCAAGCGCGGCAAGGTCGCTTCCCGAGAACCGGGCCCCGACTTCACGCGAGTCACCTTCAGGAACGGAGTGGCGCTCATCTTCAAGCAGACGGATTTCCAATCCGGCGGAGTCGATATCCGGATCCGCTTCGGCCATGGCGAGCGCGGCCTCAGCGCCGCCGAGCGAGTGCCGATGGTGCTTGCCACCGGCCTGTTCCCGAACGGCGGCCTCGGCAAGATGGACTATGCGCAGATCGCCTCGGCGCTCGCCAATTCCACCTGGGGCTTCACGCTCGAGGCCCGGCCGACCGCCTATATGCTGAGCAGCAGCACCCTCACCGACAATGTCGACCAGGAGATGCGCCTGCTCGCCGCCTACATGACCGATCCCGGCTTCCGGCCGCTGATCGACGAGAAGCTGCCGACGGCGCTCGACCTCAGCTATCGGATGTTCGACACCGATCCCTCGTTCGTGGCGACCCTGGCGCTCGAGCGGGCCCTCTTTCCGGGACGCGAGTCGCTGCCGCCCCGCGAGCGGCTGGCCGGCTATCGGGCCGCCGACTTCGAGCGGATGCTGAAGCCGGCGCTGACCGGCTCGCCGATCGAAGTGGCGATCGTCGGCGACATCGACGAGGCGGCGGCGACTCGGGCGGTCGCGGCGACCTTCGGAGCGCTGCCGAAGCGCCCGGCCTTGCCGCCCCTGCCGGAAGGCGGCGACCCGTTCCGCCACTTCCCCGCCCGCCTGCCCCCGCCGGCGATCGAGACCCATCAGGGCCCGCCCGACAAGGCCGCCGCGGTCCTCGCCTGGCCGCTCTACGTCGCCACGCCCGAGCGGCGGCGCGAGGAATATTCGCTCCAGCTCCTGCGCTCGATCTTCGAGACCCGCCTGCTTCGCCAGGTGAGGGTGGCGATGGGCAAGGTCTATGCCCCGAGCGTCGCGATGGCGAGCCCCGACGACGCCGACCAGGGCGTCATCACCGTCACTCTCGAGGCCGCCCCGGACGAGATCGGCGCGCTGGTCGACGCGGCGCGAGCCACCGCCGGCGCGCTCGCCAGGGGCGATATCAGCCAGGAGGAGGTCGACGCCGCCCGCACTCCGATCCTCGCCTCCGCCGACCAGGCGCAGCGCGACAACGGCTCGTGGGCGTCGATCCTCGCTTATGCGGCGTCCGACCCGGCCGCCCTGCGCGAGCTTACCGGCCTTCGCTCCGATCTCGAGGCGCTGACGCTCGAGGACGTCCGCAACGCGGCCGCCACCTGGCTCAAGCCCGAGCCGATGCTGGCCCGCGCCCTCCCCGCTCCGCGCTGAGGGCGCCGCCGGTCAGAAGCGCTTGCGGGCGGTGACTCCGACCGTGCGCGGCGTGCCCACGTGGAAGCCGAGCCGGGCCCGGCCGCCGCGCTCGCGGTCGAAGGCAAGGATGGCGTTCTCGTCGAAGACGTTGTTGACGTAGACGGTGAAGTCGAACCCGTTCGCCAGCTCGACTCCGGCGCTGAGGTTGACCAGCTGATAGTCGGGAAGCTTGAGGTCCAGGGTGGTCGACGCCGTCGCCGGCGCCCCGCCGAAGGGCAGGCCGTGGACGAAGGTGCGCGGGTTGTTCTCCTGGTCGCCGGGCTGGGTGAAGCGAGTCCCGACATGCTGGACGGTGGCGCCGACGAAGGCGTCGTCGTCTCCGGCGCCGATCGGGAAATTGTAGAAGGCGCTGGCGGCGAGCTGGAGCCTCGGCACCGACGGCAGCCGGTTGCCGTCGCGAATGCCTTCGAGCACTTGGCCGTTCTGCTTGAGCCGGGTCTCGTCGAACTCCGCCTCGACCCAGCTGCCGGCGAGCGACAGGCTGAGACCTTTTGCCGGCCGCGCCGTCAGCTCGAACTCGAGGCCCATCGTGTGGGCGTCGGCGTTGAACACCACGCGCGACGAGCAGGAGCCGGCGTCCGCGGTGACCTGGAGGTTGCTGATGTCGGTGTAGAAGGCGGCGGCGTTGAGGCTTATCGCCCCGAACTGCGACTTCACCCCGGCTTCGTAATTCCACAGGCTCTCGTCGTCATAGCGGTCGAAGCCGCCATAATCGATCCGGTCCTGGGCGCTGCACAGGCCCTCGTTGAGCGGATCGTTGACTCCGCCCAGACGGAAGCCCTTCGAGGCCTGGAGGTTGACGATGACGTTGTCCGTGGCCTCGTAGCTGAGCAGCAGCCGCGGCGAGAAGCCGTCGGATTTGGTCTGGTCGGTCTGGTTGTCCCCGTTGGCGAAGAGCCCGCCCGACTTGAAGCTGCGCACCTCCTTGAAGTCGTAATAGCGAATGCCCGCGGTCGCGGTGAGGGCTTCGGTGATGTCGTAGCTCGCCTCGCCGAACAGGGCCTTCTGCTTGATGTCGTAGGGAAGGTCGGCATTGTAAGGTGAGTTGAGCGGGAAGCCGTTCGCCACCGCGGCGGCGGTGCCGGCGCCGAAGCGGGCGTTGATGAAGGCGTCGTAGCCCGGCGTCGGCAGCCGCTGGGCGTAGATGCGATCGACGTCGGAATAGAAGGCGCCGATCAGCCACTGGAACGGCCCTTCGCCGCTCGACGACAAGCGAAGCTCCTGAGTGAAGGTCTTGAGATCGGTGGTGTCGACGAGGTTGGACGGAAGCACCACGCCCGCGATCGGGAAGCCGAGATCGACCGAGACGCTGCCCGTCAGGGCGCTGGCGTCGCGGCTGACCAGGATGTCGCGGTTGATGTAGGTCGTCACCGAGGTCAGATCGACTCCGCCGAGATCGGCGCTGGCGGTGAGGTCGGCGAGCAGGGTGTTGTCGGAGAATTTCTCGGGCAGCCGAAGGAACTGCTCGCGCTCGCCGAAGGTCACCGGCACCCGCGTCGTCGTGAAGGGGTTGGCGTAGAGGTTGTAGACCTCCTGCCGGTTGAAGCCGTGCGAGCGGACCTCCTGGTAGACGATGCGCGGAGTCACCGTGATCCGGTCCGACGCCTCGATCCTGACCGCGAGCCGGCCGCCGCTGCGGTGGCCGTCATTGACGTCTTCGTTGACCCCCCCCTCATGCCGAGCGTCGATGAACCCGGCATATTCGGTGTGGTAGCCGACCGCCCGGAGCGCCGCGTGATCGCCGAGGGGCACGTTGACCGCGCCCTTGAAATAGCCGCCCCAATCGTCGCCGTCGACGAGGTTGAGATTGGCCTCGACGATTCCGCCGAAGCGCGACAGATCGGGCTGGTTGGTGATGTAGCGGATGGTGCCGCCGACCGACCCTGAGCCGAACAGAGTGCCCTGCGGCCCCCGCAGGGTCTCGACGCGGTTCAGATCGATCAGGTCGAGGTCGGGCTGGAACAGCGACAGCGAGATGACCGATTCGTCGAGATAGACTCCGACCTGCTCCTTGACGCCCGGCTGGTCGCGGATGATCTGGCCGGCGGAGACTCCGCGGATCGAGACCTGGCTCTGGCCGGGACCGAGATTCTGGACGTTGAGGCCGGCGACGTTGCGCGACAGATCCTCGATGTTGCCGGCGCCGAGACGCTCGATGTCCCGTTCGGTCTGGGCGTTGATCGAGAAGGGAACCTCGAGCAGGGTCGTCTCGCGCTTGGTGGCGGTAACGACGATGGTCTCGCCATTCTCCTCGTTCGCGGCCGCGGCCGAATCCTCGGCTTCGGTCTGCGCATAAGCGGGCGAGGCGGCGGCGAGGCAGGCGGCGAACGAGGCGCCGGCCAGGAAGACGGCCTTGCGGACTGGGTTGCGGTTCCAGAGACGAGCCATCTTACGTTCCCCTTCGTTATGGCAGCGCAACAACCTCGCGCCACGGGCGGCGAAGATCAAGACAAGGCGCGTGGAATAGCGGAAAATGCGCCACACTGTTGCAGAAGCGTTACAGGGGTCGGCCCACGGGGAGGATTGCTTGACTATTCGCCGACGCCGCCAAATGCTGCCCGCTTCGGAGGGGTAGATGGCGGGGATGACTCGGCGTTCGGCGATCAAGGCGGGGGGAGCGGCGGCGGCGGTCGCCGCAGCCGCCGCGCCGTCCGTCGCCGCCTCCCGCCCACCCGACACCATCGTCGTCGGCGCGGGCGTGTTCGGGGCCTGCACCGCGCGGGCGCTTCAGCGCGCCGGCCAGAAGGTGCTGCTGGTCGACGCCTGGGGACCGGCCCACGCCCGCGCCTCCTCCGGCGGCGAGTCGCGGCTGACCCGGGGCAGCTACGGCGCCGACGAGGTCTATACGCGCATGGCCTGGGAATCGCTGGCCGAGTGGCGCGACTTGTCGGCCCGCGCCGAGCTCCCGCTCTTCCATCCCGCGGGCGTGCTCTTCTTCTTCCCGACGGCGGAGGATTATGTCCGCCGCACCATCGAGGTTCACAAGCGCCTCAGGCTGCCGACTCAGGTCTTGGACCGGCGCGAGATGAGCCGCCGATTCCCGATGATCGACTTCGAGGGCATCGAGCTCGGCCTGTGGGAGCCCGAATTCGGCGCGCTGATGGCGCGGCGGGCGGTGCAGACGATCGTCGCCGAGTTCGTCGCCGCGGGCGGCGAATATCGCGGGGACGCCGTGGCTCCGCCGGAGAGAGGGAGCGGCCCGCTCCGCCGCATAGTTATGCAGGGCGGCGAGAATTTATCCGCCGCCCGCTTCGTCTTCGCCTGCGGTCCGTGGCTTCCCAAGCTGTTCCCGGACCTGCTCGGGCGCCGCATCTTCCCGACCCGCCAGGAGGTCTTCTTCTTCCGGCCGCCGGCGGGCGACGAAAGCTTTTCGGCCGGCAGGCTTCCCGGCTGGGCCGATTTCAACGCCGGCGACATCTTCTACGGCTTCCCGGACCTCGAGGGCCGGGGCTTCAAGATCGCTCACGATCTGCACGGGCCGCCCATCGACCCCGATCTGGGCGACCGAACCCCCTCCCCCGCCGCTCTCGCCGAGGCCCGCGCCTACATGGAGCGCCGCTTCCCCGGCCTGAGGGGCGCGCCGCTCAGCGAAGCCCGGGTCTGCCAGTATGAGAACAGCGCCAACGGCGATTTCCTGATCGACGTCCACCCGCGCCGGCCGAACCTCTTCCTGGTCGGCGCCGGCTCGGGCCACGGCTTCAAGCACGGCCCCGCCGTCGGCCGCTACGCCGCCCAGCTCGTCACCGGAGCGCTTGCCGCGCCCGAGCCCCGCTTCTCCCTCGCCTCCAAGGGCGAGCGGCAGGATCGGGCGGTGCATTGAAGGAGAGAGTGATGGAACAGCCGGTCGACACTTTCCGCTCCTCGACCTGGGGCTGGCTTCGAGGCACCCTCGCCGGCTGGGGCACGATCGCGCTCGTCCCGATCGGAATCCTGCTGACCGGGACGGGCGAATGGGATCGCTGGCCGCTGCTGATCACCGCCCTCGCCTTCCTGATCGTCCTCTGGAAGTGGTTCGAGAACATGGCCGCCCGCTTCGACATCTGCCCGGACCGGCTGATCGTCCGCCGCGGCATCTTCATCAAGAGCCTCGACGAGGTCGAGCTCTACCGGGTCAAGGACATCCGCCTCGACTTCAGCCTGATCAACCAGATGGCCGGGATCGGCACCATCACCGTAACCTCGAGCGACGAGACGACCCGGCGCGAGCCGCTCGTCCTGCGCTTTGTCGAGCAGGCCGCGGCGCGGCGCGAGACTCTGCGCGACCTGGTCGACAAGGCCCGGCAGAAGCGCCGGGTGCGCGAGATCGACATGGCGCACGAGGATTATTGACCCCTAAGCCGTTCACCGCTTTTCAATCCGAACGACCTAGGCAGGAGGCATGGCAACGCAGCGCCAACACGCTCTCGTAGAAGAACCGCCTCATCACTGGGCTCAACAGCTTCCCTATCGGGCCGTCGTGTACGTCCGGGCCAATGGCTCAACTCCACTGTTCGCGGTAGCCGGGGTCAAGGGCGGACCCTGGAATGCCGAAAAGGCTCTCCGGACCGCCCGCGATGCGTATCCGGCGAATTGCTTCTACTGCGGAAAGTCCAAGAAAGAGGCAGGCCTGACGATTGATCACGTCGAGCCGCGGAAGAAGCGGGGGACGGGCGACCTGGCCAACCTGGTCCTGGCGTGCCGGCCGTGCAATGCCGATAAGGCGGACAAAGCAATCGAGGTCTTCCGGCCCGACGCCGGTCGGGAGTGGCTTTCGGGCGTTCTGCGCCAGGTGCAGGAGCGGTTGAACCGCATCGGTTGAATCGTCGCGCGCCGGCGCTGCCAGTCGCATTCCTCCCGGGCAAATGCCAGGGGAGGGATTCAGGGTTTAACCCTTCTTCGCCACCCCGACCAAAGCGGGCCTTAGAAGCCGGTCCTTGATCATATAGCCCGCCTGCATCTCCTGAACGATCGTGCCGGGCTCGGCGTCGTCGGTGGGGACCTCCAGCATCGCCTGGTGGCGGTGCGGGTCGAGGGGCTGGCCGAGCGCCTCGACCCGGGTGATGCCGTTGCGCTGGAAGACCGTGTCGAGCTCGCGACCGGTCGCCTCGATTCCGGCGATGAGGGCCTTCATCCGCTCATCCTGCCGCAAATCCTCGGGGATCGCGGCCAGGGCGCGGTCGAGATTGTCCTTCACCGACAGGACGTCGCGGGCGAAGCCGGTGGCCGCGTAGGCCGCCACCGTCTGCTTCTCCTGCTCGAGGCGGCGGCGGACGTTCTGGGTCTCCGCCTGGGCGTAGAGGACGTGCTGGCGGACCTGCTCCAGCTCCTTGGCCAGCTCGGAAAAATCCTGATCGGGCGCCTGCTCCTCGGCGGCGCCGTCGCCAGCCCCCTGGGCCTCTTCGCCGGTCTCTTCGTGAAGTTCGGAATCGTCGTTCATGCCATCAATCTCGATAGTGCCTGTGCCGTGAAATCCACCATGGGTACGACCCGCGCATAGTTCAACCGCGTCGGGCCGATGACTCCGACGACTCCGACCACCTTGCCCTCGCGTCCCCGGTAAGGCGCGGCGATGACGGAAGATCCGGAGAGCGCGAACAATTTGTTCTCCGAGCCGATGAAGATCTTCATCCCCTGCCCCGCCCGGGCGCTGTCGAGCAGGCGGACGATCTCCTCCTTGCCGTCGAGCTCCTCGAGCAGCTGGCGGACCCGCTCGAGGTCGGCGGCGGCGCCGGGCTCGAGCAGATTGGCCTGGCCTCGGACGATCAGCACCGGCCGCTGGGCGCCATCTTCCGACCACAAAGCGAGACCCCGGTCGATGAGCTGGCGGGCGGCATCGTCGAGCGCCGCCTTGCCGGCGCTGATCTCCTCGTCGAGGCGGCGCTGAGCCTCCGGCAAAGTGAGGCCGGAGAGCCGGGCGCTGACATAATTGCCGACCTCGGCCAGCGCCGAGGCAGTGGTCCCGGGCGGAAGATCGATCACCCGATTCTCGACTCCCCCCTCGGCCCCGACCATCACCGCCAGCGCTTGGCCGGGCGAGAGCTGGACGAAGCCCAGCTGGCGAAGCACCGGCTCCCGCTTGGGGACGAGAACGATCCCGGCGCAGGCGGACAGGCCCGAAAGAGCGGCCGTGGCGGCAGACAGCGCCTCCTCGATCGGGCCGCCGCGCTCCAGCCGGGCCTCGATCGCGGCGCGCTCCTCCGCGCTCGGCTCGGCGGCCTGCATCATTCCGTCGACGAACAGGCGAAGGCCGCTCTCGGTCGGCACCCGGCCGGCGGAGGTGTGGGGATGAGCGAGCAGGCCCAACTCCTCGAGGTCCTGCATGACGTTGCGGATCGAGGCCGGCGAGAGGTTGAGCCCCGGCAGCTTCGAGATGGTGCGCGAGCCGACGGGGGCGCCGGTGCCGAGATAATTCTCGACCACCATCCGGAAGACCTCCCGGGCGCGTTCGCTGAGCTCGCTGACGGGGGTCGAGGCCATTCCGGCCTATGTAGGGCAGTCGACACCCCGGCGGAAGCCGGCCTCGGCCCGTTTCCGTCATCCCGGCGAAAGCCGGGACCTCGGGGAGACCCGCTGTGCGTCTTCGACCCCAGGTTCCGGCTTTCGCCGGAATGACGTTCTCGGTACAGCGGCCGCCGACCCAAGGAAAGGAACCGCATGCGCCCCTCCGGACGCTCCCCCGACCAGATGCGCGAGATCGTCATGGAGGCCGGCTTCACCCGCCACGCCGAGGGGAGCTGCCTCGTCGCGTTCGGCGACACCCGGGTATTGTGCACGGCGAGCGTCGAGAACCAGCTGCCGCCCTGGCTGAGGGGCAAGGGCAAGGGCTGGGTCACCGCCGAATATGGAATGCTTCCGCGCGCCACCCACACGAGAGGGCGCCGCGAGGCGGCGGCCGGCAAGCAGTCGGGGCGGACTCAGGAGATCCAGCGGCTGATCGGCCGCTCCCTGCGCGCCGTCGTCGACCTCCAGGCATTGGGCGAGCGCCAGATCACCGTCGACTGCGACGTCATCCAGGCCGACGGCGGCACCCGCACCGCGGCCATTTCCGGCGGCTGGGTGGCCCTGAGGATCGCCGTCGACGGGCTGCTTCGCCAGCAGCTCCTCACCGCCGATCCGATCCGCCAAAAGGTCGCTGCGGTGAGCTGCGGAATCCACAACGGGGCCGCCGTGCTCGACCTCGATTACGAGGAGGATTCGAACGCCGGCGCCGACGGCAATTTCGTCCTCACCGGCGACGGCAGCATCGTCGAGGCGCAGGTCACCGCGGAGGGCGAAACCTATGACGAGGAGAGCCTGTTGCGCCTGCTCCGCCTCGCCCGCATCGGCTGCGGCGAGATCTTCGCCGCCCAGGACCGGGCGACCGGGCGATGAGGAAGCTTCAGCCGGGGAGGCTGGTCATCGCCAGCCACAATGAGGGCAAGGTCCGCGAGATTCGCGACCTGCTTGGGCCGCACGGCGTCGAGCCGGTCTCGGCCGCCGAGCTCGACTTGCCCGAGCCGGACGAGATCGGCGCGACTTTCATCGACAATGCCGACCTCAAGGCGCGCCAGGCCGCGGACCTTTCCGGCCTGCCGGCGCTCGCCGACGACAGCGGGCTGTGCGTCGAAGCGCTGGACGGCCGGCCGGGCATCTTCTCCGCGCGCTGGGCGCTCTGCGCGGAACCCCAGGTCGCGCCCGGGGCCGGGCCCGGGGAAGTCGAGGGTGCGCGCGACTTCGGCCTGGCGATGCGCCGGGTCTGGGAAGAGACCGAGGCCCTGGGTCCCGAGGCCAGCCGCAATGCCCATTTCGCCTGCGCCCTCGCCATCTGCTGGCCGGACGGGCGCAGCGAATGGTTCGAAGGCCGGGTCGAAGGGACCCTCGTCTGGCCGCCGCGCGGCGACCGGGGCTTCGGCTACGATCCGATGTTCGTCCCGGCCGGCCGCGACCTCACCTTCGGCGAGATGGACCCGGCCGAGAAGCATCGCATCAGCCACCGCGCGGACGCGTTCCGCAAGCTGGTGGCGGCTTTGCTGTAGGTGGGAGCGCCCGCCACCGTCATCCTGGCGGAAGCCGGGACGCCGGCGAAATCGAGCTCGGCGCCTTTCCGACCGGAGGTCCCGACTTTCGCCGGGCTGACGACGGCCCTCTACGTCCATTGGCCGTTCTGCGTCTCCAAATGCCCTTATTGCGACTTCAACAGCCACGTCCGCGAGAGCATCGACCAGGCCGCGTGGCGCGAGGCCCTGCTCAAGGATCTCGCCTGGGAAGCCGAGATGCATCCGCACGGGCCGCTCACCTCGATCTTCTTCGGCGGCGGCACGCCCTCGCTGATGGAGCCGGCGACGGTCGCCGCGCTGATCGAGGCCGCGGAGCGGCGCTGGGGCTTCGCGCCCGATGTCGAGATCACGCTCGAGGCCAACCCCTCCTCGGTCGAGGCGGCGCGGTTCGCCGATCTGGCGGCGGCCGGGGTCAACCGGGTCTCTCTCGGGCTCCAGTCCCTCGACGACGATTCGCTGCGCTTCCTCGGGCGCGCCCATGGCGTCGCGGAAGGGCTGGCTGCGCTGGCGACCGCGCAGGCCTGCTTCGACCGGGTCAGCTTCGACCTGATCTACGCCCTGCCCGGCCAGTGCGAGCGGGCCTGGGCGGCGGAGCTGGCCCGGGCGCTCGGCTTCGGCACAGGCCACCTGTCGCTCTACCAACTGACGATCGAGCCCGGCACCCGCTTCGCGGCGATGGCCGCGCGGGGCGAGCTGGCGGCCCGGGACCCGGACGGGGCCGCGGCGCTCTACGAGCTGACCCAGGCCATGACCGACGCGGCGGGGCTGCCCGCCTACGAAATCTCCAACCATGCCAGGCCCGGCGAGGAGAGCCGCCACAATCTCGCTTATTGGCGCTATCGCCCGTATCTCGGGGTCGGGCCGGGCGCCCACGGCCGTCGCGCCGGATCGGCAACCCGGCGCCACCGCAAGCCGGAGAATTGGCTGTCGGCGCTGGAGCGCAACGGCCACGGCCTCGCCGAGGAGACCCTGCTGAGTCCCGAAGAGGAGGCCGCCGAGGCCCTTCTGATGGGGCTCCGGCTTCGGGATGGGGTGGAGATCGAGACGGTCCGTGCGCGCCTCGACTTGCGGGCGGTGGAACGCCTCGAGGGACACGGCCTGCTGACCCGCCGGGACGGGCGGCTGATTGCCACTCCGGCCGGGCGCCTGCTTCTCGACGGCATCCTCGCGGACATCGTCACCCCGGCGTAAGCCGGGGCCTCGTGGAGAGCAACCGTGACTTTAGCTCGTCGAGGTCCCGGCTTTCGCCGGGATGACGGGTCAGTCGAATGTCCTCGGCGCCGGCGACACGGTGATCGTGCCGGCCGCGGTGACCTCGCGAACCTCCAGCGAGCGCTCGGCGACTCCGCTCGAGGTGAAGCGGAACGGACCGTCCACCCCCGCGAAGCCGCCGGGATCGCGCAGCTCGCGCTCAGGGAAGGCCCGGCCGAGGCGCCAGGTCTTGGCGATCCGCACCGTCAGCAGAACCGCGTCGTAGCCGAGGCTGGCGAGGCGGTAGGGATTGGCACCGTAGCGGGCGCGGTAACGGGTGCGCAGCTGGTTGAACATCGAGTCGCCGACGCTCGCATACCAGGCGCCGCGAAGCGCGGCGGTGCGGCCGAGGCCGGTCTCGGTCGCCCACAATTCGGTGCCGAGCAGCCGGGCGCCCGCCGACACTCCCGAGCGAAGCAGCGGCGCCGCGACGGCGGCGCCGCGGCCGCCGTCGGCGATCAGGATCGCATCAAATTCGCCGAGGGCGTTGAGCCTGGCGGCGGCGGTCCTGACGCTCGCCGGCCCGGAATCGTAGGTCTGCATCCCGACCAGGCGGCCGTCGGCCTCCTTGACCGCGTCGATCATCGCCTGCGCGGCGCGGCGGCCGTAAACCCCTTCGGGCCCGAGGGCGCCGAAGCGGTCGAGCTCGCGGCTTCGGGCATAGCCGACGACCCGGGCGATCGACTGGCCGGGCGTAAAGCCCATCAGATAGACGCCGTTGCCCGCCACGCTGGCGTCGTTGGAGAAGCTGATCACCGGCACTCCGGCCCGCCGGGCGATGGGCGCGACGGCGCGCACGTCATCGGCGAGGAGCGGGCCGAGGAACAGGCCGTTGCCGTCGGCCAGCGCCTGGTTGGCCGCAGCCGCGGCGCCTCCGCGGGCGGTGTCGTAGACGGCGATTCGGATGCGCTCGCCGCCGGCGTCGAGCAGAGCGAGGTTGGCGGCGTTGGCGATGGACTGGCCGACTCCGGCATTGGCGCCCGAGGTCGGCACCAGCACGGCGACCCGGTTGCGGGTCTCCTCGGGAGGAAGCTGCGGGCCCGGCGCTTCCTCGCGCGGCTGCTCGATTTCGGGCTGCGGTTCCTCCGGCGGGATGTCGGGCCGCGGCTTGGGCACGAGCTGGCAGCCGCCAAGCGCCATCGCGAACACGGCCGCGGCGCCGAGGCCGAGGATATGGCGCCGCGCTTGCGACCCGGGGGATTGCTCTGCCATGACCCTGTTCCTCATGAACGCGCTACGCCCCGGCCTCTATATCGTCGCCACCCCCATCGGCAATCTTTCCGATCTGTCGCCGCGCGCGGCCGGGATCCTCGCCCGGGCCGACCTAATCGCGGTCGAGGACAGCCGGGACACCGCCAAGCTTCTCAACCATATCGGCGTCAAGCGGCCGATGCTGCCCTATCACGACCATAATGCCGACCGGGTGCGGCCGCAGCTGCTCGAGCGGATGAGGGACGGAGCGGTGGCGCTCGTCTCGGACGCGGGGACGCCGCTCATCTCCGACCCCGGCTACAAGCTGGTGCGCGACGCCCGGGCGGCGGGGATCGAGGTCGTGACCATTCCCGGCCCGTCGGCCGTCGTCGCCGCATTGACCCTGGCCGGGCTGCCGACCGACCGCTTCCTCTTCCTCGGCTTCCTCCCCCCCAAAGCGGGCGCGAAGGCGGCGGCGATCGCCGAAGTCGCGGCGCTTCGGGCCACCCTGGTCCTGTACGAGAGCGGCCCTCGCCTCGCCGCAACCCTCGAGGCCCTGCGCCAGGGCCTGGGCGACCGCGAAGCGGCGGTGGCGCGCGAGATCAGCAAGAAGTTCGAGGAGACGGTGACGGGCAGCCTCTCCGAGCTCGCAGGCCGTTACGCGGAGGCGCCGCCGAAAGGGGAAATCGTCATCGTCGTGGCGCCGCCCGGCGAAGCCGAAGCGGTGGGCGAGGCGGAGGTCGACGACGCGTTGCGCGAGGCGATGGCGCGCCTCTCCCCTTCGCGCGCCGCCGCCGAGGTGGCCGAGACGCTCGGAGTGCCCAAGCGCCAGGCCTACGAACGGGCGCTGAAGCTCAAATGACCCGGGAGCGCGCGGAGCGTGGCGGACGGCGGGCGGAGCGCCTGGCCGCCTTCTGGCTTCAGCTCAAGGGCTGGAAGATTCTCGGCCGGCGGGTGCGCACCCCGGTCGGCGAGGTCGACCTCATCGCGCGACGCGGCCGCACAGTCGCCTTCGTCGAGGTCAAGGCGCGCGCCACCGCCGAGGAAGCCGGCTGGGCGCTCGACGAGTGGCGGCTTCGGCGCGTCGCCGCGGCGGCAGAAGCGCTCGCGTCGCGTTATGCGCGGCAAGGCGACGACATCCGCCTCGACGCGATCTTCGTCGTCCCTCGCCGGCTGCCGAGGCACATGCCCAATATCTGGCACGGATGACAGCGCCGCCCCGCCCGGCTAAGCGCGCCCGATGAGCCTTCGCGTCGCCGTCCAGATGGATCCCCTCGAGGGGATCAACATCGAAGGGGATTCGACCTTCGCGATCATGCTCGGCGCGCAGCGGCGCGGCCACTCGCTGTGGTATTACAGGGCCGAGGACCTCAGCTATGCGGAGGGCCGGCTCTGGACGATGGCTCAGCCGGTGACGGTTCAGCCGGTCCCGGGCGACCATTATGCCCTCGGCGACCACGTCCTCCTCGACCTCGGCCGCGACTCCGACGTGGTGCTGATGCGCCAGGACCCGCCCTTCGACCTCGGCTACATCACCGCGACCCACCTGCTCGAGAGGATCCAGGGGGAGACCCTGGTCGTCAACGATCCCGCCTCGGTGCGCAATGCGCCGGAGAAGGTCTGGGTGCTCGACTTCGCCCGCTACATGCCGCCGACTTTGCTCACCCGCTCGCTCGGCGCCGCCCGCCATTTCCTCGAGCGGCACGGCGAGATCGTCGTCAAGCCGCTCCACGGCAATGCCGGCAAGGCGGTGTTCAAGGTCGGCCGCGACGGCGCCAACCTCGCCTCGCTGATCGAGATGTTCAACACCGCCTATCGCGAGCCGCACGTCGTCCAGGCCTTCGTCCCCGAGATCGCCGAGGGCGACAAGCGCATCGTCCTCGTTGACGGCGAGGTGGCCGGGGCGATCAACCGGATACCCGGGGCGGGCGAGATCCGCTCGAACCTCGCCGTCGGCGGCTCGGCGGCGAAGACCGGGCTGACGGAAACGGAGCTCGAAATCTGTGCGGCGCTCGCTCCCGAGCTCAAGGCGCGCGGGCTCCTGTTCGTGGGAATCGACGTGATCGGAGGCAAGTGGCTGACCGAGATCAACGTCACCTCGCCGACCGGGATCGTCGCCATCGACAAGTTCAACGGCACCGACACGCCCGCCCTCATCTGGGACGCGATCGAAGCGAAGCTCGCCTGAACATGGGCGACTGGACGATCAGCCTCATCGAGCAGACCGGCTATGTCGGCATCTTCCTGCTCATGTTCCTGGAGACCATCTTCCCGCCGATCCCTTCCGAGGTCATCATGCCGATCGCCGGAGTGCAGGCCGCGCAGGGCCAGCTCAGCCTGTGGGCGGTGATCGCCAGCGGCACCGCCGGAGCGATGCTCGGCAACCTCTTCTGGTATGCGCTCGCCCGGGTGATCGGGCTTCGGCGGTTCAAGCCGTTCATCGAGAGGCACGGCCGCTGGCTGACCATGGACTGGGACGACGTCGAGAAATCGGAGCGCCTGTTCGGCCGCTTCGGAGCGAGCATCGTCTCGCTGGGCCGGCTGCTTCCGACGATCCGCTCGGTCATCTCGATTCCCGCGGGGCTGCTCAACATGCGCCTCAGGAGCTTCCTGATCTGGTCGACGCTCGGCACCGCCGTCTGGACGGCGGTGCTGGCGACCGCCGGCTGGGGCCTCGGCAAGGCGTTCCACGACATCGAGAAGGTGCTTGGGCCGCTGTCGACGGCGGTAATCGTGCTGATCCTCGTCGCCTATGTCTGGCGACAGTTCACCTGGCGGAAACGGCATCCTTAGCCGCCATCCCAGCGAAGGCTGGGATCCCGCCGGATGAAAAGCTCCTCGTTCTTCCTCCCCGGGCTGTAATGGGACAGTTACGGTAACTGTCCCCTTTCCCAGATATTTCCTACGCGCGGGATGAGCGTGGCGGTACACGTCGAGGGGGTGGGCGGCGTCGACTGCGGTGTGGATCTGGTCGAGGAGAGGCTGGCCTGGTCGAGCAACTCCAGCGATCTGAGGTCGGCGTCTCGGCCCGGCAGGTGGGTGTAATGGGGACAGTTACGGTAACTGTCCCCTTCCCTAAAGTTTCCTACGCGCGGGGGTGGGCGTGGCGGTAGACGTCGAGGAGGTGGGCGGCGTCGACGGCGGTGTAGATCTGGGTCGAGGAGAGGCTGGCGTGGCCGAGCAGCTCCTGGAGCGAGCGCAGGTCGGCGCCCCGGCCGAGCAGGTGGGTGGCGAAGCTGTGGCGCAAGGCGTGGGGAGTGGTGCGGTCGGAAAGACCGAGGCTAACCCGGGCGCGGCGGACGACCCGGCGGATCATCTCGCCGTTGAGCTGACCGCCGCGAGCGCCGCGGAACAGGGGCTCGTCGCGGGACGGCGGATGGGGGCACAGCGACAAATAGAGTTCGATCGCGGTTCGCACCGGCGCGAGCAGAGGCACGATCCGGGTCTTCGCCCTTTTGCCGGTGACCCTGAGCGCCTCGCCGAGCGGCAACGCCGCTCCGGTCAGGCCGAGCGCCTCGGCCACCCGCAGGCCCGAGCCGTAGAGGAGAAGCAGAACCGCATAATCGCGGGCCGCGATCCATTCCGCGGTGGCGCCCTCCCCCGCTTCCTCGGCCAGCGCCAGGACGTCGTCCGGAGCGACCGGACGCGGGACGTTGCGCGGCCGCTTCGGCCCCTTCAGGCGCGGCAGGCCCGGCTCCCCGCCCCGTTCGGCGGCGGCGAAGGCCAGGAAGCCGCGCACGGCGGAAAGCTCGCGAGCGGCGGAACTGTTGCCCAGCCCCTCGCCGCGGCGGTGGGCGAGGAAGCCGCGCAGGTCCTTCGCCTCGAGCCCGGCCAGCGCGGGTCCGTCGACGGCGCCGCCCAAATGTCCGGCGAGGAACTGGATCAGGCGGTGCGCGGTCGCGGCATAGGCTCGCACGGTGTGGGGGGAGCGACGGCGGTCGCGGGCGAGATGCTGCTGCCAGCGCAGCGCGGTCTCCGCGGCGGGGTGCGCGCTCAGGGGATCAGCCACCGGCCCATCGAGCGGGTGAGGACCCGGCCGAGGAACATGAGCAGCTCCGAGCCGTGCCGGGTCTCGAAGCCCTGCGCCTCGCGCTGGCCCAGGGCGAGCAGGCCGCTCGGCAGAGGCGGCTCGCTGTCGAGCCGGACCAGGGCTTCGGCCCGGATCAGCTCGCAGGCCGGGCCGAACAGAGGATGGCCGCGGCCGGTGCCGCGCAAGACGACTCCGTCGAGGCCCTCGAGCGAGCGGCGGATGACCCGGGCGTCGACGAACTGAAGGCCCGAAGCGTCGGCGCGAACGCCCTTGTCGCCGGCGAACAGGGCGACCGCGACCGCGTCGAGGCCGAGTATCTGCGGCCATTCCTGGGTGACGATGTGGATGAGATGGTCGAAGCCGTCCGCCTCGATCGCCGCCAGCACCGCTTCGTGGATCGAGGCGACCGCGCCCGAATGGCCGCGGGCGAAGGCGATCAGGTCCTGGTTGGCCTCCTCCGCCGCCGCGACCCGCGCCCGCAGCTTGGCCACCGCCCGGTCCTCGAAGTTGATCACCTTTCCCATCGGAAGGAAGGTAACCCGAACAAGGTTAAGAAGCGATGGCAAATTCGCTTGCCGTCGATCGTTCTCCGCTGGTCCGAATGGACGTAATGTCGCGTTCGATCCGCCGGAGCCGCAACGAATGACCCTGGGTTCTCGCCACTTCCTCGCCGCCGCGGCATCGCTGCTTCTAGTCACGGCGAGCGCCGAGGCGGGCGTGGAAAAAGCGGCGAACGCGTCCGCGGGCGAGTTGTCGGCGCGGGTGCCGGCGAGCCCTGCCGCCCCCGCCGGCGGAGCCGAGCCGGGGCTTCGGACGCTTCGACTGCAGGACGCGTTGCTCTACGTCCCCAGCGGGTACCGCCCGGACCAAGCGGCGCCGCTGCTGGTCATGCTCCACGGGGCCGGCGGCAGCGCCGACCGTTCGATCGCTCTGGTGAGGGACCATGGGGAGCGGCTGGGCTTCCTGGTTCTGGCGCCCAATTCCCGCGCCGCCAGCTGGGACGCCATCTCGTCCGGGCGCTTCGGCCCCGACGTGAGCGCCCTCGATTCGGCGCTGGCGGAAGTGTTCGCGGCCTGGAACGTCGATTCCAGGCGGGTCGCCATCGGCGAATTTTCGGACGGCGCCAGCTATGCGCTGTCGCTGGGGCTGATCAACGGCGGATTGTTCAGCGACATTTTCGCCTTCTCGCCGGGGTTCGTCGTCCCGGGGCGCGAACGCGGGCGGCCGCGCATCTTCATCAGCCACGGCCTGGCCGACCGGGTGCTTCCGATCGACGGGGCCAGCCGAAGGATCGTGCCTCAACTGAAGCAGGCGGGGTACGAGGTCACCTACGAAGAATTCGCCGGCCGCCATGAAATGCCCGATCGGATCGCCCACCGGTTCTTCGGGAATCTGGCGGCCCCGCCCCGGCGCTAGCCGATCTTCTGCCCAGTCTTCTCCCAATCCGCCAGGAACGCCTCGAGGCCCCGGTCGGTGAGCGGATGCTTGAACAGCTGGCGGATGACGGCGGGGGGCGCCGTCATGACGTCGGCGCCGATCATCGCCGACTGGAGGACGTGGATCGGATGGCGGACGCTGGCGACGAGGATCTGGGTCTCGAAATCGTAATTGTCGTAGATGGTCCGGATCTCGGAGATGATCTGCATTCCGTCGAAGCCGGTATCGTCGTGCCGGCCGACGAAGGGCGAGATGAAGGTCGCCCCCGCCTTGGCGGCGAGAAGCGCCTGGTTGGCGGTGAAGCACAAGGTGACGTTGACCATCGTCCCCTCCCCGGTCAGCGCCTTGCAGGTCTTGAGCCCGTCGAGGGTGAGCGGCACCTTGACCGCGATATTGTCGGCGATTCTCCGGAGCACCTCGGCCTCGCGCATCATCCCGTCATGGTCGAGCGCGACCACCTCGGCCGACACCGGCCCGGGGACGATGGAGCAAATCTCCCGCACCACCTCGAGAAAGTCGCGGCCCGCTTTGTGGACCAGCGACGGGTTGGTGGTGACTCCGTCGAGCAGCCCGGTCTCCGCCAGGTCGCGGATCTCGGCCGTATCGGCGGTGTCGACGAAGAATTTCATGGGGGTCGGGTCCTTGGGTCGGGATTCGCTCGCCTAATAGCGCGGCGCGGGCCGGACCTCAAAGCGGCCTTCGCGGACGCTGCTTCGCCGAGATGGATTTGATCACCAGCCGCTGCTCGGCGGCGGCATCGATGGGCGGCTCGGAGCGGGCGACGGCCTCGGCGATCAGCGCCTCGATGCGCGGATCGGCCATCGCCTCGGCCTCGTGGAGCCGGACGTGGCGCACCCGACTGCCGCTCCCGCGCAGGAGGCCCGCCGGGTCGGGCAGCCCGGCCCCGTTCAGGAAGCACAAGGTCACCCAGCGCGGGAAGACGGCGAGCGAGAGGATCGCGTGCGACGGCTTCCCGGTCGGCCCGAAGCCGATCGCGAGCGCGTTGTAATTGTCGTAGACGATGATCGTCGCGCCCGGCAGCCGCGCCCGCATCCGGCCGAACAGCTCGTGGGCGAGCGAGTCCACCTCCGGCGTGAACTTGGCCAGGAACCCGTCGAGCTGGCGTTGCGCATCGTCCATCGGATGCCCCCCGCCACCCTCTTAGCCTATCGGCGCCTCACTCCAAAGGCCCCGGCCAGCACCGGATCGCCGCTCGCCTGCGGATCGGCGCGGATGGCGGCTTCCTCGCGGCCGATGGCGCGGTAGATAGAGGCCGCGGTCTTGCGGGTGACGTCGGCCTGGAGGCCGGGGAAGTTGATCCCCGTGGCAACCTGAAGGACTCGCTGGATCACCCCGTTCTCGGCGAGGCGAAGCGCCTGGCCGGCGGCGGGAAAGATGGCGTCGAAGATTCGCTCGCCCATCGAGCGGGCGAGATAGTCGGTGGCCGCCGTGGGGCCGCCGCGGACGATGCCGGGCGCGTCGGCGATCGGCATGTCGCGGATCGAGGCATAGACGACCGGCGCCGCCTGCTGAGCCCCTTCCTCCGCCGCCTGGTTGACGACCCGAAGCAAGCGGGCCTCGACGGCGCGGGTGCCGAGCGCCACCGCGAGCGTCGCGCTTGTTGCGCTCCCGCCGAGCTGGGGCGGCGGCTGGATCCGGGCGAGATCGTCGCGGAAGAAACCCTCGTCGATCAGCAGCCGGGCGAAAGCGCGCTGCGTGGAAAGGGTGAGCAGGCGCCGGATCGCCGGCTCGAGATTGCCGAGGTCGCCGAGCCGGGTGGCGCAGCCGGGGAGCGAAAGGAGCGGCAGGACGAGACCGGCGGCGATCAGGCGGCGGCGGGAAAGCTCCATGTCATCCTCTTGCGGTCGGGACGGAGCGGTAACGAGACTCCGGCGGGCTTGTTGCATGGCGCTTTCCTCCACTCACGGTGGACGTTCCGACCAGGTCATTCAGTACGTTTACGGTCGGCGAGGCGTTCCGCGGCCAGGCCCGGATCGAGTGGCTCCGGCTCAGCGGCGGTCACTATGGCAAGGACCACGTGATCCGCCAGATGGAGGTCGGCTATATCTCCCAAAAGGGACGGTGGACGACGTCCCATGGGCTGACCGAGAATCCCGGGGAGAAATTCACCCTGGGGAAGGGCCATATGCCCTCGATGCTGGTTATCCGCCACGGCGGGTTGGTCGACTCGATCGACCTCCGACTCGCCGACGGCCGTTCGACCTCGGCAGGCGGCACTGACGGGGTCTGCTCCAAGTGGGAGCCCCGGCCCGGGGCCGTCGTGCTGGGTTTCGCCGGGCGGGCGGGGGCGGCGCTCGACCAGATCAGGATCGTCCACGGGACGCTGAAGCCGGGCAACTACGTCCAGCCGCACTGAGCAACCCGGCAAAAGCCGGAGCCGGAATGGGCCGTGTTTCATCCGGCCGCTAGGCTGAAATCGCCTTTTTTGATAATTTCGGGGACGAAATGTCAGTGGGGAGGCTGATTCGATGGTGCAGACGCTCGGCGGGGAAATGACGTCGGGACCCGAGCCGGTTCCGGTCAAATTGTTCAGGGGCTACGACACCGTCGCTCGCGGCATCATGCCGGCGAGCGCGATCGTCGGGGACTATGAGAAGTCCGGCGCGAGCAGCTCCGTCCGGATCCAGGTCTGCGAGAGCTTGTCGGAGCTCGCCGACGCGCTCGACATCGATGCCTCGCTCTCGTTCAGCTATCTCAAGGCCGTCGACGTCACCGCCAAGATGGAGTTCGCGAGGAAGCTCAACGTCACCGCGCGCAGCGTCACCGTCGTCGTCTACGCCAGGCACGGGATCGGCACCTGGGAGGTGAAGGAGGCGAAACTTCAGAACGACGTGAAGGCGCCGACCGACGACGATTCGGCCGCCGACTTCGTCCAGTCCTACGGCGACAGCTTCATCAGATCGGTGACTTTGGGGGGCGAATTCTATGCGGTCTATATCTTCAACACCGAGACTCGCGAGCAGCAGCAGAGTCTGAAGACGTCGCTCGAGGCCGCCGTCAAAGGCGGGGCCGCGAAGGTCGAGGCCGACGCCCAGGTCAAGCTCTCGAATTTCCTCAAGACGACCAAGACGAACTGGACCCTGAAGCAGGACATGACCGGAATCGTCAATCCGACCTTTCCCGCCGAGGACAAGCTGATCCCGTTCGCGATCGGATTTCCGGCGATGCCGCTCGACGGCCCGATCGTCACCAACATCAAGGTGCAGGGCCATGAGAATGTGAAGGGGTTCGGCCGGAAGTTCGCCAAGGTCGTCGCGAACCGCGACTATTTCCTCGATCCCGACGACGGACTGCTCCGCAGCCTGGCCCGGCTGACGGCGGTACGCAATCAGGTCGACTGGCTGAAGCGGATCTACGAGCGCTACCATTATGACGGCGACACCGCCCTGCTCGCCTTCGAGAAGAAGCTGACCGCCGACATCAGGGCGATCAACGCTCAGATCACCAAATGGAAATCGGATGCGGCCGCCAGTTTCGACCCGCTGCCGCTGCCTTCGCTCCAGGAGGGCGAGCCCGTCCTCAGCTTCGATGAGCCCGATCCGAAGTCCTGGGGCGGAACGTCGGCGGGACCGTGGCAGGTCGACTCGGTCGGCGACCTCATCCGCAACCGGACCTGGATCAAGTCCATCCAGCTCGCTTCGGGCAAGTGGACCAATTACGAGGCGGTCGGCCGGCTCGTCATCGAATATGACTCGGACAAGCGCAGCTGGACCGAGACTCATGGCGACGGCGAGGTGAAGACCTGGCAGCAAAAGCTCGACGTCCAGGACGGCCAGGCGCCGGTCCGGTTTGAGGTCCGCCACGGATCCCTGATCGACTGGCTCCGGATCCACCTCGGCAACGGACGCAGGACCGAGGGCGGCGGCCCGGGCGGCGGCAGCGAAGACTGGAGCATTCCCAAGGACCATTTCTTCGTCGGGTTCGGCGGCCGGTCCGGAAGCGTGATCGACCAGCTCCAGATACGCTACGCCAGGCTCAACCCGGCGAGGATGGTGAAGACGAGCTGGAGCCCGTCCTGACGACATTGACGTCCTGCTCGCCGCGCATTGCGAGCCGGGTCAGCCCCCGCTCGGGAGCCGGCCGTGCCACCGCCGTGCGATCATCGGTGTCTCCTTCGTCATTGCGAGCGCAGCGAAGCAATCCAGCCGGCGCGAGTCGCCGGCGCCCTGACTGGATTGCCGCGTCGCTTCGCTCCTCGCAATGACGCGGGCTCAACCGAATTCCGCATCTCGCCCGTCGCCCGGTTGCCTTTCGGCCCCCGGGACTCGATCTAGGCGGGGATGAACCGCTGCCGAGTCCTCCTTCTCAACGCCGCCCTCGGACCGCTCGACTACCGCGTCCCGGCGGGGATGGAGGTAGGACCGGGGTCGATCGTGCTCGCCCCGCTCGGGCCGCGGCAGCTGACCGGGGTGGTGTGGGAGGAAGATCGGCTCGAGGCGGAAGCGGTGGGCGACAATCGCCTCAGGCCGCTGCTCCAGGCTTATGATCTGCCGCCGCTGGCTGAGCCGCTGCGGCGGCTGATCGAGTGGACGACCGATTATTATCTCGCCCCGCTGGCGTCGGTGCTGCGCATGGCGCTCGCCTCGGCTAGCGCGCTCGAGGGCGGCAGGACCGTCACGGAGTACCGGCTGACCGGTGTGGTGCCGGAGCGGCTTAGCCCGCAGCGGGCCAAGGCGATCGAACGGATCGGCGAGCGGCAGGGGCTGGTGCGCGAGCTGGCGATCGCGGCAGGCGTCTCGGACGGGGTGATACGCGGGCTCGTTAAGGCCGGGGCGATCGAGGCGGCCGAAGTCTCCGTGGACGATCCCTTCCCCCTGCCGGACCCGGATTTCGACCCGCCGGAGCTCGATCTGGCGCAAGGCGCGGCGGCTCATCGCTTCGTCGAGGCGGTGCGGGCAGCCGAGTTCGCCCCCTTTTTGCTCGACGGGGTGACCGGATCGGGCAAGACCGAAGCCTATTTCGAGGCGATCGCCGAGGCGCTTCGGCGCGGGCGGCAGACGCTGGTGCTGCTGCCCGAGATCGCTCTCACCGAGCCGTTCCTGAAGCGCTTCGCCGCCCGCTTCGGCCACGAGCCGGTCGCCTGGCATTCGGGGCTCAGGCAGTCGCAGCGCCGCCGCGCCTGGCGGGCGATCGCGAGCGGCGACGCCAAGGTCGTGGTGGGCGCTCGCTCGTCGCTCTTCCTTCCCTATCCCGAGCTCGGCCTGATCGTCGTCGACGAGGCGCACGAGACCAGCTTCAAGCAGGAGGAGGGGGTGCAGTATCACGCCCGCGACGTCGCGGTGATGCGGGCCAAGCTGGAGGGGATCCCGATCATCCTCGCCTCGGCGACTCCGGCGATCGAGAGCCGGCAGATGGCGGAGATCGGAGTCTATCAGGAGGTGAAGCTTCCGGAGCGCTACGGAGTAGCCGAGCTGCCCGAGATCGAGGCGCTCGACCTCACCGCGGATCCGCCGCCGCGCGGCCGCTGGCTGGCGCCTCGGCTCGTGCGCGAGCTCGAAGCAACGCTGGAACGGGGCGAGCAGGCCCTCCTCTTCCTCAACCGCCGCGGCTACGCTCCGCTCACCTTGTGCCGGCATTGCGGCCACCGCTTCCAATGCCCGAATTGCACCGCCTGGATGGTCGAGCATCGGCTCGTCCACCGCCTCGCCTGCCACCATTGCGGCCACATGATGCCGCCGCCTCTGGCCTGCCCGGAATGCGGCGAGGAAGGGAGCCTGGTGCCGGTCGGCCCGGGCGTCGAGCGCATTGCCGACGAGGTCGCGGCGCTGTTTCCGGACGCCCGAACCGCGATCGTCACCTCCGACACGATCTGGTCGCCGGCCAAGGCGGCCGAGTTCGTCGGCCGGATGGAGGCGGGCGAGATCGACATCGTCGTCGGCACCCAGCTCGTCACCAAGGGCTATCATTTCCCCA
>JAXDPB010000019.1:0-3299 GCA_034668585.1 Sphingomonadales bacterium | reverse complement strand
GGCCGGAGCGCCTAAATGCGGGCAGGCCCGTTCATCAGGGAGGCGAGAAGATGTCACCGGCCGTGAAGATGCTGATCGGGCTCGCCGCGACTCTGCTGATGGGCTGGATCACCCACGGCCCGCTGGGCCAGGGCGAAAAGCTGGTCGCCGGACTGGAAGGGCAGGCTCGCGCCGCCGTCGCCGCCGCCGACCTTCCGGCCGTCCAGGTCAGCCTCGCCCGCCATCCGCTGTCGCGCACGGCGACTCTGAGCGGGCCTGCCAACGATTTCCAGCGCGAGGGGATGGGGAGCGAGCCCGGGCTCACCGATATCGTCGCGGGCGTGGAGGGGATCGGAGCCGTCAACTGGGCCGACCAGCCGGGCCGCCGCGGCGCCCTGCCGCTTCTGGCGGAGACGCTGATCCTGCTCACCCTCGCCTATCTCATCGGGCTGGCGCTCGCCTGGCTGCTATGGGGCCGGAAGCGCCGTGAAGGCTTTGCCTGAACCAGAAGGAATCGGATCCGAATGTCGATCGTCGCCGAACATAACCTCATCCCGCTCCTGATCGCTCTGCTGATCGGCATCGTCACCGGCTTCTGGCTGTTCCGAAGCCGCCGAGCCGCCCAGCGCCGCGAGCCTGTCGAGCGGATCCCCTCGCCGCCGCCGCCGCAGCCTCGCCACGATCCGGTGCCGGGCGACGGCCATGCCATTCCGGACGATTACGCCGCCGCGACCAAGGACATTGCCGGCGAGTTCCTCGGCGTCGAGGCCCATCCGATCGTCTCCGGACCGGCCGGCCCGCCCGACAACCTGCAGACTCTGAAGGGGGTCGGACCCAAGCTTGCCGCCCAGCTCAACGCCGCGGGCATCACCCGCTTCGACCAGCTCGCCCGGCTCACCCCCAACGAGGTCGCCTATCTCGACGAGAGGATGGGAGCCTTTCGCGGACGGGTCGAGAAGGACCGGCTGGTCGAGCAGGCCTGCTATCTCGCCCGCGGCGATACCGACGGCTTCGAATCGGTGTTCGGAAAGCTCGGCGGGGCCTGATCAGCCCCGCCGCTTGCGCACCACTTCCGACGCGAGCAGCTTGTCGATCTTGAAGCCGTCCATGTCGACGATCTCGAACTGCCAGCCGCCGAAGGCGAAGCGCTCGCCCACCTCGGGGATGTGCCGAAGCACCGAAAGGGCGAAGCCCGCCGTGGTCGCGTAGTCGCGATCGTCGGGCAGGTTAATGCCGAGCCCGTCGGAGAGCGCGTCGGCGGAGAGCGAGCCCGACACCCACCAGCTGCCGTCCTCGCGCTCGACCAGGGGGGGATCGGTCCCCGCGCCTGCGTCCGAGGCGAAGGCCCCCGACAGGGCCGCGAGCAGGTCGGCGGGGGTCACCAGCCCTTCGAAATGGCCGTATTCGTCGTGGACGAAAGCCATCGGCACCTCGGCCGAGCGGAGCACGGCGAGCGTGTCCATCGCGTCGAGCTGGTCGGCGACGACCGGCGCCTCGCGCATCAGTGCGCGCAGGTCGAGCGGCCGGCCCTCAAGGAAGGCGGTGACGATGTCGCGCGCCTGAACCACGCCGACGAGCTTGTCGACCGAACCCTCGGCCACCGGCAGCCGGCTGTGCACCGATTCCAGCAGCCGCTCGCGAATAGCGGCCGGATCGGCCTCGATGTCGATCCAGTCGACGTCGGTGCGCGGAGTCATCACCTCCCGCGTCGGCCGGTCGGCGAGCCGGACGACTCCGGAGATGATCGCCCGCTCATATTCCTCGAGCACCCCGGCATGATGCGCCTCGGCGACGACGAGGTGAAGCTCCTCGGCGGTGACCTTGTCGGCATTGTCGCGGCGCATTCGAAGCAGCCGGAAGATCAGAGCGCTGGTCTTGTCGAGCAGCCAGACCAGAGGGGCGGTAGCGCGCGCGATCCAGAGCATGGGAAGCGCCAGCACGGCGGCGATCGGCTCCGGCGAACGCAGCGCGAATTGCTTGGGGACCAGCTCGCCGATCACCAGCGAGGCATAGGTGACGAAGAGGATGACAATTCCGAAGCCGAGCGTCGCCGCGGTATCGGCCGCGATGCCGAGCAGGGCCAGCCGCTCGCCCACCGGTCCGCCCAGGCTGGCGCCGGAATAGGCGCCGGCGAGGATTCCAATGAGGGTGATGCCGATCTGGACGGTGGAGAGGAAACGCCCGGGCTCGGCGGCGAGGTCGAGCGCCGTCTGAGCGCCGGCGCGCTTCGCCTTTGCCATCGCCTTGAGCCGCGGCTTGCGCGACGAGACCAGGGCCAGCTCGGCCATGGCGAAGACTCCGTTCACCGCCACGAGCAGCAGGATGACGACGACGTCGAACCAGGGAAAGGGCGTCAGGGGGGGTGAGGGCGGCATGGCGCCGCCCCTCTTTAGCCGCGAACCTTTCCCGCCGACAACCACTTCCTCGGGCGGGAGTTCGGGCCGGCTGTGGAACAACTCGGTGCCACCGGCGGTTCACCCCGGAGGTTCCTGAGGAGCCCACTCCACATGGATAAGGATATGAGTATGCGTATCAACAAGCGTATCTTTCACGCCGTGGCCATCGCGTCGCTGCTGAGCACCACCGCCGCCTGCGTCACCGATCCCGATACGGGCGAGCGCAAGATCTCCACCAAGGGCGCGATCGGCGGAGTCGTCGGCGCCGTGGTCGGCTATTTCGCGGGCGACGTCATCGGCGGCCGCAACGACCGCACTGCCAAGGCGATCGGAGCGGGTGTCGGAGCGATCGCCGGAGCGGCGGCCGGGACCTACATGGACAGGCAGGAGAAGGAGCTTCGCGAGAAGACCGCCGGCACCGGCGTCGTCATCGAGCGCGAGGGCGACGAGCTCCTACTCACCATGCCCTCGGGCATCACCTTCCCGATCAACAGCTACGAGATCCAGCCGAATTTCTATTCGACCCTGGACCAGGTGGCGACGACTCTGACCGCTTATCCCTCGACTCTGATCGACGTCTACGGCCATACCGATCCCTCAGGCGGCGACTCGATCAACCTCCCGCTGTCGAGGAACCGGGCGCAGTCGGTGGCGAACTATCTCGCCCAGCGCGGAGTCAACAGCGCCCGCATCGCCACCCAGGGCTTCGGCTCCTCGCAGCCGCTGCCGGGCAACACCAACTCGACGGAGGCGGAGCGCGCCGCCAACCGCCGGGTCGAGATCCGGATCGTCCCGGCGACGACCAACAACAGCTGATCCTTCCGGGATCGGCAGGAGAGGGGCGTCGGGGGCAATCCCGGCGCCCTTTCTCGTGGGGCGCGGCTTAATGCCACGGCAAGCCGGATTCGTGTAGCGTCTCCCCAT
>JAXDPB010000018.1:0-77405 GCA_034668585.1 Sphingomonadales bacterium | reverse complement strand
GGCGACGGCGGCTTCATGATGAACAGCCAGGAGATGGAGACCGCGGTCCGGCTCAAGCTCGACCTCATCGTTCTGATCCTGCGCGACGATGCCTATGGAATGATCCGCTGGAAGCAGGCGAACATGGGCTTTGCCGATTTCGGCCTGACCTACGGCAATCCGGACTTCGTCAAATATGCCGAGAGCTACGGCGCCCAAGGCCACCGCGTCGAGAGCGCCCAAGGCGTGCCGGAGCTGCTCCGACACTGCCTCGCCGCGCCCGGCGTCCACCTGATCGACTGTCCGGTCGACTATTCGGAGAACGACCGCATCCTCAACAAGGAGATCAAGGAGCTGAGCGCCAAGCTCTGACGCTTATGCATTATCATATCTCCGGCATTTCCCTTCGCTTGCATGACCCCGTCCGGGACGTGGGTGCGCTGCTCGAGAGATGGGGCTTCGAGGTCGGGCGATCCTGGGTCGCGGGCGAACCGCGCACCACGCCCGGGGGGACTGCGCTCGAGGGAGTCTGGCCGGATTCCTACGCCTATTCGAGCCTTCCCGCCGACGGAATCACCCTGGCGCACCGCCTTCTCCTGATCCTGAAGATCGTGGAGCCGATCGCTGAAGATCTCGCCGACTTCGCCGATTCCGGCGGCGCCGCCGAATTATTCGTCGGCTGGCATTTCCAGCGCAATTCGGGAGACAGGCTCGACTGGGAGCTGCTGCGCAGGCTTGCCGACTGCCGGCTTTCGCTCAGTCTCGATATCTATCCGGAGCCGGAGCCGGAGCCGGAGGAGTTTTCAGATGCCTAGGCTCAAGGACGTCTATCCGCTCTACCTCGCCAACGAGGCGAAGCAGCCCAACGCCGATCTCGAGGTGACCGACAAATATACCGGCAAGGTCGCCTTCCGCTGCGCCCAGGCCGACGCGGCGACGATCGACGCCGGCATCGCGGCGGCCGCGGATGCGGCCGGGCCGATGGCACGCATGGCGAGCTTCGAGCGCCAGGCGGTGCTTCAGCATTGCGTCGACCGCTTCAGGGAAAGGTATGACGAGCTCGCCTTCGCGCTCTGCGTGGAAGCGGGCAAGCCGATCAAGGATTCCGAAGGCGAAGTGACTCGCCTGATCGACACCTTCCGAATTGCGGCCGAGGAAAGCGTGCGGATGACCGGCGAGGTCCAGCCGCTCGACATCAGCCCGCGCGCCCGCGGCTATCAGGGCCTGTGGAAGCGGGTGCCGATCGGGCCGTGCAGCTTCATCTCCCCGTTCAACTTCCCCTTGAACCTCGCCGCCCACAAGGTCGCCCCGGCCATCGCCGTCGGCTGCCCGTTCGTGATGAAGCCGGCCAGCCGAACCCCGCTCGGAGCGATCATCATGGGCGAGGTGCTGGCCGAAACGGGCCTGCCCAAAGGCGCCTTCTCGATCCTGCCGGCGCACCGCGAGGGAGCGGACCTGTTCACCACCGACGAGCGGCTCAAATTGCTCAGCTTCACCGGCTCGCCCGGCGTCGGCTGGGACCTCAAGGCCAGGGCGGGCAAGAAGAAGGTGGTGCTCGAGCTCGGCGGCAACGCGGCCGTGATCGTCGACCGCGACGCGGACCTAGACGACGCGGTCGAGCGAATCATCTTCGGCGCCTTCTACCAGTCCGGCCAGAGCTGCATCGGAGTCCAGCGGATCATCATCCACGCCGACATTTACGGCGAGCTCAAGAAAAGGCTGGTGCGGAAGGCCAGGGCCCTCGTCGCCGGCAACCCCCACGACCGGGAGACCTTCATCGGACCGATGATCGACGTCAAGGAAGCCCAGCGGCTCGACAACTGGATCCGGGAAGCGGTCGAGGACGGCGCCAAATTGCTGTGCGGCGGCAAGCGCGACGGCGCGATGCTGGAAGCCACGCTGCTCGAGGATGTCGACCGCTCCGCCACCCTCTACCGGGAGGAGGCGTTCGGGCCGGTCGCGATCCTCTCCAGCTTCACCGATTTCGACGCCGCGCTCGAGGAGGTCAACGACAGCAAGTTCGGCCTCCAGGCCGGAATCTTCACCCGCGACCTGTTCAAGACGTTCGACGCGTGGGACCGGCTGGAGGTGGGCGGAATCGTCATCAACGACGTCCCCTCCTACCGGGTCGACAACATGCCCTACGGCGGAGTCAAGGACAGCGGCCTCGGCCGCGAAGGGGTCCGCTTCGCCATGGAGGACATGACCGAGATCAGGAACCTCGTCATCCGCCGCGGCGCCGGCGCGGCGCTGAGGCAGATGGGCGAGTAACCGTCATCCCGGCGAAGGCCGGGATCCCAGCGGGCGAAAGGCGCGGAGCCCTTCACCCGCCCCGTCCCCGGGGGGGCAGCCTTCGCCGGGGCGACGGATCAGGCGGCCGCGCTCCGGAAGGAGGAAGGGTTGCGCACCAGCTTCTTCAGCTTCGCCAGCCAGGACGTGCGGCGGCCGACGGCGAGGTTGAACGCCGGCTCGTCGGATAGCTCGTCGTCCGAGTAGATTTCCAAAGGCTCGGGCAGGCGGCGGCGCAGGACGAGCTTCTGGCGGCCCTTCAATATGTCCTCGGCTTCGGTGAGGGCGCGGACCAGGTCCTCCTCCCGATACGGCTTCTGGAGGCAGCCGATGGCGAGGTCGCGAACCGCGAAGCCGGGCGCCCGGGCGGTGGTGAACAGGCAGGCGATGCCGGCGTCGTGAAGCTTCGCCGCGACGGCGTAGCCGCTGCTTCCGTTGGCGAGCTGGAGGTCGACGAGGGCGAGGTCCGGGCGGCGATCCTCGACGGCGGCGACCGCGCTGGCGAGATCGTTTGCAAGCGCGGTGACCCTGAACCGCGGATTGAGCTCGACGAGGCACTTCACCGTTTCGGCAAGCAAGGGGTCGTCTTCGACGATGAGGATGTTGAGCACCGCCACTCCCCGACAGTTCCGTTGCCGGAATCTCGCCGATCGCCGAGGGTAAGGCCATGACCGGCAACGAAATTTGCGTCGAACGATTCCTTTCCCGCGCCGAAACGAGTCGGGAGCCCGCAAACGGTGGAGGCAAATTCGCAACGTCGGTCGAGTTGCCGCGGGTTCAGCCTTGCTTCTATAGGCGACGCGGCGATCTTCCCCTTTGTCCGAAATCCGGAGACCGATCTTGAAATCATTCCTTCTCGGCGGCGCCGCCGTCCTGTCCCTTGCCGCCTGCGCGAGCGCCCCGTCCGAGCGGCCGACGACCGCCGAGGCCGCCCCGGCGGAGGCGCCCGCCGAAGCCGCGGTCACGGTCCCCGACAACATCCTCCTCGCCGAATGGACCGGCCCCTATGACGGCGTCCCGCCCTGGGACCAGGTCAAGCCGGAGCTGTTTCCCGAAGCGATCCAGTTCGGAATCGACGAGCAGCGCCGCGAAGTGCGGTCGATCGCCGACAGCCCGGAAGCGCCGACCTTCGCCAACACCGTCGAGGCGCTCGAGAAGGTGGGCGAGCGGCTCGACCGGGTCCTTTCCATGTTCGGAGTGATGACCAGCAACATGGCGACTCCGGCCTATCAGGCGCTCGACAAGGAATGGTCGCCCAGGCTCTCCGCCGCGTCGGACGAGATCACTCTCGATCCCAGGCTCTTCCAGCGAGTCAAGGCGGTCTATGAAGCGCGCGAGACGTCCAGCCTCGACGCCAAGCAGCAAAGGCTGGTGACCCGGCTCTACGAGAGCTTCGTTCGCCGCGGCGCCAACCTTTCGGCCGAGCAGAAGGCGCGGCTCACCGCCTACAATTCCCAGCTCGCCGAGAAATTCGCGACCTTCTCCGAGAAGGTGCTGGCCGACGAGAGCACCTACATCACCGCCACCGACGCCGAGCTGAAGGGAGTGCCCGCCGACATCAAGGCCGCCGCCGCCTCGGCGGCGGCGGAACGCAAGCTGCCCGCCGGCAGCTTCGCCATCGTCAACACCCGCTCGGCGGTCGATCCGGTGCTGACCTTCGCCGACAATCGCGCTCTGCGCGAGAAGGTGTGGCGCGCCTTCGTCAACCGCGGCGACAATGGCGGCGCCAACGACACCAACGCGACCATCGCCGAGATCGTCAAGCTTCGCGCCGACCGCGCCAGGCTGCTCGGCTTCTCGAGCCATGCCGAGTTCCGCATGCAGGACACGATGGCGAAGAGTCCGGCTAAGGCGCAGGAGCTGATGATGCGCGTCTGGCCCGCCGCGGTGGCGCGGGTGAAGGAAGAAGTGGCCGACATGCAGGCGCTGGCGCGCAGGACCGAGCCCAAGCTGACCATCGAGCCGTGGGACTATCGCTATTATCAGGAGAAGGTCCGCAAGCAGCGCTACAACCTCACGCAGGAGGAGGTGAAACCCTATTTCGAGCTGAACAACATCATCGAGGCGTCGATGTGGTCGGCCGGGGAGCTGTACGGGCTCGACTTCAAGGAGATCACCGGGACGATCCCGGTCTGGAACCCGGATATCCGGGTCTGGAGCGTCACCGACCGCTCCACCGGCAAGCAGGTCGGAGTCTTCTATCGCGACGATTTCGCCCGGACCGGAAAGCAATCGGGCGCCTGGGCGACCACCTATCGAAGCCGCGCCGGACTGCTCGGCGACGACATCGTCCTCGGCTCCAACAACAACAATTTCGTCAAGCCCGGCACCGGCCAGCCGGTGCTGATCAGCCTCGACGACGGCGAGACGCTGTTCCATGAATTCGGCCACGCCATCCATTATTTCCTCTCGAACGTTTACTATCCGAGCCTCGGCGGAACGCCGCGCGACTTCGTCGAATATCCGAGCCAGGTGAACGAGAATTGGCTGCTCACCCAGCCGGTGCTGAGCCGCTTCGCCAAACACTATCGAACCGGCCAGCCGATGCCGGCGGCGCTGATCGCCAAGATCGAGAAGGCGCAGACCTTCAACCAGGGCTTCGCCACCGTCGAATATCTGTCCTCGGCGATCGTCGACATGATGCTTCACATGGATCCCGATGG
This sequence comes from Sphingomonadales bacterium, assembly GCA_034668585.1. Taxonomy (GTDB): domain Bacteria; phylum Pseudomonadota; class Alphaproteobacteria; order Sphingomonadales; family Sphingomonadaceae; genus Allosphingosinicella. The sequence goes on along the minus strand of JAXDPB010000018.1, from coordinate 72,474 downwards.
AATCGTCGATCCGGACAAGTTCGAGCGCGAGGCGCTGGCGAAGATCGGAATGCCGAAGGAGCTGGCGATGCGGCACCGCCTGCCTCAGTTCAACCACCTCTTCTCCTCCGACGCCTATTCGGCCGGCTATTATTCCTACCTCTGGTCGGAGACGATGGACGCCGACACCTGGGCGGCGTTCGAGGAGACGGGCAACCCCTACGACAAGGCGACCGCGGACCGGTTCCGGCGGACTTTGCTCTCCACCGGGAACGAGACCGACCGGGCGGAAGCCTACCGAGCCTTCCGCGGCCGCGATCCGGACGTGAAGGCGCTGATGCGCCGGCGGGGGTTCCCGGTAAACTGAGAGGAAACCCGTCATCCCGGCGCAGGCCGGGATCCCGGCGGGCGAAGAACGCAGCGCCTTTCACCCCCCGGGGCCCCAGCCTGCGCTGGGGCGACGGTTCACCCCGGCAGCTTGACCGTGTCGATGAGCAGGTCGAGCTGGGCGTCGCACTGGTTGCGGATCAGGGTCTGGGCCATATCCTCGAGGCCGGCGGGCTTGGCCGCGATGGTGCGGAATTTGATCGCCGTCGGAGCCGGGCCGCCGCTCCACGACAGTCGATATTCGGCGCCGTCCGCCACCGGCAGGTCGGCCGGCCAGGCGAGGGTGCTGGAGCCCGGCTGCCAGCCGAGCCGCTTCGAGCGGCCGCCCGGGCCGCCGATGTCGAGGGTGAGGCCCTTCGCCGGATCGGCCCGCCACAAGGTGACCTTGCCCGGATCGGAGACGCAGACGTTCGAGCTCCTCGCCACGTCGACGTGCCAGATGCTCGGCGGGCGAAGCTCGCCCGTGTCGAGGCCGCGCACGGCGCCGATGCGGGCTCGGCGGTCCACGACGGGCGCGGCGGAAGCGACCCGGCCGGGGGCGGAGGCGCCGGCGGTGAAGGTGCCCGGACCGCGGATGATTCGGGTGCCGCGGCCGTCGAGCACGATCAGCTGATCGCTCGCCTTGAGGCTGAGCCGGGCGCTCTCGGGCAGACGCTTGCCCGGGGGGAAGCTCCGGGCCGAGGGGCCGGTCGAGCGGACGACGAGGATGTCGGCCGTCGCCGCGCTCGCGGTGAGGAGAAAGGCGGCCGCGATCAGCGGGCGCGCCAGGACGCTACTTGGACCCCAAGACAAAATGACCTCCTGGACCTGCCTCGCGCAGGCGATACACCAAATCGGCCAGCGCCGCATCCTTCCGCTCCGCCGCGATCGCCTCGAGTTGCCGGAGAGCGTCGCCATCCCCGGCCTCGAAGGCGAGCCAGAGGGCGTTCAGCCGCCGGCGCTCGTCGGCGGGCATGTGCGGCATCGGCTCCCACACCTCCACCGGGGTCGCCCTTCCGCTGAGCACGATCCGGCCGAGCGGACGGAAGATGTCGAGGCTGGTCTCGCTTCTGGCCTCGGCGCTGACGAGGATGGTCGAATGGAGCAATTTGTTGGCGGATTCGAGCCTGGAAGCGGTGTTCATGCCGTCGCCCAGCGCGGTATACTGGATTCGCCCCTCGCCGCCGAAATTGCCGACCACCGCCTCGCCGCGATGGAGGCCGACTCGGGTGCAGCCGATCGGCGGCATGCCCTCGCCCGCCGTTCGGCGGAACTCTTCGCCGGCTTCGTACATCGCGACCGCGGCGAGGATTGCGCGGTCGGCATCGTCGTCGCGGGCGATCGGAGCGCCCCAGAAGGCGACGACCGCGTCGCCGACGAACTTGTCGATGGTGCCGCCATGCTTGAGCACGATCCCGCTGAGCAATTCGAGATAGCGGTTGAGGAGGCTGGAGAGCTGCTCCGGGCTGATCGCGTGGCTGAGCTTGGTGAAGCCCTCGAGGTCGGAGAAGACCGCGTAGATCTGGCGCTTCTCGCCCGTCAGCGTGAGCCGGCCGGGGTCCTTCAATATCTCGGCGGCGACGTCGGCCGGCAGATATTTGCCCAGGGTCGCCTGGGCGAAGCGGCGCTGCTCCGAGCCGACGGCCCGAGCCGCGGTCTCGACGGCGCCGAAGGCGAGGGCCCAGCCGAGAGCCGCTCCGAAGGCCGGCACGCCATAGGTATCCAGACCCCAGTCCTGAAGCAGGAACGGAGCCGCGACGATGACCGCGATCTGCGCCGCCAGCACCAGGGCGAGACGCCAGCCGCGCCAGTCGAGCAGGCTGCTCAGCCCGCCGGCAACGACCATGGCGAGGGCGTTCACCCACAGGAGGAAGGGCGGCAGCGGAGGGCGCATCCTCCCATCGAGCTGCTGGGCGAGCATGTGGGCATGGACCTCCACCCCCTTCGTCCAGCGGCCCGTCCGGCGGCTCATCGGAGTCTCGTAATCGTCCTGGTCCTTGATGTTGCCGCCGATCAGGACGTAGCGGCCCTCGATCTGGTCGCGGATCGAGTCGCCGAGGAGCGGAAGGGAGTCGATCGCGAAGGCGGTGAAGACCGGCCGGTCGGCCTCGGCCGGCAGGAGGAAGTCGATGCTTCCCGAATAATGCGCGAATTCCGGGTGGAGCGGGGTCATGGCGTTGGCCAGCTCGGGGGGCAGGCCGCCGTCCTGGACGGGCCAGCGGCGGATCACTCCGTCCTCGTAATCGGGCTCCATCTTGATGCTGGCGGGGCGGACGGTCGCGGTCCGTGCCCGGCCGATGAACTGTCGAAGGAACTGCTGCTGCTCATATTCGATCTGGTCCTCATTCTCCGCCTTCGTCGCATAGGCCAGGAGCGTGGGGGTCTTCATCGTCCTGAACGTGGCGAGCAGCTGCGGATCCTCGGCCTGCGGCTGATCGAGCAGGATGTCGATTCCGATCGCTTTGGGCCGCATGGCGTCGAGGCTGGCGAGCGCTTCGGCGAGCACCTTGCGGTCGAGCGGCGAGCGCTTCTGGAGCGCGCGCAGAGTCTCGTCGTCATAGGTGATGAGGACGATTCGGTCGTCCTGGACGACTCGCGGCGCGGCGCGGGCGAAGCGAATGTCGTAGAGCGCCCGCTCGGCGTCGCTGGCCAGCGGCAGGTGCCAGGAGAAGCGCGCGAGAAGGAGAGCCACCGCGAGGAAGACGGCCGTTCCGGCGAGCCGCGCCCAGCCGATCTGCCGGAGCGCCCGCCTCAGCCCTTCCGCACCCTCATCCGCCATGTTCCCCCCGGCCGTGCCCGCTTCAGGGATAGAGTGAAATCGACGGTGGCGATAGGGCGGGGAGGCGCCGGCGAACCGCCCCAGCCTCCATCCGGGACCCCTGGGGCCGGGACGGAACCGGGAAGGCGGAAGCTACGCGCCCGCGCGCAACGCCTGCTCCCAGGCGCGTTCGGCGAGGGGCTCGAGGCTCGCGGCCATCTGCGCCGCGTGGCCGGACGAGGCGGTGCCGCGGACCAGTCGGCCCTTGATTCCATGGACGATGGCGGCGAGGCGGAACATGTTGAAGGCCATGTAGAAGTCGATGTCGGAAATGCCCTGGCGGCCGGTGCGGCGGCAATAAGCGGCGACATAGTCCGCTTCCGAGGGGATGTTGAGGGCGGCGAGGTCGAGCCCGGCCAGCCCGGTCGAGACCCCCGCCGGCATTCGCCAGACCATCAGGTGATAGATGAAATCGGCGAGCGGGTGGCCGAGGGTCGAAAGCTCCCAGTCGAGCACCGCCAGCACTCTCGGCTCGGTGGCATGGAAGATCATGTTGTCGCAGCGGAAATCGCCGTGGATGATCCGCGCCGCCTCCTCGCCGCCGGGGATATTCTCGGGCAGCCACTCGACCAGCCGGTCCATCGCCGGCACCCGCCCAGCCTCGGCATCGCCTAGATATTGCTTCGACCAGCGCCCGATCTGGCGCTCGAAATAATTGCCCGGCCTGCCGTAATCGCCGAGCCCCGCCGCCTCGGGATCGATGGAGTGGAGCCGGGCGATGACGGCGTTCATCGCATCGAAATAGGCCGGCCGCTCCTCGCGCCGCACCTCCGGGAAATCCGCTTCCCAGAAAATGCGGCCTTCGACCATTTCCATGACGTAGAATGGCGTCCCGATGACATCTTCGTCCAAACATAACCCATAAGCGCGGGCGACCGGGAAGCCCTGCCGGCCGAGCGCCGAGATGACTCGATATTCGCGGTCGACGGCATGGGCGCCGGGCAGCAGCTTGCCGGGGGGCTTGCGGCGCAGGACGTAGCAGCGGCCGGGCGTGATCAGCTTGTAGGTCGGGTTGGACTGGCCCCCCCGGAACTGCTCGACGCGGAGCGGGCCGGCATAGCCTTCGACCTCCTCCTCCAGCCAGGTCTCGAGCTTCGCCGCGTCGAAGCGGTGCGCGCTGCGCACCTCGATGGTGCCGCTGTTCTGGGCGCTCCTCTCCATGACTTCCGATGACTCTTGTTGATCTTTTCGCCGTAATCGCACAAAGGGGTCCCCGGCCGGAGGGGTCCGGCCCTGGGGCGATGAGCAACAATGGCCTTGAATCGCTCCACGGAGCAACTCTTTGCGGAGGTTCGGGGGTCGTGCGGGCGGCTGATCGAACATGTCGCGCTCGGGTGCGAAGCCGATCCATCGCTTCGCCGCGAGCTCGTCCAGGACATATTGCTTGCGATCTGGACGGCGCTGCCGGGCTTTCGCGGGGAGTCGTCGGTCTCGACCTTCGCTCTGGCGATCGCCCGGAAGAGATGCACCTCGCACGCGTCCAGGCTCGCCCGCGCGCCGCGGGCGGTCGAGCTGACCGCCGACCTGATCTGCCCCGCCGTCCCGCCCGACGAAGCGGCGCTCCGGAACGACCGCGACCGGCTTCTGGCGAGGTCGTTGGGGCTACTGCCGATATGCCAGCGCGAAGCCATACTGCTCTGCCTCAAGGGCTTCAGCTATGGCGAGATGGCGACCATCCTCGGCATCTCCACCAACGCCGCGATGCTTCGCTGCCAGCGCGCCAAGGGCATCCTGCAGGCCGAGGTGGAACGATGCGGGTGAGGCCGCCTAGACCGCTTCACCGGCTCGCGCCTTCAGCGCCAGCCGGTGGGCGTGGAGGAGGGGCTCGGTATAGCCCGACGGCTGCCGCGCGCCCTCGAGGATGAGGGCCCGGGCGGCCTGGAAGGCGGTGCCGGCCTCGAAATCGGGACCCATCGGGCGGTAATAAGGGTCGTGGGCGTTCTGGCGGTCGACCACGGCCGCCATCCGCCGCAGCGTCTCCTCGACCTGAGCCTCGCCCACCACGCCGTGGAGCAGCCAGTTGGCGACGTGCTGGCTGGAGATGCGGCAGGTGGCGCGGTCCTCCATCAGGCCGGTGTCGTGGATGTCGGGCACTTTCGAGCAGCCGACGCCCTGGTCGATCCAGCGCACGACATAGCCCAATATGCCCTGGACGTTGTTGTCGAGCTCCTCGGCTATCGCTTCGGCCGACCAGTCGCGCTCCGCCGCGACGGGGATGGCGAGAAGGCCGTGGAGGGGCGCTGGGGGGCGGCCGGCGAGCTCGCGCTGCCGCTCCGCGGCGTCGACCCGATGATAGTGGATTGCATGGAGGGTCGCGGCGGTCGGGGAGGGGACCCAGGCGGTGCTCGCGCCGGCCCGGGGGTGCGCGATCTTCTGGGCGAGCATGTCGGCCATCAGGTCCGGCATCGCCCACATCCCCTTGCCGATCTGGGCGCGGCCGGCGAAGCCGCAGGCGAGGCCGACGTCGACATTATTGTCCTCATAGGCCTTGAGCCATTGCGAGTCCTTCATCTCGGCCTTGCGAATGACGGGCCCGAGCCGCATCGACGTATGGATCTCGTCGCCGGTGCGGTCGAGGAAGCCGGTGTTGATGAAGGCGACCCGGTCCTTCACCTCGCGGATCATGGCGGCGAGGTTGACGCTGGTTCGGCGCTCCTCGTCCATGACCCCGATCTTGAGGCTGTGGCGCGGAAGGCCGAGCAGATCCTCGGTGCGGTCGAACAGGCGGTTGGCGAAGGCCGCTTCCTCGGGCCCGTGCATCTTGGGCTTGACGATGTAGACCGACCCGGCGGGGCTGTTGGCGCGGGCGCCGTTGACGTCGTGCAAAGCGGCGAGCGCGGTGATCACCGCGTCGGCCAGCCCCTCCTGAGCGTCCTCGCCGTCGATCCGCATCATCGGGTTGGCCATGAGGTGGCCGACGTTGCGGACGAACATCAGGGCGCGGCCCTTGAGCCTCAGAGCGCCGCCGTTGGGCGCCTGGTAGTCGCGGTCCGGCTCCAGCCGCCGCTCGAGGCCGCGCCCGCCCTTGTCGAAGGTGGCGCTGAGATCGCCCTTCATCAGGCCGAGCCAGTTGCGGTAGACGGCGACCTTCTCCTCCGCGTCGACCGCGGCGACCGAATCTTCGCAATCCATGATCGCGGTGACCGCGCTTTCGAGGACGATGTCGGCGACTCCCGCTTTGTCGGCGAGGCCGACCGGACGATTGCGGTCGATCAGGATCTCGACGTGGAGGTCGTGGTGACGGAGCAGGATCGATTTCCCGCGCCAGCCGGCGAGGAGGGACGGATCCCGGAGAGCGCCACGGTCGGTCGCCAGGCGCCCGTCCTCGACCTCGTAGCGCGAGACGTCGGCGTGGCTTCCGCCGGTCAGCGGAGCGATCTCGTCGAGGAAGGCCCGGCCCCAGGTGACCACCCGCGCGCCGCGCTGGGCATCGTAGCCTCCCGGCGCTGGGCGGTCGCCGAGAGCGTCGGTGCCGTAGAGGGCGTCGTAGAGGCTGCCCCAGCGGGCGTTGGCGGCGTTGAGCGCATAGCGGGCATTGTTGACGGGCACGACCAGCTGCGGTCCGGCGATTCGGGCGATCTCCGGATCCACATTGTCGGTGCCGATCGAGAAGGGGGCCGGCGGATCGACGAGATAGCCGATCTCGCGCAGGAACTCCTCTTCCTCGGCCGGGCGCGGCGGGATTCCGCCCAGCCCGGAGTCTCGCTCGTCGATCCGGGCCTGCAGGTCCTCGCGGCGGCGAAGCAGGCGCCGGTTCTCGGGGGTGAGGTCGCGCAGCAGCGACGAGAAGCCGAACCAGAAGGCGCCCGGCTCGAGGCCGGTGCCGGGCAGCGCCTCCTCCTCGATGAAGGCTCTCAGCCGCCGGTCCACCTCGATCCCTGAGATCAGCTCGTATCCGGCCAAGGCGGCGCTCCTTTTTCGTCGTGGCGGGGCCCGCCTAGCCTCTGTATGGGCGTTTATCCATGCGCTTCCTGCTCTTCCTCGCCCTGCTCATTCTGCTGCCGGGAACGGCGGCGGCTCAGGAGCCGGCCATCCTGCTTCGCCCCGCGCGGGTCTTCGACGGCGTCGATCCGCGCCCGCACGAGGGCTGGGCGGTTTTGGTTCGCGGCGAGACGATAGAGGCGGTCGGCCCGGGCCTCGCCGCGCCGGCCGGGGCCAGGGTGGTGGAGCTGCCCGGCACGACTTTGATGCCGGGGATGATCGAGGGCCATTCGCACCTCTTCCTCCATCCTTATAACGAGACCAGCTGGGACGATCAGGTCCTGAAGGAGCCGCTGGCGCTGCGCACCGCCCGCGCGGTCAACCATGCCCGCGACACGCTGATGGCCGGCTTCACCACCGTGCGCGACCTCGGCACCGAGGGCGCCGGCTATGCCGATGTCGGCCTCAAGCAGGCGATCGAGCAGGGAATCGTGCCGGGACCGCGAATGCTGGTCGCCACCAGGGCGATCGTCGCCACCGGCGCCTACGGTCCCAAGAATGCCGAGCCGGACTTCGCCGCCCGCGGCGCCGAGGAAGCGGACGGGCCGGGGCTGATCGCCGCCGTCCGACGCCAGATCGGAGCCGGCGCCGACTGGGTGAAGCTCTACGGCGACTATCGCTGGCGCCCGGGCGAGCCGAGCCGCCCGACCTTCACCCAGGACGAGATGCGGATCGCGGTGGACGCCGCCCATTCGGCGGGTCGCAAGGTCGCCGTCCATGCCGGCACGATCGAAGGCATGCGCCGCGCGATTCTCGCGGGCGCCGACACGATCGAGCATGGCGATTCCGGCTCGCCGGAGATCTTCCGGCTTATGCGCGAGCGCCAGGTGGCCTTGTGCCCGACGCTGGCGGCGACCGACGCGATCTCGCGCTACCGCGGCTGGAACGGCTCGGCGCCGGAACCGCAGGCGGTGCGGGACAAGAAGGCGGCCTTCGCCGCCGCGCGCGCGGCGGGCGTGACGATCTGCATGGGCGGCGACGTCGGGGTCTACGCCCATGGCGACAATGCGCGCGAGATGGTGATGATGGCGGCCTGGGGGATGGCGCCGGGCGATGTCCTGATCGCCGCCACCTCGGTCAATGCCCGCCTGTTCGGGCTTGAGGATCGCCTCGGCGCGGTGAAGCCGGGCCTCCTCGCCGACCTAGTCGCCATCGCCGGCGACCCGAGCCGCGACATCGCCGCCTTGCGAGCGGTCCGGCTGGTGATGAAAGGCGGCCGAATCGTTCGCGGCCCGTGAGTGGAACCCCTCCCGGCCTGCTTCGTCTAGTGCCGCAAGGTCCGAACGAGGGGAAAGGAGGGCGGGAAGCAGCCGATTCGTCGCTTTCCGGGGTCCCGGCGGGACGAATCAGCTTGCAAGCTAAAGTCGCATCTCCGAAACAGCAGGAAGCCAGCGCCTACGCGGCTGCCGAAGTGGGAGATGCAGGGCCAACCTGTTTTAAGGCAGTCGGTTTGCGGACCGACCAGACATTCGAACGATAACGGGAGGAATTTCCATGACCAGATTGACGAGGATCCAACTTTTCGCGGCGACGGCCATGTCGGCGGCGATCTTCTACGCCGCCCCAGCTTCGGCCGACGCGACGCCCGAGTGCAATAACGGCGTCGGATCGCTCAGCACCGAATGCGGCACCAACTCCGTCGCCACCGGCAATTTCAGCACGGCCGTCGGCCAGCTCGCCACCGCCACCGGCATCGAAAGCACCGCCGTCGGCACCGATTCGCTGGCGTCGGGCCTTCGTTCCACCGCCGTCGGCGTCGTCTCCACCGCGCTGGGCACTGACTCGACCGCGCTGGGCGACCGTTCGAGCGCCGCGGACATCAACACCACCGCCGTCGGCGCCGGCTCGGAAGCCACCGGCCTCGCATCCACCGCGCTCGGCTCGGGCCTCAATGATCCGACGTCGTCCACGCGCTCGGTCATCGCGGCGGCGGGCTTCAGCACCGCCCTCGGCACCGGCAGCCGCGTCACCGCCGGAGCGACCGGCGGCACCGCCGTCGGCGACAACAACACGATCGCCGCGGCGGGCTCGTTCGGCACCGCGGTCGGCGCCTTCAACAGCGTCCGGGCGGCGAGCGGCATTGCGATCGGCAACGGTTCGACCGTCGCCGTCGGCGCGACCAACAGCATTGCGATGGGCACTGCCGCCACGGCCACCGGCCAAAACTCGATCGCGCTCGGCACGCTGGCGCTCGGCGCCGCCAACGACGCTGTCGCCCTCGGCGACGGCGCGCGCGCCAACCAGGCGTTCAACGTCGCGCTCGGCAGCCTTGCCGACGCCACCGGCGTCGAGTCCGTGGCCGTCGGCGGCGATTCGGAAGCTTCGGGCGCCCAGTCGACGGCCGTCGGCACCGTCGCCACCGCCGCAGGCGCGCTGTCCAGCGCCTTCGGCAATCGCTCCAGCGCGGCCGGAGCCGCGAGCACGGCCGTCGGGGCGCTGTCACGCGCGCTCGCCGCCGAGGCTGTCGCCGTCGGTGCGGACTCGCTGGCGAGCGGTGTCAACTCGACCGCCGTCGGCACCGTAGCGACCGCGTCGGGCCTGCGCTCCACCGCCATCGGCGACCGCTCCTCGGCCACGGACGAGGAAGGCGTCGCCCTCGGCACCACCGCGACCGCGACCGGCTTCCACGCCACCGCCATCGGCGGCCAGGCCCTGGCTTCCGGCCTCGGCGCCCAGGCCTTCGGCTGGCAGTCCACGGCGTCGGGCGCCCGCTCCGTCGCGGTCGGCCGCCAGGCGCAGTCGACCGGCGCGAACTCGACGGCGCTGGGCGACAACGCCCGGGCTACCGCCGCCAACTCGACCGCCATCGGCAACGGCGCCACCGCCGCCTTCGCCAACTCGACGGCGATCGGCAACGGCGCGACGACGACGGCGGCCAACCAGGTCAGCATCGGCGGCGCCGGAACGACGGTTCGCTTCGGCGGCTACACCACGCCGGGGGTTCTGGTGAACGACGCCAACGGCATCATCTCCAGCAACACCACTCTGATCCCGGCCGTCGCGGCGAACAGCGCGGCGATCACGACTCTTCAGGGCAATGTGACGACGCTTCAGGGCAACGTGACCGCGCTGCAGGGCAACGTCACGACCTTGTTCGATCTCGCCGACATCAACCGTCGCGACATACGCAAGGCCAATGAAGGCGTCGCGATGGCGCTGGCCATGGAGAGCCCCTCCATCCCGACCGGCGCGAACTTCGCCGTCTCGGGCGGAGTCGGCTACTTCCAGAGCCGGGCCGCCGCCACCGCGGCCTTCTCGGCCCGGGTCGGCGCGATGTCGTCCTTCTCGGCCGGCGTCGGCGTCGGCTTCGACAGCGGGGAAGTGGGCGCTCGCGCCGGCTTCCAGCACGCGTGGTAAGCAGGCCGTACCAAGGACTGACGAGCGGGCCGGGGCGTTTCGCCCCGGCCCGTTTGCTGTTGGCTGCCCTGCTGCTGGCGGCTTCGTCCGGACCCGCCGCGGCGCAGGTCCAGCGCATTGCTCCCGCGGCGGTCAGCGCGATCCCCGACGAGACCGGCCTGGCGCGCCTGGTCTGGAGCACGATGGCCGCCGTCGATCACGCCAACAAGACCGGCAATTACGCGGTATTGCGCGGCCTCGGCTCGCCCGCCTTCCAGGCGAGCAACAGCGAGCGGATGCTGGCCGGAGCCTTTGCCGGCCTTCGCGAGCAGCGAATCAATTTGAGCGACACGCTCTCGGTCGAGCCGAGCTACGAGTTCCAGCCCGGGCTCGAGAACGGAATGCTGCGCATCCGCGGCGCGTTCAGGATGCGTCCGCAGGCGGTCCAGTTCGATCTGCTCTACCAGTGGAACCAGGGCTGGATGCTCCAGGGCGTCGCGGTTCGAACGGTTCCGTTTTCGAGCCTGCCGCCGGCCCGCTAGCGGGCACGCCGCTCGATCCCCGGACCGAGTAGTGGAGCGGGCGCTCTCCGGCCGTGTCGCCTGGAAGCTGTTCGGAGTCGCTCTCAATCCGGTCGCGATGAAGCGCTGAGGCTCAGCGGCTTTTCGACTCGAAGATGAGCTGCCGGGCATGGGCCTCCAGCGAGTCGCCCTCGGCGTCGAAGGAGTCATATCCCCAGCGCCGCCGAGCCCTGAACACCGGCACCGTCCGCGCCAGCTCGGCGCAGGCGAGCATATGCTGGCGAGTCGTCCCCATCAGCCGCACATAGGCGCCGCGATAGGTGTTGGCGATCATCGCCTCCACCGCCGCCGCGCCCTCGAGGCGCTCGACCGAGGGCTCGCCCTCGGCTTTCTCGAGCAGATAGAGGTGGCTGAGCGGCACCGGGGGAAGAAGGCGCTCGAGGTCGGTGGGGACCGTATATTTGTCCATGTCGTCGAACGAGCGCTCATAAGCCGCGGCGTCGCGGCCGCCCGCTTCGAGCGCCTCCCGCCACAGCCGGAGCCGCGGAATTCCGGGATGGGCGAGGGGCCGGCCGTCGGGGCCGGAGGTGACGATGCAGACGTCGTCGGCGAGCACGTCGAAGCCGCGGTCGTGGAACCAGGCGGCCAGAGTCGACTTGCCGGCGCCCGGATGACCCATGAAGCCGATCGCTCGTCCCTCCACGACCATGGCGTTGGCATGAAGCGGGAGGAGGCCGCGCTGGTGAACGATTACGGCGAGGGCCGAGCCGAGAAGAAAGAGGCGCAGATTGCGCGCCGAGGCGCCGGCCGCCGGCTCGACCAGCATGTCGCGGCCGCCGCGGGCGAAGAACCGTCCGACCGGCGGCACCACGAGGAGGGCGTCGTCGCCATGGACCCGCAGACCCGCCGGAGCGTCGGCATCGGCCTCGATCTTGCCGAGACGGATGGTCACGTCCGAGGGTCCGTCCTCGGGGTCGGCGACGAGTTCGGGAAGCGGGATCTCCGAAGCGAGGCGAAGCCCGAAAAGCCGGTAACGGTGCTCCGGATCAGCCAAGGTTTACGCTCCTAACCGAATTGACGAAGCTGAGCGCGGCCAGCGTGCGCAGCAGCTCCATGCGATAGCGATAGACGACCGGGCGTTGCTCCCAGCCTGTCGTCGGCCAGCTTTGCGCGGCCGCTTCGACGGCGGCAAGATCGATCATCGACCCGGCGAGGCCGGGCGCCGCCGCGGCCCGGGCGAAGGCCCGGACTTCATCCCCTTTTATCTGCTCGTACCAATCGGGCATCTGGTAGCCGCGCAAGGGCTGGTCGAGGACCGCGCCGGGGACTCGGCCGCCGAGCGCGCGCCGAAGCGCGGGGCGGCGAACGCCGTCTTCGAGGAGGGCCTCGGGCGGCAGCGAGAAGCAGAATTGGACGAGGCGCCGGTCGTTGGTGGGATCGCGCTCCTCGATGCCCCATTCGGCGAGGCTGCGTTTGCGGTAATTGCCCGGGTCCGCCATCCTCAGCAGGGCCCGGCGCCGAGCGCCCCCGTCGCGCGCCGGCCCAAGGCCCCAGCCTTCGCTTTCGAGGCGCCGCCGCATCTCGTCGCGCCGGGCCGCGGCCACGAATTCGGGCGGCGCGGGACGGCGGCGGCGCAGCCGCGCATAGAGCCGCTCGGGCAGCCAGGGGCCGAAGGAGCCGTTGAGCACCTGCCGCCACTGGAAATCGCGGCTTGCGGTCAATGCCCGAGCCTCCTTCCACCAGCGCCGCCACGCGCCGCCGCGGACGAGATCGGCGAGCGTATCGACGCCGAGGCCGGCGCTGATCGTGAAATTGCCGGCCTCCCCGGTGAGCATCACCTTGACTCCGGCCCCCGCCGCCTCGCGGTTGATCGATTGCCACCAGACATTGTTGCAGACGTGGCCGACCGGCTGGCCGGAGAGAGCGTGGCTGCTTTGAAGCAACGCCAGCGCCGAGAGCCCGGCGGGCCGGACCACGCGATGGTCGATATTGGAATGAAGCGCCGCGGTCGCCGCCGCGATCGAGCTCTCGTCGTCGATGCGGCCTGCCACGACCGGGCCTTCGAACCCGGCGCGCGGGGCGGAGGTGAAGGCCAGCAGGCGCTCGCCGCTCGCCGCCAGGATCAGGGCCGCCGAGCTGGTCACGGCGCTGCTGTCGAAGCCCGAGCTTAGCTGCGACCCGACCGCGCCGCCGGCGCGGCGCAGCCGGCGCTCGACCGCCCAGTCGAGCTGCTCGCGAAGCGCCTCGCCATATTCCTCCCGGCGGGTGAAATGGATCGAGCGGCGGGACGGCTCCCAATAGCGCTCGACCGTCACTCCGCCGCGGGTGGCGAAGGCGCAATGGCCGGGCTCGAGCAGCTCCACGTCCGCGAAGAAGCTGCGCCGGCCACCCGGCGGCAGATCGGCGACGAAGCGGACGATTCTCTCCTCGTCGACGTCGAAGCCGGCGCCGGGCAGAGCGGCGAGCGGCGCCGGCAGGCTCGCAAAGGCGAGGTCGCCCTCGTGCCGACGATAGTGGAGCGGGCGCTCTCCGGCCGTGTCGCGAGCGAGCAGCAGGGTCTCGTCGAGTCCGTCCCAAAGCGCGAAGGCGAAGTCGCCGAGCAGCCGCTCGAGGATGCCGCGCCCCCAGGCGAGGCAGCCGTGCAGCAGCAGGGCCGAATCGCTGAGCGCGGCTCCGGCCGGGCTGCCCAGCGCGAGGTCCGCGATGAGCTCGTCGCGATTGTCGATTCGAAGGTCCGCGACCAGGGTGAAGCGACCGTCCTCGCTGGTCAGCGGCTGGCGGTCGAAGGCGTCTTCGGGAAGCAGGCGGTAAAGGCAGCGGCCCGCGGCATAGCCGCCCCGGACCAGCCGGTCGCAGCCATGCGGCCCGTAGGCCGATTGCGCTTCGAGCAGCCGGCCGCAAAGCGCCTCCGCTCGAGCCCCTCCCTCGAAGCTCCACACGCCTGCGATCGCGGACAAGGGTTCAGACCCGCAACGGGGATACGTACGAAAAGGACGTCCGCCGACTGGCGGACGCCCCTAAAAGTTCGTTAGTGCAAAGGCGCTTAGGAGCGCGCGTTGCCGACGGGGCCGCCGTCGTTGATGCCCGTGCCGTTCGCTTCGGCAGCGCCGGCATCCAGCTTCTTCACTTCCGGGCGAACCCACTGGGCGGACTTTAACTGCTCTTGCTTAGACAAAGGACTAGCTCCCTGCTTTTCGTTGTGTTCGGCAGCCGGTTTACATGGCCGTGCGGGAGATTCCAACCCTTTAATTCGCAGAAGAAAATCGGATGCGCATTGTGGTTTTTCGCCCACGGGTGGAGGCCCGAGCCGGAATCGAACCGGCGTGCAAGGATTTGCAGTCCTCTGCGTAACCACTCCGCCATCGGGCCGCCGTGGCGGAAATGCGTGCGTTGGGGGGGAAAGTCAACCGAACGTCAGCGCCCGGCGGATTCCGCCGGCAATCACCGGGCAAGCACCCCAAACTCAGGCGTAGCAAGCCATATCCAGGTTGTGAGCATCCGTCACGTTATGATGTCGGAGGGCGGATTAGGGAGGTCTCAAACGCCGCAGCGGCGTGCTGGATCGGGGAGGTCGAGCGTGTGTTTGAGAGCGCAAGCCGCTATCGTGGGCGCATGTCCTACGAGATTCGCTATCTGAAGCGGGGCGTTGCCGACGCGGAGAATTGGCCTGGCTCCTTCGAGGAAGCGAAGGGTCTAGCGCAGGCCGCCGTGGCGAGCGGCGACTATGATCGTGCGGAGGTCTGGGACGACGATGGCCTCCGCTTCCACTGCCCCAGAGTGACCCGCCCTTCTCAGTCGTAATCCCCCGACACGGCGCACTGCGGCTGTCGGCCGCTCAGAGGCGCCTCGCTCAGAACTGGTCGCGCAACACGGGCCGAATAGGCGTCGCGGCAAATGAAGATTGGAGTGGCTGCATTGCCGAAAAGCAGGAACAGGCGAAAAGCGAAGACGAAAGGGCATAAGCCCCAGAAGGAACGTCCCTCCGGGTTTACGATGCTGAGTCCCGCAGGGGCGGACCATGAGGCTTTCAAGTCGGCGGTGATGGACGCTGCGAGGGAACGCGTAGCGGGGCTGGGTGCCGCCTTTTCGGGTTTGCAGCAGATTTTCCGTGAGCACCACGCCGAGGGCGTGCTGGCGACGATGGCCTGCTATGCCTTGCAGCGTGGAATCGACCAGGCCGGCGTTGTAAGGGCGGCCGCCAAGGGCCTGGAGCAGCACCATATCGAGCTGTTGCAGGCGATTATGTTGACCGTCCCGGGCGAGGAGCTGGGCTGGCGGCCGTCAATGCCGCAGGTCATACAGCGCATCTGGGACGAGCTTCCTCCTCTGTCGGAGACGTTCCTCGCCCAGCGGCTTCTCGCCGGCGAGAATGTCGACCCTCAGGAGCGAACGGTGCTCTCGCTTCAGGAGAGAATCCGGCTTCATACGCAGGGTGTCCGCAACTGGGGCTATTTCGGAGAAGTCGTCTCTATCTCGCAAGAGCTCTACGGCCCTGCAGACAAGGCGCTGAGTGATCGGCTTGGCTTCGGAGGCACCGACGTCATCCTGGTCGCCCGGTCGCTGGTGACCGAGTTCGAGCAGCGGATGGGCCGCCACTTCAACGTGCTGAAGAGGGTCGTGGCGGGCGGCACGGCTAAGGCGATGGTGGAGAATTACTACAAGGCCTGTCCTGACCTTCGTGGCAGCGCCGCCGATCTGGATGAGATTATCGGTGCAGGTGCAACGCCAGAGAACATGTTGGCCATGATCATGGCCCACTTGGACCTGCGGCTCCCGGGTGTGGTCACCTACCGGCCGGAGGATCTGACCGACCGTTCCGGCCTCTCGTCGGATCGCATTCGTGCCGTTTTGCAGTCTCTGGCACTGAAGCCGGGTGCTTTGGCGACGACCAAACCGGAGCATCTGTTTTTGGCGAATCCGATCTGGTTGGCGCCGGCGATCGAGGTCCGGGACGGGTTTCTGGTGCCGATGCCGCAGGCTATCTTCAGCCACATCCATGGGATCATGCGGCGGCTCGCTGAGGAGGCCGGCGCCACGGACGCGCTTGATCGGGCGCGGAACAGATATCTGGAGGACACGCTCGAAAAGACGCTGAGGAGCGCTCTTCCAGGTGCATCGGTTGCCGCGAACCTGAGCTGGAAGCTGGGAGACCAGCAGTTCGAGACTGACGCCCTGGCTGTGCTTGACCGGACGGTGGTGATTGCCGAGGCAAAGGCGCACCGCTTGACCCCGCAAGGTCTGCGGGGGGCTCCCGATCGGGTGAGGCGGCATATAAGGGATTTGATCGTCGATCCTTCGATCCAGTCCCAGCGCCTCGCCAGCCTGATTGAGGACGCGAGAAAGGGGGACGCGGCGGCCGACGCTGTCGTGCGGCCGCTCGGTATCAACCCGACCAAAGCCGACAAGGTCATCCGCATCTCCGTCTCTCTGGACGACTTCTCGGTGCTCAGTTCGGCGGAAGGGGACCTTCGGGAGGCCGGATGGGTCGAGGATCAGATCGACTTGGCGCCGATGATCAATATCGCCGATCTGAAGGTGATCGGAGACATCCTCGACGGGCCGATCGAGTTCCTGCACTACCTCGCGGAGCGCGGCCCGTTCCAGAAGGCTTATGATCTGTTTGGGGACGAGTTGGACTTTCTTGGTCTTTATCTCGGCACCGGGTTTGCGATTGGAAAGCTGCCCGAGAACACAAGGTTCGCGCCCTCCGGCATGTCCAAGGCGATCGACCGCTATTACGATGCCAAGGACGCAGGCATTGCCGTGACTAAGCCGCGGATGCAGCTTGCGCCTTACTTTCGCTCACTCCTCGCTCGACTGGCGGAGACCCGCCAGGACGGATGGACGTCGGTGGGCATGCACGTGTTGGGTGCTGCGAGCCCGGACGAGCAGAAGGAAGTCGTTCGGCGCCTCAACAAGGCACGAGGAGAAGTCAGGCGCCGGACGGCGAAGCGGGAGGGCGGCGCGGTTTTTACGATCGTTCCTGGTGCAGAGCGGAAAGCGAGTGTCGCATTCTACGTGCACTCTCATGCCGACGCAGAAGCGCTTCGCCGCGGGATGATGGCCGCCGCCGACGAGGCGTTTAGCGGCTCTCGCTCGGACGATTGCGTCGTCATCGGCAGGCATATCGACGACTGGGACCGACCTTATCAGGCAGTCGCGCTTGTCGGCCGCCGCGAGGACGGGACGGCAGAGTAGCGCATCATCACCAAGCGACTCAAGATGATGTCTTATGCTCCGGCAGGAAATCGGGCCACGTCTGGGGCTGTTGGTGCAGGATGAGGTGCACCACCTTTTGCGCCAGGCCGGCGTCAAGAGCGGCCGCGAAGTTGGTCATGCTGGCGACGACCCTGTCGCGACGGATCGCTCGCCGCCAGTTGATCGGCTCACCCGGGGGCTGGGTCCAGTTGAGGAGGTGCACCAAGGCCATGTGGCCGAACATCATCCCTTCGCTACCGGCGCGGAATGCCATCTCGACGTGCTCGTCAGTGTGGGTTTGGTGCTCTTCGAGGTCCCACGTCGCGAAGAGGGTCTTCACCTCGGGGCTGAGAGTATCGCACGCTTCACCGCCGGCGATGGTGAAGCCTACCTTGTCGACCCTCATGAGCCAATTCTCACTCGTCGTGTTTTCCTTGCGGGAGGTGTCGAGCAGCTTCTCCTTGCGGAATCGAAAGCTCATGCCGGCGCCAGGCGCGATCTTGTAGGCAAGGTCGCCGGCGAGCACCCCCAAGAGGTTCTCCTTGATCGCTTCGTTGAAGGTGATGTTGAAATTCTTTCGTGCCTTTTGGAGGTGGCGGACATCGAAGAGCGTCCATAGGCCGTGGAACTTCCACGCGATGAGCAAAGGAAGCCCGAGCAGATCCGCGTAGGCCCTGAGGCGGCCGACATATGCGGGGGTGAAGGAGAGCTTGGACGCCTTCTTCGACTTGACCTCGATCAAGAATGGCCCGCGAGCCACGAAGCGTGCGAGCAGATCCGGGACTTGGAACCGGTCGGTCGAAGAGGGCGGGGACTGTTGCTGATCCAGCTTGTGGATGAGTTCGGTCTTCCCGAGCCAGGCGCAGACCGCGGTAAATTCATCTTCGGCGGGGAGGCCCCGCTCGAGGCGGCGAACTTTCTCAGCGACGGCTGCGGCGTCCGCGTCGCGGCCGAGCTCGGAGAGAACCTCGTAGATGAGGCGATGGTCGTCAGCGTCGGTCTCGTTGGACGGCATCCGCCGTAGGTGGGACGACCGTGGCGAGTCGGCAAGAAGTGCGGGCGGCATCGAGGATCGCCACTGGCCATCTAGGCATCGGCCGTGGTTTTAAATTCTTAGGGGAGGGGTTGCCCGGAGCTTCCCTTAATCTACTTCGGGGGTCCACTCGCCGCTTCCTCAGCGATACCAGTGACCTGACCTGAAGCAGTGCTGGTCTATGGCCGCGTCGAGACGCACCGCGCCGTCGCGGCTGCTCCTGAAAGTCGACAACGCGCCTCGCAACCGGTCATACGCGCTTGTGACTTGGGCGTCGCTGACCTCACTGACCAGATGGTCTGACGCGATCTGTAGCAGCACAGAAAACGGATCCATGTGGGCAGTCGGGATGCGGACGTTCCGCAGCAGACCCTTCATCAGATCCAAGTCCGGCTCGATTGCCTGGTATTGGGCATTCCAGGCGGCATTCACGTGCTGCACGAAGCTCGCCATCGTGCTCATCTGGGAGTGGTAAACCGGATGCGCGGGCAGATCATCGTCGTGGTCGTAATGCACGCCGTAGACGTGCTTGAGCTTGCCCCCGTCGAGGACGCGGAAGTAGCCGGCCCGGGTTTGATACTTCACTACCCGCATGTCGTTCCGATGTGCATTCCTCGGGAACAACAGACAGCCCTCCACGGTGACGAACAGGACGCATTCCGACGCGGCGGCTTTCTCCTTCAGCCGCAAGGTGATGGGAGCTAGCGTCACTAGGTAGCCTTCGTCTGTCACCCCATACGAGAAGACGTCGGAAGGGTGCTTTGGACGCGCCTGTCCGCCCATTGCTTCGATCTCGGAAAGGAAGCTGTTCCAGGCGAAATTGACGACGCGCTCGACGGTTGGCTGCAGGTTGACAGCCATTACCGTCCCATCATCGGCGCGGTCTCGTCGAAATAGCCGCGCTCGACCCGGACGAGATCCGCTCCCGGCGGCAGCCAGGCGCTCGAGCCGACCGAGCATTCGCTGAGTTCGCAGACGGTCGCCTCCGTGAACGGGCATCTGAAGCCGCCGCGCTCGCCTTGGCAGCGGGGGCAGCCATACCGGAGCAACTCTCGATCGAGTTCGCGTTCCACGAGAGCGCGGCGATAGCCCGCGACGTTGCCGTCGTATGGGACATCGTGCTTCTCCGCCAGCGACTCGATGACGTCGTCGACGTCCTCGCGCCAGTAACGTGGGCCGAGAGAGTCGAAGGGGCCGTTGTAGCGGGCGTTCTGGAACAGCGGCTGCACCGCGTCGGCCTCGCTCCCGTCACATGCGAGGTAAGAGCACAGCGTATTCGGGTCGAGGATGGGGCCTGGGTAGCGGAGGATGCTGTTGAAAAGCAGGTGTCCGAGCAAATAGGCTGCGAGTTCTTTGCGGCTCTCAACGTCTTTGCGCGTGGAGAAGAGGTCAACCAGACCGGGATTGGCGACAAGCTGCGGCGCGTAGAGCGAGAATTGCGGAATAGCCGACGGCCGGTGGAGGATGTGGGCGAGCATGTTCGCTGGGCTGCGTTCGCTGAGCAGATTTGGGTCGCTGTCCAGCTTCGCGCGAAGGTCGCTGAACCCTTTGTGGATGCCGACGATCCTCTGCCCGGCCTGCCGAGGCGTCTCCGGAAAGCGGAACTCGAACAGGCTCGGCTGCTTGGGCAGGTTCGGCTTGTTCCCCCGCGAGTAGTCGCCCACCGGTATCGCGCGCTGCTGGCACCAGCTCACGACGCTGGTGCCGAAGAAGCCCGCGGGGCCGCGCGTCAAGTCGTAGTCGGTCACGACCAACGTCCGACCGCCCGCGACCAACGTATCGAATGTCTCGTCGACGCGCTCGTTCGCCTCGGGTTTCCAGTCGGTCACCTTGACGCCTGAGCCGGCCGAGAACCGCTCAACCTCGGCTTTGAGCCTGGCGAGCTGCTCGGGATCGTCGTCGATCAAAACGATAGAACCAGCGGGTGTCTGAGGGTTGCTCAAGCGTCCTCCTGCTCGATCGGGAACTGGACTTCGACGCACGTCGAGAAGCCGGGTGGCGGATCGGTGAGCTTGGCCGTTCCCCCGAACGCGGCAGCGCCACGCTTCACAAGCGCTAGCCCGAGACCCATACCGGACCCGAGCGGATCCTTGCCGTTCTCCGTGGTGGTAAAGAGCGGGTCGAAGACAAGACGGCGCGCAGGCTGAGGGATTCCGATCCCGGTGTCGGAGACCTGTAGATGGTGCCGGTCGCCGTCATTCCAGGCGCGCATTGCGATCAGCCGCCGGCGCTCGTCTGTGGAGGCGGTGACGGCCTTGAGCGCGTTGGTGAGGAGATTTTGCGCAATCCCGTTGTAGAGGGAGACTGGCACGAGTGGGGCAAGGACGCCCGGCTCAACCCCGATTTCGACCTTAATCCGGCGATCGCGGGCATAGTCGGCGAACAGCTTGGTCACCTGGTTGAGCCGCGGCCGAACTGGATAACGACTCTCGGGCATACCGCGTGCGCCGCGAACATAGAGTTCCGAATAGGCGACGAAAGCTTCGAGTTTTTCGACGTGCCGCGCGAAGCGTTTGGCGCGGGTCGCGAAGCGCGGGTTCTCCCCGGCGAGGTCCTCCAGGGCCTCCTGAGCGTCCCGCAGCTCCGCGATCGCTGTTCCGAATTCGTGCGTCATGAACCCGCCTACGACGCCGAGGAGGCTCATCACCTCGAGCTGTTGTTCACGCTCCTTGGTGCCTTCTTCCTGACGCTCGAGCCGTTCTTGGCTTTCGGCCAGCATCGCGACGATGCGTTCCTTCTGCGCCGGGGGGATGTGTTCGTCGGCCTCAATCTCCTCGATCGCCCGCCGCGTGCTCTCCTGTCCCTCCTCAATCTCCCGCCGAATTTTGTCGGCGCCCTCCTCCTGCTGGAGCTGCCGATCCGCGACCGCGATCATCTCGACGGCGCCGCGCACGATGTCCTCGAGTTGGGCGAACGCAGCGTTGGCCACGAATCCTTCCCGGTCGGCGGCCGGGACAAGTCCCTTCTGCGCGCCGGTCCGGCTGCGGCGACCCTTCACCTCGACGACGCCGATCAGCTGCAAGGACTGAGGGAGCCGCAGCATCCAGTTCAGCTTCGTGGAGTTGGCCACCTCGCCCGACATAGGGAAGTGCTTCTTGGTGATCTCCGATCGCGGATGGCGCTGGTTCCGGGCAGCGTCTTCGACCAGGGTCAACCAGTCGTCGCCTGCCTCGCCGTAAGGCTGCACCTGAAAGCCGCGGTCAAATACCTTCACGCCGCTGTGGTCTCGAACCCAGCTGTAGGCCCGGCGGCCGTCGATCGGCGCGCCGATGAAGGTGCCGGGTCGCTTCGGGAAGAAGCGTATGTCCGCTCGTATCGCCCCGAGCTCATGCGGATAGGAATCATTGACCTCGAGGCGGCTGCGCCGCTCACCATAGCGGAAGATTCGGATTTGGACCCGGTTGGTCTTGGTGACGATGGAAGCGCGCAGGACGTGATAGTCGAGCATCGCCGTTGAGAGATCTTCTCTCTCCTCGTCCTCGCTGCTGGAGACCAGCACGAATCCGGGATCGCCGGCGCCGCGCAGATCCGCCTTGAGGAGGGAGCGCACAGGGGAAATCACGCCGACGCTTCCCGTCCTGATTTTCTTCCAGTCCAGACGGCGCGCCTCGTCGCGCAGCTTGGTGATGTCCAGCCGGGTCCCGGTGGGCGTATCAGGCCTGACGTTGGTAACCGTATATGGGACCTCCACGCTTCCCAGATCGGATTCTCGATCGAACTCAGCCCAATCGAATGTCGCGACCAGTCGCGTTCGCCTGCCGCGCGCATCTTCAGCGACCGAGGTCAGCTTGAGTTTGCGGCCGAGGAAGCGGACAGCGAAGCGCCCAATGCCCTTCTCGCCGGTCAGCTCGCGCTGATAGCGGGCGGAGCGTTCGTCCCGTTCCTTCGACGAAGTGCCGATTCGCATCCAGGCGCTCGTGAAGGTTTCCAGCGTCATGCCGGTCCCAGTGTCCGAGACGCTGATGGAGTCTTTCCCCTCCTCAATCGTGCATCGGTCCGCATCAGCGTCGTAAGCGTTCTTGATGAGCTCGAGCAGCGCCACCTCCGGCTGTCTGACGAGCCGTTCGCCGAGCTCGCGCAGGATCCGGCTCTCGATCGTGAACGAGATCCTCCCGCGGCGGGTAGCGCCGAGGGTCACTCCAGATCCGCCAGTATGGAGTTGAGTTGGTTGATCTCGATTTTCCTCAAGCCCTTGGCATGCGCGACGATCCGGTCGGCAAGGTCGGACGAAGCAAGATGGCGGATGAACCGCTCGGCCTGAATCGAATCGATGCCGTGAATACCCGCAACTCCGCCGACGGCCTTCACCCCCGCTGAATTGTGGCAGACTTTCGGCCTTGGGCCCTTGAAGCTTGTTGCGGTCAGCAGTTGCGGCGTCTCCGGCATTGGGAACCTCCACCACACCGGGCGTCCCAGGCAGGTGGAGGTAGCGTAATCCTCGGCCGGAACCGAGTCGAGATAGTCACGCAGCCTGGGAGGCTGCTCTCCGTCAACAATGTTGAGAAGCCAGCATCGGTGGCCCGCGGAACGGTATACTGATTCGAAGATTTCCGTGTCGAGGTCCTCGGTCGACCGGTCGAGCGGACGAAGGCTGGTGACGCACCGGATTACGTCGACATGCGGCACCAAGCCGATGCGGGCCCTCTCGGCCTCGGTGAAGGTGAATACCTTCTGCGTTCCGGGGCTGAGGCCCCGGATTGCGCGGGCGCACTCCGTCTCCGGCCTCCGGTATGGAAGGTGGCCAGCGCTTGACCCGCTCTCGGAGGCGAGGGTCAGGAATCCGCCCTCACCGTCGTCGACGTGGAACCGCCACCGGCCGGCCGTGCCGCTTTTGTCGACGACGGTGATCGATGAGGTGGTGAGGACTCCGCCGAACGTTGCGTCGGCGACCCGGTAGACGTCGACATCCCAGCGATTCGCTCGAATGAATTCGCGCACGCTTTTCGCCGAGGGGCGGGAAACCCACTCATAGGGGATCACGATCGCGCAGAGGCCGTCCTTGGCGGCGCTGACAAGGGAGAGCAGGAAGAAGTATTGCCACGCGTTGGCCAGGCCCGAGAGCCTGACTCCGGATCGAGCCTCCAACTGCTCGGTGACCTTCTGCCGCCATCCCTCGGGCAGATCCTGGTTACGCACGAAGGGCGGGTTTCCGATGCAGATCTGCGCATCGGATACAATCTGGGAGAAGGCGCAGGCGTGGACGATGCTGGCCCCCTGGGGCAGCGGCTTTCGCGGCGCGCGACGAGCGTCGATCTCGAAGCCGAGATACTCTGTATAGGGGCCGCCTTGCGCGAACCGGCCGTCGCCGGCGCCGAAGTCGACGACTTTCCCGATCGCTGGGCGTCTGCGCCTTACCTCTCTCCAGGTGAGCTCGACGAGGTCCGGCGGGGTGTCGACCTGGCATCGGTCCAGATAGAGCGACAAGTCCTGCCCCCGCCAAGCCTCGGCAATATGGGTATCGGGTTGCCGGAATGGGTGCTTCACGTGAGCCTCCCAGCGGCTGCGAGCAGTGCGTCAGGCCGCTGCTCGGCTAATGCTGCAAGTGCGGCATTCAGCTCTAGTTCTGCCGCTCGACCCAGTTCGCCTGCAAGGCGACCGGTCCGCCGCCGAAAACGCTCGCGCTCTCGGAAGTTGGTTCCCACGAAGCGGTAGTCGTGTAGCACACAGCCCGGCTGGAAATTCGTCCAGATCGACTCCGTGACGGCCCCGGCGTGGGTGCGTGTTTGAAAATCGGTTCTGGTCCACTCAGCTAAGCGGCGCTCGTAGAGTTCGTTCGCGTAACCGCTGAGAACGACCTGACAGCGCAGGCCGGCGAGTGTGTCCAAGAGTCGCTCGTGGTCAGCAGCGGAAAGGTCGTGCCGGTAGCTACCCGGTCGGCGCCGCGTCGCTGGGTGGAACGGCGGATCGCAATAGACGAGGTCGCCGCCATCTACGGTCAGGCATGTCAGGATTTGCAGCGCGTCGCCGTGAATAATCTGCACGTCGGGCCGTGCAATCCTTGCCCAACGCTCGACGACACGCTGATCGAGCTCGATGCCGATATTGACCTTAGCCGGCCTCTTGTTCCGCATCACCGCGCCCGCCCCCAGATGTGTCTCGATATACCGGGAATGTGGCGGCATCACGTTTATGACGTGTTGATACGTCCTGCCTTTTCCGCCCGGATAGGCGGTGCCGTCGCTGAGGAAGGAAGCAGCCATGGCGAATCATCGCGAGCAACTGCGATGTTGTCAAGGATTGTTTCGTATCCGAAACTAGAATCGTTCGTTGCAGCCTAAATTTCGACCTTCGCCGGGAGCATTGCGATAAAGTCGCGGAAGACCTTCTCGGGGTCCGCGTCGAGCGCCCGCATCACGGCGACGAACTCCAGGGCGTCCAGCCGGCGCACTCCGTTTTCGACGTTCGAGACCCAGGGCTGCGGCTTGCCCAGCCTGTTCGCCAGCTCCTGCTGGGTAAGGCCCGCCTTCCCCCGTTCCCCGACGACGATGTCGAGGAGGAGGCGATACTCCGGCGTGAACATCGACTTGGGCAAGGGCCCCCGCACCATGCACGGGTTGAAGGGACCCTTCCCCTAAGGGGCCAAACGACTTATACGACTTTCTTATAAAGCGGCGGTGAGTCGCCTGGGCAAGGCGTGGAGGGACTCTTGGGGAAGATGAGGCTGATCTTGTGCGTTCTGGCAGCAATGAGCGGCGCGGCCGCTCTGGCGCAGGCGCCGCTTCGAAGCACATCGCAAAACCCGCTCTACCCTGCCCAGACGCTCGCGATCGCGGGCGTGAAGCTTGGTATGACGCCGCCGGAGGTGGACGCCGCCGCAAGGTCAACGGGCTATACGAGGTCGCGGCAGGACCGCGGCGAGAATTGGGATGCTCGCATCGCTCGGCTTGTGGCCATGAACCGGTCGATACGCATTCCGGGCTCCGGCGAGATCATCCGCCGTGAGGAATATAAAAAGGGCGAGGAGGAGCTCCAAGTCGAGTATAACGCCACACCTCGCGGCGCGGCGGTGGCGACGGTTCGCTACGAGCTCGGCAACGACGCGATAACGGCGAGCCGGTTCAGGGAAGCGGCGCTCGCCCGCTATGGCGCTCCGACCCGGCCGAGCGAGATGCAGATGATGTATTGCAGCGCGGGTGAGATCGCTTGCACGCCAGTTGATTTTCCGACGGCTACCCAGGAGCCGAACATCATCGTGGACATCCCGCTTCGTGCGATCACGCTCAGCTTGGGCGCTCGTCTGTGGCGTGAGCACAGTGCGATGGAGCGTGCGGAGATGAACCGCCGCGCGCCCAAGGTGCAGCGACCGACTTTCTGACGGGGCGCACCATGGACGAACAGATGATGGCCGCCGGACCCGCAGCCGATCGGCGAGTAAGGATCCAGGAGGCGGAAGCGGCTGGCGAGCGACTGCTGACGGTCCTTGACGAACTCGGCCTCTCGCTGTCCGCGGCCTATCTTTCCATGTCGCTCGAAATGCTGTGGATCGGTCCGGAGCGGTTACGTCCCATGGGTCGGCGATCTTGCATCACGAAGCAGCGCGCCGACGGCCACCCGACTTCCGCTTCTGAAATGGCGGCGGGGCGTCCAGTGTCCCGCGTTCGGCGGCGACGTCCTGACCCGCCGCTCGACCAGATCCTTTGGCGGGGATTGACCAAGGACCCCTAGGCCGCTCTCAGCAGCGCCGGCCGGCGATGGCGAACGGCGTCCCATAGGGGCTTGGTGACCGAAGCAGGCAAGGGGTGTGCCGCAACCTGCTCGCAGGCGCGGGCCACTTCCTCGGGCCAGGGATCCTGAAGGATGATCGGCGTGGCGAGCTCCATCGGTTGAATCGGGCCGAGTAGGGCTCCGGCGATGTAGCCGGTGACTTGCGCTCCGCGGTAGGTCTTGGGCAGCATGCGCAGGATTTCGGCCTGGGGTAGCTCGATCCCTTCGGAATCGGCGAGGATGTCCTCGTCAGGGAGATGGCCAAGAACCATGGACTCGCCTTCGACGATCTCCACCAGCCGTCCGATCCGTTGGGCGCAGAGGTATCTCTCGGCGCCGTGCTTCCCCGCCGGCAGCTTGATGCTGAAGAAGCGCTCGAGGGCCAGCGGCGGGAGGTCGGCTCCGAGGTGGACGTAGAAGGGCCGGACGTAAGGCGGGTGGTCGCTGTCGACGCGGCCACCGGCGCCGTCGACGAAGGTGCAGTCATTGGGCCCCCAGACCAGGCACAGCGGATAGGGGGTCTCGCCCATCGCGGCGGCCGCGGCGACGATCAGGAGCTCGCGCGCTTCCGCGGTCAGGCTTCCGGCGGCGTCGAACGGTCTTGGATGTCGCACCAGCGCATGGGGTTCGATGGCGGCATAGCGGTGACCGGTGTCGACGGCGACTCCCAGCCGGGTAAGGCTTCGGGGTGCGTATTTCACCACGATGTGCGGGTATTCGCTGTGAGCGCTGGAGCCTGCCTGACTTTTCATTATTGGAACCTCCGATCAGCTCCGGCTGGCTGAAGATTCCTCCCTTGAATCCGGTGACGCTGAGTCGCTCCTTGCCGACGTTTACTCGTCGAGCGGACGAGCGCGCAGCTGGTCGTTGAAGTCACCGAAAGCGTGGCCGGGGAAAATGGCGGCGGCGTGCTTTCCTTGCGTTCTGAAGGCTTCGCAGGTTTGCTCGACCGCTGCGCGGCCGGGTTTGTCGTTGTCGCCGGCGACGAGGACACGTTTGATCCCTGGCGGCAGGATCATATTGGGCATATTACCCGTGCCGAGAGCCACCCAGACCGGCGTCGAGGGCAGGAGCTCATGGATGGTGAGCCCGTCTTCCACGCCTTCGCAGACGATGACCTCGCTCGCCTCCGGACCCAGGCGAACGGCGCCGCCGCGGATTTGGCCGAGGCTCTGCTTTGGCGAGCGGACTTGGGCCGGTTGCCCATCGACTCGAAGAAGCGTTTTGTGGATGCCGGTGACGCGGCCGCTTACATCCTGGCATCCCCCGACGAGCGCATGGTTCATTGGACCTTTCTTCCCCGTGCCGGGGTCGATCCAGAGTGGCACTCTTCCGTATCTCAGCGTCGGTGGGATTGGGCCCTTTATGCCCCTGCGGCGCAGATACCGTTCCGCAGGGGTTCCGTCGATCGGAACCGTCTCCTGCCATTGGAAGCGGGCATAGTTGACGGTCATGACGAGATGGGCTCGGTCAAGCTTCTTGGCGCGTTCCCGGTTCCGAGCGACCGAGAGGGCGGGAATCGTCCCGCAGATGTGCTTAACCGCGTCGAGGAAGCCGCAGCGGTGGATGGCGCGCACGAAGTCGATGACGTCGCCGGTGGCATGGCATCCGTGGCAATAATAGAGGCCGATGTCGTCCGTGACGACGAGGCTCGGCTTGCGGTCGTCGTGAAAGGGGCATCGGCCGCTGAGGCTTCGGCCGGAGGGGCGCAGTTTGGTATGCTGGCCTACGACGTCGCTGAGACGGATGCTGTCCTTGAGGCTCTGGACATCAATACTTTCGCGGCGTGGCGACAAGCTGTTGCCGCTGCCGAGCTGGCGGGGAAGGTTCACGGGGCACCTGCTGCTTGGCTGTGGTCGCGCGAGTGAAGCCACGGGTTTCCTCCCAGCTTTTGCTTCACCTCATTCTGGCGGAAGGGTCCTGAGCCCCAGCGTCAGCTGGGGCCGAGTTCACCGGTCGACCGGCCGCGGTTCTTGTCCACAAAGGCCTCAAGATCGGCTGGGTGGTATCTGACACAGTGGCGACTCAGCTTGATGAAGGCGGGGCCGTCGGCATACAGGCGCCACTTCTCCATCGTGTTCTTGGCCACCCCGAGAAAGGCTGCGGCCTCGGCTGTGGTGAGCATCCTCGGCATGGGGGCCGGGGCGGCGGTAATCGTCGTTTGCTGGTTCATTCGAACATCCTTCTGTCGGCGGCTGTGGGCCTTCCAGCGATGTATCGAACGGAGGGGGAAGGAATGACTGCGGCGAATTGAATCGGGTGCAGCGAACTACCGCGGCGAATTGGCGCTCTTCTGGCGTGGGCCGGGTTTCCGGCGCTCGGGATAATCGATGGTTGCGGCCCGCCAGGCGTCCGCGAAGCCTCGTCTGCTCAGCGCGCCTCCGAATCTCCTTTTGGCGCCTTCGAAGAACTCCTCCCTCGTGATCATGGGGCAGGCGAAATCCTCGAATTGCACCATCAGCCACGCGGCGCAGTCGTTGAGGGTGCCTTCGACCAGCGTGTTCAGGGGCTTTTCTGCTTCCTGGATGAGCCGTGCTTGTTCTTCGTCATACTCGCGCATCTCGCGATCGAGGTCGGCTGTGTCGATGAAGATCCAGTGTGTCGCCTGGGTGCCTGGGTCGAAGGGAGTGTCCGGATTTATGCTGCAGGTGGCGATGCGAGGGAGGCCGCTGTCGATTTCCCAAAGAGCGGGGTCGAGTGTGACGCTTCCCCCGCCGCCTTTAGGCCTTGCGAAGGTCTGGAGGCGACCCGTTTGAGCGAGGAGAACGAACTGGCCGGTCACGAGCGGCAGGTATCGTTCAGCGCCCTCGAGCTCCCCGTTGATCGAGTAGAACTCCCACCAGACCGTGTCCCAGTGGTCTGGCGTGACCGGGTCGTCGAGATCCTTTTTGAGGTGGGCTCTAAGCTCGGCCGCCATGGCCTGGGCCTCGAGGCTCACGTCTTCGGGTTCGCCTGCGAGGATTGCCTCTTCGTGTTGCCGCGACAGTTCACGCACCGCGAATGCCGCTGGGGAGATATGAGCTCGGACGATTGGGGCGAAGGCGTCGTGCAGTTCGGCAACGGGTTGCCCGTCTTTGAAGGCTTCTTCGGCGGGAGGGAGGAACGGTTGCGGGCGGTGGTTGGCCCATAGCGGTTCCTCCCCTGACCACTCCGCCAGAGCCAGATTCCCTAATCTTCGAATAGCCTCTGCTACAAAGGTCCGGTCTTTAGATGTGGGCCAATTGGCCCTATCCTGGTGAATACTCCAATCAAAATCACGGATTTTTGTAGGCATACCGCAAGTATAGCAGAGTCACTTTCGTTTGCGAGGGGGATTAGGCAGTCGCGGAAGTTCTTTTCCGCCGGGGAACGCGTCCGGCCGCTGGATGAGTTCGTCTATGTGCCGGTGCCAATCGGCCAAGGCTCGTTGTTTCTCCGGCGCGAGGTCGTAGATCTGATAGGTTTCGACGAGGCTCGATCTGGTGCCGGAGATATGGTTGAGGACGCCCTCGGTATGCTCCAGCGGTATGCTAAGCCGGCGCAGCCCCGTTGCCAGGGTTCTTCGCAGATCGTGCAGCTGGAAATATTCGATCCTCCGGCTCGGCATGTCGGGGCAAGCCGCGACGGCGAGATCGACGCGGCGAGCCACGGCGGCGTCGAAGCGCTTTTTGAGGACGTCGAAACCGCTGAGACGCTTGCCCCGAGGGGTAATGAAGAGCCGGCCCGAGCGGCGCTGGGCGGGCCAGTGCAGGTCGAAGAAGCTGCGCATATATTCGGTAATCGGCAGCATGTGGGTGCGCTTGTTCTTGGTGCGCTTGCCGGGAAGCGTCCAGAGATTCTCATGAAGGTCGATCTCTTCCCAGATGGCGTTGCACACCTCCATCAACCGCTGGCCCGTGAGCATCAGCATTTGGATGGCTGTGCCTTGAGGATAGCCGAGGTCGTGTGCGGCTTCCCAGGCCCGCAACAGCTCCCAATCTGTGAGGAAGCGCTGGCGATTGGGATACTTGTGAGGCTTGCTTAGCCCCAGCATCGGATTCTTGTCGATGTCGCCGCGTTTGAAGGCGAAGTTGATCATGGCGCTGAGGGCGCAGTAGGTGTGGTTCGCAGCGCCTTTGCTCCTCTGCATCAGCTGATCGAGGAGTTTGACGATTTCCTGCCGGGTGATTGTGTTGAGGGGCCGGTCGCCGAACGTAGGAACGACGTCGTTGACCAGGCGCCGGCGGACCTCGCGGGCGGTTCGCAGTTCCCGGGCTTGAAGGTGGAAGGTGTGGAATGTTTCAACGTAATTCCGCACCCGCAGCGCCTCGTCGACCACTGCCGCGGTCCTCTCCTCCTGCTCCTTGAGCTGGGGGTCGATTCCCTGGGCAACTTCGTAGAGCAGCGCGCGAGCGCGCTCGCGCGCCTTGTCGACGGTCCAGGGGCTGTTGTGGCGGCCGATCGTGTAGCGGCGGGTGGGTGACCCCCGCCCGCCCATTCTATACTGGACGATGTAGACGCGGGTGCCCTTGGGGGTGACGCAGACGCCGAAGCCTGCTACAGTCTTATCCCACAGGAAGGCCTTGCCGGCCGTCGGTGCGGGCAGGCTTTCGATGATCGTTTTCGTCAGTTTTTCCGTTGCCACAGATGCCTCCTTTTTTGGCAATCACTGGGCAATCACGGTCGACGAAAGCGGGGAGTTGATCACCCCATCAGGGGAAACAACTCCAGATAAATTTTGGCGGTTTTCTCCCGAAAATCCAGTCTGGTCTAGCTACAGGAAGTGTGGCGGTGGGGATTCGAATTCCACTGTGGCAGGATTTGCAGTCCTCTGCGTAACCACTCCGCCATCGGGCCGCCGGGGCCGGACTTGTGCAGGAACGGCGGCCGAGTCAACCTCATTTGCTTCTGTCCGCGCGCGGACGGCTTGTGTCCGCTTTCGTACAGGCGAGGCGGCCGCGGCAGGCCTGCGCAGCGTCGAGGGGCCGGCTGGCACGTCTCTTGCTGCTGATTGGGCCGATGCGCGGACTATCCGCTTGGCCTGCCGAAGGCTTGCCGATAAAAGCCGCTGAGGCAAGATGGTGTATTGCATCAGTAAGACAGTTGTGCGATGAGACCGCGAAGATGACCGAGCAAAATTTCGACCATATGCGAAGGGCGATGATCGCCACCCAGCTGCGTACGACGGGGACCAACGATCCGCGCGTGCTGGCGGCGATGGGCGAGGTGCAGCGCGAGCGGTTCGTGCCGGAGCGGCGGGCCTCGCTCGCTTATGCCGACGCGCTCGTTCCGCTCAAGCCCGGCCGCGAATTCAACAGTCCGATGGCCCTTGGCCGGCTGCTCACCGAAGCCGCGCCGCGGGCCGGGGAGCGGGCGCTCGTCGTCGCCGCGGCGACGGGCTATGCCGCCGCCGTGCTGGCGCGGCTGGTCGGTCCGGTCCTCGCGCTCGAGGAGGATGCCGAGCTCGCCGAAGCGGCGCGGGCCAACCTCGCCGGCACCGAGGCCCGGCTGGTCGAGGGTCCGCTGACGGCGGGGTGGCCCGCCGACGCGCCCTACGACCTCATCCTGATCGACGGGGCGGTCGAAACCGTGCCGGATGCGCTGGTCGCGCAGCTCGCCGAGGGCGGCCGCCTCGCCGCCGGTCTGGTGGAAAACGGAGTCACCCGCCTTGCCATCGGCCGCCGGGCGGGCGAAGGGTTTGGAATGGCGGCGTTTGCCGACGCCGCGGCGGCGATCCTGCCCGGCTTCGCGAAACCGCGGGCGTTCAAGTTTTGAGAGTGGAGTTAAGAAGCATGCGGGGAGGGTTGATGGCCGCCGTGGGGGCGGGGGCGCTGCTTGTCGGAGCGACGGCGAACGCCGCCGAGACTCTGACCGAAGCCCTGGTGAAGACCTATGGCGGCAACCCCACCATCATGGCCCAACGCGCCCAGTTGCGTTCGCTCGACGAGAGCGTCGCCATCGCCCGCGCGCAGGGCCGGCTCCAGGTGTCCGCGACCGCCGGTGTGAATCAGGATCTGACCCGCACCGGCGGCGGCAACGGCCGCAACTTCAACGCCGGAGTCGATGTCAGCTATCCGCTGTTCAACGGCGGCAGCGTCCGCAATTCGATCCGCGCCGCCGACGAGCGCGTCCTGGCCGGCCGCGCCGTCCTCAAGGCGACCGAAGGCGACATCTTCACGGAGGCGGTGGGCGCCTACATGGATGTCATCCGCGACCGCTCGATCGTCACGCTCAATGAAAACCAGGTGCGGGTGCTCCAGACCAATCTCCAGGCCAGCCGGGACCGGTTCGAGGTGGGCGATCTTACCCGCACCGACGTCGCCCAGTCCGAAGCCCGACTCGCGCTGGCGCAAAGCAGCCTGGCGACGGCGCATGGAAGGCTGGAGGGAAGCGAGGAGAATTACCGCCGGGTGATCGGCGGACTGCCCGACGAGCTCGCCCCGCCGCCGCTCTTGCCGGCGCTTCCGGCGACAGCCGACGAGGCCGTCGACATCGCGCTCGCCAACAACAGCGATCTCGCCTCGATCGCGGCCCAGATCAGGGCCGCGGGACGCGACGTCTCGGTCGCTCGGGCGGGGCGGCTGCCGACCGTCTCGGCGATCAGCTCCGGCCGCCTCACCAACTTCCTCGGATCGAACAGCGAGCGTTTCCCCAACGCGCCGGCGGGGTCGATCCCCAACACCGAGGCCAATACCGGAGTTGGAGTCCAGGCGCGAATCCCGCTTTACCAGGGTGGCGAGGTCTCGGCCCGGGTCCGCCAGGCCCAATCGCTTCAGAGCCAGCTGCTGGAGCAGGGCGTCGGGATCGAACGGACGGTCGTCGCCAACACCCGTGCCGCCTTTGCCAGCTACCAGGCGGCGGTGGAGGCGATCGAGTCGAATCAGATCGCGGTCAACGCCAACACGCTCGCGCTCGAGGGCACTCGCGCCGAGCAGACGGTGGGAACGCGCAACGTCCTCGACGTTCTCAATGCCGAGCAGGAGCTGCTCAACAGCCAGGTCGCGCTCGTCACGGCGCGCCGCGACGCCTATGTCGCCGGCTTCGCGCTGCTGAACGCCATGGGGCGCGCGGAAGCCGAGGATTTGAACCTCGACGGTGGCGCGCTCTACGACCCCCTGGTCAATTATCGCCGGGTCTCGCGCCGCGCTTCCGACTGGAACGACGACCCCGCTCCGGTGCCGGTCTCCACCCGTACCGTTACGGGGCCGCCAAACATCCCCGTGACACCGTCGTCGAAATGAGCGATAAGCCCTTCTTGATGGGGGATATTAACCAGGAGCCCTCGATGGAGGACATTCTCGCCTCCATCAAAAGGGTGATCGCCGAGGACGGCAGGCCGGCGGCTCGTCCCGCGCGCGGCTCGCGTCCCGCCGAAGCGCCTCGGCCGGCGCCCGCCGAGGACGACGTGCTCGAGCTTCAGGATCCGGTCGGGGAGGGCGACGGACTCGTCTCCGACGACGCCGCCAGCGCCAGCCGCCAGTCGCTCGCCGCCTTGGCCTCGCTTCGGGCGGGGACCGAGGCTCTTCCGGCCGACGACGCCGCTCTGGGCTCGGCGGTGCGGGAGATGCTCAAGCCCCTCCTCAAGGAGTGGCTCGACCGCAACCTTCCCGACATGGTGGAGGAGCTGGTCACCCGCGAGATCGCCCGAATCACGGGAAAAAGCCTCTAGCCGTCATCCCGGCGAAAGCCGGGACCTCGTGGTGACCCACCGGGATCTCCAAGTCGCTTTGATAGGGGTCCCTCCGGGGATGACGGGGGTTTGCGGGCCGCACCCCTTGGTTTAAGCCCACTCCAATGACCGAGCTCGCCAAGACCTTCGACCCCGCCGAGATGGAATCGCGCTGGTACGCCCGCTGGGAGGGGGAGGGCCTGTTCCGTCCCGAGCGGCCCGACGCCGAGCCGTTCACCATCGTCATCCCCCCGCCCAACGTCACCGGCTCGCTCCACATCGGCCACGCGCTCGACAACACGCTCCAGGACATCCTCATCCGCCACGCGCGGCTGCAGGGGAAGGACGCGCTCTGGGTGGTCGGCATGGATCATGCCGGGATCGCGACCCAGATGGTGGTCGAGCGCAACCTCGAGACCCAGGGCGTCAAGCGGGTCGAGATGGGGCGCGACGCCTTCATCGAGCATGTCTGGGAGTGGAAGGCGCAGTCGGGCGGCGTCATCACTCGCCAGCTCAGGCGCCTCGGCGCCTCGTGCGACTGGGCGAACGAGCGATTCACGATGGACCCGGGCTTCTCCGCCGCCGTGATCAAGGTGTTCGTCGACCTCTACCGCGACGGGCTGCTCTATCGCGACAAGCGCCTGGTCAACTGGGACCCGAAATTCGCCACCGCCATCTCGGACCTCGAAGTCGAGACGAAGGAGGTGCAGGGCCATTTCTGGCACCTCAAATATCCGCTCGAAGATGGCAGCGGCTTCGTCCACGTCGCCACGACCCGGCCCGAGACGATGCTCGCCGACATGGCGGTGGCGGTTCACCCGGCCGACAAGCGGTACGCCGCGCTGGTCGGCAGGCGCGTGCGCCTGCCGCTCACCGGACGGCTCGTCCCGATCGTCGCCGACGAGCATGCCGACCCGGAGCTCGGCTCGGGTGCGGTGAAGATCACTCCGGGGCACGATTTCAACGACTTCGAGGTCGGCCGGCGCGCCGGCTTCAAGGCGGCCGCAATGCTGAACATGCTCAGCGCCGACGCGAAGGTGGTTCAGACCGAGGACGGGCTCGTGCCCGAGGAATTGATAGGCCTCGACCGGTTCGAGGCGAGGGAGCGGGTCGTCGCCATGCTCGAGGAGCACGGCTTCCTCGAGAGGGTCGAGGACCGAACCATCCAGATCCCCTATGGCGATCGCTCCGGCGCGGTGATCGAGCCTTGGCTGACCGACCAATGGTATGTCGACGCCAAGACGCTGGCGGGTCCGGCGATCGAGGCGGTGCGTACCGGCGACATCAAGGTGGTTCCCAAGACCTGGGAGAAAACCTGGTTCAACTGGCTCGAGAACATCCAGCCCTGGTGCGTCTCGCGCCAGCTCTGGTGGGGCCATCAGGTCCCGGCCTGGTATGACGACGACGGCAACGTCTTCGTTGCCGAGACGGAGGAGGAGGCGCGGCTCGAGGCCGGGGACCGGCCGCTTCGCCGCGACCCCGACGTCCTCGACACCTGGTTCTCCTCCGCCTTGTGGCCGTTCGCCACGCTCGGCTGGCCGGAGCAGACCGACGAGCTGAAGCGCCATTACCCCAATGACGTCCTCATCTCCGGCTTCGACATCATCTTCTTCTGGGACGCCCGAATGGCGATGCAGGGCTTCCAGTTCATGCGCGAGCGTCCCTGGAAGACGCTCTACCTCCACGGCCTGGTGCGCGACGCCAAGGGCCAGAAGATGTCGAAGTCGAAGGGCAATACGGTCGACCCGCTCGGCCTGATCGACCGCTACGGCGCCGACGCCCTGCGCTTCACTCTGGCGGCGATGGAGAGCCAGGGGCGCGACATCAAGCTCGATGAGAAGCGGGTCGAAGGCTATCGCAACTTCGCCACCAAGCTGTGGAACGCCGCGCGCTTCTGCCAGGCCAACGGCATCGGCGCGAGCGCGGCGATCGAGCCGCCCGAGGCGACGCTTGCGGTCAACCGCTGGATCGTCGGCGAGACGGTGAAGACGGTTCAGGCGCTCGACCTCAGCCTCGCCGAGCTGCGCTTCGACGAGAGCGCCAACCATGTCTATCATTTCGTCTGGGCGACCTTCTGCGACTGGTATCTGGAGCTGATCAAGGGTCGCATCGACGAGGAGACGAAGGCGGTCGCCGGCTGGGTTCTCGACCAGATCCTGGTCATGCTCCACCCGTTCATGCCGTTCATCACCGAGGAATTGTGGAACGCGATGGGTGAACGGCCCTATCCGCTCATCCTCGCGAAATGGCCGATGCCGGACGCCCGCGCGCTCGACCCGGAGGCGGGCCCCGAGATCGACTGGCTGATCCGCCTCGTCAGCGGCATTCGCGGGGCGCGGACCGAGCTGAACGTGCCGCCGGGTTCGGTGGTGCCCTTCTCCTACGCGACGACGTCGAACCTGACTCATGCCCGTCTCGAACGGCACTCCGCCTCCCTCAGGAGGCTCGCGCGCGTCAGCCTGCTGTTCGATCCGCCCGGTACGACAAGCGGAGGAGCGAGCGTCCAGGTCGTGGTCGACGAGGCCGTTTTCTCGCTTCACCTCGAAGGCGTGATCGACCTCGAGGCCGAGCGCTCGCGCCTCGCCAGGTCGGCCGAAGCGGCCGAGAGGGAGCGGGATTCGCTCGCCGCCCGCCTCGCCAATCCCAGCTTCGTCGAGCGCGCCAGGCCGGAGGCGGTGGAGAAGGCGCGGGTCGACCATGACGAGAAGGCGTCCGATGCCGAGAAGTACCGCGCCGCCCTGGCGCGGCTGGGATAGCCGTCATCCCGGACTCGATCCGGGATCCACCTTTCTTTTCCCCACCCGGTTGGAAGAAGGTGGATTCCGGCTTTCGCCGGAATGACGATATGGGGCTGCCATGGCGAATGATTCTCCGACAAGGCCCGGCCCGGCAGCCCGCCCCGGCCAGCGCGACCTCACCTCCGGCGCGATCGGGCCCACCCTGCTCGCCTTCGCTCTGCCGACCCTGGGCTCCTCGATCCTGCAGTCGCTCAACGGGTCGATCAACGCGGTCTGGGTCGGGCGCTTCTTGGGCGAGGATGCGCTCGCCGCGACGTCCAACGCCAACATCGTCATGTTCCTCCTGACCGCCTTCGTGTTCGGCTTCGGAATGGCGACGACCATCCTTATCGGCCAAGCCTTCGGCCGCCGCGACGTCGACGGGGCGCGGCGGGTGATCGGCACCGCCACCGGCGCCTTCGTTCTCGTCTCCTGCCTCGTCGCCGTCGCGGGCTGGCTGCTCGCGCCCGCGATCCTCGATCTGCTGGCCACGCCGGCCGATGCGGCTCCGCTGGCGCTCGCTTATCTGAGGGTGATCTTCATCGCCATGCCGCCGGCCCTGGTCATGGTGTCGTGGATGATGGCGCTGAGGGGCAGCGGCGATTCGATGACGCCCCTGTGGTTCATGATCCTGGCGGTGCTGCTCGACAGCGGCCTCAACCCGGTCTTCATCCTCGGCCTCGGGCCGGCGCCGCGAATGGGGATTGCGGGCGCGGCGACGGCTACGGTCATCGCCAATTTCGTCAGTCTCGCCGCCCTGCTCGCCTTCGTCTACGCCCGCGACCTGCCGCTGAGGCTTCGAGGCGCCGAGCTGCGCTACCTGAAGCCGGATCCGGCGCTGCTCGCCACCATCGTCCGCAAGGGCCTGCCGATGGGCCTGCAGATGATCGTCATCTCCGCTTCGGCGCTGGCGCTGATCGGCCTCGTCAACCGCGAGGGCGTCCAGACCACCGCCGCCTTCGGGGTCGCGATGCAGCTGTGGACCTACCTCCAGATGCCGGCGATGGCGCTCGGAGCGGCGGTGAGCGCGATGGTGGCCCAGAATATCGGCGCCGGGCGCTGGGACCGGGTGAGCGCGATCACCCGCTCGGGCATCGCCTTCGCTTTGCTGATCACCGCGGGCCTCGTCATCCTGCTCGCGCTCGCCGACCGCCCGGCTCTGGCCCTGTTCCTCGGCGGCGACAGCCCGGCGCTTCCGATCGCCCGCCACATCCAGATCCTGGCGACGTGGAGCTTCCTCCTGTTCGGGGTGACCCTGGTCCTGTTCGGAACGGTGCGGGCGAACGGGGCGGTGATCGGGCCGCTCATCATCCTGTTCGTCGGCCTCGTGCCGGTCCGCCTCGGTTTCGCCTTCGGCGCCTACCGCTGGCTCGGCGCCGACGCCCTGTGGCTGAGCTTCCCGGTGAGCTCCTTCGCCAACATGGTCCTCGCCCTCGCCTTCTACCTCCACGGCGGCTGGCGGAAGAGCCGGATGGGACCGCTTCCGGATTCCGCCGAGTGCCTCGAGGAGGCGCAGGCGGCGGCCGAGCCGGGCGGCAGGCTGAATCCTTCCGGCTAGGCCGGCACGACCACCTCGATCGCGCATTGGGCCACCCGGGCCGTGACCGGAGTCTTCGCCAGCACCTCGCCGTCGATCGAGATGCGCTGGCGCGGGCGGGTGGCGATGGTGAGCCGCGTGCCGTGGAACTCGCGGGTCGTGCGGTGGCGCGCCGGCAGCTTCCAATATTTGGCGAACCAGTCCCAGATCAGGCTCGATGCCCTTCGCCCGACCACCGCCTGGACGACGATCCGGCCGCTGTCGACCTCGGCATTCTCGATCAGCTCGACTCCGCCATGATGGCCGCCATTGGCGATGCGCACCTCCGTCGCCCAGAGAGTCTCGTCTATGCCGTCGCCGCGCACGGTGAGTCGGAAGGCGTGGAAACGGACCAGGCACCAGGCCGCCCAGATGAAGTAGCCGAGACGTCCGAGATAGCGCTTCAGATTCGGGGGAATGCCCTCGCCGATCATCGGCGACAGGCCCATCGCCGCGCAATTGGCGAAATAATCGTCGCCGATCATGCCGAGGTCGATTCGGCGGCGGCTCCCGCTCGCGATCACCGCGATCGCGCCGTCGAGGTCGAGCGGGATGCCAAGGGTTCGGGCGAAGCTGTTGGCGGTGCCCAGAGGGAGCAGGGCGAAGACGCAGTCGCGGTCGATAACCTCGTCCACCACGCCGGAGAGGGTGCCGTCGCCGCCGCCGACGATCACCATCGGGGCGCCGCTCCTCACCGCTTCCCGAACGGTGGCGGACAGCTTGCCGGGGTCGCGCAGGCCGTGCTCGGCGATCAGCTCTATGCCCGCCTCGCGAAGCTTCCGAGCCGCCTCGACGAACAGCGCCTGTCCCTTGCGGGAATGGGCGTTGACGACGAGCACGGCTTGCCTGGGGACGGAATTACGCAGGGACACGGGGGAGGCAACGCGTGTGGCCGAAGGAGTGTCCCTGTTCAAATTCCTCCCCGGCATTTGCCGGGGAGCCGGACAGGCGAAGCCTGGTGGAGGGGTTCTTCAGACGCCCAGGAACCCCTCCACCCGCACTTCGTGCGGCCCCCTCGCCGCGAAATCGCGGGGAGGAATTAAAGCGTCGTGTCCGCCAGGTTCGACTTGTACTTCGTGTTAGTCTGGCGGTCGTTGATCTCGATGTAAACGTAGCTGGGCGGGATCGTGCCCTCCTCGGTCGCGAACCAGATCTGGCCGAGGTCGCTGGGGCTGCCGAGCGCGCAGAAGCCGTAGAGGCGCTTGCCCCGCGAGTCGAAGAAGTCGACCCAGCTGCGCGACGATTTGGTATTGGAGCCGCAGGGCGGGAGCGCCGGCGCGGACGCGAACATGGCGGCCGGATACTGGTCCTTGTTGAAGACGTCGTATCTGTGGCGGACCCAATTGTGGCCGTTGGCGGTGTAATATTCGAGGCCGGTCAGATAGAGGATCGGATTGGGCGGCGCCGCCTGCGCCGGGCCGGTTCCGGCGATCATGGCCGCGGCCACGATCCCCAGCCGCAATGCGAGCTTCCTGGTGATCTTCATCGAATGCCCCCTTTCATCCCCATGAGTGAGCCCGAAACCTAGATCAGTATATGGAGGATGCCATTGTTGCGGCTCCGATACAAGCGGCGGCCGGCTCCCGGTCGCGCTTTGCAGCCGGGCGAAGGGGCGTTACAGCCCGCCCCATGAGCAACGCCGCCTTTCCCGCGCTCCGGCTCCGCCGCACCCGCGCCGCCGCCTGGAGCCGGGCGCTGTTCGCCGAGACATTGCTGACTCCGGCCGACCTGATCTGGCCCTTGTTCATCGCCGAGGGAGAGGGGGTCGAGGAGCCGATCGCCAGCCTGCCCGGCGTGTCGCGCTGGTCGGTCGACCGTCTCGGCGACAAGGCGCGCGAGGCGCGGAGCCTCGGCATCCCGTGCATCGCCCTTTTTCCCAACACCCCGCGCGAGCTGCGCACCGAGGACGCGCGCGAGGCGCTCAACCGCGACAACCTCATCTGCCGGGCGGTCAGGGCGGTGAAGGAGGCGGCGCCCGAGGTCGGAGTGCTCACCGACGTCGCCCTCGATCCCTATACGGCGCACGGCCATGACGGCCTGGTCGATGAAGCCGGCTACGTGCTCAACGATTCGACCAGCGAAATTCTGGTTGAGCAGGCCCTGATCCAGGCCGCGGCCGGCGCCGACATCGTCGCTCCGTCCGACATGATGGACGGTCGCGTCGGAGCGATCCGGGGCGCCCTGGAGAGCGAGGGCCATGTCAACGTCCAGATCATGGCCTATGCCGCCAAATATGCGAGCGCCTTCTACGGCCCGTTCCGCGACGCGGTCGGCTCGCGCGGGCTCCTGAAGGGCGACAAGAAGAGCTACCAGATGGACCCCGCCAATGCCGAGGAGGCGCTACGCGAGGTCGCGCTCGACCTCGCCGAGGGCGCCGACAGCGTCATGGTCAAGCCCGGCCTTCCTTATCTCGACATCGTCCGGCGGGTGAAGGCGAGGTTCGAGGTTCCGGTCTTCGCCTATCAGGTGTCGGGCGAGTATGCGATGATCGAGGCGGCCGCCGCGGCCGGAGCCGGGGAGCGCGACGCGCTGGTGCTGGAGACCCTGATGGCGTTCAAGCGGGCGGGCTGCTCGGGCGTGCTCACCTATCACGCCCCGGTGGCGGCGAGGCTGCTCGGCCGGTGACGGCCGCGGCCCGCGCCGAGCTGCTCCGGCTGCAGGCGGAGGCCGCGCCCCTGGAGCCCGGCGAGGCCGAGCGCGGCGAGGTGATGGCGGCGGCTTTTGCCCATGCCCAGACCTTCCTCCAGGATCTGGCGGACGGTCCTTCCTATCGCGGCTGGGACGAGGAGTCGGCGGCCGGCTTCGGGTTCGGGGAGGCTCGCCGTTCGCTCGAGGAGACGCTCGCTTATCTGAGCCGAAACGTCGACCGCCCGGGGATCACCACCGCCTCGCCGCGATTCATGGGCTATGTGCCGGGGGGCGGCCTGTTTCATGCCGCCGTCGGGGATTTCCTCGCGGCGGCGTCCAACAAATATGCGGGCTTCGCTCCGGCCGCGCCCGGCGCCGTCCGCCTGGAGAATGCGACCACCGCCTGGCTCGCCTCCGTGATCGGCTTTCCCGCCGGCGCCGGCGGCACTCTGACCTCCGGCGGCAGCCTCGCCAACCTCACCGCCATCGTCGCCGCGCGCGAGGCCCGCGACGAGGAGGGCGGCGGCGCCGTCTATCTGAGCCGCTTCGCCCACCATTGCGTCGACAAGGCGCTGCGCATCGCCGGCCGGGCGCGGGCGCCGCGGCGGCTGATCGCGACCGACGATCGCCACCGCATTCGCGCCGGTGCGCTGGCCCAGGCACTGGAGCGGGACTGCGCGGACGGAGTCAGGCCCTGGCTCGTCGTCGCCTCGGCGGGCACGGTGGACAGCGGCGCGGTCGATCCGCTGGCCGACATCGCGTCGCTCTGCGAGCGGCACGGGGCCTGGTTCCACGTCGACGGCGCCTATGGCGGTCTCTTCAAGCTGTGCGAGGAGGGGAAGGCGGTGCTCGGCGGCCTCGAGCGCGCCGACACGGTGGCGCTCGATCCGCACAAGACCCTGTTCCTGCCTTACGGCACCGGCGCCGTGCTCGCGCGCGACCAGCGCATGCTGCTCGACGCGTTCAGCGCCAGCGCCGACTACATCCGCCCGTTCGCCGAAAGCGGAGTGGGCCCCTCGCCGGGCGACCTCTCGCCCGAGCTGACCCGCCATTTTCGGGCGCTCAGGCTGTGGCTGCCGCTTCAGCTCGCC
Organism: Sphingomonadales bacterium; assembly: GCA_034668585.1. GTDB lineage: Bacteria > Pseudomonadota > Alphaproteobacteria > Sphingomonadales > Sphingomonadaceae > Allosphingosinicella. The sequence continues at coordinate 30,839 of JAXDPB010000018.1, read as the reverse complement.
GGGATCGGCGCGTTTCGGGCCGCCCAGTCGGAGAAGATCGGCCTCGCCCGCTATTTCCACGCCCGGCTCGGAGAGATGGAGGGCTGGGAGGCGGGCCCCCCGCCGGACCTCTCGATCGTCGCCTTCCGCTACCGGCCTCGAAGCGGCGACGTCGACGAGTTCAACCGGAGATTGCTGAGCCGCCTGCAGCGAGAGGGAAGGGTGTTTCTCAGCGGCACCCGGATCGACGGCGCCGACTGGCTGCGTTGCGCGATCCTCTCCTTCCGTACCCATCTCGCCCATGTCGACGAGACCCTCGACGAGCTGGCGCGCCTCGCCGGCGCGCTGGAGGCCGAATGAGCCCGGTTCGGGAAATCACCCGCGATCGCGAGCGCTTCGCCAGGCCGCTCTTCCTGCTCACCGTGCTGACCGGCTCGTTCCTGCTCTTCCTCACCCAGCCGATGATCGCGCGAATGGCGCTGCCCCGGCTCGGCGGAGCGCCGGCGGTGTGGAACAGCGCCATGCTCGTCTATCAGGGCCTGCTTCTGGGCGGCTATTCCTACGCCCATTTCCTGACCCGCCTGAGGCCCCGGCGCCAGGCGGGAGTGCATCTCGCCCTGTTCGCTCTGGCCGCTCTGTGGCTTCCGATCGGGCTGACCGGGGAGACTCTTCCGGCCGATGCGGCGCCGGCGCTCTGGGCGCCCTGGTTCCTCGCCACCTCGATCGGGCCGCTCTTCTTCATCGTCTCGGCGCAGGCGCCGCTGATGCAGCGCTGGTATGCGCTGGAGAGCGCCCGAGGCGACCCCTATCCGCTCTACGCCGCCTCGAACCTGGGAAGCTTCGCGGGCCTGCTCTCCTACCCCTTGCTGGTCGAGCCTTTGCTGACCCTCGAGCAGCAGAGCCTGGTCTGGTCGGTCGGCTACGCCCTCCTCGTGCTGATGGTCGCGGCCTGCGCCCTGACGGTGCCGGCGGCGGCGGTGGAGCAAGCGCCGCAAGCGACCGGGCCGGCGCCGACTCGCCGGCGGCTGATCCACTGGGTGGCGCTGGCCGCCGTTCCGTCCGGGCTGATGCTCTCGACCACCACCCATCTCACTACCGACATCGTCGCCGTTCCATTGCTCTGGGTGGTGCCGCTCGGCCTCTATCTGCTCAGCTTCGTCATCGCCTTCGCCCACCGCCGGGGACCGGCCAATGTGGTGGTCAAGCTCGCCCCGCTCTTCCTGCTCGTCGCCGGCGGCTTCGCGTTCAGCGGCGGCTCCGATCTGCCGTTCTTCACCGCCACTCTGGGCCTTCTGCTCCTCCTGATCGTCGCCACCGCGCTCCATTCGGAAATGTACCGGCTGCGGCCGGAAGCGGCGCACCTCACCGCTTTCTACCTCGCCATGGCGGTCGGTGGCATGCTCGGCGGAATCTTCTGCGCGATCGTCGCTCCGACCCTGTTCGACTGGGCCTATGAGCATCCCCTGCTGATCGCCGCCGCGGCGATGCTTCTGCCGCAATGGCCGTTCATCCCCTGGGCGGAGAACATGCCGGCGCGGCTGCGCTGGACGCTGGTCGTCGTCGTGCTGCTGCTCTCCTGGGCGGTCGACCGGGGCCTTCACCTCAGCCCCGGGGAAGCCCTGGTCGGAAGCATCGCCATTTCCCTCGTTTCGCTCAATTTCATCGGCTGGCGGGTGCCGTTCGGGCTCGGCCTGCTCGCCCTGATGCTCAGCTACGGCGGCTGGTCCAAGCTTGCGGAGAGCCGCGACGGGCTTCGCACCCGAAGCTATTTCGGCATCTACACGGTGATCACCCGCCGGAACCCGCCGTCCCGCCAGCTCACCCACGGCACCACCCTCCACGGAGTCCAGAACCTCACCCCCGGCGGCGAGACCGAGCCGACCAGCTATTATGCGCGCCGCTCGGGAGTCGGCCATGCGCTGACTTCGCTGCCCAGCTTCCACGGCCCGAACCCGACGGTCGGAGTCGTCGGCCTCGGCAGCGGCACGCTCTCCTGCTTCGCGCTTCCGGGGCAGGACTGGACCTTCTTCGAGATCGACCCCGCGATCGTCCGGATCGCCACGGATCCGACCCGCTTCACCTTCCTGTCGCGCTGCGCTCCGCAGGCGCGGGTGGTGCTCGGCGACGCCCGCCTCAGCCTCGCCCGCCAGGCGCCGGGGCGGCTCGACCTGCTCGCCGTCGACGGCTTCTCCTCCGACGCCATCCCGATCCACCTTCTCACCCGCGAGGCGCTGAGGGTCTACCGGCGGGCCCTGAAGCCCGACGGCCTGCTTCTGGTCCACATCTCCAACCGCTATCTCGACCTCGAGCCCGTGCTCGCCGCCGCCGCGCAAGCCGACGGCTGGCACGCCGCCGCCTACGATTATACCCCCGCCGTCGAGGATGAGGGGCGCAACCTGACCCGCTCGATCTGGGTGGCGATGACCCGCGACGAGGCGACTTTGATGACCTTGAGGATCGCGAGCGGCGAGGACGCCCATTTGTGGCGACCGCTGCGCACGCGCCCCGGCTTCCCCGCCTGGACCGACGATTATGCCAGCATCCTGCCGGTGCTGGAAGGATGGCAGGCCTGGCTTCCGGGCGTGCTGAGCGGACGATGATAGCGGCCGAGGGAGAGCGGATCATGGGCGGCGCAAGGCTGATTGGCTTCGGCGGCAAGGCGCCGCGCCTCGATCCCGCCGCCTTCGTCGCTCCGGGCGCGATGCTGATCGGCGACGTCGAGGTCGGGCCGGACGCCAGCATCTGGTACAATTGCGTGCTTCGCGGCGACGGCAACCTCATCCGGATCGGCGCCCGCTCCAACATCCAGGACGGAAGCGTCGTCCACGTCGATCCGCCGGGACCGGGGCGCCCGGCCGGCGGATTCCCGACGATCATCGGCGAGGACGTGCTGATCGGCCACATGGCGATGGTCCATGGCTGCATCCTCCACGACCGAGCCTTCGTCGGGCTCGGGGCCATCGTCATGGACGGCTGCGAGATCGAGGGCGGCGCCATGCTCGCGGCGGGGGCGCTGCTCGCGCCGGGCCGCCGAATCCCCGCCGGCCAGCTCTGGGCGGGCCGCCCCGCCAAATATGTCCGCGACCTCAGCGAGGAGGAGCTGGCCGCCCAACAGCTTGGAGTCGCCCACTACGTCGCCCTCGCCCGACTCCACGCCGCCGCCCTCAGGGTCCCGGACGAAATCCGCCCCCCGAATTCGGTGTCAGACACCGAAGGCTAAGTCGTTGATTCAGCGCGACAGGCGCTCGCCGATCCGCCGCAGCCGTTCGGCCTGGGCGTCGGCCAGGGCCTGAAGCTCGGCCGCTGCCGCCCGCAAGGCCTCGCGGTCGTCGTCGCTGAGGGTGCCGGCGCTCGCCCGCTCCACCGCGAGCCGGTCGAGATCCGCCAGCGCCGCCGTCGTCTGAGCCCTCGCCGTCTCGAGCCGGGAGAGCGCCTGCTGAGCCTCGACCCAGGAGTCGCTTCCGCTTGCGCCGGCGGCGCTCGCGGCCGCCTCGGCGGCGCGCAGCGAGGCCTCGAACTCGGCCGAGCCGCCCCTCGCCGCCGCCGTCAGGCGCTCGATCTCCCGGGCCAGAGCGGGATCGTCGGGCTGCGGCGTCGGCTGCCGCTCGTCCTCGCCGGCATAGGCCGTCTCGGCCGGCCGGGGCGCCAGCGACGGATAGGGGCCGGGGGCCGCGCACGCCGCGGCGAGAGCGAGGGGGAGGAGAGTGACGAGGGGCGCTCGGGGGCCTGCCATGACTCCTCCTAGGCGGCGCGCCGTCGCCCCGCAACACCGCGCCTTGGCCGGCGCAGCCGGGGTTGCGCCTCGCCCCCCTTGCCCCTATGTCGCCCTCTCCCGCGCGCCCATAGCTCAGCTGGATAGAGCACCAGACTACGAATCTGGGGGCCGGAGGTTCGAATCCTTCTGGGCGCGCCAATTTCCTTTCAGACGCTTGAGCTAAACGAGCTATTGAAAGATGAGAGATATCGGCGGCCCCCGTCGGGATGCAGCCGAAGCAGTCGGCATTGCCGCCTTCCTCACTCAGTTCCTCATCTACGACATTTTCTCAAATGCGCCGTTACAAGAGACGCGCGAGCGCCACGTTCAACCTGCGTTCAACCAGTCGGCCCCAGAACAGAGGATTATGCCGAGGGCGCGATTTGCGGGCCAGAATTTGCCCAATACAGGATGTACCTGTTTGTGAAGGTAGCACGGGAGACGGGTTGTGGCCGACCATACGTTCAATAAATCAATAGAAACTATTGTGCTTGAGTCGGGCGCGCACCCCTTTGCAACCAATGTTAATAACGACAATATCGAGACTGTATTATCGCATTATCTGGGAATGTCAGTCGCCTTCCCTTATCTGCAAGCGGGTGCGATTGGCCGTGTGTTCGAGAGAGTTCTTCGTTCAAACGAAGACGTTGATGTTGCCATAGAAGCAACATCTGCTGTTGCTTCATTTTTGGTATGGGATGAGTTTGGCGGCCACGCTAAGATCTTGGCCGACGGAGTGAGAGCTCTGCCCAGCATCCTGGAAACCCGATCGTTCCATGCGAACTTATTACGAGGTGACATTCGACATCTTTTCGGAAAAGAACTCAAGCCGTCCTTCGCCGAGCCGACAGGTACTTATCTTCAGGCGCTTTACGACGGGTTGGCTAGTGACGATGTATTGGATCGAGCGGCGCACATGGTTGCGTTCGAACGGCATGCGGGAATAATGATCGACGCCTTGTGGAGCAGTCTCGGGCATGCGAAGTCGGTACCTCCCGAAAGCCTGTCATATTTTTATACACACGTAGGTGGTGATGATCCGGCTGAAGCATATCACATCGAAATGACCGGAAAAATGCTATCGAAGGTAGTATGCGCAGCTGAATGGGCCGGATTCCTTCGTTCCTTCGAACTGGCTTACAAGCTAAACTTTGAGTGGTGTAGAGACATTACACTCATAAACTGAGGGGCATATGAGCGAAGTTCCTGATACACCGGCCACCATCGTCTACGATGACTTCCATCAGGTTGATATGCGGGTCGGTACGATCGTCGATATAACTGAAAACGCCAAGGCACGAGTTCCGGCGTATGTGATAAAGATCGACTTTGGCGAGGTGCTGGGCATCAAGACGAGCTCGGCCCAGATCACCGAGCGTCACCAGATGGCCGACCTCATTGGAAAGCAAGTGATAGCCGTAACGAACTTTGGCCCAAAGCGAGTCGCAGGGACCATCTCCGAAGTACTGGTTCTGGCTGCGGTCTCCGAAAGCGGTGTCGCCACTCTAATTCAACCATCGCTGCCGGTACGGGATGGGTCGAGGATCCTATAAAATCCAAGCACCCTTGTTTCTGCACCTCCCTCCACCCCTGACCAAACAGCCGTCAAAACAGTTGAGCGCGAACTCGGGCACCCCCTGTGGGTCTCCCGAATTGAAGTCCAAGGCTGACTCGGCGTCGAGCAACACCGGAAACGCCTTAGCGACCCGCGCCGCGAATCGAGAGTGTCGCGGAGCGCGGCGCTATGGGCCAATATTCGTGCTGGGCGAGCCGGTCAGCCTCCAAGCCCTTCGTCGAACCGCGCGTCGATCAACACGAACGCGATCCTCGCATTGGCGCCGGAGCGGTTGGCCCAGGCGTGGCTGGTGCCGCGCTGGACGATGACGTCGCCCGCCCGGACGACCGTCTCGACGGTGTCGAGGACGAGGACGAGCTCGCCTTCGAGGACGATGCCGTAGTCGATCGTCTCGGTTCGATGCATGAGCGGGTGGGGCGGGTTCTCCGCCAAGGCGTGGCCGGCTCCGATCGCCTCGAACAGGGCGCGCACCGATTCGCGGGGGAGGGCGGCGACGGCGCCGTCGTCGGGCGGGATGTCGAGGATCCGGATTCGCGTGCCGCTCGTGGGCGGCAGCAGGGAGATGCCCGGCTCGGGCGGTTCGCCGGAGCCGCGATCGATCGGCGCCGGCGCCGCGCGGGTGTTCCAGACCTCGTGGAAGGTCGTGCCGCTCTCGCCGCCGAGGGTGACGACCCGTGCCGGCGGCCCGTCTTCCTGGACCATCGACCTTCCCTCGGCATCGTGCCCGGTCACGACGCGGCGTACGGCCTTGCCCATCTTCGTCTCCTTCGGTCCCGATGGTGGCGGAAGTGCCACCGCGGTTGCAAGCGGCGCGCTGCCGCCCTACCTGCCGGCCGTCCCGATGAAGCTCTTCCCGTTCGCCCCGCTGCTCGCGCTGCTCGCCGGCCCGGCCTTCGCCCAGCATGAAGGGCATGGCATGCCCGCGGATACGCAAGCCGTTCATCCCGGGGAACCCGCCGCCGAGGAAGGCATGCCGATGGGCGAGCTCCCCCCCGAGGCGATGACGGGCGCGCTCGGCCCCTATTCGACCACCCGGGAGGCGTCGGGCACGGCGTGGCAGCCGGAGACCACGCCCCATGCCGGCGCCCACGTCACCGCCGGCCGCTGGTCGTTGATGGGCCATGCGACGCTGTTCGGAGTCTATGATTGGCAAGGGGGGCCGCGCGGCGGCGAGAAAGGCTTCGTCGCGGGCATGGTGATGGGGATGGCCAAGCGTCGCCTCGGGCCCGGCACTGTGCAGCTGCGCGCCGGCCTCAGCCCCGATCCGCTGATGGGACGGCGCGGCTTTCCGCTCCTCCTCGCCTCAGGCGAGACCGCCAACGGCCGAGATCCGCTCGTCGACCGTCAGCATCCGCACGATTTGTTCACCGAGCTGTCGGCCAGCTTCAGCCTTCCTCTGTCCGACCGCGCGAGCCTGTTCGCTTATGCCGGCCTGCCCGGGGAGCCGGCCTTCGGCCCGCCCCCGTTCATGCACCGGCTCTCGGCGATGGAGTCGCCGGAGGCGCCGATCAGCCATCACTGGCTCGATTCCACCCATATCAGCTTCGGCGTCGTCACAGCCGGGCTCATCGCCGGCGACGTCAAGCTGGAGGCCTCGCGCTTCAACGGCCGCGAGCCCGACCAGCGCCGCTTCGGAATTGAGACGGGGCCGCTCGATTCGACCGCCGCCCGGATTTCCTGGAATCCCGCACGAACGGTTTCGCTTCAGGCGAGCTGGGCGCGCCTGATCGACCCCGAGCAGCTCGAACCCGGCGAGAACCAGACGCGCTGGTCGGCGAGCGCGCTCTACACCCAGCCGCTCGGCCGGCGCTCCCGCTGGTCGACGACTCTGGCCTGGGGCCGCCGCTCGAGCGGCGCGGGGTCTCTCGACGCCTTCCTCGTCGAGAGCGCGGTGGCGCGGGGCTCCTGGACCCTGTTCGCTCGCGCCGAGCGAACCGAGAATGACGAGCTCGCCGCGGGCGGCGGCCATCACGGGCCCGCCTACCGCGTCGGCAAGCTGTCGCTCGGGGCCCTGCACGAATTTCGGGCCGCGCCTCATGTCAGGCTCGGCCTCGGCGGCCTTTGGGCGTTCAACTTCGTCCCCGCCGGCCTCGAACCTTCCTATGCCGGGGGCCGGAGCGGAGCGATGGCCTTCCTTCGCGTCGCGATCGATTGATGGGCCTGCGGCGGCGCCTGATCCGCTTCGTCTTCACCGCGATCCACGGCCTTCGCCGCCTGATGTGGGCGGTGACGGGCCCCGGGCGCGACGGCGTGCACGCGGTGCCTTTGACCGGGCTCGGCAGGGTCGTGCTGGTTCGGCTCACCTACGCGCCCGGCTGGCGGCTGCCCGGCGGCGGGCGCAAGAGCGGCGAGGCGCCGATCGACGCGGTGCTTCGCGAGCTGAAGGAGGAGATCGGCCTCCTCGCTCATGGAGAGATCGAGCGGCTCGAGGACGTCCGTCCCGGTTCCGGCCTGGCAGGGGACCGCTCGGCCCTGTTCCTGATCCGCGGAGTCGATTATCGGGCGCGCCGAAGCCTGGAGATAGACGAGGTCGGCGAGTTCGACCTGGAACGGCTTCCCGCCGACACGGCGGCCTGGACCCTGCAGGTCCTCGCCGCGCTCGGCGGGCTCAGGCCTCCTTCTGCCGGGTGAAGCAGTCCGCCAGGCTCGCGAAGGCGATCGGCGGCTCGAAGGAGATTCCCGCCTGGCCGTCCCGGCACCATGAAATCCGGCCCGCGACCGGCGGCATTCCCGGCACGATGACGGCGGCCTCGCGGCCGACATAGCCGGCCTCGGCGAGCTCGACCTTGATGCCGCCCTCGGACACGTCTCTGGCCCGGGCGGTAATGCAGGTCTCGCCCAAGCGCAGGAGGACCTCGGCGGCGAGCTTCAGGCGGGGCGCCCGGTAGGGATGGGAGCGGTCCCGCGCCGCCAGGGTCTCGCGGACCTGGGCGCGGTCCTCGAATTCGAGGCCGACGAGGTCGCCGGACGACCAGTCGACCCGCGTCGGGAAACGGTGATGGGAGTTGAGCTCGAGCACGAACGGCCGATCGGAATCGAGCCTTTCCGGGGTGCGGACGATCGCTCCGCTCTCCGCCAGCGCGAGTATCTCCACCTGCCGCTGGGTGCCGTCGCCGAGGAGCGTTCCAAGCCGGAAGAAGAACAAATCGCCAGGCTCCGCCCAGATCGGCGCCGCGCCGCGCGCTTCGCCGGCGCCCTCGGTCCGCGGCTCCGAATAATCGCCCAATGAGTCCATGCCCGCCTCCGTCGCCTCGGCGCAGCCATGGAGTCGCGGCTGCTGCCGGACGGTGAACGGGCAAGATCAACGCGGCGGTAATTATCCCAGGCGGGTCGGCGCCCTCAGCCGCCGGCGTGCTCGGGCTTGCCCCTGCGCTTGGTCGAGGCGAACTCCTCGAGCTGCTTCTCGCTCATCGATTCGGCCATCTGCTTCGACGCGCCCTGGAGCTTCGATTTGGGCGTGTCGCCGCGCTTGGCGGACAAAGCGGCGCCGGCGGCCTTTTGCTGCGCTTTCGATTTGGCAGGCATGGTTTGTCTCCCTAAGGCGGTCGCGGCTGGAACGGCTTGCGCGATCGGGCGGTTCCTTCCGGCCAGCCACGGCCGCGGAGAGATTGAAGGCATGGACGAAATCGAATGGTGGGAGTTCGCCACCGCCAGGGAGATGGCCGAGCAGGCGGCCGGGGACATAGGTTTCGTCATCGAAAGCGCCATCGAGGCGCATAAGGGCGCGCGGCTCGCCTTGCCCGGCGGCTCCGCCTCCGACCTCATCTTCGCGCAGCTGGCCAAATCGAAGGCGATCGACTGGTCGAAAGTGACGATCATGCCGACCGACGACCGGCTGGTGGCGCTCGGCGATACGCTCAGCAACTACCGCAAGCTCGAAGGCTATTTCGCCGCGAAGGGCGCCGAGCTCGTCTCGCTGGTCGACGAGGCCGCGCTCGGCGATTATCAGGAGGCCGGCCGCCTGGCCGACGCCCGGCTGTCGCTGGTCGGCTGGCCGCTCGACCTCGTCTGCCTCGGAATGGGGACCGACGGCCACACCGCCGGCATCTTCCCCGGCCCGGATCTGGAGCGCGCCGTCGCCGGGCCGCGCGAGCGCCGCGCCGTCGGCGTTCGGCCGCGGCCGATGCCGGAGGGGGCAGCGGGCGACCGGGTCACCCTGACCGCCGCCGCCTTGACCTCGGCCCGGGCGATCATGATCGTCGCCGCCGGCGCCGAGCAGCGCCGGGTGCTGGAGCAGGCGATCAAGGAAGGCCCCCTCTCCGCCGCCCCGATCGGCCGGGTGCTCGCCGCCGTGGACGCTCCGATCGACATCTTCTGGAGCGCGGAAGAATAGGGACTTCGTCGCCCCTGCGAAGGCTGGGGCCCATTTCCGAGTCGGCATGGATGCCAGCCTTCGCTGGCATGACGACTAGATCAGCTCCTCGAGCCCCAAGGTGCCGAGCAGCGCCGCCCTCGCTCCCTCCATCCGCGCCCAGAGCGCCGGGTCGAGAAGATCCGCCGGCTCGATCCGCTCCGGCCATTCCGAGTCCACGACCGCCGCGATCCGATCCAGCCTGGCCTCATCGACCATGAACCTCGGATCGACCGCCTCCGGCTCGGCCACCACGCGAAGCCTGAGGCAGGCGGGCCCGCCGCCATTCGCCATCGACTGGCGCACGTCGACGACGAGCAGCTCGCGGATCGGGCCGTTGCCGGCGATCATCGCCTGCAGCCAGGCCCAGACCGCCGGAGTCTCGCGCGCCTCCTCGGGCAGGATCAGCGCCATTCCGCCGGTGGGAAGGGTGACCAGCTGGGCGTTGAACAAATAGCTTCGGATCGCCTCCTCGAGGCTGACGGCGCTCGCCGGCACCTCGACGATCTCGACCGTCGGAAGCAGGCGCCGGAGCTCGGCCTGGAAAGCCGGCCGCTCCGCGAAGGCCTGCTCGTGGGCGAAGAGGACGTTCTCATTGGCGACCGCGACGACATCGTTGTGGAAGGCGCCGGCCGCGATCGCCTCCTCCGACTGGGCGACGAACAGGGCTCGGGCCGGGTCGAGGCCGTGGCGGCGAGCGACCGCCCGGCTCGCCTCCTCATGCTGGCGGACCGGGAAGGCGCCGCCGCGGACTCCGTATACGAACACTTCCACCCCCGGCTCGCCGTGCGAGGCGCACAGGCGCATGTGGTTGGCTGCGCCTTCGTCGCCGAAGGTGGCGGGGACCGGCGGGTGGACGGCGAAGCGGCTCTGGTCGGCGAAGGCCAAGCGGAGCTGGGCCAGGGTCTCGGGCCATTCGTGGCTGCGATGCGCCATGGTTCGAAGGTTGGCGACGGTGAGGTGGCAGCGCCCGTCTTTGGTGTCGGGGGCGGGGGACACGGTGGCGGCGTTGGCGGCCCACATCGCCGAGGCGGAGAAGGCGGCGGGGCGGAGCGAGTCGGGGACCGCCTGGACGCTGGTGCCGAGCTCGGCCAGCCAGGCCCGGTCCGGCCGCCGGTGGGGCGGGAGCAGCCCCTGCGGCAGGCCGAGCGCGAGATTGTGGCGCATCTTCGCCAGCCCCTGCAGCGCCGCCGCCCGCGGGTGGGAGACCAGCCCCTTGTTGGTCGCCGACGCGATGTTGCCGAGGCTGAGGCCGGAATAATTGTGGCTCGGCCCGATGAGGCCGTCGAAGTTGATCTCGACCGGCGCCATCAGCGCCCCATGGCGAGGAAGGTGTCGCCCGGCGCGATGCCGAGCAGGGCGGCCGTCTCGCGGCCGACCGTGGCGGTTTCGTCCTCGGCGATCTGGACGTCGCCGCAACAGGCGGCGAAATCGGCGAGGCGGCCGTGGCCCAGCATCATGCTGGGGCCTTCGACGTCTTCCGCCACCTCGGCCAGCACCAGCTCGCGCGATTCGCGGATGGTCCGGATCTGGTCGGTCGGCGCGGTCATGGTCGGGCCGCCGTCGAAGATGTCGACATAGCAGTCGAACTGGAAGCCCTCGCGCTCGAGCATCTTCATCGCCGCCCGGCCGGAAGGGTGGGGCACTCCCATCACCGCCCGGGCGCTCTCTGGGAGCATGGCGGTGTAGATCGGAGTCTTGGGCATCAGGTCGGCGATGAACTGGGTGCCGTGGGCGCCGTTGAACTCGTCCGCCTCCTGGAAGCTCATCCCGAAGAACCGGCCGGCGATCGAATCCCAGAAAGGCGAGCCGCCTGCGTCGTCAATGACTCCCCGCAGTTCGGCGATGACTCGTTTGGCGAAGCGCTCGCGGTGGAGCTTGATGAAGAGGTAGCGGCTCCTCGCCAGCAGCATTCCGAGGCCGCCGGCGCGCTCGCCGGGGTGGAGGAAGAGGCCGCCTACTTCCGAGGAGCCTTCGAGATCGGTGGTCAGGGTCACCATCTCGTTGCGGAAGGTCTGGCCCAGCGCCTTGGAGGTCTGGGTCAAGGTGCTGATCCGGTAGCTGTAGAAGGGGGTGTCGACCCCGACCATTCCGAAGATCTGGCAGGTGCCGCGGATCTGCCCCGTTTCCGAATTTTCGAGCATGAAGACGTAGAGCTCGTCGCCGGGCTCCTCTATTCGGGCGGCGAAGCCCTTTTCCGAGCGGATCAGTTTGTCGACCAGGGCGCCGCGGTCCGCGGGCAGGTTGGTGAAGCCGCCGCCGGTCAGCTTGGCCATTTCATAGAGGGCCTGGAAATCCTCGTTCCTGGCCGGCCGGATCCGAAAGCTCACAAACCCTCCCCGCCCGCCAGCCTCAGGATCGTCAGCGTCGACAATTGCGCCCGTTCGACGAGGCTGTCGACGATCAGATATTCGGAGTCCGAATGGATGGCGCCGCCGCGCACCCCCATCGTGTCGACCACGGGCACTCCACAGGCGGCGATGTTGTTGCCGTCGCACACCCCGCCGCTGTCGCGCCAGCCGATCGACTGGCCGAGCTCGGCGCCGCAGCTTCGAACCAGCTCGAACAGCTTTTGCGCCCCCGGATCGAGCGGCTTCGGCGGCCGGCCCCATGCGCCGTGCATATCTATGCGCACATCCCGCCTGGCCGCGACCTCCGCGACGGCATTCTCCAGGGCCGCTTGCGCCCGCTGCTGGTCGCCCGAAGTGGCGGGCCGCATATTTATGCGCAGGATCGCATGATCGGGGACGACGTTGTTCGGCCCGCCGCCGTCGATCCGGGCCGGATTGACGCTGAGCCCGGCGCTCTTCGCCCCGGCGAGGCGAAGGGCCAGCTCGGCCGCCGCCAGCAAGGCGTTGCGGCCGTCTTCGGGATTGCGGCCGGCATGGGCGCTTCGGCCGGTCACGACGAGCGAGAAATTGCCGCTTCCGGGCCGCGCGCCGGCGAGGGTGCCGTCGGGCAAAGCCGAGGGCTCGTAGGTGAGCGCCGCCTTCTTGCCCCGCGCCGCGGCGGCGATCAGGGGGGCCGAGCCGGGCGAGCCGACCTCCTCATCGGAATTGATCACCAGCTCGTAGCCGAGCGAGGCGGCGAGCGGTGATTCCTCGACCGCCTTCAAGGCTGCCAGCAGGACGGCGAGGCCGCCTTTCATGTCGGCGACTCCTGGGCCGCCGAGCACACCTTCCTCGCGCCAGAACACCTCCTGGAACGGATGGTCGGGCGCGAACACCGTATCCATGTGGCCGGTGAAGAGGAGTTGGACCGCCGCTTCCGGACGCACGGCGAGATGGAGGTTGCGGCCGTGCTCCAGCGGGAGCAGCTTTCCTTCCGGGGTGACGGCATCGACCGGCGACGGGTCCCTAAGCGTCATCGCCCCCGGAAGGGCTGCGAAGGCGTCGGCGAGCAGTCCCGCGACCCGGCCGAGGCCGCCGAGGTTGCGCGAGCCGCTGTTGACCGCCGCCCAGGCCTCGACCTGAGCCAGCATCGGCTCGCCGGCCGCCCGTTCGACCGCCGCCGCTTCGTCGCTCGTCAAACCCCGCATGGAGAGGGCTCTAGCCGACGATTCGCGGCGAGGCCACAGCCGAGGCCGAGCGCGAAAAGCGACATCGGAACGCGGAAGGTTCGGAAAGTCCGGCTTCCCATAGGGAAGAAAAACTGCGTGCCCGAATGTCGCCTTTGTCGCTGTTCGCGAAGGGTCCGAAGGACGGCAGGGTCGCGAGCGGATCGCATCTCGCAGCGAACATAGCACGAACGGCGTCGAGCGGCCAGCGACCCGTGGCTCCAGTGAAGCACCTGTTCCCCCGACGAATGCCGGGGTCCAGCGGCGCAGGACATTTAGGGGGACAGTTGACATTTAGGGGGACAGTTACCGTAACTGTCCCCTTTTTCAGAGGCGGATACTTAGGGCGACAGTTACGGTAGCTGTCCCCTTTTTCAGAGGCGGTCGCGGAAGGCGGCGAGGACGTCCTCGTAGAGCTTCTTCTTGAACGGGACGATCATCGCCGGAAGGTCGGCGGGGTCGGCCCATTTCCAGGCTCGGAACTCGGGCTCCGGAGTGGCGATGTCGACGTCGGAGTCGGTGCCGAGGAAGCGGGCGAGGAACCAGGTCTGGCGCTGGCCGCGCCACGGCTCCTTCCAGACCTTGCCGATCATGTCCTCGGGCAGGTCGTAATAGAGCTCCTCGCCGTGGCGGGCGACGATCTCGACCAGATCGGAGCGGATTCCGGTCTCCTCCTCGAGCTCGCGCAGGGCGCCGTCGAGCGGCGCCTCGCCCGGGTCGAGCCCGCCCTGCGGCATCTGCCAGGCGTCGAGGCGGTTATCGAGCCGCTGGCCGACCCAGACCTTGCGCTCGGCATTGACCAGCATCACTCCGACCGCGGGGCGGTAGCCGGCGCCCTTCATGCCGCTTCACTCGAAAATGGGGACAGGCACGCATTTACGGGGAACGAGGGAGTCGCCCTGGCTCCAGGAAATTCGTGCCTGTCCCCAATTTCGGAGTTCATCGTGCGACCTCCCCGAGGATCAGCTTCAGCGCCTCGACCGCGCCCCGGATGTCCTTGTCGGAGGAAGGGATGGCGCGCCTCAGGTTGATGAAGCCGTGGATGGTACCCTCGGCCTCGCGGAAGACCACCGGCACCCCCGCCTCGGCGCAGGCGGCGGCGTAGGCGCGGCCCTGATCGCGGATCGGATCGAGGCCGGCGGTGAGGACGAGCGTCGGCGGCATCCCCGCCTGGCTCTTGAGCAAAGGCGAATAGCGCCAGTCCGATTTGTCCGGGCGGTAGCAGCCGTCGAACCACCGCATGCCCTCCTGGCTGAGGAAATAGCCCTCGGAGAAACCCTCGAAGGAGGGATAGCCTTTGGCCGGATCGGCGGCGGGGTAGATCGCCCATTGCGCGATCACCGGAACCGCGGCCGGTTCGTCCCTCAGCGCCAGGCCGGCGACGATGGCGAAATTGCCGCCGGCGCTGTCGCCCGCGGTGACGAGACCGCTGACCTGCCGGCCGAGCTCCGGAGGGCTTGCCGCCGCCCAGCGGGCGGTGGCGATGCAATCCTCCGCGCCGGCGGGGAAGGGGTGCTCGGGCGCGAGGCGATAGTCGACCGCCAGCACCGGCAGGTCGAGCCGGCGCGCGATCTCGGCGCAGAAAGGCTCATGGGTATCGAGGTCGCCGAACACGAAGCCGCCGCCGTGGAAGAAGAGCAGCAGCGGTCCCGCCTCGCGGATCTCGCGCGAGTCGTAGAGCCGCAGGCGGATCTCGCCGCCCGGTCCGGGGCAGGCGAGGTCCCGGATCACCGCCAGCGCTCCGACCTCGGCGTCGGCGACATGGCGCGAGGCGAGGATCATCGCGCGGGCTTCGTTCGGCCCGACCTCGTGGGCGCGGGGGCCGGGCAGCTTGTTATAATGTTCGAGGAAGAGGCGGACGTCCGGCCGCACATAGGGTTCGCTCATCGTCTCTCCCAAGCTTGAACCCCCTCCCTTATTGCGGCCGAGTTGATCCGCCAACCGCGGCGTCGCGCTAGCCCGCAATTGCGCTAAAGGCGGGCCCGCCTTGACTTTTGCCGGGCCCTCCAGCATTTCGAAGGGCAGTGGCGGAGAAAAAAATGCGTAATTTCAAGGTTCTGGCCGCGGTGGTCGCCACCGTGCTGATCGGCGGCGTCGCCACCGCGGGCGCGAAGCCGCAACAGCCCAAGCAAAGGAAAATCTGCCGCACGGTGGAGGTGTCGGGACGAGTCACGCCGCAGCGCATCTGCCGCAAGGTCGAACGTCCGGCGGCCGAGGAGGAGAGCCAGCGCAAGGCGAGCGACGCGGACGAGACCAGCGCCCGCCGCGACTGAGCGGCCGTGGGTTGGCCGGGATGACGATTGTGGCCCCGCGCCCGCGCGGCTAGGGTCATTCGGCAACCCGCTACGAAGGAAGCCAGATTGGCCACGGCCACCCACTATCTCACGCCCGAAGAGGCGAATGCCGACACGGCGTGCGAAGCCGTCGTCGTCCGCTTCGCCGGCGACAGCGGCGACGGCATGCAGCTGACCGGCGGCCAGTTCACCTTGTCGACGGCGCTGGCCGGCAACGACCTCGCCACTTTCCCCGATTTCCCGGCCGAGATCCGGGCGCCCCAGGGGACGACCTTCGGAGTCTCCGCCTTCCAGATCAATTTCGGCTCCGCGTCGGTGGAGACGGCGGGCGACTCGCCCGACGTTCTGGTCGCGATGAACCCGGCGGCGCTCAAGACCCAGGTCGAGGATCTCAAGCCCGGCGGCCTGATCATCGCCGACGAGGGCGAGTTCGGCGCGAGGAACCTCGCCAAGGCGGGCTATGCGACCAACCCGCTCGACGACGGCAGCCTCGGCAAGTGGCAGCTGATCCGATTCAACATCTCGCAGCTCACCCTCGACGCGGTGAAGCCGTTCGGCCTCGGCAACAAGGAGGCCCTGCGCTGCAAGAACATGTGGACTCTCGGCCTTGCGCTGTGGATGTTCGACCGCGACCGCGAGCCCATCGTCGAGTGGCTTCGGTCCAAGTTCGCCAAGGCCGCGGAGCTCGCCGAGGCCAATATCGCGGCGCTCAACGCCGGCCATGCCTATGGCGAGACCGCCGAGATCGGCGGACAGATCCCGCAGCGCCATATCGATCCGGCGCCGGCCGAGCCGGGACTCTACCGGACCGTGACCGGAGCCGAAGCCATCTCGCTCGGGCTCGTCGCCGGAGCGAAGCTGGCCGGCCTGCCGATGTTCTTCGGCGGCTATCCGATCACGCCCGCCTCGGCGATCCTCCACCATCTCTCGCGCCTCAAGGAATATGGAGTGACGACGTTCCAGGCGGAGGACGAGATCGCGGCGATCGGCTCGGCGATCGGCGCCAGTTATGCCGGGAGCCTCGGAGTCACCTCCTCGTCCGGGCCCGGCATCGCTCTCAAGATGGAGGCGATGGGCCTCGCCATCATGGCCGAGCTGCCGCTGGTCATCGTCAACTCGCAGCGCGGCGGACCCTCGACCGGCCTGCCCACCAAGACCGAGCAGTCCGACCTCTACCAGGCGGTCTACGGCCGCAACGCCGACGCTCCGCTCCCGGTCATCGCCGCCCGCTCGCCGGCCGACGCCTTCGACTGCGCGATCGAGGCGTGCCGGATCGCCGTCCAGTACATGACCCCGGTGATGCTTCTGACCGACGGCTACATCGCCAACGCGGCCGAGCCCTGGCGGGTGCCCGACATGGCGGGCTACGCGCCCTTCCCGGTCGCCTTCCACGACGAGCCCCCGGCGGAAGGGGAGGCGGTCAATCCCTATGCGAGAGACGACAAGCTCGCCCGGGTCTGGATCCGGCCCGGCAGCCCCGGCCTTACCCACCGGGTCGGCGGCATCGAGAAGAATGTCGACACCGGCCATATCGATTATTCGCCCGCCAACCACCAGGCGATGACCGACATCCGCGCCGACAAGGTGCTCGGAGTCGCGGCATCCTGCCCGGAGCAGGAGGTGTGCCTCGGCGCGGCCGGCGCGAAGCTGGCGGTCGTCGGCTGGGGCTCGACCTTCGGCCCGATCCACCAGGCCGTTCGCCGGGTACGGGGCCGGGGCCTCGACGTCGCCCATATCCATATCCGCCACATCTGGCCGCTGCCGAGGAATTTGGGCGAATTGCTACGGTCTTACGATCGGATCATCGTCCCGGAGATGAACAAGGGCCAGTTGAAGACCCTGCTCCGCGACCAGTATCTGGTCGACGCCCGGCCGGTGAACAAGGTCTCCGGCCAGCCCTTCAAGATCGCCGAGATCGAAGCGGCGATCGAGGAGGCATTGAAGTGACCCTTATCGTCATCCCGGCGCAAGCCGGGACCTCAGGTCGAATAGTCTCGGCGGGTCTCCCCGAGGTCCCGGCTTTCGCCGGGATGACGGCTGGGCGGGCCTTCACCACATTCCCCTCGAGGACAGCATGAACGAGATCGTCAAGCTCACCGCCAAGGACTTCGCCACCGACCAGGAGGTGCGCTGGTGCCCCGGTTGCGGGGATTACGCCGTGCTGAAGGCCGTTCAGCGCACCATGCCCGAGCTCGGAGTCCGGCCCGAGAACACCGTCTTCGTGTCCGGCATCGGCTGCTCGAGCCGCTTCCCCTACTACATGGAGACCTACGGCTTCCACACCATCCACGGCCGGGCGCCGAGCTTCGCCACCGGGATCAAGCTCGCCCGGCCCGAGCTCGACGTCTGGATCATCACCGGCGACGGCGACGCTCTGTCGATCGGCGGCAACCACACGATGCACATCCTCAGGCGCAATCTCGACTGCCAGATATTGCTGTTCAACAACGAGATATACGGCCTCACCAAGGGCCAATATTCGCCGACCAGCCGCGCCGGGACGCGCAGCCCGTCGACCCCGTTCGGCTCGGTCGACCGGCCGGTCAGCCCCTGCGCCTTCGCTCTGGGCTCCGGCGCCCGCTTCATCGCGCGGGCCATCGACGTCCACAAGAATCTTCCCGAGGTCCTCAAGGCGGCCCACGCCCACAAGGGCGCGAGCTTCATCGAGATCTACCAGAATTGCATCGTCTACAATGACGACGTCTTCGCCCCGTTCACCGCCAAGGAGAATTCGGGGCGGCAGCTGTGGCTGAAGGCCGGCGAGCCGATGCTGTTCGACGGCGGCTCGAAGGGTATCGCCCTCGACCGCGAGGCTCTGGCGCTCAGGGTCGTCGACGTCGAGGGCGGCGACTGGCAGTCGGCCGGCGTGCTCGTCCACGATCCGAGCAACCGCTCGGTCGCGCACATGCTGGTCGAGATGCCGTTCGGCGCCTTTCCGACCGCATTGGGCGTCCTCTACGAGGATCCCGCTCCGACCTTCGAGAGCGCGGTGGTGCGCCAGAACGAGGAAGCCAGCGCCGGCAAGACTCCCGACCTTCAGGCTCTGGTCTCGAAGGGCCAAAGCTGGATGGTGACCAAGGAGCCGCACGTCATCTGATTCGTCGGAAAACAGGGACTGTCCCTGTTTTTTGCGCTCGGCCGTCACCCCAGCGATGGTTGGGATCCATTCGGAATTCGTCCGTCCCACTGAAGATTCGGCATGGATGCCAGCCTTCGCCGGCAAGACGAACTGTCCGCTTTTGCTGGCGCGGTATTTCCGCTGAACGGCGCTTGTAATCCAGCGCAGGTCATGCGAGTTTAACCTACGTTATAGTTACCGTGGATTCATGGCGTGCGGCCCCGTTATTTGCCGGCCGAATAGATCAGTCAGCAAATCACAGGGGAGATGTCGTGGTGGACTCATTCCGCATACATCCGGCTATCGGCATCGCGCGCGTCGGCAACAGCGAAGAATATGTCATCTCGCCCGAGACGATGGCGGGCAGCCCGGTCGCTCCCGGCTCGACGCTCACCGGCGGCCTTCCGATCCGGCCCGCCGATGGAGATCCGGTCCGAAGCAGCGACCTGCGCGACGCCGGCGGCGCGCTCAAGCGCCAGGCCGCGCGGTTCCGGGTCTTCGCCTATCCTTCCGGTGAAGGCCCTGAAGCCTATCCACGCGGGGACGGCACCGAGATCGTCATCGGAAGCATCGTCGACGGCAAGACCGTCGACGGCATCCTCTGGACCGTCCACGTCGCCAACAAGAAGGCGAACCAGTTCGTGCTCAGCGAAGGCGGAGCGGCCGGGACGCCGGGCATCGGCGGCTACGAGAACGGCGAACTCCCGCCGATCCGCAATGCCGGCTTTCCGGCCGGTGCAGCCCAGCCGCCAGCGGACCAGAGGATCGCGACCCTGGCCAGCCCGGCGAGGACGGCCGCGCTCATCATCGATCCCGGTCCGCGCACGATCGGGGGTACAAGCGCCGGACCGGTGAAGTTCGACCAGGCGACCGTCGCCAGCTATTCCGACGGGTCTCCGTTCGTGGAGAAGATCCCCGATTATCCCAAGTCCTTCCCGGCCGCGAGCTTCCCGGAGCGGTACGAGCCGTCCGGCCCGATCGACACGCTGGGCGAGCTGCTCACCGATGAGAAGGGACGTCTGCTCGTGCTCGGCGGCTACGGCCGCGCGGTGAGCTGGAAGGTCGGCGGTCAGGCGGGGGGCGTCGACAGCGACGTCAACAACGACCAATGGTTCGACGACGGCTCCGACGGCCCGGTCTCCGCGCTGATCTTCTTCACCGACGGCAGCACCGCCCCGGTGGCGGGCGCCTGGGTGACGACGACCGATCCGTCCTTCGCGCCGCAGATCCGCAACATCGTCACCCTGTGGGAAGACATTTACGACAGCTGGGTGCGCACGCCGGTGCTCAACCTCGCGCCGCAAATCTACGACGTCGGGGCGACCGCCTTCCGCCCATCCTACAAGCCCATATTCGACCAGCAAGTGGCGCCGATCTTCCAGAGCGCGGCCCTCCAGCAATGGGCCGTCAACCTCAGCGTCCTCGGCATGGACTCGCACATGGAGGTCGGCTCCGCCACCTCTCCGAGCGGAGCGGGCGCGCAGATCTTCCTGATCCTTCGCAACCCCGACGATCCCAGCCAGCAGACCAGCGACTACATGCCGCTGCATCTCGGCGACGCGGGCCATCCCTTCCTCTCGCTTCGGGACACTCAATATTTCTTCGTCCAGCAATGGAATGCCGGCAACTTTGTGCCCAGCGGAGGGCCGAGTCCCGGACCGGGCGAATATCTCGACATGGCGGTCCTCGCCAACTGCCTGGGCGGGCGCTTCAGCCCGGGAATCGATCTCACCTTCGTGATGCGCGAAGCGTCGATCTACGATCAGTCGTGGCAAAGCTCCGGCTCCGGTCCGTTCCGGGTAAATGCGAAGGCCTTGGCCTATGGGCAGGTCATGCCCGGGCTGCCGCTGCTCGGCGTGGGCTACGTACCGCGCCAGAACGCCGTCGATCTGCTCGAGCCGGGCGACCTTTCCAAGTTCATGGCGATACCGTGGCACACCGACTATAACAGCTGCGCCACCCATCCGGCCACGCAGGACAGCCCGTCGCTGTTCTGGTCCTGGCCCGCGCAGCGGCCGGTCGCGGTCTATACGGCGGCGGAGGCGATGAACCAGTCGGGAACGCTCGGGCCCGTGCCGCCCGCGGCCATGGCGCAGCAATGGTCGGTGCGGGGTCCGGGGACCGAGTCCGATCGTGGGGAGAATTGGGGCCGCTACCAGGACGCGCTCGGGATGGTGACGAACTGGTCCATGATCGGGACGATCCTGCAGGCGCCGCAAATCGATTTTCCGCCCAGCAGCACGACCGCCGGAGCCCAGCCCAGCATCCCCGACAATTGGTATCTGGAGGCGGAGAGTCAGCTGCCCGCCGAGGGCCAGAAGGTATGGCCCTTCCCCAATTACGTCGGCGTCCCGGGCCACTGACCGATGGCGGCGCAAGCCGGGGCGGACTTCGACGTTGCAGTCGCCGGCGCCGGCCCGGCGGGCGCCGCCTGCGCGATCGCCCTCGCTCGCGCCGGAGTAAGGCGGCTGTGCCTGATCGACGGCGGGGGCGCGGAGTCCGGGGCGGTCGGCGAGACCATTCCGCCCGACACCCGGCTGTTGCTGGATCGGCTCGGTCTCCTCGAGGCCTTTGCCGACGAGGGCCATGAGCCTTGCCCCGGCAGCTGCTCGGCCTGGGGCAGCGAGACGCTCGGCTACAACGATTTCCTGCTCAACCCGCAGGGGCAGGGGTGGCACCTCGACCGGGCGCGATTCGATAGCTTCCTGCGCCGGGCCGCCGGTCCGGTTCTTGCCGAAGGCGGGCGTCTCGTCGACGCCGCGGCGGCGGAGGAAGGCTATAGCCTGCGCCTCGGCGGCGGGCGGACGGTCTCGGCGCGCTTCGTGGTCGACGCGACGGGAAGAGCGTCGGCTTTCGCCCGACGCGCCGGAGCGCGGCAGCTGTCGCTCGACCGTCTGACCTTCGTCTACGGGTTCTTCGACACGGAGCGGGCCGTCTCCCGGTCCCGGCTCACCCTGCTGGAAGCGGCGTCGGAGGGCTGGTGGTATGGCGCCGGCCTGCCCGGCGGGCGTCTCGCCGTCGCGTTCGCGACCGATTCCGGGCGGGTTCGGGCAGAAAGCCTCGCCGACGGGAAGAGCTGGCTGGCCGCCGCGCTCGCCACCCGCCATCTCGCCGAGCGCCTGGAAGGCTGCCATTTCCTTCCCGGCAGCCTCGTCGTACGGGTCGCGCCCAGCTTCCTCCTCGACCAGGCGTGCGGGCCGCGGTGGCTGGCGATCGGCGACGCCGCGGCCTGCTTCGATCCGCTGGCCGCCCAGGGCATCCACAAGGCGCTCGAGGACGGCCTCGATGCGGCGCGACTGATCGCCGCGGCGCTCGACCTCGGCGGCGACCTCGACGGAAGCCATTCGGCGGCGATGCGCGCCCGGTTCGACGACTATCTGGCCAATCGCAACTATTTCTACGGCCTCGAGACCCGCTGGCCGGAATCGGACTTCTGGCGGCGGCGCCAGGCGCGTTCGGCTTTCGCTGCCGCCGCCTGACGGGCGCCGCAGCTTATTGCCTTGCGGCGTCAAAGTCGCCACCAAGCGCCGCGATGACTTTGAACCTGCGCGGCCGCCACCTGGTCTCAGCCGACCGCGGCTTCGTCACCGGCGGGGGATGGCTGGCGCGGCTGTTCGGGGGCAGCGTCGAGCGAATCCTCCGCCGGATCGACTCCGGGCTCGAAGCGGGCGGGATCGACGCCACTCTCCCCGACGGCTCGAAGCGACTGCTCGGCGGGCGGGCGCCCGGGCCGATGCCCGTCGTGCACCTCAAGAGCTGGCGGGCGCTGGCCCGGCTGATCACTTCGGGCTCGGTCGGCTGGTACAAATCCTGGGAGCTGGGGGAATGGACCTCGCCCGATCCGGTGCCTTTGTTCGACCTGTTCATGCGCAACGCCGAAAGCCTCGGCAGCACCGGCCGCGCCAAGGGCCTGTTCCGGCTCGTCAACCGCCTCGCCCATCGCTTCCGAGCCAACGACAAGGAGGGCGCGCGGGAGAATATTTCCCACCATTACGACCTCGGCAACGATTTTTACCGGGCCTGGCTCGACGAGGGCATGACCTATTCGAGCGCGATCTTCGCCGAGCCGGTCTCGGCGGCGGAGCCGCTCGAGGCGGCGCAGGCGCGAAAGCTTCGCCGGCTCCTCGACCGGCTCGCCCTGAAGCCGGGCGAGCGGCTGCTCGACATAGGCTGCGGCTGGGGCTCGCTCGCCGAGGCCGCGGCCCGCGATTACGGCGCCCATGTCACCGGCCTCACCTTGTCGGAGGAGCAGAAGGCCTATGCCGAGCGGCGGCTCGAAGCCGCCGGGCTCGGCGGCCGCTGCGACATCGAGCTCACCGACTATCGCGACGCGCGCGGGCAATATGATTCGGTCGCCAGCGTCGAGATGGTCGAGGCGGTCGGGCAGGATTATTGGCCCGTCTATCTGGAGAGCATCGCCCGGGTGCTGAAGCCGGGGGGACGCGCCGCCGTCCAGTTCATTTCGATCCGCGAGCCCCTGTTCGAAGGCTATGCGGCCAATGCCGACTTCATCCAGACCTACATCTTTCCCGGTGGGATGCTGGTCAGCGAGGCTCGGCTGGAGCGCCTGGCCAGGGAGGCGGGGCTGAGCTGGCAGGATCGCGCCGGCTACGGCCTCCATTATGCCGAGACCCTGAAGCGCTGGCGCGGCCGCTACGACCGGGCGGTTGGTGAGGGGCGCCTGCCGGCCGGCTTCGACGAGCGTTTCCACCGGCTGTGGCGCTATTACCTCATGTATTGCGAAGGCGGCTTCCGCGGCGGCGGCATCGACGTGGCGCAGGTGACCCTGGTCAAGACGTAGGAGCGGGGTCCGGCAGGGGAGGTCGGGCGCCGCCTTCGGTCCTGGAGCGGGGCGCGCAATACCCGAATCGTCCCGACTCCCGATGTCTCACCGTCATGCCAGCGAAAGCTGGCATCCATGCCGACCGCGATGGGAAATCCGGCGAGCCCGAATGGACTCCGGCCTTCGCCGGGGTGACGAGGATGCAGGTTTCGATGTCTCACCGTCATGCCAGCGAAGGCTGGCATCCGTGCCGACCGCGATGGGGAATCCGGCAAGCCCGAATGGACCCCGGCCTTCGGGGTGACGAAAAGATGCAGGTTTAGCGTCCGAGGCTCTAGAACAGGTACAAGGTGGTTGCGTTTGTCGCGCTCTGATTTATTCGCTTGCGGCCCAACGGGGTCAAATCCGTTGCGCTGTAGTTGAGGTAATTTCCCGTTCGGGTGCTCTTGATCTTGAAATAGCCGGTCACGCTGCGAGGATCCGGGCTGCCCACCAACTCAACCGTAAAATAGTTGCCATCGTGAGGATGAAATCGAAAGCAGTAAGTGATGAGATTGCCCGTATTGGTGAACTTCGTAGTGCTGGCGTGCAGGTAAGTTCCATACTGACTGTCTACAATCTTGTACGCCGGTTCCGAGTGGGACTGCACAATATACCAGCGATCCGTCTGGGCCCCGGCGGGGGCGACGTGATATGCCTCGTAATGCTCGTCAACGCGCTCGGTATGGCTGGCATGGGCGCATTCGTCGGTGGCCTGATCCAGCAAATGACAGGAGCTGAGCGGAAACTCTCCGATCAATTGGTGGGCCCCGGACTTTACGAGCTTCAGCTGGGATCGTACGACGGCAATATAATTCGCGACATTCGTCGCGCCGGCGGTAACCAGAATCTGCTGCATCTTGGCAATGAAGGGCAACATTACATTGTTGTAATTGTCGCGATCGAAAATGGAATTGGCGTAGCTGCGAATTTCAGTGTTTAGTCTTATCAGCAGATCATTATTATTGAGCACCATGCTACCGAGCACGCTGGTCGGGCTAAGCGTAAACGTATGATTGGGCTGCAGAGTCTGATCCAGGCCCCAGGGAATGAACTTGAAATTGACGTCCGAGGTAGCGGGATTGGCAACCGCAGTTACATCGTTATAAATGTAGGTATTATTGAGGTTTCCTGTATATCCGTCCCAGTGCTTGAGAAGCACCTCCATGGCAAAATAGCGGACGAACTGATCCACGTCGATCACCGAGGCCAGCCCGGCGACACCGGCGGTGGCGAGCGTCTGCGTCGCCAATTTCAAGTCCTTCTTATCGGCAAAGTTGGACAAGCCTTCGAAGCTGATGCGATCGGCATTCATGATCAGCTGGGTGAAGTCCTCTCCCGCCTCGATTTCATACACATTGCCCAAGTCGTTATTGTTGAAGTTATGCTGGATGTGGCGGCTTTTGATCGGCTCGATATTGATGTAGAATCCAATCGGCACCCCGTTAACTTTAACGTGAACATAATTGCAGCGAGAGTAAGGAAGGCCGGCTTGCCTGAACAACTCGAAGCCGAGAGTCTGACGGATGAAAGACGGGTCCTGAATACTGTTGTTCAATGTAATATATTTGGTGCCTATCAGATTTTCAATTACGCTCTCGTTGGCGGCATTGAACTTGGAAAAATTGAGCGCCAGCGCTGGCTTGCCGGTGCTGAACGACCCGCAGAACGAACGCTTCTTTATCCCCACGGAGGAGAAGCTGTGCGTTCCCCCGGTGGGGAAGGCCGTGCCTGACACCTCAACGGACGTTGCATTGAACCAGTCGTAACGATCCCCGGTGAAAGAGAATATGCAATAGCCGCCGTGCGGCTGGGCATTTCTTAACGTATCCCAGTCGGCCTGGGGCATGACGATGTTGATCGTTACCACGTTGTCTATGTTATAAAAACTGTCGCACAGTTGCTGTTTATTCATGGGATCTACTCCATCGCGATAACGTTACGGAGAGAGGATCACGCCGGGACGGGCGCCACATTCGATTGAAACGGACAGGCGGGTCCGAGCGGCGCCCCCGCGTCGCGAAGACCGACAAAGAGAAGTGCCAGCGGCGCCACTCTTCCCTGCAATCAATGTGCTATTATCGCAAATCCCGCTGAATTAGGCAAACGTATCTTCAAAGTTCACCGGAAGACCGGCGCGGTTCCTGAACAGTGAAGGCCAACACTTTCCAAACGCTGATGATTGAGTCTCGGAAGGCTTTGCTACTTGCCGACGTCGAGCCTCACCCCGCTCTCGAAATCGCTCGTCAGAATCTCCATCAGCGCTTCGGCCACCGCGGCCGGCGTCTTGAGCGTCGCCGGATCCTCGCCCGGGAAGGCGCGGGCGCGCATGGCGGTGGCGGTGGCGCCGGGGTCGAGGACGGCGACCCGGACCGGGGAGAGGTTGCGGACTTCCTGAGCATAAGCGAGCGCCAGCGTCTCGAGGGCCGCCTTGGACGCCCCATAGGCGCCCCAATAGGCCCGCGGCTGGCTTCCGACGCTGGAGGTGACGGCGATCAACCGCCCCGCCTCGCTCTTCCTGAGCAAGGGATCGAAGCCGGCGATCAGCGCCTGGTTGGCCAGCACGTTCAGGGTGAGCACCCGGCTGAACTCCTTGCCGTCGATCTCGGCGACGGGGCTCAGCGACCCCAGGGTGGCGGCGTTGAGCACCAGCAGATCGAGCCTGTCCCAGCGCTGCGCGATGGCGGCGGCGAGCTTGGCGATGCTGTCGGTTTCGATGAGGTCGAGCGGGGCGATGGTGGCTGTGCCCCCGGCCTGGTGGATGCGCTCCTCGGCGAGCTCGAGATCGGCGGCGCTGCGTGCGGTGAGGACGACATGGGCGCCCGAGGCGGCGAGCGCTTCGGCGATGGCGGCGCCGATGCCGCGGCTGGCCCCGGTGACGAGGGCGATTCGGCCGGTGAGGAATTGGTTCATGGCGGCCCTGTAGGGAGAAGGAGGGGGCTTCGACAAGCTCGTCGTCCCAGCGAAGGCCGGGACCCCGGCGGGTGACGACCGCCGGCGCTTTTCACCTCCTGGGGCCCCAGCCTTCGCTGGGGCGACGCCCCGATCAGGCGTATCTTTCCGCCAGCAGCGCCAGCTGGTCGGGCTCCTGGACGTCCTCCTGGTCGGTCAGCCGGGTCGGATAGGCGCCGGTGAAGCAGGCGTCGCAATATTGCGGCTCGGCCTCGTCGCGCAGATCCTCGCCCAGCGCCCGGTAGAGGCCGTCGATCGAGATGAAGGCGAGGCTGTCCGCCTTGATATAGTCGTTCATCTGCGGAACGTTCATCTGCGCGGCGAGCAATTTGGCGCGCTCGGGCGTGTCGACCCCGTAGAAGCAGCTGTGCCGGGTCGGCGGCGAGGCGATGCGCATATGGACCTCGCGAGCGCCGGCGTCGCGGAGCATCTGGACGATCTTGAGCGAGGTGGTGCCGCGGACGATCGAATCGTCGATCAGCACCAGCCTCTTGCCCTGGATGAGAGCGCTGTTGGCATTGTGCTTGAGCTTGACCCCGAGGTGGCGGACCGCGTCGCCGGGCTGGATGAAGGTCCGGCCGACATAGTGCGAGCGGATGATGCCGAGCTCGAACGGGATGCCGCTGGCCTGGGCGTAGCCGATCGCGGCGGGCACTCCGCTGTCCGGCACCGGCACGACATAATCGGCCTCGACCGGATTCTCGCGCGCCAGCTCGGCGCCTATCTCCTTCCTGACCTGATAGACCGAGGCTCCGTCGAGGACGGAATCGGGCCTCGAGAAATAGATATGCTCGAAGATGCACGGCCGCGGCCGAACGTCCCGGAAGGGCCGGTGCGAGCGCACGCCCTGCGGCGAGACGATGACGATCTCGCCCGGCTCGACGCTTCGGATGTAGGTCGCTCCGACCACGTCCAGGGCCACCGTCTCGGAGGCGAAGATGTAGGAATCGCCGAGCCGCCCCATCACCAGAGGCCGGATTCCGAGCGGGTCGCGGCAGGCGATCATGCCCTCGCCGGTCAGGCAGATCAGCGAATAGGCGCCCTCGACCTGCTTGAGCGCGTCGATCAGCCGGTCGAGCAGGGTCCGGTAGGTCGAGGTGGCGACGAGGTGGATGATGACCTCGGTGTCCGAGGTCGACTGGAAGATCGAGCCGCGGCGGTTGAGGTCGCGCCTGAGGCGCATGGCGTTGGAGATGTTGCCGTTATGGGCGACGGCGAAGCCCCCCGAGGCGAGCTCGGCGAACAGGGGCTGGACGTTCCTCAGCGCCGTCTCGCCCGTCGTCGAATAGCGGACATGGCCGATCGCCGCCTGGCCGGCGAGGCGGCGGATGACCTCGTCCTTGTCGAAATTGCCGGCGACATGGCCCATCGCCCGGTGCGAGTGGAAGTTGCGGCCGTCGAAGCTGGTGATTCCGGCCGCTTCCTGGCCGCGATGCTGGAGCGCGTGGAGGCCCAAGGCGACCACGGCCGAGGCGCTGTCGGTTCCCCAGATGCCGAAGACTCCGCATTCCTCGCGTAGCTTGTCGTCGTCGTAGGGATGAGTCGTCAGCATGTCGAAAAACGCCCGCTCGCTCGTCTGATTTGCCCCACGGCCCTATAGGGGACGAAGCCGCGCTTGTCGCCCCAAGCCGCTTAATTTGATGTGGATAATGGAACGGCTTGCCCCGTCGCGAATCTTGCCTTGGGACGAGCCATGAAGAAAACCCTCCTCATCCTCCTGTTCCTGGCCGGTTGCGGCCGTGACGATCCCGCGGCGAACAATCAGGCGGCACCCGAGTCGGGCAGCCCCGCCGCGGGCGGGCCGCGCTCGTCGCCGGCGCCGAAAGGGGCGGAGACTCGGCTGGCCGGCCTCTACGAGGGGGGCTCTGGAGCGCAGAAGAACCAGATGTGCATCGTCGAGAAGGGTGGCGACGCCCAGTTCGGCCTGCTCGTCTGGGGCGGCAATCTGCACAGCTGCTCCGGCGCCGGCCGGGCGGAGCAAGCGGGCGACAGGCTGATTCTGACGATGACCGGCGACGAAACCTGCCGGATCGACGCGAGCCTGAAGGACGGGATCGTCACCCTGCCGGCGAAGCTGCCGCTCGGCTGCGCTTATTATTGCGGCGCCCGGGCCAGCCTCGAGGGCGCCCGCTTCACCCGGGCCGGCGACGACGTCAGGAAGGCCACCGACATCGCCGGCGACCCGCTCTGCGATTAATTCGGTGTCAGACACCGAATTAGGGGCCGCGAGCAAATTCAAAGACTTATAAATCGGTGTCTGACACCAAATTTACGAAGACTTATAAATCGGTGTCTGACACCGAATTTACGCTCTTCGGCCTGAGGTTCCGGCTTTTCGCCGGGACGACGTCCCATCCTCCGATCCTTGACGTTGACGTGAACGTAAACTACCGCGGCGGCCATGCCCCACGCCCTCCATTCGGACTTCGACACGCCCGAATCCGGGGGTAAATCCTACACCATCACCGATCTGTGCGAGGAGTTCCGGGTCACTCCGCGGGCCTTGCGCTTCTACGAGGACGAAGGGCTGATCTCGCCGCGCCGCCAGGGCCTGTCGCGAATCTACGGATGGCGCGACCGGGCGCGGCTCGCCTGGATCCTGCGCGGCAAGAGGGTCGGCTTCAGCCTCGCCGAGATCCGCGAGATGATCGACCTCTACGATCTCGGCGACGGCCGAGCCTCGCAGCGCCGCGTGACTCTCGAGAAATGCCGCGGCCGGATCGACCTGCTCGCCAAGCAGCGCCACGACATCGACGCCACCATCGCCGAGCTGGAGCGGTTCATCGCCATGGTCGAAGCGGCGGATGGCGGCCACTAGGAAATGGTGTTCGTCATTTTCCGATCCTCGTCATGCCGGACTTGATCCGGCATCCACCTTCTTCGACGGCAGTGGCTGGAGAAAGGTGGACCCTGGATCAAATCCGGGATGACGATTCAACTCAACTGTCGAAGCTTCAGAGGTAACCCATGCCCAGCTACACCGCCCCCGTCCGCGAGACCCGCTACGTGCTCGAAGAC
Organism: Sphingomonadales bacterium; assembly: GCA_034668585.1. Classification (GTDB taxonomy): domain Bacteria; phylum Pseudomonadota; class Alphaproteobacteria; order Sphingomonadales; family Sphingomonadaceae; genus Allosphingosinicella. The sequence continues at coordinate 1,419 of JAXDPB010000018.1, read as the reverse complement.
GTGCTCGGCCTCGAACGTTACTCGAACCTGCCCGGCTTCGAGAACGCCACCCCGGACATGATCGAGGCGATCCTGACCGAGGGCGGCCGCTTCGCCTCGGAGGTGCTGGCGCCCTTGAACCGGATCGGCGACGAGGAAGGCTGCGTCCGCCACGACGACGGCAGCGTCTCCACCCCGCCCGGCTTCAAGCAGGCCTGGGACCGCTTCGTCGAGGGCGGCTGGACGACTCTCTCGGCGCCCGAGCAATATGGCGGCCAGGGCCTGCCGCAGACGGTCGGCACCGCCGTCACCGAATATCTGCTCTCGGCCAACCAGGCGTTCGAAATGTATCACGGCCTGACCCAGGGCGCCGTCGCCTCGATCCTGGTCAAGGGCACGGACGAGCAGAAGGACAAATACCTTCCCAACATGGTCGCCGGCAAATGGACCGGGACGATGAACCTGACCGAGCCCCATTGCGGCACCGATCTCGGCCTGCTGCGCACCAAGGCCGAGCCGCAGGCGGACGGAAGCTACAGGATCAGCGGCACCAAGATCTTCATCTCCTCGGGCGAGCACGACCTTGCCGAGAACATCATCCACCTCGTCCTCGCCAAGATCGCCGGCGCGCCCGACAACGTCAAAGGCATCTCGCTCTTCATCGTCCCCAAGTTCCTGGTCGACGAGGACGGGTCGCTGGGGACACGCAACGGCGTCGTCTGCGGCTCGATCGAGGAGAAGATGGGCATCCACGGCAACTCGACCTGCCTGCTCAACTACGACGGCGCGACCGGCTATCTCGTCGGCGAGCCCGAGAAGGGCCTCGCCGCCATGTTCATCATGATGAACGCCGCCCGCCTCGGCGTCGGCCTCCAGGGCCTCGCCCAGGGCGAGGTCGCCTATCAGAACGCCGTCGCCTATGCGAAGGACCGCCGCCAGGGCCGAGCGCTCGTTCCCGAACAGCGCGATCCCGAGGCCAAGGCGGACGCGATCATCGTTCATCCCGACGTTCGCCGGATGCTGATGGAGATGAAGGCGTTCAACGAGGCTTCCCGGGCGCTCGTCCTGTGGGGCGCGCTCCAGGTCGACATCTCGCGGCGCGCCCAGACCGAGGCGGAGCGCGAGGCCGCGTCCGACCTGCTCGGGCTGCTCACCCCGGTGATCAAGGGCTATATGACGGACCAGGGCTTCAAGGTCGCGGTCGACGCCCAGCAGATCCACGGCGGCCACGGCTACATTCGCGAATGGGGCATGGAGCAGTTCGTCCGTGATGCCCGGATCGCGCAAATCTACGAAGGCACCAACGGTATCCAGGCGATGGACCTGGTCGGTCGCAAGCTTGGCCAGAATGGCGGGCGCGCGATCGGCTTGTTGTTCCAAACCGTCAGCCGGGAAATCGCCGACGCACGTACTGCAGGCGACCCCGCCGGACTGGCTACA
>JAXDPB010000017.1:0-114641 GCA_034668585.1 Sphingomonadales bacterium | reverse complement strand
GATTGCGGCGCATCGGCTCCATCAGCCACGCCGCGAAGCGGGGCTGCATCGCCGGCTTGATCTCGTGCTCGCTACTCATCCTGGCCTCCGACTCGCGCGGGATCGATGCCCAGCGAATCGAGCAGATTGCCGGTGCGCGAGAGCAGCACGTAGCGCGACGCGTCCAGTTCGCTCAACGCCCGGATGAACGCGGTCGCGGTCTCGAAATAGGCGTCCTCGGCCGCGACCACGTCGAACAGGTTTCCGCGCGAGTTGATGAACCGCTCGATCAGCACGTCGCGCGAGCGGCGGCTGGCGATGTAGCTCGCCTCGAGCGCCGTCAATTGCTCCTCGAGCGCTTTGACGTCGGACCAGGCGATCGCCGCGTCGCGGGACGCCTCGTCGCGGATTCGGGTGGCGCGGGCATCGGCCGAGCGAGCCCGGGCGCGAGCCTGGGCGACCCGGGCCTCGGTGCCGCCGAACAGGCGCTGGCGCATCGTCACTCGGCCGCGAATGTCATAGTCCCGGTCGTTCTCGAACACTCCGTAGCGGCCCGCATCGACTCCGACGCTGATCTGCGGCAGCCGGTCCGATGTCGCCGCCTTGGCCTCGCGGCGCGCCGAATCGGCCATGGCCTGGGCCGATCGCGCGGCCGGCGTGCTCATCGCCGCCAGCGCCGCGGCGTCGCGGGTGAGCGCCGGAGTCTGCGGGACGGGCGCCCGCTCGAGATAGGCCGGCGGCGGACTGCCGGTCAGCTCGGTGTAGCGGGCCTCGGCATTGGCGAGCTGGCGCCGGAAGCCGGCCAGCCGGGTCTGGGCGGAGGCGAGGTAGCTCTCGACGCGCGCCGTATCCCCGGGCGCCGAGACGCCCTGGCGGACTCGTTCCTCGACCGCCTCGCGAAGCTCCTGCTGGTTGGCGACGAACGATTCGCTCAAGGCGACCAGCGCCCGATAGGCGAAGACGTCGTACCAGGAGGCGACGGTGTTGAGCGCGATCCGGTCGGCGCTCGCTTCGGCTTCCGCCGCGGCGGCGCGCAGCCTCGCCCCGGCGGCGAGGACCCGCTGGGCGCTCGCCCCGAAATCGAAGACGTTCTGCGAAACGTTGAGGATGGCGTCCGTCCGTTGCGACGGGCGGGAGCGCTCGATGATATTGTCCTGATCGTTCGAGAAGTCGCGCGCGATCACCTTGTAGGACGAGACGCTGACGTCGATCGACGGCAGCCGCCGCTCCTGAGCCTCGTCGACCACCGCCTCGGCCTCCGCGCTGGTCGCCCTCGCCTCCTGGGTCGCCGGATGGCGCTCGACGGCGGTGGCGACGACGGCTCTGAACGCCTCCGGCGACGCCTGGCTTCGGGCGAGCAGGAGGATGGGGTCCTTGCCGGGATCGATGCTGAGCGGGTCGGTCGAGGGCGGCGGCAGGGTCGCGGCCGCTCGGTTTTGGCCGATCGCCGGTGCGGAATAGGGGCCCCTCCGGGGAGCGGAGGCTGGTTCCGAGGTGGGCGGTGAGGACGGGGTCGGGCTGACATGGGAGGGCAGCGGTGGCGGCGAGGATTCCGGGATGGGCGGAGGGGTCGGAGTGGGCGGCGGCGGCGAGCTCGTCATCGGCGCCTGGGCGAGCGCAGTCGCGCCCGTGACGAGCGACAGCGCGCAGATCAGCGCTCCCTTGTGCAACCCCAGCATGATCTAGATCGATTACCTCTTGCGGGCGGCTGCTTACCGCCCTTCCTCGCGCGACACTAGGAAAACCTGCACCCTCAAGGGATTGGCCTCGCGACCGTCGTCCGGGGATCAGCCGGGGTCGGGCGGGAAGCGCGCCAGGCAGGCGAAATTGGGCGCCTCCTCGCCGCCGATCACCGTCTCGCCGTCGACGTCGACCCAGACGTGGGCGGCGAGCCCGTCGCCGTCGCGGCGAGCGCCGTAAAGGAGCACGGAGCCGATCCCCCGGCGGCGAAGCATCCAGTGGAGGGCGAGGCCGCGCTGGAAGCAGACGGCTTTCCAGGGCACCCGCCGGGCCCAGCCCTGAACCGCCCCGCGCACCCGCCGGACCGTCTGCCAGTCCGTGCTCGCAACCTTGCGCCGGGGGGCGGAAGCGGCGGCCGCGACGGTTCGGAACGGCAACAGCGCAATCGCCAGCGAAGCCAGCGCCAGCGCCGCCAGTCCCTCCGCGAGCAGGGGCAGATCCGACGGTCGCAGGCGGCTTCGAGGGGTTCGGGAGGCAGGGGCCGACATCGGCGACGGGTTACAGGATCGGCCGTGAAGCTGGCAAACTATTGTTCAGGCGCGAGGTCATCGCCTAGACGAGCCGTTCCCAGCGAAAGCAGCCGCCAGCGTGCATTTGTCCCGCGAATTCCAGCTCGTCGCCGCCTGCTGCCGCTGGCCGCCGTCGCCCGAGCGCCACTCGGCCGTGCTCGGCGCCGCCGGCTCCGTCGACTGGGCCCTGGTCGCGCGCATCGCCGAACGCCATCGGGTCGAAGGCCTGGTCTGGGCGGCTCTGAGAGGGAGCGGAGTCGTCGTGCCGGAAGCGCCCGGCGCCCGGCTGCGCGGCGCCGCCGCGCATATCGCCCGCCAGAATCTCGAGCTCGCGGCCGAATCGCTCCGCCTCTCCGGGCTGCTGGCGGCCGCCGGGGTGCGCCATCTCTTCGTCAAGGGGATCAGCCTCGGAGCGCTCGTCTACGGCTCGATCGGCCCCAAGATGGGATGGGACATCGACCTCCTCGTCCCCCTCGAATCGGTCGAGGCGGCGGCGGCCTTGCTCGAGGGGGCCGGCTACGGCCTCGCCATCCCCGCCGGCCCCCGCGCCCGCGAGCGGCTCGGCCGCTGGCACGAGCATTGGAAGGAGTCGGTGTGGAAGACTGCGGACCCGCGCCGCCTCCACGTCGAGCTCCATACCCGGCTGTCGGACAACTCGATGCTGTTGCCGGAAGTGGGCTCCGACTCTCCACTTCAGCAGGTCGAGGTCGCGAAGGGCCGCTTCCTGCCAACTCTGCAAACCGACGACCTCTTCGCCTATCTCTGCGTCCACGGCGCCTCCAGCGCCTGGTTCCGCCTGAAATGGATCGCCGACGTCGGCGCCCTGCTCGGCGATCGGGCGCCTGCGGAGATCGATCGGCTCTACCGGCGCTCGCAGGATCTCGGCGCCGGCCGCGCCGCCGCGCAGGCTTTGCTGCTCTGCCGGCGCCTGTTCGGCACCCCCCTGCCGCCCGAGCTCGCCGCCGAGCTGGAGGCCGACCGGATGAACCGCTGGCTGGTCGCCATCGCCCTGCGCAAGCTCGCCGGCCGCGCCGTCGCCACCGAGCTTCACGAAACCCGGCTCGGCACCGCCACCATCCACCTGATGCAGCTCGGCCTGCTTCCGGGCCTCAAGTTCAAGCTCGCCGAGCTCGGCCGCCAGCTGGTCAATCCCCATGACCGAGTCGCCGTCCCGCTGCCCCGCGGCCTCGGCTTCCTCTACCCGCTGGTCGCTTTCGCCAGGCGCCTGCGGCCGGGCGCGCGCTGACGTCGGCGAATGGCGGAGCGGGAGGGATTCGAACCCTCGATACGCTTTTGGCGTATACTCACTTTCCAGGCGAGCGCCTTCGACCACTCGGCCACCGCTCCGCATGCCCTGGAGGCAGGCTCCTCTAGGGGCGGGGGACGCTCAGGGCAAGCGCGAGGCGAAGCCGTCCATCGCCCTGGCGAGCTCCACGTCCTTGCGGGTGACTCCGCCCTCGCTGTGGGTGGAGAGGGCGACCGCGACCTTGTTCCAGCTGTTCGACCAGTCGGGATGATGGTCCGCTTTCTCCGCGGCGATGGCGACCCGGGTCATGAAGGCGAAGGCCTCGCCGAAATCGGCGAAGCGGAACTCGCGGCTTATCGCCTTCGCCGCCGAGTCGTAGCGCCATTCGGGAAGCCCCTCGAGCGCGGCCGCCCGTTCCTCGTCGCTCAGCGTCATTGTCTCACCCCTCTTTTCCCCTCTATGTCGCCCAGGTGACCGGCGAGCGTCAAACCTTTGCGCCCGACGCGGCGGAGATCGAGCGGCTCGCGGAGGCGGCCATCGCCCGCATGCCCGAGAGCTTCCGCCGCCACCTCGAGGGAGTCGTTCTGCGGGTCGACGATTTCGCCGAGGACGAGGTCCTGGCCGAGCTCGGCATCGAGGACCCGTTCGACCTGTCCGGGCTCTACACCGGCCGCCCGATCGGCGAGCGATCGTCGATGCTGTCGGGCGAGCTTCCCGCTATGATCCACCTCTACCGCCGCCCCCTGCTCGACGAATGGGCCGAGACGGGGGTAAGCCTCGAGGCGCTCGTCAGCCACGTCATCGTCCACGAGGCGGGACACCATTTCGGCTTCTCGGACGCCGACATGCACGCCATCGAGGAGGCCGCCGGTTGAGCCTGCTGGCGCTCCGGGGCGTCGCCTGCGACCGCGGCGGCCGGCGGCTGTTCGAAGGCCTCGATCTGGTGCTGGACCCCGGCCGGGCGGCCCTGGTCACCGGTCCCAACGGCTCGGGCAAATCGAGCCTGATCCGACTCGCGGCGGGCCTCCTTCGCGCCGCCGAGGGGCGGGTCGAGCGCGACTCGGCCGCCGCTTTGGCCGATGAAGGGCTCGCCCTCGATCCCAAGCTGAGCCTTGCCCGCGCCCTCGCTTTCTGGGGCCGCCTCGACGGCACCGACCCGGCGGCCGCGATGGCCGCGATGGATCTTGCGGCTCTCGCCCAGGTGCCGGTCCGAATGCTCTCCACCGGCCAGAGGAAGCGCGCGGCGCTGGCTCGGGTGCTGGCGAGCGGCGCGGCCTTGTGGCTGCTCGACGAGCCCGCCAACGGCCTCGACCCGGACGGCGAGGCGCGGCTCGAGGCGGCGATGGCCGACCATCGGGCCGGCGGCGGCGCCATCCTCGCCGCCTCGCACCAGCCGCTCGCTTTGCCGGGCGCCGCGCGGGTGGAATTGGGATGAGCGTCCTCGTCCTTCGCGAGCTGCGCCTCGCCGCGACCGGCGGCAGCGCGCTTCTGCCGCTTATCTTCTTTCTGCTTGTCGCGACCCTCTTCCCGTTCGCGGTCGGCCCCGACGCGCCGCTGCTCGCCCGAACCGGCGGCGGCGCCTTGTGGATGGCCGCCTTGCTCGCCGCCTTGCTGCCCGTCGACCGGCTGATCGAGCCCGACCGGACGAGCGGCGTGCTCGATCAGCTCGCGTTACGCGGGGTGAGCGAGGAGAATGTCGCCCTGGCCAAGCTCGCCGGCCACTGGCTCGGCTTCGGCCCGCCGCTGATGCTGGCGGCCCTTCCGGCGGCCGCGCTGATGAAGCTGCCGGCGCCGGTGCTGGCCCGACTCGAGCTCGGCCTCCTCGCCGGGACTCCCGGCCTCGCGGCCCTGACCCTGATCGTCGCCGCGCTCACCTCGGGGCTGCGCACGACCGGCGCTTTGGCCGGACTGCTGATGCTCCCGCTGGCGGTGCCGATCCTGATCTTCGGGGCGGGCATGGTCGAGGCCGGAGCGGATATCGGGGCGCTCAAGCTCCTCGCCGCGGTGTCGTTGGTGCTGGTGGCGATCGCCCCCTTCGCCGCCGGCGCGGCGATGCGGGCGGCGAGGGACTAGCCCGTCATCCCGGCGCAAGCCGGGACCTCAGGACGACAAGGCTCAGCGGGTCTCCACGAGGCCCGGCTTCCGCCGGGGTGACGATCAGTCTTTCGACCACCTGGCGAAGATCGCCGTCGGCAGAAGCAGCCCGCGCGCTTCCTCGCGCACCGCCATGTCGCCGAACTCCACCCGCCCGCCGAGATCGCCCAGCGCCTGCTTCAGCAGCTCGCCGATCGCGAGCGCCGACATCCGCACCGCATAGACGGTCAGCACCAGGAAACGGCTGTCGGAGTCGAGCAGCTTGCGGCAGTCGGCGATCAGGCCGGGCAGCCCCTCCTCGAGCTTCCACACCTCACCCTCCGGGCCTCGGCCATATTTGGGCGGATCGAGGATGATTCCGTCGTAGCGCCGCCCGCGCCGCACCTCGCGCGCGGTGAATTTGGCGGCGTCGTCGACCAGCCAGCGGACCGGCCTGTCGGCCATTCCCGAGAGCCGGGCATTCTCCTTGCCCGCCTCGACCGACTTCTTCGACGCATCGACATGAGTCAGGCGGGCGCCCGCCGAGGCCATGGCAAGAGTACCGACTCCGGTATAGCCGAACAGGTTCAGCGCCTCGCTGCCTTCGTGCAAAAATCCCCGCATCCACGTCCATTGCGGAGCCATGTCGGGGAAAAAAGCAAGGTGACGGAACGGCGTAGCCTGTGCGCGAAACCGCACCTCCTCCCAGCTCAGCTCCCAGCCCTCGCGCGGCACCGGGCCGCGGAACTGCCAGCGCCCGCCGCCTTCATCGTCCGAGCCGGGGATGAATTCTCCGTCCGCTTCCCATTCGGCGGCCGCCGGCGCCCACAGGGCCTGCGCCTCCGGTCGGATGAAGCGGTAGCGGCCGTAGCGCTCGAGCTTGCGGCCGTGGCCGCTGTCGACGAGGCCGTAATCGGCCCAGGGCTCCGCTATCAGCGTGGTGAAGGCTGGGGCTTCGGCTATTCCCGTCATCCCGGCGGAAGCCGGGATCTCAGGTCGAGAAGTCACGGCGGGTCTCGCTGGGATCCCGGCCTTCGCCGGGATGACGGCCTGTGGGGGCCGTCACGCCGCCCTCACCGCCGGAAAGCCGATCGTCGCCCGGGCGCGCGGGCCGGCCAGCATCCTGGCGCCCGCCTCCCGCACCTGGTCGACCGTCACCGCCTCCAGCTCGGCGATCACCTCCGCCGGCTCGACCAGCCGCCCGTGCACGGCGAGCTGGCGGGCGAGGTAATGGGCGTGGCCCCAGGGGCTCTCGATCGACATCAGGAGAGCCGCGCGCGACTGGGTGCGGACCCGGTCGACCTCGCGCGGCGTCACGCTCGTCGCCGCCTCGTGGATTATCTCCTCGATCAACTGGGCGGCGGCCGCCGATTCGCGGCGCGCGGTGGCCGCGTAGACGTAGAACAGGCCGGCGTCGGAATAAGGCTGGAGCTGCGAATAGACCGAGTAAGCGAGGCCGCGATCCTCGCGCACCTGCTGGAACAGGCGCGACGACATGCCGCCGCCGACGATGTCCGAGAACAAGCGGGCGGCGAAATAATCCTCGTCGAGCTGCGCCGGCGCCGGGAAGGCCAGAGCGAGATGGGCCTGGTCGGCGCCGCCGCGGCCGACCCGGGTGCCGCCGGTGAAATGCGCCGGCGCGGGCGGCTCGATGGAGCCCGCGGGAAGCCCGCCCAGATGACGCTCCGCCAGCTCGACCAGCGCTCCATGGTCGACCTTGCCGGCCCCGACCAGAAGCAGGCCGCCGCCGCGGGACAGGCCCGCGCGCCACGCCTGCAGGTCGGCGACTTCGATGGCGGCGAGGCTCGCCTCGTCGCCGAGCACCGGCCGGCCGAGCGGCTGGTCGGCGAAGGCGGCCGACCAGAGCTCGTCGAAGATGATGTCGGACGGGGTGTCTCGGGCTTCGCCGAGCTCCTGAAGGACGACGTCCTTCTCCCGCTCCAGCTCCGGCGCGGCGAGCTGCGGACGAAGCACCAGGTCGGAGACCAGCTCGACCCCGAGCGGCACGTGCTCGGCCAGCACCGAGGCCATGAAGCTGGTGCCGTCGCGGTCGGTGGCCGCGTTCAAATCGCCGCCGACATCCTCGATCGCCTCGCTTATCTCGCGCGCCGAGCGGCCGCCGGCGCCCTTGAACACCATATGCTCGAACAGATGGGCGATTCCGTTCAACCGCGCCGGCTCGTGACGCGAGCCGGCCTCGGCATAGAGGCCGACCGCGGCGGTCTCGATCGACGGCATCTCGCGGCTGGCGACCTTGAGGCCGTTGGGAAGGATGGTGAGCTGCATGAAGGGCGTCAGTTAGTGCTTCGTACCCTTCGCGGCAACCTGACCGTCATCCTGAACTTGTTTCAGGATCCAGGGTCGAACCGCCTCGCGGATCGAGAATCGGAACCTGAAACCAGTTCAGGGTGACGGCGGAAGCGGAGGCGTCGCGCTTTGGCGTTTGCGCAACGCCAGAACGTAGATCACCGCCGCCGCGGCCGCGAAGAAGAACCACTGAAAGGCGTAGGCGAGGCTGTTGTTGGGGACGTCGGCCGTCGGCCGGGCGCTGGCCTCCAGGCCCGGCGCCGGTTGCTCGGCGACGATCATCGGACGCGACGGGGAGGACCGGCCTCGGAGCCGCTGGAAGAGACTGGAGCGGGGCGGCTCGGTCGTGATCGTCCCCGTCACTTCGCCGCCCCTCCAGCGCGGAGTTGCGCGCGGGTTGGACGAGACTCCCATGTCGGCGGCGAATCCCGGCCCTTCGGCGCCGGTCCGGCAATCCGCGATGTAGCGGGTGCCGGTCCGCCCGGCCGCCGATTTGCCCCCGGTCAGGAGCCAGTCGGTCGGCTCGAGGCAGAAAGCGGTGGCTCGGCGGTAGAGGAGGGATTGGTCGGCGACCGCTCCGGGCTGCAGGGCGATGAGGGGGAGCGCCATGTTGCGCTCATATCGCGCCTTCAGCGCCTCCTTCTCGTCCGCCCGGCCGAGCTGCCAGACGCCGAGCGCGATCATCGTCGCCACAGCGGCGACCACCAGGATCGTCGGGACGAGGGGAAAGCGAATCATCATCTCATCGTCATCCCGGCGAAAGCCGGGACCTCAGGTCGGAAACGCACGGCCCTTCTCCACGAGGTGCGGGCTTGCGCCGGCATGACGGCGGCCTGCCGCCTAACCGTGATATTCTGCGCCCCAGCCGCCCCAGACGTAGATGCAGATGAACAGGAACAGCCACACCACATCGACGAAATGCCAGTACCAGGCCGCCGCCTCGAAGCCGAAATGCTGGTTCGGCCGGAAGTGGCCCTTATAGGCCCGGATCAGGCAGATGATCAGGAAGATGGTTCCGATGATGACGTGAAAGCCGTGGAAGCCCGTCGCCATGAAGAAGGTCGAGCTGTAGATATTGTCTTTGAAGCCGAACGGGGCGTTGGCATATTCATAGGCCTGGATGCTGGTGAAGGTCAGGCCGAGCAGGATCGTGCACCACAGGCCCTTGATCAGGCCGTTGCGGTCGCCGTGGATCAGCGCGTGGTGGGCCCAGGTCACCGTCGTTCCAGAGCAGAGCAGGATGAGGGTATTGAGCAGCGGAAAGCCGAACGGGTTGAGGACGTGCATCCCCTTGGGCGGCCACTGGCCCCCGATCGCATCCGCCGTCGAGGGGAACAGGGCCGCGTCGAAGAAGGCCCAGAACCAGGCGAGGAAGAACATCACCTCGGAGGCGATGAACAGGATCATGCCGTAGCGAAGGTGGAGCTGGACGACCGGAGTATGGTCGCCGCCATGAGCCTCGCGGACGACGTCCGTCCACCAGCTGAACATGGTGAAGAGGATACCGAGAAGGCCGGCGCCCAGCACGTACGAACCGCCGTTGATGTCGTGCATCCACATGACCAGGCCGCCGAAAAAGCCGAGCGCGGAGAATGCGCCGACCAGCGGCCAGACGCTGGGGTTCACCAGGTGGTAGGGGTGGTTCTTCGCTCCGGCCATCATTCGTCCTTCGGTGTGTCGTCACCCCGGCGAAGGCCGGGGCCCCGGCGAGGAAAAGGCGCGGCGCCTCCTCTCCGCGAGGTCCCGGCTTCCGCCGGGATGACGTGCCCTCTAACTATCCTTGTCGCTCGAATCCACAGGGTAAAAGGTGTAGCTCAAGGTGATTTCGCTGATCGCCCGCGCGTCCGGATCCTGGAGGATCTTGGGATCGACGAAGAAGACCACCGGCATCCGAACCTCCTCGCCCGGCTTGAGGGTCTGCTCGGTGAAGCAGAAGCACTGGATCTTGCTGAAATATTTGCCGGCCTGGGTCGGGCTGACGTTGAAGGTCGCGCTGCCGGTGACGGTCCTGGCGGTGAGGTTTCTGGCGGTGAAGAAGGCCATTTCGCGCTCGCCGATGGTGACGATCTCGCGAGTCTTCTCGGGGGCGAAGCGCCAGGGCAGGGCCGGCGAGATATTGGCGTCGAACCGCACCGCCACTTCCTTGCCGGCGACCGGCCCCGGCGCCGCCGCCGCCCGCATCGTGGTGCCGTCGAATCCGGTAACCTGGCAGAACATACGGTAGAGCGGCACGCTGGCATAAGCGAGGCCGACCATCGCCAGCACCAGCAGGCCGGCAAGGGCCGCGGTACGCGAGTTGCGGCGGGCGAGATCGGTCACCGAACCATGCCCATCTTGGCGATGGTGATCGCATAGACGAGGATCACGAAAGCGCCGAGCAGGACCGCCATGATCACCGCCCGCGCCTTCTGGCGGCGGCGGATCTCGTCGTCACGCGGGTCGCTCACGCCAGCACCCGATCGAGCGCGATCGCGCCGAACACGGCGAACAGATACAGGATCGAGTAAGCGAAAAGCTGCTTTTCCGGCTTCATCCCGGCCGGCTCGACGGCCCGGTTGGCGAGCACCCGGAAGGCGAGGATGAGGAACGCGAAGCTCAGCCCGGCCGCCGCGATCCCGTAGAACGGCCCCGCAAGGCCGAGCGGCCAGGGCGCCACCGCCGCCGCCGCCATCGGCAGGGTGTAGAGCGCGATCTGCTGGCGCGTCACCCGCGGCCCGGAGACGACCGGAAGCATCGGCACTCCGGCGGCGGCATAATCCGAGCGAACGAAGAGCGACAGGGCCCAGAAATGGGGCGGAGTCCACAGGAAGACGAGGACGAACAGCAGGACCGGCAGCAAAGTGACGTCGCCGGTCGCCGCCGCCCAGCCGATCACCGGCGGGAAGGCGCCGGCGGCGCCGCCGATGACGATGTTCTGCGGAGTCCGCCGCTTCAGCCAGATCGTGTAGACGAAGACGTAGAAGAGGATCGAGACGGCGAGGATCGAAGCCGCAAGCCAGTTGGCGGCAAGCCCCATCAGAAGCACCGAGAAGAAAGCGAGCCCGACTCCGAAGTGGAGCGCCGTCTGACGGTCGAGCCGCCCCGCCGGGATGGGGCGGGAGGCGGTCCGCTTCATCTTCGCGTCGAGATCGGATTCGTACCACATGTTGAGCGCCGCCGCGGCGCCGGCGCCGAGCGCGATGCACAGGATCGCGGTGAAGCCGAGCACCGGGTGGATCGAAACCGGAGCCGCGATCATCCCGCACAGCCCCGTGAACACGACGAGGCTCATCACCCTCGGCTTGGTCAAAGCGAGCAGGTCCCGCCAGTCGGCGGGGAGGGCGGTGTCGGCGGAGGCGGTCACGGTGGTCATATAGTGTTTCCCGTCACCCCGGCGAAAGCCGGGGCCTCGGCGAGGAAAGGCGCGGCGCCTATTCTCCACGAGGTCCCGGCTTTCGCCGGGATGACGTGTTCGTCAGTCGATCCTCGGCAGGGTCGAGAATTGGTGGAAGGGCGGCGGGCTCGACAGCGTCCATTCGAGCGTCGTCGCGCCTTCGCCCCAATAATTGTCCGCCGCCTTCCTTCCGGCCAGCAGCGACCAGAAGATGTTCAGGAAGAAGATGGCCATCGAGACTCCCACCAGCGCGGCGCCGATCGTCGCGACGTGGTTCCAGCCGGCATAGGCGTCGGCATAATCAGGCACCCGCCGCTGCATCCCCTGCAGCCCGAGGAAGTGCATCGGGAAGAACAGGACGTTGACGCCGACGAAGAACAGCCAGAAGTGGAGCTGGCCCAGCAGCTCGTTGTACATCTTCCCCCACATCTTCCCGAACCAGTAATACCAGCCCGCGAAGAGCGAGAAGACGGCGCCGAGCGAGAGCACGTAGTGGAAGTGGGCGACCACGTAGTACGTATCGTGAACGTTGTTATCGATGCCGCCGTTGGCGAGCACGACGCCGGTGACTCCGCCGACCGTGAACATGAAGATGAAGCCCAGGGCCCACATCATCGGGGTCTCGAAGGTGAGCGAGCCGCCCCACATCGTCGCGATCCAGCTGAAGATCTTGATACCGGTCGGCACCGCGATCACCATCGTCGCCGCGGTGAAGTACATCTTGGTGTTCACGTCCATGCCGACGGTGAACATGTGGTGCGCCCAGACGACGAAGCCGATCACTCCGATCGAGACCATCGCATAGGCCATTCCGAGATAGCCGAAGACCGGCTTGCGGCTGAACGTCGCCACCACCTGGCTGATCATCCCGAAGCCCGGAAGGATCATGATGTAGACCTCCGGGTGGCCGAAGAACCAGAAGAGATGCTGGTACAAGATCGGATCGCCGCCGCCCGAGGCGTCGAAGAAATGGGTCCCGAAATTGCGGTCGGTGAGCAGCATGGTGATCGCCCCGGCCAGCACCGGCAGCGCCAGCAGCAGCAGGAAGACGGTGACCAGGATCGACCAGACGAAGAGCGGCATCTTGTGCAGGGTCATCCCCGGCGCGCGCATGTTGAAGATGGTGGTGATGAAGTTGATCGCGCCGAGGATCGACGAGGCGCCGGCGAGGTGGAGCGAGAAGATCGCCATGTCGACCGCAGGCCCCTGTGAACCGGAGGTCGAGAGCGGCGCATAGGCCGTCCAGCCGATGCCGGCGCCGTTCCCCGTGCCTCCCGGCACGAAGGCCGAGCCGAGCAGCAGCAGGAAGGCGGGGACGAGCAGCCAGAAGCTGATATTGTTCATCCGCGGGAAGGCCATGTCGGGCGCGCCGATCATCAGCGGCACGAACCAGTTGCCGAAGCCGCCGATCATCGCCGGCATCACCATGAAGAAGACCATGATCAGGCCGTGGGCGGTGATCAGCACGTTCCACAGGTGAGTCGCCTCGTCGGCGGTCGCGCCGGCGCCGGCCCAGCTCTGCAGGAACTGGATGCCGGGCTCGGCGAGCTCGGTCCGCATCAGGCCGGAGACGGTTCCGCCGATGATCCCCGCGACGATCGCGAAGATCAGATAGAGGGTGCCGATGTCCTTGTGGTTGGTCGACATGAACCAGCGCACGAAGAAGCCGGGCGTGTGCTCGGCGTCGTGGTGGGCCGCATGGGCGCCATGCGCTTCGAAATGCGTGGCGTTGGCAGTGGTGTCGGTCATGTCAGTTTCCGCGGGTGGTTTCGGCGGCCTGGTTGGTCACCGTGGGAGTGGCCGTGCCGGGCGTCAGGGTGGGGTCGGGAGTCGCTTCGGTGCCGCCGGCGGCGGGCGCCGAGGCCGGATTGGTGACCGGCGAGGCGGCCGTGGAGTCGGGCAGCGGCTTTCCGGCTCCGGGCATGCTGCCCCCCTTCGAGGCGATCCAGGCGGCGAATTGCGCCGGCGGCAGCACCTCGACCGCGATCGGCATGTAGGCGTGGCGCGCGCCGCACAATTCGAAGCACTGGCCGTAATAGACGCCCGGGCGGTCGGCCTTGAACCAGGTTTCGTTCAGGCGGCCCGGAACCGCATCCATCTTCACCCAGAAAGCCGGCACGCCCCAGCTGTGGATCACGTCCGACGCGGTCACGATCACCTTCACCACGGCGCCCTGGGGAACCACCATCCGCTCGTCGACGGCGAGCAGCCTGGGCTCGCCGCGCGCCTTGGCGTCGGCATCCTTGAGGCCGTTGGAGACGATCTCGAACCCGCCATGGTCGGGATAGGTGTAGGTCCAATACCATTGGTTGCCGGTCGCCTTGACCGTGATGTCCGCCTTGGGCGGGTTGTACTGGTGGGCGAGCAGGCGGATCGAAGGGACCGCGATCGCCACCAGGATCAGCACCGGCACCAGAGTCCACACCACCTCGAGGGTTGTGTTGTGGGTGGTGCGCGAGGGGACGGGATTGGCGCCGCGCCGGAAGCGGATGATGACGTAGAGCAGCAGCAGCAGCACGAAGGCGGTGATGACGGTAATGATCGGCATCAGCAGCTTGTTGTGGAACCAGAGCGCTTCCTGCCCGATCGGAGTGACCTGCGGCTGGAAGCCGGCATAGCCGGTCGGCTGGCCCACGGTCGCGTCCGGGGCGGTCCGGGCGGGGCTGGTCGCCAGGACCTGGGCGTTGGAGGGCTCTTCGCCCTGCGGCTGGTTCATGTCCTGCGGCTGCGCGGGGGCGGCCTGCGAATTGGCGCTGATCGAATCCCTCGGCGCCTGCGCGGCCGGTGCGGTCGCGGCCGGAGCGGGGGCCGCCTGCGACAGGGCGGCGGCCGGGGCCAGCGCGAAGGCGACGGCGGCGAGGACGAGCTTGAGCGGAGTCTTCATCTAAACCCTTTGGGACACAAGCGGACGAAGCAGGACGGATTCGTAAGCCGGACGGCGGATTGGCCGGCCTTATAGGCAGGAGGTCGGGCCGCCTCAAGGCTCTTGGATCGCCTTGAAGCCGCCCTTTTCGCGGCCTATCACGCCGCCGGCCGCAACCGCCGGGGAAGGGCTGATGGACGAAGAGGAAATCCTCGCCGAATTCCGCGCCGCCGAGGCGCTGCTCGAGGGGCATTTCATCCTCTCCTCGGGCCTCCACAGCCCGCGCTACCTGCAATGCGCGCGGGTTCTGATGGATCCGTTGCGCGCCTCCCGCCTGGCCTCCGCGCTGGCCGCCTCCATGCCCCGGGAAGTGCGGTCGGCGATCGAGATCGTGGTGTCCCCGGCCATGGGCGGAGTCATTATCGGCCACGAAATGGGGCGGGCGCTCGGCGTCGAGGCCCTGTTCGTCGAGCGCCCCGCCGGCGCCTTCGAGCTTCGCCGCGGCTTTCGACTGAGGCAAGGCCAGAAGGTGCTCCTGGTCGAGGACGTCGTCACCACCGGCCTGAGCTCGCGCGAGGCGATCGCGGCCGTCGAGGCGGCGGGCGGCGAGGCGATCGCCGCCGCCGCGCTCGTCGACCGATCGAACGGCGAAGCCGATCTCGGAATCCCCTTCTACCCGCTGATCAGGCTCAACGTTCCGGCCTATTCCGGGGACGCGCTGCCGCCGGAGCTCGCCGCGCTGCCGCCCGAGAAACCAGGGAGCCGAAAGGCGGCGTGAGCGGGGTCCTTCGCCTCGGCGTCAACATCGACCATGTCGCGACCATAAGGAACGCGCGCGGCGGCGACCTGCCCGATCCGGTGCGCGCCGCCCTGCTCGCCGCCGAGGCCGGCGCCGACGGCATCACCGCCCACCTGCGCGAGGACCGGCGCCACATACGGGACGAAGACATCACCGCGCTGATCGATCGCCTGACCATCCCGCTCAACCTCGAAATGGCGGCGACCGAGGAGATGCTGGAGATAGCGCTCAAGCATCGCCCCCATGCCGCCTGCCTCGTCCCCGAGAAGCGCGAGGAGCGAACGACCGAAGGCGGCCTCGACGCCGCCGGCCAGGACAACCACCTGCTCCCCTTCATCACCCGCCTGAGCGGCGCGAACATCCGGGTCAGCCTGTTCATCGAGCCCGACCCTCGCCAGATCGAGGCGGCGATCCGCCTCGGGGCGCCGGTCGTCGAGCTCCACACCGGCCGCTACGCCCATCTCGAGGGGGAGGCGCGGTCCACGGAGCTGAGGCGCCTCGCCGACGCCGCCGCCCTCGCCGCCAAGAACGGCATCGAGCCCCATGCCGGCCACGGCCTCAGCTTCGACAACGTCCAGCCGGTCGCCGCCATCCCGCAGCTCCGCGAGCTCAACATCGGCCACTTCCTGATCGGCGAGGCGATCTTCACCGGTCTGGGCGAGAGCGTCGCGAGGATGCGCGGTCTCATGGACGAGGCGCGGTGATGACCCGCCATTCCGTCATCCCGGCGAAAGCCGGGACCCCAGGACAAGAAGTCACAGTGGATCTCCCCGGGGTCCCGGCTTTCGCCGGGATGACGAGATGACAATCATCCGCCGGGCGAAAATTGGTGTCAGACACCAATTTATCGGGGCCGCACCATGATGATCATCGGCATCGGCTCTGACCTGTGCAACATCGAGCGGATCGAGAACAGTCTCGCCCGCTTCGGCGAGCGCTTCACCAACCGGGTCTTCACCGACACCGAGCGCTCCAAGGCCGAAGGCCGCCCGCTCACCCGGGCCGGCACCTATGCCAAGCGCTTCGCCGCGAAGGAGGCTTTCTCCAAGGCGGTCGGCACCGGCTTCCGGCGCGGAGTCTTCATGCGCGACATCGGAGTCGTCAACCTGACCTCGGGCGCTCCGACCCTGGCTCTGACCGGCGGAGCTCTCGCCAGGCTTGACGCTTTGACTCCGGAGGGCCACCTCGCGCAAATCCATTTGACGATGACGGACGACTATCCTTTCGCACAAGCGTTCGTCATCATTACCGCCAGCCCATTTCCAAGGAGCCCAGGGTGAGCAGCAGCGACCCGGCCATGACCGACACGCCCGACGCGGCGCCCGCGGCGAAGAAGCAGGGCACCGACTGGTGGGCCGAGCTGAAGGCGATTATCTGGCTGATCCTCGCCGTCCTCGCCTTCCACAGCTTCGTCGCCAAGCCCTTCTACATCCCGTCCGAATCGATGATGCCGGGGCTGCTAAAGGGCGACCGGCTGGTGGTCAGCAAATATCCTTACGGCTGGTCGTGGGTCTCGCCCAGCTTCCACATATTGCCTCGGATGCATGGGCGCCTGTTCGGCCGAATGCCGAAGCGGGGCGACGTCGTCATCCTGACTCCCCCCGGCAAGACCTCGGATTACATCAAGCGGGTCATCGGCCTCCCCGGGGACACGCTCGAGATGGTCGGCGGCACCCTCTACCTCAACGGCCGCGAGGTGAAGCGCGAGCGCCGGCCGTCGGTCCGCGTCCCCGTCGACCTCAATACGCCGTGCAACATGGGAGGCGCCTCGCACCAGGTGGCCGACGGCGACGGCCGCCTCTATTGCGAGCTGCCCGTCTTCCGCGAGACCCTGCCGGGCGGCCGCTCCTACGACACGATCGACCTCGGCCCCTCCGAGGTCGACGATTTCGCGAGAGTGACGGTCCCCGCGGACCATGTCTGGGTGCAGGGCGACAATCGCGACAAGTCGGCGGACAGCCGGGTAGCCACTCTGAACGAGGGCCTCGGCGGCGCGGTGCCGTGGGAGAATATCGGCGGCCGCGCCGAGTTCATCACCTTCTCGCTCGACGGCTCGTCGCAATATTGGAACCCGATCAGCTGGATCACGGCGATGCGCGGCGGCCGCGCCGGCACCTCGCTTCGGCCGCACGAAGGCAACGGCCCGTGAGCGACGAACGGTCGGGCCATGTCGAGCAGCCCGGCCCGGCCGAAATGCGCGATCCCTTCATCAGGGAGGAGCTGAAACGCGCCAGCGTCTGGTTCGGCCTTGCCCTCGCGATCGCGGCGGTCATCTTCCTCGCCCAGCCCCTGCTTCTCATCTTCGCCGGAATCGTCCTGGCCTCGATGCTCGACGGCGGCACTCGGCTGCTCGGCCGGGTGCTTCCGATCCGCCGCGGCTTCCGGCTCGCCATCGTCACCCTGCTCGCGGTCTCCTTCATCGGCTGGACCTTCTATTATGCGGGCGCGACTCTCGCCGGCCAGGCGGAGAGCCTGCGCGCCGCCGTCACCCTGCAGGCCAATCGGCTGCTCGCCTGGGGCAACGAGCTCGGCATCGTCCAGGGCGGGGTCGGGGTCGACCAGCTGAGCGGCCAGCTGATGGGGACGCTCGGCCGGCTCGGCTCGGCCGTGTCGAGCGCGGTGGGGGTGATCACCTCGATGGTGATGATCCTCGTCATCGGCATCTTCATCGCCGTCGAGCCGCGTCTCTACCAGCGCGGAGTTGCCTGGATGCTTCCCTTGCGGAACCGCGACCGCTTCTACGCCACGGCCGAGCGGATGGGCTTCACATTGAGGCGGCTGATGGCGGGCCGTCTGGTCGGAATGGCCTTCGAGGGCGTCGGCACCTGGATCCTGCTGGCGCTGGGCGGAGTGCCGATGGCGGCCCTGCTCGGAATCATCACCGGCCTGCTCGCCTTCGTCCCCAATATCGGAGCGATCGTCTCGGGGGTGCTGATGGTGCTCGCCGGCTTCAGCGTCAGCGTCAATGCCGGGCTTTGGGCGATCGCCGTCTATTTCGTCATCCAGAATGTCGACGGCTATCTGATCGTCCCCTACGTAGCCCGCCGCACCGTCGACCTCGCCCCGGCGCTGGTGCTGAGCGCCCAGCTGCTGTTCGGCGCCCTGTTCGGACTGATCGGGCTGATGCTCGCCGACCCGATGGTGGCGATGCTCAAGGTCGCCCTGGAGCAGAAATCGCGCGACGATCAGGAGGAAGGGGTCGGCTGACCCCCGTCACCCCGGCGAAAGCCGGGGCCTCGGGTCGAGAAGGCCCGGCCGGTCTCCGCGAGGTCCCGGCTTTCGCCGGGATGACGGGGAGGATCAGCGCGCCTCGCCTGCCGGCGGCGGCGTCCCGGCCGCTCCGCCTTGCATCTGCTGCATCTGCTGGAGCTGCTGCAATTGCTGCATGCGCTGCATCTCCATGAAGCGCGGCCCGGCGCCGGCCTCGACCTGGAGGACGTCGATCTCGAACACCAGGCTGTCCTGCGCGGTGAACGGCGCCTGCGGCGGGATCGGGCCCTGCTCGTGAGTGCCGGGCGGGAGGGTGAGGATGTAGGAGCCGCCGGGGCGCATATGCTGGAGCCCCTCGGCGAAGCCGGGATAGACGCCGGCGGTGGTCGTCACGAACGGCTGCCCGGTTTCGCGGCTGTCCTGGATGACCGGCGACTGGAGCGTCTTGGCGTGGAGCTTGTAGTGGAGCGCGACGACGTCCGCCGGAGTGATCGTCGCCCCCGAGCCGGCGCGCAGGGTCTGGATTCCGACCCCGGTGGGAGTCTTCACCCTCTGGAAGGCGCTGGTGCCCCACCAGGCGAAGGCCGCGGCAAGCGCCGCCAGGACGAAAAGCCCGATCCAGAGCTTGGCGACCGAGCCCTTCCTGATGGGATGCAGCGGAACGGCGGTGACGGACATGGACGATCCCCGGATAAGCGAAGGGCGGCGATACATCGCCGCCCTCGCGTGAAGCAAGCGCCGGTTTCCCGGCGGAGCGCCTCGCCTCGAGCGCTGATTGATCATTTCCATCGTCACCCCGGACTTGATCCGGGGTCCACCTTCTTGAAGGCAATGACGGCAAGAGCAAAAGGTGGATGCCGGATCAAGTCCGGCATGCCGGGATCGGTGCGCGGCGCTCGGACTTAGCGGGCGGTGCCGCCGCCGTCGCGCTCGGCACGCTTGCGCTCGAGCTTGCGGGCGCGGCGAATCGCGGCGGCGCGCTCGCGGGCGCGCTTCTCCGACGGCTTCTCGTAGTGACGGCGCAGCTTCATCTCGCGATAGACGCCCTCGCGCTGCAGCTTCTTCTTGAGCGCCCGCAGCGCCTGGTCGACATTGTTGTCGCGAACGATGATTTGCATAAAGGCCCGTCACTCTCCGTCGAAAAGCATTTCCCGGCAACCGCTTGAGCGGACGCCCGTCAGAAAATGCCGATAGCACAAAAATCTCTTCGTCGCGAGCTTGTACCCGCGCCGTTGCGTGGGGGCCGTTAGCAGGGGAGGCGCCGGGATTCAAGGGATGGAAGACGAAACGCCGCCCATATGTCGTTGGATGGTAATCGCTGCGGTGACTGGGGAGATCCAGCGCGGCTTTCTCCCAGTCTTAAGCCGGCCCAAAAGGCAAGACCGGGGGCCAGCAGCAGCAGTGCTAAAAAGAGAGTGTAGCTGAATGCCACGCGGGACGGCTTTACCGCTGGTAGCGGGATTCCGATTCGGAAGCGTGATCGGAGCGCTCTCCATCCTTGCGCGCCGAGCCTTACGTCGTCCGGCTTCCTTAGCCTCGGCCCAGCTTCCATCAAATGTTCGCAAATAGGAACAAAAAAAGAACTTTCCTACAAACGCCCAAATCGGGCACATAATCCGGATGGCCGACTCATACGCCTTCCCGCCGCGCCTGCTCGCTCTGCTGCAGGACATGCCGCTGGAGGAGCTCGCCTTCACGCCGGTGCCGGTCCGCGCCCGGCACGACGGGTGGACGGTGGAGCGGCAGAAGTGGTTCATCCTGCGGCTCGCGTTGGGCGGCTGCGTCAGCGTCGCCGCTCGCGGCGTCGGAATGACCCGCAAGAGCGCCTATCGCCTCCGCGAGCGGCCCGGCGCAAAGAGCTTCGCCACCGCCTGGGACAAGGCACAGGGCTGGGGCCAGGACCGCACGGTCGACGTCGGCCTCGAGCGCTCCCTTTGCGGCGAGCGGGTTCCGATCGTCCGCAGTGGGCGAGTCGTCGGCGAGGTGCACCGCTACGACAACCGGCTCTCGATGGCGGTGCTCAACGCCCTCGACCGCCGCGCCGTCGCGCGGCCGCTGACGCCGGCCGTGGAAGAAGCGCTCTACCGCCTGTGCGAGGCGGCGGAGAAAAGTTGAGGCGCTACTGAAAACAAAGGATTCATCCCCCCGACATGCGTGTCTTTCGTGTCTTTTGGAGCGGCTCAGGCCTTGCGAATGACGGCGCCGACCGCTGCGACTCGCTCGACCTCCTCGTAGCCTGGCTGCTCCAGAAGCTCGCCGAATATGTCCGGGTCTATTTCCGCGTAGCGCAGGGTGCAGCCGAGGCTCGGCAGCTGCTCCGCCAGCGCGTCCCTCAGGTCGTCCCGGTCCGCCACGATGGCGCTTCCGGTGTAGAGCAGAATGGTGCCGCCCGGCTCGATCCGCCGGGCCGCGGCCAGCGCCCAGTCGAGGGACAGGCGGGCGCCGAGCATGCCGCCGCCGTCCCGGTACAGCCGCCCGGCGGGGTCCGCGACAAAGGGCGGGTTGGCGATGACGAGGTCGATGGCGCCTTCGACATCCTCCAGGCCGGGCGCCGCTACCGTCTCCAGCGCAGCCCCGGCGTGCCGCGCATCGATTCGGGCATAGCGCAAGGCGACCGGATTGATGTCGGTGACGGTGAGGCGGGCGTGCGGGAGGCGCTCGGCCGCCAGGATCGCACCGACGCCGCTGCCCCCGCCGATGTCGACGAGGCGGCGCACCGGTCCCAGGCGAGGGAGCTCGGCGCGCAGGAACCGGACGAAGCGGTAACTGTCGGGACCGAAGAAGACCGAGTCCGCGGAATCGGTCGGGTAAGGCGAATGGAGGAACAGGCATTCGTCCAGCGAGGCGACTCGCACTCCGCTCCTGCACAGCCGCCCTTCGAGCGACTCCATTCCGCTAAGCTCGAGCGCCTTGGCGATCGCAGGCGGAAGCAGGCCCTGCTCGTACGGCAGGTTCCAGCCGAAAACGTCGCGAAGGTCGCGCGCGAGCCGGCCGGGCTCTCGCTCCAGCACCCGCCGGTGCGTTTCCGGAGTCACCGCAACGAAACGATAGCCCGCCGCCGCCAGGCCTTCGAGCAGCGAGAGCAGGGCCTCGTCGTTCGGGTCGTCGCTCACCAGAGCTCGGCGCGGTACCGCTCGAAGCAGCGGGCGCCGCAACGGAGCCGGATCAGCGCCCCCTCGGCGAGTGCAGTGGCCCGGCGCGGATCCTCCTCGACCAGCGGCCTCAGCGCCTCCCGGTTCCAGGCCTCGCTATGCTTGACGTCCAGCACGGCATGGAGGTCGAAATAGCGACGCTCGGCGGCCGCGAAGCCGAGCCGGCGAAGGCCGGCGGCGGTCGCGGCCGATCGGCCCGGCGCGGTCAGCTCGATGACTCCGAGGGCACCGATGGAATGCCAGGCGTAGCGGCGGGTCGTGGCCATCGCCGTCATCGCGTTGGCGAGCGCCAGGCTTTCCGCGACCGTCGAGTCGATCGACGCTTCCAGGGTCAGCGCCTCGACCAGGGCATCGAGCATCGGCCCGTGCATGCCCTTGGCATTGCCCCGGCCCATCTCGTCCCAATAGTTGCGGGCGAATTCGAGCTTGGCCCGGCGCGGCATCCTGACCTGGGTCATCGCCAGCAGATCCTCGAAGCCGGCCTCGCCCGCGGCTTCCTGGCCGAGGAACCAGCGCATCTGCTCCCGGTCCGCCGCTTCGGCGAGCCACGGGAAGAGCGGGTCGCCCTGGCCGGGACCGCGCTCGCGAAGATCCTCGAACCAGGCGAGGAAGCCGTCCGGGTCCGTGGGAGCCCCGGCGGCTTCGGCAACCGCCTCGGCGCGAAGGGCGGCGAGGAATTCGCCCTCCTGGCGCCGCATCCGTTCGTCCCGCTCCGCCTCCCTTGGCCAGTCGGCGTCCGGGAAGCCCGGCGCCAGGCGGGTCCGGTTCCAGCGCGACAGGTTGCGCTGGAAGGAGTCGGTCAGGAAGGGCGAGGCCGCGCCATCGATTGGGTCGGCGAGAAGGGAGGTGGCCAAGCTTGTGCCTTTGCCGAAAAGGGGGTCGCCCCGCTCAACCGTTCCGGGAGATCAATGTTCCAGGTTAATCCATGTTAGGCAAAGGCTTAGGCGGGAACGCGGATGCCATGGGCGCGTTGGCGCGGGGACCTGCTGAGAAGGATGTTGCCCGAATGCTGATGGTAGAGACCGAGCTTCGCCAGAGCGAGATCCACGGCACCGGGGTGTTCCTGGTCGAACCCGTCCGCAAGGGCGACCTCATCTGGCGCTTCGATTCGCGAATCGACCGGGTCTACAGCGAAGAGGATCTGGCCAGCCTGCCGGAGCGGATGCAGCGCTTCCTGCGCACTTACTCCACCTGGCACGAGGCGACTCAGCTGTGGATATTGTGCGGCGACAACGGCCGCCACTTCAACCATTCGGATATGCCCAACACCCTTTCGCTCGCCGCCGGCTTCGGCGACGACGTGGCGGCGGAGGATCTGGCGGCCGGGGTCGAGCTGACCACCAACTACGCGCTCATCTGCGACAGCGTCAGAATGAACGGCGCGAGCTACCTTTCCGCCGACGCCTTGCCCTCGCGCGGCTCGGAGAAGAGGCCCAGCGCCGCGACGGCGTCGTAGTCGCCCGCGATCAACCGGTCGCCAATGTCGAGGCGGTAGCGCACGCCCGGAATGAAAACCCGCCGGGCGCGCGCATAGGCCTCGTTCCTGGCCGCGGCGATCGAGCCGCCCACGCCCGTCACCACCATCGTCCAGCCATAAAGGCCGCTCGTCACCAATTGGCCGCCGTCGAGGCCGACCTCGCCATAATGGATGTTGCGCCGGTCCTCGTCGTCGAGAGGGCCGTCGAACAGGACCGGCAGCCCCACCGGCTCGTCGACCTGCTTGCGCGTGTAGGGGAAGGGCGGAGTGGTCATGACGATTCCGACGGAAAAGCCCCGCCGGGCCGCGAACGCGTCGCCCGACCCCCGCGCCATCAGCCCGAACAGCTCCGCCCAGGGCGTCTCCTGGAGCGGCTCGAGGATGGCGTAGCCGGGATAGCCGAAGCGGCAGGTGAATTCGAGCGGCCAGATCCCCCGGTCGTTGACGATCGTGTTGAGGTTCACATAGCCGACATGGCCGTGCTCGCGCAGCATCGGCGCCACCCGGGCCAGCGTCGAATCGAAGAACTTGCCGCTGCCTTCATAGGTCGCGACCGTGCCCATCTCGCCGGTCAGCTCTCCCAGGTCGCCGGCGAAGAAGCGCTTATGCTCCCAGTCGAGGCAGGCCGGGGTCAGGAACTTCTCGCCGTCGAAATAGGCGCCGACGCCCATCTCCACGCCATCGATATGCTCCATGAGGATGTAGTCGGCCGGTTGCCCGTCGCGGGCTCGAAACCGCCCCGCCAGCATCGCCCGGACGTCCGCTCCGTCGGCGCGCTCGCCGACATAATTGTCGTGCGAGGCGAAATCGGGGCCGCTGAACTTCAGCACGTAGCGGCCGGGGTTCGCGGCCAGGAACGCTTCGCCCGACTCCGAGTCGCCGAATTCGTGCACGGCGGCGGTGCGGAGGCCGAGCCGGGCGAGAAGCCGTTGGGCAAAGGCACGGTCGTTCTCCAGCCGGTCGCCGAACGCGCTGCCGCCGATCACATTGTGGCCGTCGCGGCGCAATTGGTCCTGGACGACCCCATAGCCTTCCGAGACCGCTTCGAAGAGGATGATTCCGTCCGGTCCAAGCCAGTCGAGCTCGGCCCGCCAGTCGCCGGTGCGGGGCACGAGCCCGGCCATCGTTCCCCGCGCCGCCTCGTCCTCGACGAAGACCTTGACCTCGTGGCCCTCGGCGAGGAGGCGCGAATAGAGGCTGCCGAGGTCGCACGTCTCGGTGACTCCGAGGAAGCGCATCAAGCCTCCGTCATCCCGGCGGAAGCCGGGACCTCCTGGAGACCCGTCGTGCCTTCTCGAGCCGAGGTCCCGGCTTGGGCCGGGATGACGCTAATCATCGAGATCTCTAAACTCCGGCACCTGCTTGCTCAGCCGGCCCTGCACCGCGGCGGTGAGGTCGGCGCTGACCAGGGCGCCGGCATTCCACAAAGCGACGTGACGCAGCCCCTCCTCGACGGTCCGGCCCCGGCTGTAGTTGAGGCTCATCTTGGCGCCGGCGACGGCGAGCGGCGACTTGGCGGCGATGGTCCGGGCGAGATCGAGCCCGGCGGCGATAACCGCTTCGCGGTCGGCTTCGACCCGGTTCACGAGGCCCAGCCGCGCCGCCTCCTCCGCGGGCATCCTCCGGCCGGTATAAGCGAGCTCGCGGACGATGCCCTCCGGGATGAGGTGGGTGAGGCGCTGGAGCGTGCCGAGATCGGCGGTGATGGCGACATCGACCTCGGCGACCTGGAAGAAGGCGTCGGCCGAGGCGAGGCGAATATCGCAGGCGGTGGCGAGGTCGACCCCGGCGCCGATGCAGCCGCCGTGGATCGCGGCGATGACCGGAGGCCTCGCCTCCTCGGCGGCGGTGAAGGCGTCCTGAAGCCATCTGACATGGCGCAGACGAGCCTCGGCGGCGCGGCCCGGATCCTGGGTCGCGGGGAACTGGCTGGCGGCATATTGAAGGTCCAGGCCGGCGGTGAAGTGCTTGCCCCGGCCCGAGAGCAGGATCGCCCGCACCGACGGGTCGGCTCCGAGCATCCTGAACGCCTCGCCGATTGCCGCGAACATCTCCTTGTCCATGGCGTTGAACTTGGCCTCGCGGGCGAGCTCGACATGGGCGACCCCGGCGTCTCGGCCGATACTGATCCTTTCGCTTCCCATATTCCGTCCGGCTCCCCTAGAAACGGCCGCCTATGAGCCGCTTTACCGTGAACGGGCAGCCCGTCCACTACCGCATGGACCCCGAGACGCCGCTGCTCTGGGCGCTGAGGGACGCGTCCAACCTCACCGGCACCAAATATGGCTGCGGCACCGGCCATTGCGGCGCCTGCACGGTCCATATCGACGGCCGGGCCGTGAAGAGTTGCCGGGTGCGAATCGCCGACCTCGAAGGCAGCTTCGTCACCACCATCGAGGCGCTGTCGAACGACCGCTCCCACCCCGTGCAGCAGGCCTTCGTCGCCGAGAGCGTGCCGCAATGCGGCTTCTGCATCCCCGGCATGATCATGGCCGCCGCCGCCCTGATCGACTCCAACCCCGCGCCCACCGATGCCGAGATCGACTCGGCGATCACCAACCTCTGCCGTTGCGGCGTCTATCCGCGCCTCCGCGAGGCGATTCGCCGCGCGGGCAAGGCGCGCAGCGGCGAAGAGTCCATTTCCGCCGCGCCGCCGCCCGGCATCGATCCGGCCGATGCGGCGCGGCAGGTGCCGGCGCTTCGCGGCGAGGCCCCCCGGCCGCGATCCTGAACGGCAGGCGCGGTCCCGGTTCAGCAACGGCTCATCCTGCCTGAGGCACAAGCGGTCGTCATCGGAGCGGGCCGGGAAAGAGGCGGCCGGGCATAAGGAGTGTCACATGCGTAAGGTGTTATTCGGAATTTTGATGGCGGCGACGGCGGCGATGCCGGTCGCGGCCCAGGCTCAGGAGAGCGACACCCGCGCCGAGCGGACCGCCGCCCGGGCGGAGCGCTCTGAGGAGCATTATCGCGAGATGGGCGAGCGCAACCAGGCGCGCAGCGAGCGCCGCCAGGAGGCGCAGACTCAGCGCGTCGAGCGCCAGCAGGTCCGCCAGGAGCGGGTCGAGGCGCCGGTCCAGCAGCAGCAGCAGCAGCAGCAGAGCTTCGCCCGGCGCGGCGGCGGCGGCGGTGAGGGCCAGCGCACCCAGAACTGGAGCGGCGGTCAGCGCACTCAGAGCTGGAGCGGCCGCCAGGATAACGGCCAGCGCGAGGCCTATCGGCGCCAGTTCGAGGAGAGCCGCGCCGCGTCGCAGCGTAGCGCCGACCAGACGATCGGCGGCAATTACGCCCGCCAGGCGGACCGCAACCAGCAGCGCTACGAGCAGCGAGTCCGCGACGATCGCCGCGACGGCCGCGACTGGAATCGCGACGGCCGCAACAACGGCCAGTGGAGCGGCAACCGCTACAGCGACCGCCGCGACGATCGCAGCAGCTGGAACCGGGGCTGGCGCAACGACAGCCGCTACGACTGGCAGCGCTACCGTTATTCGAACCGCGATCGGTTCCGCCTGGGCTCCTATTATTCGCCCTACCGGAACTACAGCTACAACCGGCTGAATATCGGCTTCATCCTCGATTCGCTCTTCTATTCGAATCGGTACTGGCTGAGCGATCCGTTCCAGTATCGCCTGCCGGCGGCGCCCTACGGCACCCAGTGGGTCCGTTACTATGACGATGTGGTGCTGGTCGACGTCTACACCGGCGAGGTGCTCGACGTGATCTACGACTTCTTCTGGTAAACCGTCATCCCGGCGAAAGCCGGGATCCAGGGGTGAAGGGCACGGCGCTCTTCACCCCACGAGGCCCCAGCTTCCGCCGGGGTGACGCAAAGGCCCGGAGTGCGAAAGCGCTCCGGGCTTTTTGCTTGTCAACGCCCTGGCGGCGCAGCACTAAGCGCCCTTGCCGCCTTGAGGGGTCGAACGATGCGCATCCGCCTGCTTGCCCTGCTGAGCCTCCTCTTCCTCGCCGCCGCTCCCGCCGCCGCGGAGACGATCATCGTCCACGCCGGGCATCTCATCACCGACGCGTCGAAGCCGGCCGCCGGGCCTTCGACGATCACCATCACCGACGGCCGGATCATTTCGGTCGCGGCGGGCCTGACGCCCGCGCCGGCCGGCGCGCGACTCGTCGACCTGTCGGGCAAGACCGTGCTCCCCGGCCTGATCGACAGCCACGTCCATCTCACCGGCATGCCCGGCGAGCCCTTCTGGAGCGAGGCGACCAACTCCGAGGAATGGAATACCCTCGTCGGGGCGCACAATGCCCTCGTCACCGCCCGCGCCGGCTTCACCACCGTGCGCGACCTCGGCTCCGGTCGGCTCAACGGCTTCGCCCTGCGCCGCGCCATCGACGAAGGGCTGGTTCCGGGACCGCGAATGCTCGCCGCCGGACAGGCGCTCTCGACCATCGGCGGCCATGGCGACGTCGCCGGCTTCCGCCCCGAGGTCGCCGCCGCGCTCGACGGCCACAATACCTGCACCGGCCCGGACGAATGCGCGGCCAAGGTGCGGGAGGCGGCGAAGCTCGGCGCCGACGTCATCAAGTTCCACGCCACCGGCGGCGTGCTCAGCCAGGGCGACAAGAGCCTGGGCCAGGCCTTCACCGACGCCGAGATGAAGGCGATCTGCGACACCGCCCATTCGCTCGGCCTCAAGGCCGCCGCCCACGCTCATGCCGACGCCGGCATCGCCGCCGCCGTCCGAGCCGGGGTCGATTCGATCGAGCACGGCACCTTCGCCAGCGCGGCCACCATCCGGTTGATGAAGGAGCGAGGCACCGTCTTCGTTCCGACGCTGATGGCCTTCACCGGCATCCGCGAGCGGCTCGGCAAGGGTATCTACACGCCCATCGTCGAGGAGAAGGTCCGGATGACCCTCGGGGAGGTCGGCAAGGCGGCGCGGCTGGCTCGGCAGGCCGGCGTGCCGGTGGTGTTCGGCACCGACGCGGGGGTCTTCGAGCATGGCCGCAACGGCCAGGAATTCGCGCTTCTCGTCGACCTGGTCGGGATGAGTCCGGCCGAAGCCCTGGCTTCCGCGACGACCGGCGCGGCGAAGCTGCTCGGCCTCGAGAATCAGATCGGACGAATTGCTCCGGGCTATTCCGCCGATCTCATTGCGGTCGGCGGCGACCCGCTGCGCGATGTCCGCGCCCTCGAGCATGTCGATTATGTGATGGTACGCGGGAAGACGATCCAATGAGCACGCGCGCGATCGGCGACCCCGGCGCCCTTTACCGGATTCAGATCGGCACCTTCGTTCGCGAGCGGGTCCTGAAGACTCCCAACGCCTTCAAGATCCCCGCGCAGGGCCTCGACATCTTCGTCGTCCGCGAGTTCCTCAGCCCGGAGGAATGCGGAAGCCTCATCGAGCTGATCGACAAGGACCGGGTTCCCTCCGGCCTCCTCGCCGCCAGCCCCGACCCCGACTTCCGAACCAGCGAAAGCTGCAACCTGCGACTCGAGGACGCCGCCAACCAGATGGTCGAGCGCAAGATCAACCGCCTCACCGGCATCGAGCCGACCCATGGCGAGACCATCCAGGGCCAGCGCTACGCCGTCGGCCAGCAGTTCAAGCCGCACCATGACTTTTTCTACAAGAGCGAGGCCTATTGGCCCGACCAGGAGCGCCAGGGCGGGCAGCGCACGTGGACGGCGATGATCTTTCTCAACGAGCCCGAGGCGGGCGGCCAGACCCACTTCCCCAAGGCCAATGTCCGGGTGACTCCGCGCACCGGCAATCTGCTTTTGTGGAACAATCTCGACCAATATGGCGAGCCCAACATGTTCTCGCTCCACACCGGCTGCCCGGTCGAGGGCGGGATCAAATATGTCATCACCAAATGGTATCGCGAGCGGCCGTGGGGATGGTATGGCGAGCACGGGGTGAAGCCGGCGGGGCCGTATTGAGCGCTCGCGCCCCGGCGGCTAGCGTCCTAGCGCCCTAATACAGCTTCCCGAAAGGTAATCATGCCCAGATCGACGCTCCTGCTCGCCGCCGTTTCGCTTGCCGCCCTCTCCGCCTGCGCCGGTACGACGGCCGAGCCCGCGACTGCTTCGGCTCCGCCGTCGGCGGCCGCCGCGCAGGCTAGCGAGGGCGAGAAGCTGGCCCGCCTCTTCCACGAGAGCGACGAGGCGAGCCTTCGCCGCAATCCGCTCAACGGCATCTTCCGCGGCGACCTGCGCTATGCCGACCGGCTCGGCGACAATATCACCGACGCCTATTTCGACGCCGAGCGCGCCGCCTCGCAGGCCGACCTCGCCGCCCTCCACGCCATCGACCGCTCGAAGCTGAACGCCACCGACCGGATCGCCTATGACGTCTTCGAGTGGCAGACCGAGGATTCGCTCAAGAATCTCGAGCCCCGAATGCTCGCGCTCGGCGTCGTCCGGCCGATCAACCATTTTTCCGGCTTCCACACCTTCTATCCCACCTTCGCCTCGGGCGAGGGCGCGGCGCCGTTCAAGACCGTCCTCGACTATGAGAACAACCTCAAGCGCCACAAGGATTACGTCACCTATCACGACCGGGCGATCGCCCGCTTCCGCGAGGGCATGGCGGCGGGCGTCTTCGACACCAAGCTGACGATCCGCAACGTCATCGACCAGCTCGACCTGCAACTGCAGGACAGTGTCGAAAAATCGCCATTCTACGCACCGGTTCTGCACTTCCCGGCCGACTTTTCCGAAGCCGACAAAGCCCGCCTCACCGCCGCCTACCGAGCCTCGATCGAGACGGAGATCTACCCCGCCTACCGCCGCCTGCGCGACTTCCTTCGCGCCGAATATCTGCCCAGGGCGCGCGAAGGCGTCGGCCTCGTCCACATGAAGGGCGGCGCCGAAGTCTACCAGCGCCTGATCGAGAGCACGACGACGCTTCCGCTCAGCGCCGACGAGGTCCACAATCTCGGCCTCCGGGAGGTCGCCCGGATCAAGAGCGGGATGGAGGCGGTCAAGGCGGCCACCGGCTTCAAGGGGACGCTCGCCGAGTTCTTCGAATATCTGCGCACCGACGCCAAATTCGCTCCGGCCAGCGCGGCGGCGCTTCGCGACGGCTATTTCGCGATCGGCCGGCGAGTCGACGCCCGCGTGCGCGAGCAATTCTCGACCATCCCCAAGAGCCCGCTCGAGATCCGCGCCGTCGAGCCGTTTCGCGAGAAGACGGAGGCGGGCGGCTCCTACCAGCAGGGCACGCCGGACGGCTCGCGGCCCGGCATCTTCTACTACAACAGCTACGACCTGCCCTCGCGGCGCATCTGGGGCATGGAGACGCTCTACCTTCACGAAGGCATTCCCGGGCACCATTTCCAGATCAGCCTCGCCCAGGAGAATGAGGCGCTGCCCGCCTTCATGCGCTTCGGCGGCAATACCGCCTTCGTCGAAGGCTGGGCGCTCTACGCCGAGACCCTGTGGGACGAGCTCGGCATGGAGACCGATCCCTATCAGCGCTTCGGCGGCCTCAACGACGAGATGCTGCGCGCGATGCGGCTCGTCGTCGACAGCGGCATCCACGCCAAGGGCTGGAGCCGCGACCAGGCCATCGCCTACATGCTCGCCAACTCGGGCATGAGCCGGACCGAGGTGACCGCCGAGGTCGAGCGCTACATCGCCATCCCGAGCCAGGCGCTCGCGTACAAAATCGGGGCGCTCACCATCCAGCGCCTAAAGGCGAAGGCGCAGGCGGATCTGGGGGCAAAGTTCGACCCGCGCGAATTCCACGCTCAGGTGCTGATGACCGGATCGCTGCCGATGGGCGTGCTCGAAAAGAAGATCGACGACTGGATAGCCGGGAAGAAGGGGCGCTGATGCGCAGAGCCATTTCGATCGCCTGCCTCACAGCCGGGCTGCTCGCCGGCTGCGCAGCGTCGCCCGCCCCGCAAACGTCCGCAGCCGCACCGGCGCAACGCTCGACCGCGTCGGAAAGGCTGGCAGCCTTGTTCCGCGACAGCGACGAGGCGAGCCTTCGCCGCAACCCGCTGCAGGCGACGGCGCGCGGCGACCTGCGTTACGCCGACCGCCTCGGCGACTTCTTCAGCGACCCTTATTACGACGCCGAGCGCGAGGCGGCCCGAGCCGACCTCGCGGCGCTCGCGGCGATCGACCGCGGCGCGCTTACCGGCGACGAGCGAGTCGCCTACGACGTCTTCAAATGGCAGCGCGGCATGGATCTCGAGGGGCTCGAGGGCGAGGTCTTCGCTGCCTCGGCGGTCCGGCCGATCGATCATTTCAACGGCTTCCATACCTTCTTCGCGGACCTCAGCTCGGGCGAGGGCATCGCCCCGTACAAGTCCGTCAGGGACTATGAGAACGGGCTCAGCCGGGCCCACGATTTCGTGCGGCTGGCCGACAGCGCCATCGCCCGAATGGAGCAGGGACTGGCTGCGGGCGTGGTTCAGCCGAAGCTGGTCATGACCAACGTGCTCGAGCAGCTCGACGCGATGCTGGCGGACGGCGTGGAGGGCGGCAGCTTCTACCGCCCGGTCGCGAACTTCCCCGCCGAAATACCGCCCGCCGACCGGGCCCGGCTGAAAGCCGCCTACGCACAGTCGATCGCGACCGAGATAAGGCCGGCGCTGACCCGGCTGCGCGATTTCATCCGCGACCGCTATCTGCCGCGGACTCGCCAGTCCGTCGGGCTGCAGGACATGAAGGGCGGCCCCGCGCTCTACCGCCACCTGGTGGCGCTGAGCACCACCACCGACATGAGTCCGGACGAGATCCACTCCATCGGCCTCGCCGAAGTGGCGCGAATCCATGCCGAGATGGAGAAGGTGAAGGCGCAGGTCGGCTTCACCGGCACGCTCCAGCAATTCTTCGAGCACATCCGAACCGACCCGAAGTTCAAGCCGGCGTCGCGCGAGGCTCTGCAGCAGGGCTATGTCGCGATCGGCCGGCGGCTCGGCTCGTCCCTCCCGACCCTGTTCTCGACCGTCCCCAGGACCCCGCTCGAGATCAGGCCCGTGCCGGCCCTGACCGAGAAGGGCGCCGCCCGCGGCTCCTACCAGGGCGGCACCGCCGACGGCTCCCGGCCGGGAGTCTTCTACTTCAACGCCTACGACCTGCCGTCGCGCACCACGCCCGGGATGGAGACGCTCTACCTCCACGAGGGCGCGCCCGGGCACCATTTCCAGATCAGCCTGGCGCAGGAGAATGAGAAGCTGCCGAGCTTCATGCGCTTCGGCGGCAACACCGCTTATGTCGAGGGCTGGGGCCTTTATGCCGAGACCCTGGGCAAGGAGCTGGGAGTCTATACCGACCCCTATCAATATTTCGGCTATCTCGATTCGCAGCTGTTCCGGGCCATCCGGCTCGTCGTCGACACCGGCATCCATTCCAAAGGCTGGACCCGCGATCGAACCATCCAGTACATGCTCGACAACAGCTCGCGCGGGCGAAGCAACGCCATCGCCGAGACCGAGCGCTACATCGCCATGCCCGGCCAGGCGCTCGCCTACAAGATCGGCCAGATGAAGATCAGCGAGCTGAGGGCGCGGGCCGAGAAGGCGCTCGGCAGCCGCTTCGATATTCGCGAGTTCCACGCCCAGGTGCTGATGACGGGCGCGCTTCCGCTCGCCGTGCTCGAGAAGAAGATCGACGACTGGATCGCGGCGAAGAAGGCGTGAGGCGCCGGGGGCGGCGATGAATGGTTCGTCGCCCCGGACCCGATCCATCTTGTTCAAGCTAATGAGGGCAAAGGCCAAGGGGGCCCCGGATCAAGTCCGGGATGACGGTTCCAGTACGATCCGGCCGCGCGGGGCTAGCCGAACGGGACGGTCTCGATCTCGGCCTTGTCCGGATAGAAAGCGAGATGGCCGGCGATCGCGGAGGCGCCGGCGAGCGGGGTCTCGTAGCTCCAGGCCACATCCGCGAGACCGTCCGATGCCCGGAAATAGGAGGCGTCGCCCTTGAACGGGCAATGGCTGGTCGTCGCGCTGGGGGCGAGGCGCTCCATATGCACGTCCCCGCGAGGGACGTAGAAGACCGGCGGCAGCGCTCCTTCCTCGAGCAGCAGGGCATGGGACGAGTCGGCGACCGCCCGGCCGGCGATCCGCACCCGCAACCGCCCTCCGAACGGCACGACTTCGATCCTGTGAGCGGCGGTCATGGTCGGCGCATAAGCCCAATCGCCCGGGTTCGTCGAATCGGTTCATGCCTCGCCGCACCCGGGAGGAGTGCCGGACGCTGAAACGCGTTCAAGGCGACGCCAGGCCGGGGCTAAGCGCCTCCGCGATCAGGCGGCGGCTGTTGGCGAGGCCGTAGAGGGCAATGAAGCTGCCCATGCGTGGGCCCTGGCTGGTGCCGAGCAGGGTCTCGTAAATGGCGCGAAACCAGTCGCGCAGATTGTCGAAGCCCGCCGCTTTGCCGACCTCGTAGACCTCGGTCTGGATGTCCTCGGCCGACGCGTCCTCCGGCATCGCGGCGAGCTTGGAGTCGAGGGCGCGCAACGCCGCGGCCTCACGCTCGTCCGGCTCGCGGCGGCGCAGCGAGCCGGCGACGAAGTCGCGGAAATAGGCCAGAGCGTGGCCGATCAGGGCGTCGAGCTCGGGATGAGTCTCGGGCGAGGCGTCGGGCGCATAGCGCTTCACGAAGCCCCAGAGCAGGTCCTTGTCGTCGGTCGAGGCCACTCCGACGAGATTGAGCAGAAGGGCGAAGCTGAGCGGCATCCGCGCCGGCGGCACCCTGCCGGCGTGGACGTGGTGGACCGGATTGCCGAGGCGCTTGTCCCATTCCTGGGCCGGGTAGGCGGCGAGGAATTGCTGATATTCGTCGACGGCCTTGGGAATGATTCCGAAGCTCAGCTGCTTCGCCTTCCTCGGCTCGCGGTAGATATAGAAAGCGAGGCTTTCCTCGGGGGCGTAGGTCAGCCATTCGTCGATGGTAACTCCGTTGCCTCGGGTCTTCGAAATCTTCTCGCCATTCTCGTCGAGGAAGAGCTCGTAGTTGAAGCCTTCGGGCGGGCGGGCACCGAGGATTCGGGCGATCTTCGAGCTCTGAGTGACCGAATCGATCAAATCCTTGCCGGACATCTCGTAGTCCACGCCAAGCGCGACCCAGCGCATCGCCCAGTCCACCTTCCACTGGAGCTTGGCGCCGCCGGCCAGGATCGACTGCTCGACTTCCTGCCCTGTCGCCGGATCCGTGTAGCGCACCATTCCGGACTCGGCGGCCATGACCTCGACCGGAACCTGCAGCACCTTGCCGCTCTCCGGGCTGATCGGGAGGATCGGCGAATAGGTGCGCCGCCGCTCCTCGCCCAAAGTGGGCAGCATAACCTCCATGATCGCGCCGTGCCGCCTCAGCACCTGCTTGAGAGTCTCGTCGAAGCGGCCCGAGCGGTAGCAGTCGGAGGAAGCGAGGAAGTCATAGTCGAAGCCGAAGCGGTCGAGGAATTGCCGGAGCAGATTGTTGTTGTGCGCCGCATAGCTTTCGTGGCCGCAGCCATAGGGGTCGGGGACGAGGCTGAGCGGCTGGTCGAGGTGGGCGTGCATCATGTCCTGAGCGGGCACTCCGGGCGGCACCTTGCGCATGCCGTCCATGTCATCCGAGAAGGCGATGAGCCGGCTCGGCCAGCCGGCCATCTCGGACAAGGCGTGGCGCACCATCAGGGTGCGCGCCACCTCCTGGAAGGTGCCGAGGTGCGGCAGGCCACTCGGCCCGTAGCCGGTCTCGAACACGATCTCGCCGCTCGGAGGCCCGTCCGGATAACGCTTCAGCAGCTTGCGCGCCTCCTCGTAGGGCCAGGCCTTCGAGACCAAAGCGGCCGACCGAAGCTCTTCCGGGACGTTCACAGTTGCCCTTTCGTTCCCGCTGCGCCATCTCGTCGGGATGGCCGCCTCTTTGCCTTATCCGGCGCTCCACGCAACCCATGGCGGCATCTGGCTGGCCGCGCCGGACGGCGAGGTGCGGGGCCTCGGGCGCGGCGAGGCGATCGCTCGGGCCGCCGACACGCCGATGGTCATGCTCAACATCCCGCTGATCGGGCAGCGGCTCGGCTATCCCGATCTGTCCGGGCTCGACCTGCTCGAACTGTTCGCCTTCGTCCATCCGGCGCGCTTCGCGGTCCCCACTCCCAAGGGGCTGGCGCAGGCGCTCGGCCTGGAGCCGCCGGCGAGCGATGCCGAGGCCGCGCCCTTCATGCTTCGCGCCGCCGAGGCTCTGCTGGCGAGGTTGGAGGCGGATTGGCCCGAGCGCGAGGGCGCCTGGGCTTCGGCTCAGTCGCTGTGGCGCCTGCGCTGGTCGTGGGCGCCCGCCGTCGCGCAGCGGCTGAAGCGGCCGGAGCGCGACGAGCGCTGGCTGTTCTCGAAGCTGCCGGAATGGGAGGAGACCGGAGCGCGTCCGGCGCCGCGGACCGTTCGGGTGGCGGAGCAGCAAGCGCTGGAACGGCTCGCTCGGTTGGTCGGCAGCGACGCCGAGATCCGCGAAGGCCAGCGCGATTATGCCGTGGCCGCGGCGGGGGTTTTCGATCCGCGCGCCGTCGAGGGGCAGCCGAACATGCTGCTCGCCGAGGCCGGAACCGGGATCGGCAAGACGCTCGGCTATCTCGCCCCGGCCTCGCTCTGGGCCGAGAGCGCGGACGGGGCCGTATGGGTGTCGACCTTCACCAAGGCGCTTCAGCGCCAGCTCGACCGCGAGGGGCTTCGGCTCTTCCCCGACCCGGAGGCGCGACGGCGCAAGGTCGTCGTCCGCAAGGGGCGGGAAAATTATCTGTGCCTGCTCAATCTCGAGGATGCGCTGCAGGGCGGCTTCGCCGGCCGGGCGGCGATCCTCGCCCATCTCGTCGCGCGCTGGGCGGCCTGGTCCAAGGACGGCGACATGGTCGGCGGCGACCTGCCCGGCTGGCTTCCGACCCTGTTCCGCCGCGCCGGCTCAACCGCGCTGACCGACCGGCGCGGCGAATGCGTCTATGCCGGCTGCCCGCATTACCGCAAATGCTTCATCGAGCGGTCGGCGCGGGCGAGCCAGGATGCCGACATCGTCATCGCCAACCATGCCCTCGTCATGGTCAACGCGGCCCGCGGCCGCGACGGCGGCAATCCTCCGACCCGGATCGTCTTCGACGAAGGCCATCATTTGTTCGAAGCCGCCGATTCGACCTTCGCGGCGGCGCTGACCGGGCAGGAGGCGATCGAGCTCAGGCGCTGGATCGTCGGCCCGGAGGGCCGGTCGCGCGGCCGGCGGCGCGGCCTGGCGGCGCGGCTGATGGACGTCGCCTCCTACGACGAGGGCGGAGCGCTCGCGCTCGACATGGCGGTCCAGGCGGCGGGGCTCCTTCCCGGCGACGGCTGGCTGCAGCGGATCGGCGAAGGCATGGCGTTCGGACCGCTCGAGAAGCTGTTCGCGGCGGTGCGCGGCACCGTCTATGCGCGCGCCACCGCCCAGGACGCCGGCTACGGCATCGAGACCGAGATGGCCGAGCTCGACGGAGACATCGTCGCCGCCGCGGCGCCCGCGGTGGAAGCGCTCGAGCAATTGATGCGGCCGCTGATGGCGCTCGCCAAGAGGCTGGAGGCAGTGCTTGAGGACTCGCCCGACTGGCTCGACTCGCAGGCGCGGGCCCGGATCGAGGGGGCGATTGGCGGCCTTTCGTGGCGGACCCAGACGATCGCCGCCTGGGTGGCGCTGGCGGCCCGGCTCGGCGGCCCGGCCGATCCCGACTTCGTCGACTGGCTCGCGGTCGATCGGGTCGACGGACGCGAATTCGACATCGGCCTGCACCGCCGCTGGCTCGATCCGACCCGGCCGCTGGCCGAGACGGTGCTGAAGCCGGCGCACAGCGTCGTCGTCACCTCGGCGACCTTGCGCGGCGCCGAAGGATGGGACGGCGCCGAGGCCCGGACCGGCGCGGCGCACGTGCCGGGCGCGGTTCGCCATTTCAGCGCCGCGAGCCCGTTCGACTATGCCTCGAACAGCGAGGTGCTGATCGTCACCGACGTCAAGCGCGGCGACATCGCCCAGCTCGCCGGCGCCTATTCGAGGCTGATCGAGGCGGCGGAGGGCGGAACGCTGGGCCTCTTCACCGCCATCCAGCGCCTCAAGGCGGTCCACGCCCGAATCGCCGACCGGCTCGCCCGTGCCGGACTGCCGCTCTACGCCCAGCATGTCGACCCGATCGACACCGGCACCCTGGTCGACATCTTCCGCGACGATCCCCACGCCTCCCTGCTCGGCACCGACGCGCTGAGGGACGGAGTCGACGTGCCCGGCCATTCGCTGCGGCTGGTGGTGATGGAGGGGGTGCCCTGGCCTCGGCCGACCGTGCTCCACGCGGCGCGGCGCGCGGCGGGCGGCGGCAGCCTCTATGACGACCGGGTGGTTCGGGCGCGGCTCGCGCAGGCGTTCGGCCGGCTGATCCGGCGGCAGGAGGATCGAGGAGTCTTCGTCCTGCTCTCGGCGGCGACTCCGACGCGCTTGCTCTCCGCATTCCCGCCGGGAACTCCGATCCGTCGCCTCACCCTCGCCGAAGCGGCGGGGCGGGTTCGCTCCCGGCTTTCAACCGGAACGGCTTTCGGGCATCAGGCGCCCGAAGAGAGGCAGGCCGAAGAAGCCGAATGAAGATCCTGACTTTGCTTCGCCACGCCAAGTCCGGCTGGGACGATCCCGGCAGCCGCGACTTCGACCGGCCGCTCAACCCGCGCGGGCGACGCGCGGCGCGGACGGTCGGCCTCGAGATGAAGGCGCAGGGCCTCGTCTTCGACCTCGTGCTCGCCTCTCCGGCGCGGCGGGTCATCGAGACTCTGGAGGAGGTCGCCGCCGAATATGGCGACATCGCTCCGAATTACGATCGGCGCCTCTATCTGGCACCGGCCGCCACTCTGATCGAGATCGTTCGCCATGCGCCGGACAGGGCGGAGCGGCTGCTCCTCGTCGGCCACAATCCGGGCCTGGAGGAGCTGGCGCTTCGCCTCGCCCGGCCCGACGGCGACGAGCTGCGCCATGAGGTGGAGGTCAAATATCCCACCGGGACGGTGGCGGAGATCTCCCTGCCGGCGGAGAGCTGGGCGGCGGTGAGGGAGAGGAGCGGCCGGATCGTCCGCTTCATCCGGCCCCGCGACCTCGACCCCGAGCTGGGGCCGGACTCGGAGTAACCCGTCGTTCCGGCGCAAGCCGGAATCCCCCGAATGCCGAAGTTCGAGGCTTTCGCTTCCATGTTCATGGGTCCCGGCTTTCGCCGGGTGACGGCTTAGACCTCGAGCGCCTCGACGAGGGTGCGGCGGATGGCCATGAGCTGGTCGAGCGGAAAGGCGCTGCGCCTGGCCGGCTGTTCCGGGGCGGGCGGAGTCGCCGCCTCGCCCGAATCGCTTTCCGGCGCGCCGCTCGCGAGCAATTGCTGGACTCCGCGAATCGTGTAGCCGTCGCGGTTGAGGAGGCGGTGGATGCGCCGCGCCAGAGCCACGTCGGCGGGGCGGTAATAGCGGCGATTGCCGGCGCGCTGCAGCGGCTTCAATTGCGGGAAGCGGCTTTCCCAGTAGCGCAGGATATGCTGCGGCACGTCGAGCTCGGACGCGAGCTCGCCGATGGTGCGGAAAGCCTGGTCGCTCTTGCCGCTGGCGTCCGCCACGGCCTCAGCCGCCCTTGGCGATCCGCTCGCGCATGATCTGACTGGCGCGGAAGGTGAGCACTCGGCGCGGGGCGATCGGCACTTCGACGCCCGTCTTCGGGTTTCGGCCGACCCGTTCGCCCTTGTCGCGCAGAATGAAGCTTCCGAATCCGGAGATCTTCACGTTCTGCCCTTCGGACAGAGCGTGGCACATATGATGAAGGATGCGCTCGACGATTCCCGCCGATTCGGCCCGCGAAAGCCCGATCTCGCGATGGATGACGTCCGCAAGGTCCGCGCGCGTCAAAGTACCGGCGTCCGTCCGCCTGATGGTTCCCGCGTCGGCCATTCTGTCTCCCCTCCCCCCGAGGCAATGAAAAAGCATAGTGCAGCTTGTACTTAAGTGCAAACCGCTATTGCGCTAAAACGACTTCAGTAGCGGACCACGGCGGCGCCCCAGGTGAAACCGCCGCCCATCGCCTCGAGCACGATGAGGTCGCCGGGCTTGATCCGGCCGTCCTTCACCGCGGTGTCGAGCGCGAGCGGCACCGACGCCGCGGAGGTGTTGGCATGCTGGTCGACGGTGACGATCACCCGCGCCGGATCGAGCCCGAGCTTCCTGGCCGTGGCGTCGAGGATACGCTTGTTCGCCTGGTGGGGGACGACCCAGTCGACCTCGTCGGCGGTGTGGCCGGCGGCTTCGAGAGTCTCGTTGAGCACCGCGGCGAGGTTGACCACGGCGTGGCGGAAGACTTCCTTGCCCTTCATTCTAAGCTTGCCGATCGTACCGGTGGTCGAGACGCCGCCGTCGACGAAGAGAAGATCGTTGTGGCGCCCGTCGGCGTGAAGCCTGGTGGCGAGCACGCCCTTGTCCTGCGCGTCGACCGACTGGAGGAGAATGGCTCCGGCGCCGTCGCCGAAGAGGACGCAGGTGGTCCGGTCGTCCCAGTCGAGGATCCGGCTGAACGTCTCCGATCCGATGACCAGGGCATATTCGGCCATGCCGCCCTTGAGCATATTGTCGGCGACCGAGAGGGCGTAGAGGAAGCCGGTGCAGACCGCGGCGACGTCGAAGGCGATGCAATCGTCGATGCCGAGCGCGGTCTGGACTCGAGTCGCGCTCGCCGGGAAGGTCTGGTCGGGAGTGGCGGTGGCGAGGACGATCAGCCCTATCTTCTCGGCCGCGACTCCCGCCGCCGCCAGCGCATTTTCGGCGGCTTCGGTCGCCAGGGTCGCGGTGGTTTCGCCGTCGGCGGCGATGTGGCGCGCTTCGATGCCGGTCCGTTCGACGATCCATTGGTGGGTGGTGTCGACCCGCTCGGCGAGCTCGGCGTTGGTGACCCGCCGCGGCGGCAGCGCCGACCCGGTGCCGACAATGATCGAACGGCGGCTCATTTGGCGGCGATCTCGGCCCGGTGCCGGGCGATGTTGTCGAGATCCTCGATGATCTTGCGGGTGAGGTCCTCGCGCACCATCCGCGCGGCGACCCGGATGGCGTTGGCCACGCCCTTCTCGGTGGCGCTGCCGTGGCTCTTCACGACGAGGCCGTTCAGGCCGAGGAAGACGGCGCCATTATGATTGTTCGGGTCGAGATGGTGCTTGAGCAGCTCCGTCGCCGGCCGGGAGATGAGGAAACCGATCTTCGACCGGACCGAGCTCTGGAAGGCGCGGCGCAGGAGGTCGGTGACGAAGCGGGCCGTGCCCTCGAGCGACTTGAGCGCGATATTGCCCGAGAAGCCGTCCGTCACCACCACGTCCACGTCGCCGCGCGACAGCTTGTCGCCCTCGATGAAGCCCTCGAAGCGCATTCCCAGATAGTCGGCGTCGCGCAGGATCGCCGCCGCCTCCTTGAGGTCGTCGGTGCCCTTCAATTCCTCGGTGCCGATGTTGAGCAATTGAACTCGCGGCTTGGGAAGCTCGAGCACCACCCGGGCATAAGCGGCGCCCATCACCGCGAACTGGACGAGGTTCCTGGGATCGCACTCGGTGTTGGCGCCGAGATCGAGCATGACGAGGTCGTTGGCACCGAGCGTCGGCAGCAGGGCGGCGAGCGCGGGCCGGTCGATTCCCGGCATGGTGCGAAGCGCCAGCTTCGACATCGCCATCAGTGCGCCGGTATTGCCGCCCGAGACCGCGGCCTGGGCGTCCCCGGCCTTCACCGCGGCGATGGCCAGCCCCATCGAGGTGGTCTTGGCGCGGCGGATCGCCTGGCTCGGCTTGTCCTCGGCGGTGATCACGTCCTCGGCATGGGCGATGTCGCAGACCGGGCGCAGCGCCTCGTGCTTAGCGAGCTCGGAGCGAAGCTTCGCCTCGTCGCCGAAGAGGATGAAGGAGAGATCCTGGCGGCGGCGCCAGGCGCGCGCGGCGCCCGCCAGCATCACCTCGGGCCCGACATCGCCGCCCATCGCGTCGATTGCGATCCGCGGCCCGCTGCCCACCTATAAACTCTCCCGAAAGCCGTGAGCGGCCGTCTTACGCCTCGACCGGCCGGATTTCACGCCCGTTATAATGGCCGCAGGCGGCGCAGAGATTGTGCGGCAGGTGAAGCTCGCCGCAATTCTTGCATTCCTGGTAGTTGGCCGGCTTCAGCGCGTGATGGCTGCGGCGCATGTTGCGCTTCGACGGCGAGGTTTTTCTCTTGGGGACGGCCATCCTGGCACCTGTTCGAATATGGGTTCGTGATGTGGCGAGCACATTGCCAAGGGTCAACGGCGGATGAGGCCGCTGGCCGTGCGGCCGGGGTGCGCGCGTGAGCGGTGCCGCCTATAGCGGATTTCGCCGCAGTTGCAAGCAGGGGCGCCGCGTGCGACTCCCTGGGCAGGACAGGGAGGGAGGATGCCATGATTCTGCCGATCACGCTCACCATCGCCGGAGCCGCCGCCTTGCTCAACATCTGGCTCGCGCGCCGCGTCGGCCAGATGCGGATTGCGCACAAGGTCTCGATCGGCGACGGCGGCAACGAGGCGCTGACCGCGCGGATGCGGGCCCAGGCCAATTTCACCGAATATACGCC
This sequence comes from Sphingomonadales bacterium, assembly GCA_034668585.1. Taxonomy (GTDB): domain Bacteria; phylum Pseudomonadota; class Alphaproteobacteria; order Sphingomonadales; family Sphingomonadaceae; genus Allosphingosinicella. The sequence goes on along the minus strand of JAXDPB010000017.1, from coordinate 73,370 downwards.
GTTCGTGCTGATCCTGATCGGCCTGATCGAGCTCGCCGAGGGCTCGCGGCTGTGGCTGTGGATCGTCGGAGTGGTCTACATCCTCGCCCGAATCGCCCACGGCTTCGGGATGGACCGGTCCCACCCCGATCCGCTCAAGCTCAGGATGATCGGAATCGTCGTCACCGCCTTGATCCTCGTCGGCCTCGCCCTCTACGCCATCGTCCTGCCCTATCTGCACGTGACGCCCGCGCCGGTCACCTACGCCGGGGCACGCGCGGCTTAGCCGAGGCGCCTCAGTAGCGGCGCAGCAGGGCGGCCACGCTCCGGCCGGCGCTCTTCGAATGGCCGTCGCCGGCCTCCTTGGCCTCGCGCTCGAGCGCGTCCCGTATCTCCTCGATCTGGCTGTCGGTGAGATGCTCGATGCCGATGAACTGGCCGCGCGCCTTCGAGACGGCGCGGATCAGCTCGTCCAGCTTGGCCTGCATCGCGGCGGCGTCGCGATTCTGGCTGTTCTGAATCAGGAACACCATCAGGAAGGTGATGATGGTCGTGGCAGTGTTGACGACCAGCTGCCAGGTGTCGCTGAAGTGGAAGAGGGGCCCGGTCAGGCCCCACGCCGCGATCAGGACGAGGGCGATCACGAAGGTCAGTGGCTGGCCTGCGGCCATCGCGATTCGCGACGCGATGGCGGTGAAGAGTCGGTCCATGGCGATTCACCCGGTCTCGTGACGGAGACCCAACGATAGGCTCAGGCTTTCGCCGCCGCCAGCCCCAGCACCCGATCGGCGACGAACGGGTTGGTCCGGCGTTCCTGTCCGAAGGTGCTCATCGGCCCGTGGCCGGGGACGAAGGCGGTGTCGTCGCCCAGCGGCCACAAGCAAGTCGTGATCGAGTCGAGCAGGTCCTGGTGGTTGCCCATCGGGAAGTCGGTGCGGCCGATCGAGCCCTTGAACAGGACGTCGCCGACGATGGCGAGCTTCGAGGGGGCGTGGTGGAAGACGACATGCCCGGGCGTGTGGCCGGGGCAGTGATAGACGTCGAAGACCAGCTCGCCGATGCTCGCCTGGTCGCCATCGACGAGCCAGCGGTCCGATTCGAAGGTCTTGCCGGTGATTCCGTAATTGCGGCCGTCATCCTCGAGGCGGGAGATCCAGAAGCGGTCGGCCTCGTGGGGTCCTTCGATCTTCACCCCGAGCTCGTCGGCGAGGATCTTGGCCGAGCCGCAATGGTCGATATGGCCGTGGGTGAGCAGGATCTTCTCGATCGTGACCTTGTGCTGGCTGGCCGCGGCCTTGAGGCGGTCGAGGTCGCCGCCGGGGTCGGTGAAGGCGCCGCGCATCGTCTTCGTGCACCACAAAAGGCAGCAATTCTGCTGGAGGGGAGTCACCGGGACGATGGTGGCCTGCATCGGGGGTAGGGTCATGGCGGCGGAGATGGCGCGGACGGCGCGAAGTTGCAACCGCGGCGACCGGGCCTCTAAGAGGAGCGCGCGATGACGCTCACCCACCTTCAGCGGCTCGAAGCCGAGGCGATCCACATCCTGCGCGAGGCGGCCGCCGAGACCGAGCGGCCGGTGATGCTCTATTCGGCGGGCAAGGACAGCTCGGTGCTTCTCCATCTCGCCCGAAAGGCGTTCGCCCCGGCCGTGCCGCCTTTTCCGCTGCTCCACGTCGACACGATGTGGAAGTTCAAGGCGATGTACGAGCTCCGCGACCGCGCCGCCGCGGAGGCGGGAATGGAGCTGATCGTCCATCGCAACAAGGAGGCGGAGGAGCGCGGCATCAACCCGCTCGACCACGGCTCGGCCCTCCACACCCAGATGTGGAAGACGGACGGCTTGAAGCAGGCGCTCGACCGCCACGGCTTCGACGCGGCGATCGGCGGGGCGCGGCGCGACGAGGAGAGAGTGCGGGCGAAGGAGCGGGTCTTCTCGTTCCGCTCGGCCGGCCACCGCTGGGATCCCAAGCGGCAGCGGCCGGAGCTGTGGCGGCTCTACAATGCCCGCAAGTCGAAGGGGGAGAGCTTCCGGATCTTCCCACTGTCCAACTGGACCGAGCTCGACGTCTGGCAATATGTGGAGGCGCATCGGATCGAGGTGTCGGAGCTCTACTTCGCGGCGCCCCGGCCCGTGATCGAGCGCGGCGGCACCCTGCTGATGGTGGACGACGAACGGCTCAGGCCGGGTCCCGGCGAGGAGGTTCGCGAGCGCTGGGTGCGGTTCCGGACCCTGGGCTGCTATCCGCTCTCGGGCGCGATCGAGAGCCGCGCCGCCTCCGTTCCGGAGCTGATCGAGGAGATGCGCACCGGGCGCCAGTCGGAGCGTCAGGGCCGGCTGATCGACCGCGACGGAACGGCGTCGATGGAGCGCAAGAAGCGCGAGGGGTATTTCTGATGGCCCGTCCCGTCATCCCGGCGAAAGCCGGGACCCCAGGCCGAGAAGTCTCGGCGGGGCTCCCCGAGGTCCCGGCGTGCGCCGGGATGACGGGTGGGGGCGAATCCGTCGTCCCGGAGAAGGCTGGGATCCCGGCGGGTGAGGATCGCCGGCGCCTTTCGCCCCACGGGACCCCAGGTTTCGCTGGGGTGACGCGATGACCGAGAAGACCCTCCTTCGCCTCATCACCTGCGGCTCGGTCGACGACGGCAAGTCGACCCTGCTCGGCCGGCTGCTCTACGAGACCGGTTCCGCCTTCGACGACGAGCTGGCGCTGTGTGGCGAGGACCTGTCGCGGCTGGTGGACGGGCTCGAGGCGGAGCGCGCCCAGGGCATCACGATCGACGTCGCCTACCGCTTCTTCGCGACCGAGAAGCGCAAGTTCATCGTCGCCGACGCTCCGGGGCACGAGCAATATACCCGCAACCTCGTCACCGGCGCCTCCACCGCTGAGCTGGCGCTGGTGCTCGTCGACGCCGCCAAGGGGGTGCTGACCCAGACCCGGCGCCATTCCTATCTGTGCCGGCTGCTCGGCGTGAAGCAGTTCGTGCTGCTCGTGAACAAGATGGACGCCGTCGGCTTCGAGCGCGCCGTCTTCGACCGGATCGTCGCCGATTACGCCTCGCTCGGCGAGGCATTCACCGCCATCCCGGTCTCGGCCCTGACCGGCGACAACGTTGCCGCCCGCTCGCCCGCCATGCCCTGGTACGAGGGACCGACGCTGCTCGAGCATCTCGAGTCGGCGGAGCCGGACGACGAGCCCGAAGGCCCGTTCGCCATGCCGGTCCAGTGGGTAAGCCGCCAGGGCCGCCGCGGCTTTGCCGGGCTGGTCGTCTCCGGAGAGGCGAGGCGAGGCGACCGGATGCGGGTGATGCCGGCGGGGACTCGGGCCACGCTCGCTCAGATCCGGCTCGGCGAGACCGAGCTCGACGTCGCGGTGACGGGGCAATCGGTGCTTCTCTCCTTCGCCGAGGAAGTGGATTGCTCGCGCGGCGACGTCGTCACCACCGCCGCCTACCCGCCCGAGGTCGCCGACCAGTTCGAGGCGACGATCGTCTGGATGGCGCAGGAGGAGCTGGTCGCGGGCCGGCAATATGGGCTGAAGCTGGCGACCCAGAGCGCGCTGGCGACGATCCACACCCCGAAATACGAGATCGACGTCGACACGCTCGACGAGGTGCCCGCGCACGGGCTGCAGCTCAACGGCATCGGAGTCGCCAATCTGTGGACCGACCGGCCGCTCGTCTTCGCCGCCTATGAGGACAATCGCGACCTCGGCGGCTTCATCCTCATCGACCGGGTCACCGGCGAGACGGTCGGCGCCGGCCTCATCCGCCACGCCTTGCGCCGCTCGCACAACCTCCACGCCCAGGCGCTCGAGGTGACCCGCGAGGCGCGCTCGGCGATCAAGGGGCAGAAGCCGCGGCTGCTGTGGTTCACCGGCCTTTCGGGCGCGGGCAAGTCGACCATCGCCAACCTCGTCGAGAAGAAGCTTCACCTCGCCGGACGCCACACCTTCCTGCTGGACGGCGACAATGTCCGCCTCGGGCTCAACCGCGACCTCGGCTTCTCCGACGCCGACCGGGCCGAGAACATCCGAAGGGTCGGCGAGACGGCGCGGCTGATGCTCGACGCCGGCCTGATCGTCCTCGCCGCCTTCATCAGCCCGTTCCGGGCCGAGCGCCGGATGGTGCGCGAGATGCTGGGCGAGGGCGACTTCGTCGAGGTGTTCGTCGAGGTGCCACTGGCGGTCGCCGAAGCGCGCGATTCCAAGGGCCTCTACGCCAAGGCCCGCGACGGCCGAATTCCCAACTTCACCGGCATCGGCTCCCCCTACGAGGCGCCCGAGGCGGCGGAGATACGCATCGACACGACCGCGATGAGCGCCGAGGAAGCGGCCGAGGCGGTGGTGCGGTACCTGCTCGGCTAAGATCGTCATGCCGGACTTGATCCGGCATCCACCTTTCTTCGTCTGCGGCGACCGCCAAGAAGGTGGGCCCCGGATCAAGTCCGGGGTGACGACAGCACCCCATATTCGAACAGCCTGAACCGGTAGCGCTGCTGGGCTCGGATGTTGGCGGCGATCCTGCCGTGGAGGTTTTCGTCCCAGCGGCCCCAGCGGTCGATGAAGGCGGCCGCCGCCTTCGAGTCGCCGGCCTCCTGGATGGCGATGACCTGCCTGAGGAGGTCGCGGACCGCCTCGTGGTAGCGGTCGTAGTCGATGCTCAGCTTGGCGGTGGCGGGGTCGAAGCTCAGCACCTTGCGGTCGAGGAACCAGTTCCACTGCATCAGCTGCATCATGTTGTAGGGCTGCTCGCGCCTCGGCTTGTTGTTCTGGAGCATCCTGAGGATGCCGCTGGCGTAGAGCGAGCGCAGCTGGTCCTCCGTATAATAATCGCGGCGCCTGAGCTCCTTCGCGACGAACAGCGACACCAGGTCGGCCTTCATCTCCTCGAGCAGCGAGGCGTCGGGGCCGATCGAGTCGAGCGCCGCCCCCGAATTGGTGACGTCGGGGCCGAGATAATGGCCGACCTCGTGCCACAGGGTCCGGTAGAAATTGCCGTCGGCGGTGAGGTGCGAAACGAAGGCGGGCGCCACCGCCGCGCTCCAGATGTCGCCCGAACCTTTGAACAGGTCGGGATTGCGCATGATGTTGGCGCGAAGCAGGATGGTGCTTCCGTAGCGGGCGGCGAGATAGGCTTCGTTGGGCAGGTTGGTGGCGGTGTTGCCGCCGCGGGTCTGGCCGAAATCGGCGACGACGTCGTAGACCCCGACCGGAATGTCCTCGATCACCTTCTTGTGGCGCTCGGTGGGAAGCGAGTTCTCGAGCTCCTGCATCCCCTTCATCGCCTGGCGAAGCGCCGCCGATTCCGAGTTGCGGGCGGCGAGCAGGCTGAGGCCGTAGAAGGCGCGGGTGCCGAGCAATTCCTCGTCATAGGTCTCGTAGGCGCCGATCTGGGCGTTGAGGTTCCTGAAGCGGCCGGTGATCCAGGCGGCGTCGCCCGATTCGTAATCGTCGGAGAGCAGGTCGCGGGCGCGGTTGCGAAGGTAGCGGGCGAACTGCCAGTCGGTCGGCTCGACCGCGTCGGCGGCCTCGTTGAGAAGGCCGTGGCTTCGGACCATCTCGTCGGCATAAGCGAGCGAATAGGGAATGGCGTAAAGCGTGGCGCGGTTCGGCTTGCGGGAGAGCGCCTCGATTCGGGCGCGAAGGCCCGGGTGGAGCGTGTCGAGCACCGGATATTGGCGAAGCTTGGCGAGGTCGCGCTTGAGCACCGCGAGCTCGGCGCGGCGGACCACCGAGCGCAGGTCGGTAAGGCGGGCGCGCTCGGAGGGATGGGCGGCCATGTAGGCGTCGAGCTCGGCCTTGCCGAGGTCCCAGGGATAGACGTTCTTCCCCGGCGGACCGTCGGGCAAAGCGAGGAAGGGCTCGCGCTTGTTCTCCAGCGTGGTGGCGATCGGGCCCTGGTTGAGGCGGTAGAGCGTGTAGAGGCGGCGCCCCTGCTCGTCGGTGCGGCGCGCCAGGGCGGCGCGGGCGGCGAGCGCATTGCGGTGCCGCTGAGCCTCGTAGACGTCCTGGAAGATCCGGCCGACCTCGAGCAGCTTCGCCACGGCGAGCCGCTCGCCCGGGGCGAGGTGGTTAAGCGACGGAGCGAGGCGGATGGTTTGGGTCTTGTCGAGGATCGCCTGCGCCTGGGCGGAGGTCCATTCGCGCGGGACCGGCGTCTGGGCGGCCGCGGGGGCGGCCGCGACGAAGACGAGAAGCAGGGCCCAAAGCCGCGAAAGGTTCAGGAGTTTCGTTAGTTTCAGCTTCCTAAAGGCGGGAAAATCCGGCTGAACCTTCCGCTGAACCTTCCAACTCCGATCGGACCTCCTAAACCCGCCAATGGCCTGAATCATGCCCACTCCGTCTCATTCCGAATCTTCGTTCGCCCGGAGAGAATGACAGCCGAGGCCGATGTAGGAAAATGGAATCTGCTGCCGTAAGCTGGCGCCGATGAAGTGGATCGCCCTGCTCCTGATGCTGCTGCCGGGCCTGACGGCGTGCGCGACCGTCCAGGCGGCGCCCGCGCCCGCCGCCGGGAATTACGCCTGGGCCAGGTTCGATGCCCGCGGCATCACCGCTTCAGGCGCTCAGGGGCTTGCCGACCGCGGCTCCGGCCGGGCGCTCACCATCGACGATCCGGTGCGGATAGCCTCTATCACCAAGCTCCATGTCGCGCTCGGAGTGATGCGGCTGGTCGAGCAGGGCAAGCTCGACCTCGACGAGGACGTGTCGGACCGGCTCGGCTGGAAGCTGAGGAACCCGGCCTTTCCCGACCGTCCGATCACTCTGCGGCTGCTCCTTTCGCACCGGTCGAGCCTGCGCGACGGCGTTGACTACGCCCTGCCCCTCGACATGACGCTCGAGAAAGCGGTCGCCGCGCCGGAAGCGTGGGACCTGGACCATCCGCCGGGCCGCTTCTTCCGCTATTCCAACCTCGGCTTCCCGGTCGTCGCCTCGGTGATGGAGGCGGCGACGGGCGAGCGCTTCGACCGGCTGATGGACCGCCTGGTGCTGAAGCCGCTCGACCTCGACGCCTGCTTCAACTGGACCACGTGCGACGATAAGACGGTGGCTCGGGCGGTGGTGCTCCATGCGCCCGACGGAGCGGTGCTTCGCGACGACCTGCACGGGAGCCGCCCGCCCTGCCCCGCCGCACCGGCGGCCGGCGGTGGCTGCGACCTCGCCGCCTACCGGCTCGGAAGCAACGGCGCCCTCTTCTCGCCGCAGGGCGGGCTGCGAATCTCGGTGCGCGATCTCGCGAAGGTCGGCGGCCTGCTGCTGAGGAAGGGCCGCCTTCCCGACGGCCGCCGCTTCCTCGGCGAAGCGAGCCTCGCCGAGATGGAGCGCCTCCACTGGCGCTTCGACGGCTCCAACGGCGACACCGAGCAGGACTTCTACTGCGGCTACGGCCTCGCCGTGCAGATCCTCGCCCGCTGCGCGCCGCACGACGATCCGTTCGGCGACGGCAGGCCCCGCCTCGGCCACGCCGGCGACGCCTACGGAGTGCGCTCGGGCCTGTGGATCGACCCGGCGACCGGCACCGGAATCGCCTATTTCGCGACTGGGCTCGGCGACGATCCGCCGCGGGGGCGTTCGTCCTACCGGACGATCGAGGAATGGCTGGCGGCGAAGGCGCGGCGATAGGGCCGCCCGATCCTAAAGCTGGTGCGACGCGGTCGAGCCGGACATGATGAGGACGGCGTCGTAGCCGTGGACGAGGCGCATCAGCTCGGGGTCGGCGGGGGTGGGCGACCAGCCGAGGAGCGGGCGCAGCCTGCTCGTGTCGAAGAGGGTGAAGGCGTCGGGCAGGGCCTGGGAGTAGAGCGGCGCCAGCGCCTTGAAATACTCGCCCTCCGCGGGAACGGAGCGGTAGTTGAAGGTGGTCGGGTCGAGCGCGGCGAGCGAGGTGCCCGGGCCGGGGAGAACGAGCAGGCTGAAGGCGCGGCCGCCCTCGATCGCCGCCATCTCCGGGATGAGCGTGCCGAGGTCGAAGACCTCGGTGTCCGTGCGGCCGCGCTCCATGTGATTGCTGCCATATTTGAGGAAGACGCGGGGGTTGCGGCCGGCTTTCCTTTCCGCCCGCATGTGCCCGAGGAAGTTGGAGCGCATCAGGGCCGCCCGCCGGGCATTCGATTCCCAGGGCTTCCGAGCCACCCACAGCGCATTGATCTCGAGCGTCCCCTCGAGCGTATCAAGGATCGTCAGCGAGCGGGCGTCCGGCTTCGGCCAGGCCGCCCGGAGGGCCCGGACGAGAGCCGGATCGCCGGCGAAGGAATAGGCCTCCTGGAGGTTTCTCGACTGCGCATAGCGGCCCCAGGCGGCGTTCGACGCCGCTTCCACCCGAGCGAGCGCCGCCTCGGCCGCGGCCGGCTTGCGGGCTCGCTTGAGCAGAGCGACGAGGTGGCGGTCGCCGCCTATCTCATAGTCGTTGCCCCACAGGAACGGAGCCTTGCCCGGGAGCGCGGCCCGCGCCGCGGCGAGCCATTCGGCCTCCTCCCGCATTCCGAAGAAGGCGGTGATCGAGCCCGGGTCCTCGAACAGGCGCTTGATGCCCGCGACGCCGCCGGCGGTGACGGCGCGGTCGAGCTCCTCCGCCATCGGCGCCGAGATCTCGACCGCGACCTTCGAGTAGCCGGAGGGGACGAGCGCGGCGAAGAGCTGGGCGGCGAGCCTGGGATTCTCGGCGATGCCGTGCTCCTCGCCGAGCAGGAAGAAGAGCGAGGCCCGGCCCTGGTCCACCAGCCAGTCCCAGGCGGGGCCGGAGAAGCGTCCGCGCTGGTAATCGAGCCGCATCCGGCTCTCGCGGGCGGCTTTGGCGAGGCGCTCTTCGCGGGTCGGGGATGGCAACGCCGGCGTCTGGGCGGACGCCGGAATCAATGGGGCCAATGCCAGCAGGGCCGCTCCCGACAGGATACCGCGCCGATCGATCATGCTTTTCCGCCTCCCCGAAGTGACAAGGGCGACCGTATTAGCGAGCTAAATCAGTTGCAATGAACCGGAATTGCTCAATCGAGCGGCGTGGGATCAGCATTCCACCACATTGACCGCCAACCCGCCGAGCGAGGTCTCCTTGTAGCGGACGTTCATGTCGAGGCCGGTCTTGCGCATCGTCTCGATCACCTGGTCGAGGCTGACGAGGTGATCGCCGGTGCCGACGAGGGCGAGGCGCGAGGCCTCGATCGCCTTGATCGCTCCGACCGCGTTGCGCTCGATGCAGGGAACCTGGACGAGCCCGCCGACCGGGTCGCAGGTGAGGCCGAGATTGTGCTCCATGCCGATCTCCGCGGCATTCTCGATCTGCCAGGGGGTGCCGCCGAGCGCCGCGGTGAGGCCGGCGGCGGCCATCGAGCAGGCGACCCCGACCTCGCCCTGGCAGCCGACCTCGGCGCCGGAGATGGAGGCATTCTCCTTGAACAGCGAGCCGATCGCGGCGGCGGTGAGCAGGAAGGTGCGCACCCCCTCGTCATTGGCCTGCGGCGTGAAGCGGCGATAGTAGCGCAGGATCGCCGGAACGATTCCGGCGGCGCCGTTGGTCGGCGCGGTGACGACCCGGCCGCCCGCCGCATTCTCTTCGTTGACCGCCAGCGCCCAGAGGTTGACCCAGTCGAGCACGGTGAGCGGATCGGAGAGGCTGCGCTCGGCGCGCTCCAGGAGGAGCTTGTGCAAGGCCGGCGCGCGGCGCTTCACCTTGAGGCCGCCGGGGAGGATTCCTCCGCGGCCGATGCCGCGATCGATGCACGCCTCCATCGCCTCGACGATCGCGGCGAGGCGGCCGTCAATCTCCTCGTCCGAGAGCAGGGCGCGCTCGTTGGCGCGGGCGATGTCGGCGATGGTCAGGGCGTCGCGATCGGTGATGGCGAGCAGCTCGTCGGCGCAGCGATAATTGTAGGGAATGTCCCAGAAGCCCTCGGGCGGGGCGTTGCGGGCGATGGCGGCCTCGTCGACGACGGCGCCGCCGCCGGTCGAATAGGAGACCGAGCTCTCCAGGGGCGCGCCTTCGCCGTCAAAGGCGGTGAAGCGCATTCCGTTCGAATGATGGGGAAGGCGCTCGCGCTGCAGGAACCTGAGGTCGTTCGGCTCGTCGAAGCCGATTTCCCGGCCGCCCGCGAGGCGCAGGCGGCCGGTGGCGCGGATCGCCTCCACGACCTCGTCGGCCGCGTCCGGGTCCATGCGGTCGGGCCGCTGCCCGGACAGGCCGAGCAGGACGGCGCGGTCGGTGGCGTGGCCCTTGCCGGTGAGAGCGAGCGAGCCGTAGAGCTCCGCCCGGACCCGCTCGGTCCTTTCGAGCAGCCCCTTTTGCGACAGCGCCTCGACAAAGCGGCACGCGGCCGTCATCGGCCCCATGGTGTGCGAACTCGACGGGCCGACCCCGATCTTGAAGAGGTCGAAGACGCTGGTGACCAAGCAAGACTCTCCTGACGCCGCGGCTGATGGGCCCGCGCGGGGCTTCTGGCAAGCCGGGGAGCCGTTCGTCCTGCTCGACCATGAGGGCGGGGCCCGGCTCTACCGGCGGCCGACGGAGACGATCGAGGCGCGCCGGCCGGGCGAGGTGGCGGCGGCGATCGAGCGGCTGCGGGGGCGCCATGCGGCGGGGTTCGTCGCCTACGAGGCCGGCCACGCGCTGGAGCCGAAGCTGGCGCCGCTCGCCCGCGATGCCGGGCCGGAGGAGGCGCCGTTGCTCTGGTTCGGCCTGTTCGACCGCTGGGAGGAGGTCGACCCGGACAGGCTGCTTCCGGACCCGGCCGGGGCGTGGGCGGGGCGGCCGCGGCCGCTCGTCGACCGCTCGGACCACGAGGCGGCGATCGCGCGGGTGCTGGAGCATATCCTCGCCGGCGACATCTACCAGGCCAATTTCACCTTCCCGGCGGAGGTGGCCACGGCCGGCCACCCGCTGGCTCTCTATGCCGCGATCCGGCCGCGGGCGCGGGCGGGCTGGGGCGGCATCGTCTTCACCGGCGAGCATTGGCTGCTCTCCTTCTCGCCGGAGCTGTTCTTTACCCTGGAAGGGGGGCGGGTGACGGCCCGGCCGATGAAGGGGACGGCGCCCGCGGGGAGCGATCCGGTGGCGTTGCGGCTCGATCCCAAGCAGCGGGCCGAAAATTTGATGATCGTCGACCTTCTGCGCAACGATCTGTCCAGGCTGGCGAAGCCGGGGACGGTGAAGGTGCCGGCGCTCTATGAGGTCGAGACCTACCCGACCGTGCTCCAGATGACCTCGACCGTGACCGGCGAGCTGGAGGCGGGGCGGGGCGCGGCCGACCTGCTCGCGACCATCTTCCCCTGCGGCTCGGTGACCGGGGCGCCCAAGATCCGGGCGATGGAGATCATCGCCGAGCTCGAGCGGGAACAGCGGGGGGCCTATACCGGTAGTATCGGCAGGCTTGCGCCGGACGGGCAAGCCGGGTTCAATGTCGCGATCCGGACCCTGGTCCTGCGCGCCGGCGAGAGCGTGGCGAGGCTCGGCCTGGGCTCGGGCATCGTGGCGGACAGCGTCGCGGCGGACGAGTGGGGCGAGTGCCTGGCGAAGGGAGAGTTTGTGGCCACGGCAAGGCGCTTCGACCTGATCGAGACGATGCGCTTCGATCCGCACGAGGGCATCGCCGAGCTCGAGCGCCATCTCGCGCGGATGAAGCGAAGCGCCGAGGCGCTGGGCTTCGCCTTCGACCGCCACCACGCCCGGAACGAGCTGCAGGCGGCGACCTTCTTTCTGCGCGAGCCGCGCAGGCTCAGGCTGCTTCTGTCGGGCACCGGGGCGCTGGCGATCGAATCGCGCCCGCTGCCGGCCCCGCCGCCGGAGCCGGTGGAGGTTACGATAGTCCCGCTGCCGGTCGAGCCCGAGGACTTCCGCCTGGGGCACAAGACCAGCGACCGGCGATTCTACGATGAGGCGCGGGAGAAAGCGGGGACGTTCGAGGTGGCGTTCGTCGATCGCGAGGGCTTCCTCACCGAGGGGAGCTTCACCAGCCTGTTCGTCGAGCGCGCCGGGCGGCTGCTGACCCCGCCGCTGGCTCGGGGGCTGCTTCCCGGGGTGCTTCGCGCGGCGCTGGTCGAGGAGGGACGCGCCGCGGAGGCGGATTTGCGGGCCGAGGACCTGGTGGGCGGGTTCCTGGTCGGGAATGCGGTGCGGGGGCTTATGGCGGCGAGGCTGGTCTAGGGCCGTCATTGCGAGCGGAGCAAAGCAATCCAGAGCTGCGCGTTTCGAGGACGCCCGGCTGGATTGCTTCGTCGCTGCGCTCCTCGCAATGACGGAAGGCGCTGAAATCAGGCCGCCAGCGGAAACCTCAGGAGCCGGTCCGCCACCGGCACCAAGACCTCCGCCTTCGCTCCCACCGCGCGGACGATCTCCGGATGCCCGGCATCCAGCCCGCCGGTCAACGATCCGAAGGCCGGCAGGATCAGCTTGCGTGTCGTCGCGACGAAGCAGCGGCGGGAGACCTGGCGGCCGCGATGGTGGATTCGAAGCTTGGGGTGGAAATGGCCGGACAGCTCGGGGCGAGGCTCGGCCGGGTCGGCCTCGTGGCGCAGGAGGAGGCCGTCAACCTCCGCTTCCTCGACGATATCCCCGCCGCAATGGTCGGCAATTCCGGGATCGTGGTTGCCGGTGATCCAGGTCCAGCGGATCGCCCCGGTGAGCGCGGTCAGCATTTCGCGGGCTCGGGCGGGGAGGCGGTCGCAGCCGTGGCGGTCGTGGAAGCTGTCGCCGAGGCACCAGATCTCGCCGGCGCCGGTGGAGGCCGCGAGAGCGGTGAGATCGGCGAGGGTGGCGATCGAGTCGTAGGGGGGAAGCATCTGCCCGAGCCGGGCGAACCAGCTCGCTTTCTCGAGATGGAGGTCGGCGACGAGGAGAGCGCGGCGCGACGGCCAGAACAGCGCCCCCTGCGGAAGCGCCATCAGCTCGTGGTCACAGAACGAAAAGCGAACCATGGCCCAGCTATAGCCGGGCCGGCGCGGCGTTCAAGCGTTCAGCGCGAGGGGTTGAGGATAACCGACGAATCGAGCGCCGCCGGCGGCGCTCGATTCGTCGGTTGCGCGTCGAGAAGGCTCGGGGTCGAGGCGGCGAAAAGGACGGCGCCGACGACGAAGCCCTCGACGACGAGCGCGAAAGGGTTGGAGAGCTTCTTCAGAAATCGCATCAAAGGGGATTGCGCCCTGGCGGGTAAACGGGAGATGAATCGCTCGACGGGTCGTGCCGGCCGAGCGGCGAACGTTCGTCACCCCGGCGCAGGCCGGGGCCCCAGGGGGTGAAGAGCGCCGAGCTCTTCACCCCCTGGGATGCCAGCTTTCGCTGGCATGACGATCAGGCGACCTCGGGCTCCTTCTGGGGCGCCTTCTCGGCTTCGATTGTGTGCGACCGGCCGGTGCCGATCTCGATCTTGCGCGGCTTCATCGCGTCGGGGATCTCGCGGACGAGGTCGATCGCGAGCAGGCCGTCCTTCATGTCGGCGGCCTCGACCCGGACGAAGTCGGCGAGCTCGAAGCGGCGCTCGAAGGCGCGGGTGGCGATTCCCATGTGCAGGTAATTGCCGTCCTTGCCGCGATTCTCCGCCTTGCGGCCGACCACCACCAGCATGTTCTGGCGGGCGGTGATGTCGATGTCCGCGGACGAGAAGCCGGCGACGGCGAGGGTGATCCGGTAACGGTCGTCGCTCAGTTTCTCGATGTCGTAGGGCGGGTAATTGTCGGCCTGGCCGGCGCCGGTATTTTCGAGGAAGTCGAACAGGCGGTCGAAGCCGACGGTGGAACGGCGATAGGGGCTGAAATCCATGTTTCTCATGTCAATGTCCTCCATATGAGCAACATCCGAAACAGGCTCGGACACCATCAACGGGTCGTCCGGCGACGGTGATTTAGGGGGGGATTCCGGGGGTTCAAGAGGCGAATTCAGGAGGTCACATTCTCCTCCACCGCCGCCGCCAGATCCGCCAGCGTGAAGGGCTTGCGAAGCACGGGGACGTCGCCGTCGCCGAGGGCGGCCTCGAGCTGCTCGCTCTCGGCATAGCCGGTGACGAAGACGATCGGCATTTCGGGATGGATGTCCCGGGCGGCGCGGGCGGCCTCGGCGCCGTTCATGCCCGGCATCGCATAATCGATCAAAGCGAGGTCGGGCCGCCATTCGCGCAGCGCCTGCAGCCCCTCCGGTCCCGAAGCGGCCGAGACGACCGTGCAGCCGAGACCCTCCAGCGATTCGGCGAGGAAGGCGCGGACGTCGTCGTCGTCGTCGATCACCAGCACCCGGGCGCCCGGCGCTCCGACCGACGGCGCCTCGGCGACGGCAGCCGCCGCGCCCGCCTCCGCGCCGGGAGCGGCCGCGAGCGGCAGGAGCATGTGGACCGCCGTTCCCTTGCCCTCTTCGCTCTCGATCCGAAGCGTTCCGCCCGCCTGCTGGGCGATGCCGTAGACCTGGGCGAGGCCGAGGCCGGTGCCCTTGCCGAGCGGCTTGGTCGAGTAAAAAGGCTCGGTCGCCCGGGCGAGGACGTCGGCGGCCATGCCGGTTCCGGTGTCGCGGACCGTGATCCGGACGAACTCCCCGGCGGGATGGTCGGGCTGCCCGCCGAGCCGGACGCGGTCGGTCGAGATGGTGAGGGTGCCTCCGTCGGGCATCGCGTCGCGGGCGTTGATGGCGAGGTTGAGGATGGCATTTTCGAGCTGGTTGGCGTCGCAGACGCCATGACCGGCGGCCGGATCGAGCCGGGTGTCGATCTTGACCGAGCCGCCGAGCGTGTGGCGAAGCAGGCGCCGCATCGCCTCGATCACCTCGTTGACGGCGACCGGCCCCATGCTGATCCGCTGGATTCTCGAGAATGCAAGCAGCTGGCCGGTGAGCTTGGCGCCGCGGCGGGTCGATTCGAGCGCCGTCTCGGCGATCCGCTTCAGCCGCGGCTCGTCGACCCTCGAGGCGATCAGCTCGAGCCCGCCCATGATCGGGGTGAGCAGATTGTTGAAATCGTGGGCGATGCCGCCGGTCAGCTGTCCGACCGCCTCCATCTTCTGCGCCTGGCGGAGCGCCTCCTCGGCCTTGAGTCGCTCGCCGACCTCGGCCTGCAACCGGTCGAGCGCCGCGGTGAGATCGGCGGTGCGCTCGCCCACCCGCCGCTCCAGAGTCTCGTTGACCTCGCGCAGCGCGGCCTCCGCCTCCTTGGCCTCGGTGATGTCGATGGCGACTCCGATGAAGCCGACATGCTCGCCCTGCGGTCCCCAGCGCGGCTGCGAGATCGAGCGCAGCCAGCGCCACTCCCCGTCGCCGCGACGGTAGCGACCCTCGAGCGTGAACAGCTTCAGAGTGGCTTCGCCGGCAATCGACGCGGCGAGAAGCTGGTCGAAATCCTCGGGGTGGATCCGATCGCGCCAGTCGAAGTCGAGCGCCTCCTCGTAAGGCACTCCGAGGAACTCGGCATAAGCGATGTTGACGAAGCCGCGCTTGCGATCGAGGCGAGTCACCCACATCGGCACCGGCGCGGAATCGGCGATCAGCCGGAAACGGGCCTCGCTCTCGCGCAATGCGGTCTCGGCGAGCATCCGCTCGGTGACGTCGTAGCCGTCGGCGAAGATGCCGCTGACCGCGCCCTGCGCGTCGAAGATCGGCTGGAAGACGAAATCGAGCAGCCGCTCCTCGCGCGGCGCACCCGGTTCGCGCTGGAGCGATATGTTCACCGAGCGGCCGGAGAAGGCCTCGCCGCTTCGGTAGACCTTGTCGAGCAACTCGAACAGGCCCTGCCCTTCGACTTCGGGCACCGCCTCGCGGACCGGCTTGCCGATGAGATCGCTGCGGCCGACCAGCCTCTGATAGGAAGCGTTGGCCATCTCGAACACGTGATTGGGACCGCGGACGACCGCCATGAAGCCCGGAGCGCGGTCGAACAGCTGCCTCAGCCGCTCGGCCTCGTTGATCCGCTCCCGCTCGGCCAGCACGGTCGCGGTCGTCTCGGTGCAGACGCAGAATATGCCGGCCGCAATGCCGTCATGGTCGCGCAGCGGACTGTAGGAGAAGGTGAACCAGGTCTGCTCCTCATAGCCCTTGCGGGTCATGGTGAGCGGCAAATTCTCGAAAAAGGTCGCCTCGCCTTCGAGCGCCCGGCGGGCGAGCGGGCCGACCTCGTCCCAGATCTCGGCCCAGACGTCCTCGAAGGCATGGCCGAGCGCGGCCGGGTGCTTGTCGCCGAGCACCTCGACATAGGCGTCGTTGTAGAGGAAACGAAGCTCCGGGCCCCAGGCGAGGAACATCGGGAATTTGGAGGTGAGGAGGATTCCGGTCGCTGTCTTGAGCGCCTGCGGCCATGCTTGAGGCGGGCCGAGCGGCGAGCAGGACCAGTCGAACGCGCGCATCCGCTCGCCCATCCCGCCCCCGTCGGCGAGGAAGAAAAGCCCTTCGGAGATGCCCAGGGCGGTCGACGCCATCTCTACTCCACGATCGCCCCCACCGGCGCCGCTCGAAGCTAGCCGATTCGTCGCGACTTGTGGAAGACCCCGTGCCGGGTCTATTTTGAGCGCGGCAAGGAGACGGCCCGATGTTCACCGACATGAGGAACGGCACCGCCCAGGACTGGGCGCATATCGCCATGGAGCACGGCAAGCACCAGAAGACGAATGCCGCCCGCCAGATCATGGAAGGGCTCGCCCGGCTCGAGGCGATCGAGGTCGGCTTCGCCGCCAACCAGCTCACCCATTCGCTGATGGCGGGCACGCTCGCCCGGCGCTCCGGCGCCTCGGACGAGGAGGTGGTCGCGGCTTTGTGCCACGACCTCGGCAAGCTCTTCTCCATCCCGAATCACGGGCCGATCGCGGCCGAGATGCTCAAGCCCTATGTGCGCGAGGACATCTACCACGCCATCTACTGGCACCAGGAATTCCAGGGCCGCTATTATTTCGAGCATCTCGGCAAGGACCCGGAGGGGCGCGAGCGGTTCAAGGGCGAGAGCTGGTACGGCTTCGCCGAGAAGCTGGTCGACGACTGGGACGCGCCGGCCTTCGATCCGGGCTTCGAGGTCGATCCGCTGGAGAGCTTCGAGCCGGAGGTGACGCGGGTGTTCTCGAACCCGAGGTCGATGGTCTAGCTGCAGGCCGTCACCCCGGCGAAAGCCGGGGCCCTGGGCGAGACCCGCTGTGCCTTTTCCGGCCTGAGGTCCCGGCTTTCGCCGGGATGACGGAGAAGGCGACATTTTCCACCGCCTTCTTTTCCCCGGAACCGCCGCCGCTTCGCCCGGTTCACGCCGCCATGGCAATCCAACCCGTCCGCTGGCCCGCGCTCAACGATTGGCGCGACGTTCTCGTCCGCACCTGGAAGGAGGCGGGGGACGACAATGTCGGGCTGCTCGCCGCCGGAGTGGCTTTCTACGCCTTCCTCGCCTTCGTGCCTTTGCTGGCGGCGACGGTGCTGGTCTACGGGCTCGCGGCCGAGCCGGCGACGGTGGCCGAGCATATCCGCAAATTGTTCGGAGTGCTGCCGCGCGACGCCGCCGCCCTGATCGGCGACCAGCTCAAGGCGATGACCGATTCGCCCGACGCGGCCAAGGGCTGGAGCCTCGTCGTCGCGATCGCGCTCGCCGTCTACGGCGCGAGCAAGGGCTCGGGCGCGATCGTGACCGCTCTCAACATCGCCTACGAGGTCAAGGAGAGCCGAGGCTTCGTCAAATCGACCCTCCTGTCGCTGGCGATGACGATCGGGGCGCTCGTCGTGCTGGTCATCGCCGCCGCGGGCATTTCGGTGATGGGCTGGGTGGAAACCTTTTTCCCGGGCTTCCCCGCCTGGGTGCACAATCTGCTCCAGATCCTGTTCTGGGCGGTGGCGGTGGTCGCGGTCGGCTTCGGCCTCGCCGCCGTCTACCGCTATGCGCCCAACCGGCCCGATGCGCCCTGGGTGTGGATCAGCCCGGGCTCCGCCGCCGCGACCCTTTTATGGCTGGCCGCGAGCCTGGGCTTCGGCCTCTATGTCTCCAATTTCGGCAATTACAACGCGACCTACGGCTCGCTGGGCGGAGTCGTCGTCTTCCTGACCTGGCTCTACCTTTCCGCCTACATCGTGCTGATCGGCGGCGAGCTCAATTCGGAGCTCGAGCGGCAGCAGGCGGCCGAGGCGGGCCTCCCGTTCGGCGACGAGGCGCGGCCGGCGATGCCGGCCGAACCGACGCAGAAGCAGCCCTGCCGCGACGCTGAGGAGGGGCGAGTCAGCTGGCCGATGGCGGCCGTAGGGCTGGTTCTGTCGAGGTTGGGCTAGAGCCGTCATTGCGATCGAAGCACGGCAATCCAGCGCTGCCCCGCAGGCCCACTGGATTGCCGCGTCGCTTCGCTCTTCGCAAAGACGTGCTAGTCCAGCCGCATCGCGGTCTCGGCCAAACTCTCCGCCTCGATCAGCAGCTGGTCGTCGACCGTTCCCGCCGGCATCCGTTCGCGGCCGATGATGGTCAGCACGGGAACGGCCATCGGCGAGACGCGGTCGAGCTCGACGTGGAGCATGGTCCGCTGGGCGCGGTCGAGGAGGCGGGCGAGGCGGCCGACGTCGGTCATCTTCTCGCGGGCGTCGGCCCAGGCGGCCTTGAGGAGGAGATGGTCGGGCTCGTAGCGCCTTAGCACGTCGTAGATGAGGTCGGTCGAGAAGGTGACCTGCTTGCCGGTCTTGCGCTTGCCCGGGTGGGCGCGCTCGACCAGGCCGCCGATCACCGCGACCTCGCGGAAGGCGCGCTTGAGGAGGTGCGAGCCTTCGACCCAGTCTACGAACTCCTTCTCGAGGATGTCGGCCGAGAAGAGCGCGGCGGGATCGGCGATCGGCTCGAGCCCGTAGCAGGCGATCGCATAATCGTTGGCGACGAAGCCGAGCGGCTTCAGGCCCGAGCTCTCCATCCGCCGGGTGATCAGCATTCCGAGCGACTGGTGCGCGTTCCAGCCCTCGAAGCTGTAGGCGGCCATGTAATGGATTCGCTCGTGCGGGAAGGTCTCGACGAGCAATTGGTCCGGCGCGGGGATGGCCGAGCGATATTCCTGGACCCGAAGCCAGTCCCTCACCGGATCGGGGAAGCGCTCCCACTGGCCGCGGTCGTGGAGGAAGGCCCGGACCCGGTCGGCGAGGTTGGTGCTGATCGCGATCCGGGCGCCCATATAGGTCGGGATCCGAGCCGATTTCGAGGTCGCGTGGACGATGAGGTCGATGCCGTCGATCCGCTCGACCTCGAGGACAAGGCCCGAGAAGAAGAAGGTGTCGCCCGGGCTCAGCGTCTCGGCGAAATTGTCCTCGACCGTGCCCAGCAACCGGCCGCCCCGGAAGCGCACATAGTAAAGCGGCGTGTCGACGATGATCCCCGCGTTCATCCGATGCTGCTGGATGAAGCGGGGGTGCGAAACCCGCCACAGCCCGTCCGGATCCTTCGCGATCCGCCGGAACCGGTCGTAAGCCTTCAGCGCATAGCCGCCGCTCTCGATGAAGGAGAGGATGGCGAGGAACGTCTCTTCCCTGAGCCCCGCATAAGGGGCGGCGGAGCGCACCTCGTCCAGCATCTCCTCCTCGCGGAAGGGCGCCGCGCAGGCGAGCGCCATGATGTGCTGGGCGAGGACGTCGAGCGCTCCGGGACGGAAAGTCTCGGCGTCGAGCGCCCCCTCCTCGATCGCGTCGAGCGCCGCGCGCGCCTCGAGATATTCGAAGCGGTTGCCCGGGACGATGATCGCTTCCGACGGCTCGTCGAGCCGGTGGTTGGCCCGTCCGATCCGCTGCATCAGCCGCGACGAGCCCTTGGGCGCGCCCATCTGGATGACGAGGTCGACATCCCCCCAATCGACTCCGAGGTCGAGGCTGGCCGTGCAGACCAAGGCGCGCAGCCGGCCCTCGGCAACCGCATTCTCGACCTTCCGCCGGGCCTCCAGCGCGAGGGAGCCGTGGTGGATTCCGATCGGCAGATGCTGCTCGTTGACCGCCCACAGGTCCTGGAAGATGAGCTCGGCGAGCGAGCGGGTGTTGCAGAAGATCAGCGTCGTATTGTGCCGCTCGATCTCGCGCATGACGCTCAATGCCGCCCAGCGGCCGCTATGGCCCGCCCAGGGAATCTTGTCTTCCTCCGGAAGCATGATCGACAGCCGGGCGGGAGCGCCGGGCTCCCCCTCGACCAGGTCGACCATCTCGGCATCGCCGTGGGGCGCGAGCCAGCCTCGGAAGGCCTCGGGGTCGGAGACGGTGGCGGACAGGCCGACCCGGCGAAGCCGCGGGGAGAGTTGCTGCAGCCGGGCGAGGGACAGCGAGAGCAGGTCGCCGCGCTTGCCGGTGGCGAAGGCGTGGATCTCGTCGACCACGACGGTGCCGAGATTATCGAAGAGCAGGGCGCTGTCCTCGTGGCTGAGCAGCAGGCTGAGCGATTCGGGGGTGGTGAGAAGCATCTGCGGCGGCCGAACCCGCTGGCGGGCCTTGCGGTCGGCGGGGGTGTCGCCGGTGCGGGTCTCGACCCGGATGGCGAGGTCCATCTCCTCGATCGGGGTGAGGAGGTTGCGCCGGACGTCGACGGCGAGCGCCTTCAGCGGCGAGATATAGAGGGTGTGGAGGGCGTCGGTCGGCGCTTCGATGAGCTCGGCGATCGAGGGGAGAAAGCCGGCGAGGGTCTTGCCGGCGCCGGTCGGGGCGACGAGCAGGACGCTTCGCCCGGCGCGGGCGGCGGCGAGCATCTCGAGCTGGTGGCGGCGCGGCGCCCAGCCCTTGGCCTCGAACCAGGCGGTGACGGCGGCGGGGAGAGGCGGGTTCGTCATTCCGGACTTGATCCGGAATCCATGAACACCCTCGCGTTTGAACCCTCAAGCGCCGTGTTCATGGATCCCGACTTTCGGGCTCCCATCAAAGTACTACCTTGATGGGAGCCCTCTCGGGATGACGTCGTCACGCGCGTCCGTCATCCCCGGTGCGGCGCCTTTCTTCCTCCTCGCGATAGAGGTCGCGGGTCGCCTGCTCGGTGCGGTCGACGTCGCTCCGGCTCGACTTTCGGTTGCGCAACAGCGCCCACAGAAGCACCGCCGCGAGCAGCAGCGGCCCGACGATGTTTATGATCGCCCAATTGCCTCCGCCCAGATCCATCGCCCTGCTCCTTCTATTGTCCGCGCTTCGCGGCCATATAGCGCCGATGGCGCGTCTCGGTTCCTGGATCGAGCCTTTTCCGGAAGGCCTGTACATAAAGCCGGCCGACGCCTGGGTCGATCCGAACGTCCCCAAGGCGCGCGCGCTCGTCACCCACGGTCATGCCGACCATGCCCGGGGCGGCCATGGCGAGGTCTTCGCCACCCCCGAGACCCTCGCGATCATGGAATGCCGCTACGGGCCGCAGCCGGGCGGGCGGGCGACGGCCTATGGCGAGGTCGTCGGCTTGAACGGCGTGGAGGCGAGCTTCGTGCCCGCGGGGCACGTGCTCGGCTCGGCCCAGATCGTGCTGGAGCATGCGGGTGAGCGGGTGGTCGTCTCGGGCGATTACAAGCGCCGGCCCGACCCGACCTGCCCGCCGTTCGAGCCGGTGCCGTGCGACATCTTCATCACCGAGGCGACCTTCGGCCTCCCCGTCTTCCGCCACCCGGACACGGGAAGCGAGATCGACCGGCTGCTCGCCCGGCTTCACGAGAATCCGGAGCGCTGCGTCCTGGTCGGCGCCTATGCGCTGGGCAAGGCGCAGCGGCTGATCATGGAGCTGAGAGGCCGTTTCCATCACGAGCCGATCTACATTCACGGCGCCCTCCAGCGCCTCTGCGACCTCTATCGCGAGTGGGGGGTCGACCTCGGCGACCTGCGCCCCGCGACCGGCGTTGCGAAGGGCGAGCTGAAGGGCAAGATCGTGATCGCCCCGCCCGGCTGCCTCAACGACCGCTGGTCGCGGCGCCTGCCCGATCCGATCACCGCCATGGCCTCGGGCTGGATGCGGGTCCGCCAGCGCGCGCGCCAGCGCAACGTCGAGCTGCCGCTGATCGTCTCCGATCATGCCGACTGGGACGAGCTCACCGCCACCATCGAGGAACTGAAGCCCCGCGAGGTCTGGATCACCCACGGCCGCGAGGACGCCTTGATGCACTGGTGCATGACCCGCCAGATCAAGGCGCGCGAGCTCAACCTGGTGGGGCGCGAGGATGAGGACGATTAGACGCGGGGAGACGCGAAGGCTTCGGCGTAGAGCGCCTCGATCCTGTCCACCTCGTCGGCCGAGAGCGCCTCGAATTCCCTTTCGAGCGCGCGCTGCGAGAGCCGCCCGTCGTTCTGCGCGAGAAACTTGCGCAGCAATTCCAGACTCGAGGCCGGCATGTCGACGATCTGCTGCACCCCTTCGGAAAAGCGCTCGAAGGCTTCGAGGAAAGCGACCTCTTCGGGGAGATCGCGGTCGATGGTCTGTTCGACGCACGAATAGAGGAATTCGGCGTGAGCCGTGGCGTCGAAATAGCGATAGAAATCGGCCGTCTCGTTCAACACCTCGACGTTGCCGTGCGGCGTCGGCCGCCACTCGATATGGGGAAGGAGCGGGCGCGAATAGGATTCGAGCACTGATTTATATTCGTCGATCCGGCGAAGGATGACCGCACTGATCGGAAACACCAAGCCCCGGGGATTATATTCCGCCGCGGCCAGCGCATGATGGATGAGCCAACGATGGAGCCGGCCGTTTCCATCCACATAAGGGTGGATGTAGACGAATCCGAAGGCCAGCGCGGTCGCGGCGACCACCGGATCGAGCTTACCGGCCAAGGCGCGCTCGCCGTAGGCCACCAGACCCTCGAGCAGCGACGGAAGGTCCTGCGCCCGCGCGCTGATGTGATCCGGCATGGGAAGGCTGCTGGTCCTGTCGTGAACTCCGATGAAGCCGCCTTCCTCGCGAAGGCCCAGGCGGACGAACCTCTCGTCGCCGATCACGATTCGCTGCAGGCGATCGAATTCCGCGAGGCTCAAAGGGCGAGTGCCCGCCTGCCCGATGGCTTGGCCCCATCTCGCGGCGCGCGCGCCCGAAGGCTGCTCTCCTTCAATGGCGAAAGAAGATTTGGAGTCGCTCAGAAGCATGAAGGCGGCGGCGCGATCGATGAGATCGGACCGGATTCGGCCGATCGCGGCGCGGGCGCGGCGGTCGTGGGCCATCCCGCTCTGCCGGACCAACTCCGAGGTCCTCGCGACCATCGGGCAGAAAGCCGGAGTTCCGGGCAGGTTGTCGAGAACCTTGTGCCGCGACGAAGGCACGCCGGTTTCGAGCGCGAATTGCGCGTTGGGATCGACCACCGGCACCAGCGCCACCCGCCCTGGATCGGGAATCGGGAGCTTCTCGCCGGTCAGCCACTCGTAGAGATACCAGATCCGTCGGGCGAAGCTCCCCGTCGGCGTCGCCAGGATCAAGGCGATGATCTGGTCCGGAGCGATAGCCTTGAACAGTTTGGCCAGGACGAGAAGATCCACCCCCTCCCACTTCAACGCGAAAACCAGATGCGCATTGAGGTTCGGCTCGGGCCGGTGCCTCGGCGTCAGCATCAGCCACTCACCCGTCGAGCGGGGATGATGACGCTCGGCGATGGCGGCCATCCGTCGCGGTAGCGGCAGGTCGAGGGCGTAGCGGTCGATCAGAGCGGCATAGCCGGCGGGGATCCCCTGTTCGGGGAGAGGCCTGCCGTGAAAATTAATCACGAGCTGTGAAGGCCATTCACTCATGCCGGACTCCTGTGAAAAACCTTCGCATGGCCTTGGCCAATTTGTGCAAAACCATCACGTTCTGTGAAAAGCTATCACAGAGTACCGGAAAATGCGAATAACATTCGCGGCTAGGCGGCGAATTGCAGGCTCGAGAGCAGAATCAGCGCCGCCACGACGAGGATTACCCACCGCACCCAGCGCTCCAGCCTGAAGCTGCCGGTGCGCGACAGGATGAGGGCGCTGGTCGGCATGATCAGGATGAACAGGCCGAGAGTCAGCGCGGCGCCGGCCTTCCAGCCCAGCTCGAGCCCGCCGTAAATGGCGAGCGCCGCCCAGAGGATGCAGAAGAGCAAAGCCTCGGGGTAGAGCTTCGGCATCAGTGGGCGACCTGCTTGCCCCGCTCGAGGCCGGACAGAGCGAGTTGCTCGTCGATCTGGGCGACGAGGCGCTCGAGGCCGGCTTCGTCCTTCGCCTCGGCTCGGGCGACGAGGACGTCCTGGGTGTTGGAGGCGCGAAGCAGCCACCAGCCGTCGGCGGTGCTGACCCGGGCGCCGTCGGTGCGGTCGACGTCGGCGCCGCTGGCGGCAAGGCGCTCGAGCACTTCCTCCACGACCGGGAACTTGCGCGCCTCGTCGACCTGGAAGCGCATCTCGGGCGTGTTGATCATCGCCGGCATCGCCGAACGCAGGGCGGTGAGCGATCCGCCGAGCTGGGCGACGGCCCGGATCAGGCGGATGGCGGCGTAGATGGCGTCGTCGAAGCCGTACCAATCATGCTTGAAGAAGATATGGCCGCTCATCTCGCCCGCGAGCGGAGCGCCGGTCTCCTTCATCTTCGACTTGATCAGGCTGTGGCCGGTCTTCCACATCAAGGGCTTGCCGCCGAGCTCGGCGACGCGGTCGAACAAGGCCTGGCTGGCCTTGACGTCGGCGATGATGGTGGCGCCGGGCATCTCGCGCAGCACCGGCTCGGCGAGGATCGACAGGAGCTGGTCGCCCCAGACCACCCGGCCCTCGCCGTCGACCGCGCCGAGGCGATCGGCGTCGCCGTCGAAGGCCACTCCGAAATCCAGCTTTTTCTCGAGCACCAGCCGCTTCAGATCCTCGAGGTTGCTCTCGACGGTGGGATCGGGATGGTGGTTGGGGAAGCGGCCGTCCACCTCGGTGAACAGGGTGAAATGCTCGCCCGGCAGCCGCTCGACGAGCCGCTCGACGACCGGACCCGCGGCGCCGTTGCCGCAGTCCCAGCCGATCCGGAACGGCCCGCCGTCGAAGCCCCGCAGCAGCCGCTCGACATAGCGCCCCATGACGTCGTCGTCGCGGACCGCGCCGGAGCCCTGCTCCCAATCGCCCGCCGCCGCCATTCGGCCCAGCTCCTGGATGCGCTCGCCGAAGAAGGCTCCGTGCCGGAGCACCATCTTGAAGCCGTTATAATGGCCCGGATTGTGGCTTCCGGTGACCATGATGCCGCCGTCGACCGCAAGCTCGGCCTCGGCATAATAGAGCATCGGCGTCGGGCCGAGGCCGATTCGGACGACATCGACGCCGCTCGCCCTCAGCCCTTCGATCAGCGCCTTTTCGAGGCCGGGCGAGCTCTCGCGGCCGTCGCGTCCCACCGCCGCCGTCGTTCCGCCGGCGCGGCGCAGGACGGTGCCGAAGCTGCGCCCCACCGCCTTGGCGTCCTCCTCGCCCAGCGTCTCTCCGTAGATTCCCCTGATGTCATATTCGCGCAGAGACGTGGGCGGCAGGCGATGGCTCATTCGGGACTCCGGTTCGTGGGATGCGCTCAAGACGCTCGAGGCGGCTTGCGGTTCATTGTCTCGGCGAGCAGCGCGTCGCGGGCGGCGTTGACCCGGAGGGCGAGCTCGGCCGACCCGCCCGCGTCGGGGTGGACCCGGGCGATCAGGCGCCGATGGGCGTCGCGTATCTCCTGGAGCGTGGCCCCCTCGGTCACTCCGAGCAGGCGGCGCGCGTCGGCGAGCGGCATCGGCCGGGCGGACGGCCGCTGGCGGCGCCAGGCGGCCCAGAGGAGCGCTCCCGCCATCAGCGCCGCGCCGGGGATCAGCTTTCCGGTTGTGAACAGGCGCAGGCCGAGCAGGAACAGGATCGCCGCGACGCCGTCCTCGTAGGAGAAGCCTTTCAGTCGGCCGGTCGCGAACGCCCACAGCAGTCCGCCGGCGGCGAGGAGGATGAGCGGGCCCATCGGCCTAGCCGGCGAGCGCCGCCGTCCGCGGCGCCTGCGCCTCGCCCGGCTGAGGCAGAGCGAAGCCCGCGATCATCTCGCGCAGCTCCTGGCGGGCGGCGATATGGGCGATTGCGACCTCGCCGAGATGGGGCAGGTCGAGCAAAGTGAGGCCCTTGGGAAAGAGCTCGCGGTAGATGACCCGCTCGCCGAGGCCCGGGATGACGCGGAAGCCGACCCTTCGCGAAAGCTCGCCGAGCGCCTCGCCGACCCGGCGCATGTTGCGCGCCTCGATATGCTGCATCCGGTTCCTCAGAACGACCCAGTCGACGCTGGCGCCGTGTGTCTTGGCGCGCTGGGTTCGGCTGTTCCAGACCAGCTCGGCGTAGAAGCTCGGACGGCGGACCCGGTAGGTCTCGGCGTCGACCTGGCCGATCAGGTCGAGGTCGACGAAGCTGTCGTTGATCGGGGTGACCAGGGTGTCGGCGCGGATCATGGCGGCGCGGGCATGGGGATCGTCGCGGCCCGGCGTATCGACGACGACGATCTCGACGTCGGCGGCGATCCGGTCGAGCTGGGCTTCGATCGTCTCGCCCTTGTCGGGGTCGAAGGTCTCGTAGGCCGGCATGACCAGGTCGATCCCCAGCCGCTTCACGCTCTCGGCCCGATTGTCGAGATAGCGGCCCAGGGTGCGCTGGCGGGTGTCGAGGTCGAGCGCGGCGACGCGCCGCCCGGCGGCGGCGAGCGCGACGGCGCTGTGCACGGCCGTGGTCGACTTGCCGGTGCCGCCTTTCTCATTGGCGAAAACGATGAAATGCGGCGACGCCATCTGCACCCCTTGATTTTCTTGGCCTTGATTATGCCATCCGCCCCCCGCAAGGGCGTCCCCCAAGCTGATATCGGAGGCGGGAACGGCGTGCAAATTGTCCGTGACATCGAGACGCTGAATGCCGCCATGGCCGAATTGCGCTCCGGGGGAGGGAAGATCGCCTTCGTGCCGACCATGGGCGCCCTCCATGCCGGCCACATGGCGCTGGTCGCCGAAGGGCGGCGGCGGGCGACCCACCTCGTCGCCTCGATCTTCGTCAATCCGACCCAGTTCGCCGCCGGCGAGGATCTGTCCACCTATCCCCGGCGCGAGGCGGGGGACGCGAAGATGCTCGAGGAGGAAGGCTGCGCACTGCTCTGGGCGCCCGACGTCGCCACCATGTATCCGGACGGCTTCGACACCGATGTGCGGGCCGGCAGCCTCGGCGAGGGGCTGGACGGCGCCTCCCGCCCGGGCCATTTCGATGGAGTCGCGACGGTGGTGGCGCGCCTGTTCGACCAGGTCCGCCCCGACATCGCACTGTTCGGCGAGAAGGATTATCAGCAGCTCGCCGTCATCCGGCAGATGGTCGCCGACCTCGACCTCGCAGTCGAGATAATCGGAGTCCCGACCCAGCGCGACGCCGACGGCCTCGCCCTCTCGTCGCGCAACGCCTATCTGACCGATGAGGAGCGCCAGGCGGCGCGGGCGCTGCCGCGCGCGCTCGGCGAAGCGGCGGCGGCGATCCAGCGGGGCGGGCCTGTGGCCGAAGCGCTGGCGACGGCGACGGAGCGGCTGGCCAAGGCGGGGTTCGAGCCGATCGACTATGTCGAGCTGTGCGACGCCGAGACATTGGCGCCGGTGACGGCGCTGGAGAGGCCGGCGCGGCTGCTGGCGGCGGCGCGGATCGGGCGGACGAGGCTGATCGACAATCTGCCGGTGGAACCTTCCCGCTGAGCTCCGTCGTTACGAGCGAAGCGAAGCGATCCAGAGCGGCCTTCCGAGACCCGCTGGATTGCTTCGTCGCTCCGCTCCTCGCAATGACGGGCCGCAGCCCGAAATCACGGTAACTCCGCCGTTAACCATTTGTTGGTGATCGGCTGCGCAAACCTGTTGTCGACACGCGATAACAACAGGGGCATGTCAAATGGGGAACAGCCTGAAATCCGCGACTTTCCTGATCGAAAGCCGCATTGCCGACGCCGCGATGGGCGATCCGGACGCACTCTACGAGCTGGGCGTCGCTTACTCGACGGGGACGCACGGCCTCGAAGTCGATCTCGTCGAAGCGCATAAATGGTTCAACCTCGCGGCCCTCAACGGCAGCGAGCGGGGCCAGGAATGCCGGGCCGAGATTTCCGAGGAGATGACCGCTCGCGAGATCGCCGAGGCCCAGCGCCAGGCGCGGGCCTGGCTGTCGGATACGATGGTGAGACGGGCGGCCTAATCGTCACCCCGGCGAAGGCCGGGGCCCCGTGGGGTGAAAAGCTCGGCGACTTTATCTCGCTGGGGTCCCAGCCTTCGCTGGGACGACGTCAGCGAGCCGGCGCCCCGTCCTTATATTTCTCGAACCACGCCAATATCGCCGCGGCCTTGGCGCCCGCCTGTGAAGGCCGCGCCGCGATGCCGCCATGGCTTGCGCCCGGCACCTTGACCAGAGCCGTCGGCACCCCCCTGAGCTGAAGCGCCGTATAATATTGCTCGGCCTCGCTGACCGGGGTGCGATAATCCTGGCTGCCGACGACGACCAGGGTCGGAGTCTTCACGTTGCCGACCAGCGACAGCGGCGAGCGGGCCCAGAAGGCCTCGTGATCCTCCCACGGATATTTCCCGAACCAATAAGCCGAGAAGATCGCCGGATTGTCGGAGGTCAGAGCGAAGCTGGCCCAGTCGATCACCGGCTTCTGGGTCGCCGCCGCCTTGAAGCGGTCGGTCTTGCCGACGATCCAGGCGGTGAGGACTCCGCCGCCGGAGCCGCCGGTGACGTAGAGATGGTCCGGATCGGCAAAGCCGCCGGCGATCGCCGCGTCGACCGCGGCCATGAGATCGTCATAGTCCCGGCCCGGATAGGCGTGGTGGATAAGGTTGGCGAACTCCTCGCCATAGGAGGTCGAGCCGCGCGGGTTGACCGACAGGACTCCGTAGCCGGCGGCGGCGTAGAGTTGGTTGTCGGTCGAGAAATGCGGGCCGTAGGCGGCGAAGGGCCCGCCATGAATCTCCAGGATCAAAGGCACGCGCCGGCCCTCGCTCCAGCTCGGCGGAAGGGTCAGCCAGGCGTCGATCTGGCGGTTGTCGAAGCTCGCGGCGGTGAGATGGCGAACTTCGCCGAGCCGCTTGGCGTCGAGCAGGTCGGCGTTGAGGCGGGTCAGCTGACGCTTGGCGCCGCCGCGATATAGCGCGACGTCGGGCGGGCGCTGAGCGCTGCCGCTGGGCGCGGCGACGGCGCCGTCGCGGGCCACGCTGAAGCCCCCGCCGGTATAAGGACGGTCGAGACCGGCGCTGCTCAGCCCGTCGGCGACCGTGCGCACCGAGCCGTCGAGGCCGACTCGCGCCACCTTGCGGGTGCCGCGATCGTCATAGGCGACGTAGATCGACCGGCCGTCTGCGGCCCAGATCGGGCTGTCGACGCTTCGGTCGAGCGATCCGGTGAGAAGCCGGCCGCCGCCGCCGTCGCGGTCCATCACGTACAGGGCCGCATTCTGGTAACCGAGGCGTTTGTCGTCGAAACCGGTATAGGCGATGAGGCGGCCGTCGGGGGACACGACCGGCTCGTCGTCCGGGCCGCGGCGGTCGGTCAGCGCGCGGATCGCGCCGCTGCCGAGATCGAGCGAATAGACCTCGC
The DNA here is from genome assembly GCA_034668585.1 of Sphingomonadales bacterium. GTDB lineage: Bacteria > Pseudomonadota > Alphaproteobacteria > Sphingomonadales > Sphingomonadaceae > Allosphingosinicella. Next base: position 43,971 of record JAXDPB010000017.1, on the reverse strand, counting down.
TGTCGAGCGGCTCGCGCGCCCAGTTGGGCGAGCGGTTGCTGCTGAAGACGATCGAGCGGCCATCCTTGGTCCAGCTCAGCGGGCCGTTGTCGTGGACCGATCCGAAGCTGAGCTGACGCGGAGCGCCGCCGTCCGCGGACACCAGGAAGATATGGCTGAAGCCGGGCTTGAGATAGCCTTCCTCGTCGGTACGATATTGGACGTCGCTGTGGATCTCCAGCGGCGGCGCCCATTGCGCGCCTTCCGGCTTCGCGGGCAGCGCTCCGAGCTTCACTCCGTCGCCCGGCACGAACATCGTGTAGGCGATCTGGCGGCCGTCCGGCGACCAGGCGAGGCTGGAGGGGGAATCGGGAAGCCCGGTGATTCGCACGGATTCGCCGCTCGACAACCAGCGAACGAACAATTGCGCCGAGCCGCCCTCGGCCGTCGAGATGTAGGCGAGGCGCCTGCCGTCGGGCGACCAGCTCGGCTGGCTGTGAGCGCCCGGACCGGCGGCGAGGGGCACCTGCTCGCCCGTTCGAGTATCGATCAGCCAGATCGAGGGCCGCACTCGGTCCGTCATGATATCGCCCGAGCGGCGAACGTAGGCGATCTTCGATCCGTCCGGGCTGATCTGCGTATCGCTGGCCGCTTCCAGCGAAAAGAGGTCGCTCGCCTCGAACGTGCGGGAGGGTCCGTCGGCCGCGATCGCGGGCGCGGCGAGCAACAGCAGGACGGCAAAGGCTTTGCGGATCATCAGGCCCCTCTCTTCTTCGACTCGGCGTCCTCATCCCTTGCGGAACGGAGTCATTTCGGCAAGCGCGCCGATTTCCCGGGCCACCGCCCGGCGCTCGGCGGCGAGGAAATCGGCGACCGCCTCGCGGAACGAGGCGTTGGGGATGAAATGGGCCGACCAGGTCGGCACCGGCGCATAGCCGCGGCTCAATTTGTGAGGCCCCTGAGCGCCCGCCTCCACCCGCTTCAGCCCGCGCCCGATCGCCGCTTCGATCGCCTGGTGGTAGCAAATCTCGAAATGGAGGTGCGGCACCTCCTCGGTCGTCCCCCAATAGCGGCCGTAGAGGGCGTCGGCGCCGATCAGGTTGAGAGCCCCGGCGATCGGCCGCCCCTCGCGAAACGCGAAGATGAGGAGGACCCGGTCCGCCATCCGCTCGCCGAGGAGGGAGAAGAAGCGACGGGTCAGATAGGGCCTTCCCCATTTGCGCGACCCGGTGTCCTGGTAGAAGGCCCAGAAGGCGTCCCAATGCGCCTCGGTGATCGCCGCCCCGCCGACATGCTCGACCGCCAGGCCTTCCAGGGCCGCCGCCCGCTCCCGGCGGATCGCCTTGCGCTTGCGCGAGGACAGAGCGGCGAGGAAGTCCTCGAAGCTTCCATAGCCGTCATTGTGCCAGTGGAACTGGCTGTCGACCCGGATCAGCCAGCCGGCCCGCTCGAACAGCTCGACCTCCTCCTGGGCGATGAAAGTGGCGTGGGCGGAGGAGAGTCCGTGCTGGTTGACCACCGCTTCGGCCGCCGCGATCAGGCCCGCCGCGAGATCCTCGCGCTCGGTCAGCAGCCGGCGTCCCGGCACCGGCGTGAAGGGCACGGCGATCTGGAGCTTGGGATAATAGTCGCCGCCCGCCCGCTCCCAGGCCTCGGCCCAGCCATGGTCGAACACATATTCGCCCTGGCTGTGGCTCTTCACATAGGCCGGGGCGACGGCGGCGGGGCGGCCGTCTTCGCCGTCGATGGCGATCGGCACCGGCTGCCAGCCCGTGCGCGGCGTGGCGCTTCCCGATTCCTCGAGCGCCGAGAGGAAGGCATGGCTCAGAAAAGGGTCGGCCGAGCCCGCGCAGCGGTCCCAGTCGGCCGGATCGAAGGAGGCGACGCCGCGGCCCAGCCGCGCCACGATCTCGCTCATCCGCGCTTCGCCTCGAAGATGATCTGGTCGGCATGCGCCGCGGCGCGCGCCCGGTCCGCCTCGCTTCGCACCGTCCAGGTATAGACGGGCAGGCCGCGCTCCCGCGCGGACCGGGCGAAGGGTGAGGGAAGGTCGCGCACGTCGCAGGCGAGAAAATCCGGCCGGGCGCGCCAAAGGAAGAGCCGCCGCTCGATCCTTCCCCTGAGACCGCGCTTGCCGCTTTCGGTGACGACCAGCCCGCGAAGCACTTTGGGCGAGTGGCGGGCGAACCAGGCGCCGACTTCGGGATTGAAGGACATCACTCCGACCGGCCCTTCATAGCCGGCGAGCGCCCTCGCGACGGCGCGGCACAGACGGGCGACCCGCCGGTCCGGCGACTTGACCTCGACGAGCAGGGGCGTGCGCCCGCCGATCATGCTCAGCGCCTCCGAAAGGCGGGGCATGACTTCGTTGCCGACGTAGAGGCGGATCGCCTGAAGCTCGGCCGCGGACCGGTCGGCGACCTGTCCCTGCTCGACGGTAAGTCGATCGAGCGTGTCGTCGTGGAACACCATCGCCTCGCCGTCGCGGCTGAGCTGGACGTCGAGCTCGACGCCGTAGCCCTGGGCGACGGCGGCGCAGAGGGCGCCGCCGCTATTCTCGACCAGCGCGCCTCCGTGCAGGCCGCGATGGGCGAAAGGGACGGCGCCGAGCCGCTCGAGCTCAGCCCGCCTTGAGGGCGACGACGGCATCGATCTCGACCGCGGCCCCAAGCGGCAGCACCGGCACCCCGACGGCGCTTCGGGCGTGGCGTCCCGCTTCGCCGAACACGTCCTGCATCAGCTCCGAGGCGCCGTTGGCGACCTTGGGCTGGTCGGTGAAGCCGCCGACGCTGTTGACGAACACTCCGAGCTTGACGATCCGCTCCACCCGGTCGAGCCCGACCGCCTTCTTGATCTGGGCAAGCAGCATCAGCCCGCAGGCGCGGGCGGCGCGTTGCCCGAATTCGAGATCGCGGTCCTCGCCCAATCGGCCGGTGAGCAGCGCCCCGTTCTCGAACGAGACCTGGCCGGAGATGTGGAGCAGGTTGCCGACGAGCACCGTCGGCACATAGGCCGCGACCGGCGCGGCGGGTTCGGGAAGCTCGATTCCGAGCTCGGCGAGACGGGAGGCGATGTCGGTCATGGCGGCAGCCCAAGCACCGCGCCGCTGGCCCGGTCAACCCTCCTCGCGCGCAACCTGGAAGCCGGCGAAGCTCTGGCTGACCGGCATCAGCTCGACGACGTTGATGTTGAGGTGGGGCGGAAGGGTGGCGACCCAGAACAGGGTTTCGGCAATGTCCTCGGCGGTCATCGGGTTGACTCCGCGATAGAGGGCGTCCGAGGCCGACCGGTCGCCGCCGTTGCGGACCAGCGTGAATTCGGTCTCGGCCATTCCCGGCTCGATCGAGGTCACGCGCACCCCGGTGCCATGGAGATCCGAACGCAGATCGAGCGAAAATTGGCTGACGAAGGCCTTGGTGCCGCCGTAAACGGCGCCGCCGCGATAAGGGTAGGTCGCCGCGACCGAGCTGAGGTTGATGACCGCGCCCTTGCGTTCGATCAGGGTCGGGAGGAGGGCCCGGGTGAGGACGACCAGGCCGGTGATGTTGGTGTCGATCGCCTGCAGCGCCGGATCGAGCCGGGATTGCTGGAGCGGCTCGAGCGGCGGCGCCAGGCCGGCATTGTTGACGAGCAGGTCGACGTCCCGGAAGGCCTCCGGCAGCGCCTCCGCGGCCGCCTGCAGTGCGACCGGATCGCGCATGTCGAGTTCGATCGGCAGAAAGGCATCGCCCAGCTCCCGCGCGAGCGAGTCGAGCCGTTCGCGGCGGCGGCCGGTTCCGACGACCTTCCAGCCCGCGGCGGCGAAGCGGCGGGCGGCGGCGGCGCCAAAGCCGGCGGTGGCGCCGGTGATGAAGGCGGTCTTGGTCATTGGGGCTCCAGCACTTCCTCGAAAAGGTTCAGCATCGCCGCCCAGGACCGCCGGTCGGCGGTCTCGTCATAGGCGAATCCCTCTATGCCGAGGGCGTCGATGTCGGGATTGGTGAAGCTGTGGCCGACGCCGCCGTAAAGGTGGAGCTGCCAGTCGATCCCCGCCGCCGCCGCTTCCGCGAGGAAGGTCTCGCGCTGATCCGCGGTCACGATCGGATCCTCGGCGCCGTGACAGAGGAGCAGCTTGCCGCTTATGGCCCGATTCTCCTCGGGCGTGCCGGTCAGGAAGCCGCTGTGGAAGCCGACCAGGGCGCGGAACGGAGCGCCGAGTCGGGCGAGCTCGATGACCGCCGCGCCGCCCATGCAATAGCCGATCGCGGCAAGCCGGGCCTTATCGACATTCGACTGCGACGTCAGGACGTCAAGCGCGGCGGTCAGGCGGGAGCGCAGAAGCGGCCGATCGGCCCGAAGCGCCTTGCCCAGCTCCATCGCGCGCTGGAGCGGCGGATCCTCCTCGCCGTACAGATCGAGCGCGAACGCGACATGGCCGAGCTCCGCCAGGCGAAGCGCGCTCCGGCGGGTATGGCGCCCGAGGCCGCCGCCCTCATGGGCGACCAGCACGCCGGGCGCCGCCCGCCCGCCGGAACCGTCGGCGAGGTAGCCGGTGAGCGCGACGCCCTCGCCGCCGTCGTAGCGGATCGGGACCAGCCCGGTCATCCGTCCCTCAGCCGGTCGAGGATCCACGGCACCGCCTCGGCCCAGGAGTCGATCCGAGCATGGGCGTGGGGCGCGGGCGGGGTGTGAGCGGCGAGCCGGGGCTCGGCGATCATGTGCAGGCGCCAGACCTGTGGCGCATGGGTCGCCACCGATTCGTGATGGACGGCGAGGTCGTCGATGAACACGGTCGCCTTCGGCCCCATCGCGTCGATCAGCTCCAGCACCGGTCGCCCCTTGCCGCCGCGATTGCACAGGACCCGGTGGCGGATGTCGAACCGCCCGAGCTGCTCGACCCTCCCCGCCTCATATTCATCGCCGATATTGGTGAGGACGACGATGTCGGCGAAAGCGGAGATCTCGGCCAGCGCCTCCACCGCTCCGGGGACGACGTTCTGCCGGTGCATCTCGCCGGCGAAGAATTCGTCGAGCAGCGGCCATACCCGTTCGGCGCCGACCGGCTTCCCGTCGCGGCCCCGAAGCGCGTCGCGAAAGCCGGGGGCGGAGAGATCGAAGCTCAGCGCGTGAGCCTCCGCCACCCAGTCGGCGAAGTGAGACACCATGTGCAGGAGGACCTCGTCGCAATCGGTGACGAGCAGCGGGCGGCCGTTCATGATTCGAGGCTCCGCCGCGCCGCCACCAGCTCGGCGGGCGAGACGTCGAGCGCCTCGGCGGCGCCGATAAGGTCGGGCTCGTGCGCTTCGAGAAAGCCGAGGACCGACGCGAGCAGGCTCCGCTCGCCGAGCCGCTGTCTAAGCGCGGCCGGATCGAGGCCGGTCAGGGCGAGCAGCCGCTGCGCCCGCGTCTCGTCGCTCAGCGTCCAGCCGAGGGCGGCGAGGGCCAGCGCCTCCGGATCGGTCGAGTTTGTATCGTCGCGCCGCATCTTCTAGGGAGTGCCGGTGGGACAAAAAATCCTCGTTGTCGAGGACAACGAACTGAACCTGAAGCTGTTCTGCGACCTGTTGCGCGCCCATGGCTACGAGGCCGAGCCGGTCCGCGACGGGCGCGAGGCGGTCGAGCGCGCCCGCGCCTTCGCGCCCGACCTGGTCGTCATGGACATCCAGATGCCCTACGTCAGCGGCCTCGAGCTGATCGAGCAGCTGAAGGGCGATTCCGAGCTCAGGCGAACGCCGATCATGGCCGTCACCGCTTATGCCGCCAAGGGCGACGAGGAGCGAATCCGCGACGCCGGCGCCGAAGGCTATGTCTCGAAGCCGATCTCGGTGGTGCGCTTCGTCGAGGCGGTGAGGGCGTTGCTGGCGGCGCCCCGGCCGGAGCCGGCGGGCGAGGTGCGGGTGAGCCGGCGCTTCGAGGCGCCGGCGGAGGCGGTGTTCGACGCCTGGCTGGACGAAGCGAGCGTCGGCGAATGGCTGTTCGCCACGCCGGACGGCGAGATGGTGCGGGTCGAGATCGACCCCCGGGTCGGCGGCCGCTACACGATCGTCGAGCGCCGCGGCGGCGAGGACATCGTCCACACCGGCACCTACGAAGTGGTGGAGCGGCCGACCCGGCTGGTCTTCACCCTGCAAGTGCCGAAATATGCCGATCATGCCGACCGCGTGACCGTCGGTCTCGCACCGGCCGGCGACGGCTGCGAACTGACACTGATCCAGACCGTGCCGCCGGACGCGCCGGCGAGCCCGGAGCGGATCGAGCAGGGATGGGGCGTGGTCCTCGGCGGATTGGCGGCAAGGCTGGAGCGCGCCGCTTCTTGATTCCTCCGCGGCGAATGCCCGGAAGGTATCGAGGTCGTTCCTATCGCTCGAACGCCTCGAGGATCGGGCACGGCCCCTTCGTTCCCGCCGCGCAGGCCTTGCTCAGGCGGGTCAGCGCCGTCCGCGCCGACTCGAGCTCGGCGATTCGGGCGTCGAGCGCCGCCAGCCGCTCGCCCGCCAGGGCCCGCACCCGGGCGCGATCGTGGCCGCTGTCGAGGGCGAGCAGCTCGCCGATCTCCTCGAGCGTGAAGCCCGCCCCCTGGGCTCGGCGGATGAAGCGGAGGCGGCGCAGGTCGCCCTCGCCGTAGCGGCGGATGGCGCCGGCCCGCGGGGGCTCGGCGAGAAGGCCGCGGCGCTGATAGTAACGCACCGTCTCGACTCCGACTCCGCTCGCTTTGGCGAGCCCGGCTATGGTCAGGTTTTCCACGCTTGACTCCGTACCATGGTACGGACGCTATAGGCCGATTCGCCATGACGGCAAACACAGGAGAAAGACCATGACGAACGCCCCCGAGACCGCCTGCGCCTGCAATGCCCGCGGCGGGTGCCGCTGCGAGAGCTGCACCTGCAAAACTTGCGGTTGCTGAGTCGCGCTCCCCTTCCCGCTCGCGGGGAGGGGAGAGGCTTTCGCTAGCCCGCCGCCTTGCGCGCCGGACGACGGCGAAGCGGAGTCACCGTGGCGCCTTCCTTGATCGCCTCGATCTCCTCCTCCTCGAGCTCCTCGATGCCCGCCAGCTCGTCGCGCGCGCGCTTGGAGGCGATGAGCAATTCGTCGAGCTTGGCGTGGAGGGCCACGTCGCGGCGATGGGCCTCCTTCTCCCGCTCGTGCTGACGGTTGAGGACCATCTGGGTAAGAGTGATGGCGAGGACGGAGAGGGCGGCGGTGAGGACGTCGACCCGCCAGGCCAGCGCGACCCAAAGCGCGCAGAGCATGACGAGGCCGACCTGCGCATAAGGGTGCGCGGCGACGTCGGCGACTTTTTCGGAAAACCAGCAGCCCAGCGCCTCGAGGCGGCCTTGCTCGGTAGACATACGCTTACACTCCCCTCTTGGGGCGAAAGCACGCTAACGTGGATCAACAATCTGAGTTCCATTAGACGCGACGGGCGGAGAGACCGGCGCGGTGCGCGGAGCCTGGCGGGCCGCCTCGCGGCGGCCGCGCCTCAGCACTTCTTGCAGGTCCCGTGATCGTGGCCGCTGCTTCCGTTGTTGCTGCCCGAGCTCGCATTGCCGGAGCTGCTCGTCGTCGAGCTCGCGCTCGTCGTGGAGCTGGCGCTGGTGCTCGCGCTGGTCGAGCTCGTCCCGCCCGCCGAGCTGGCGCTCGTCGACGTGCTCGAGGTCGTGCCGCCGGTCGAGCTGGTCGAGGTCGTCCCGCCCGTCGTACTGGTCGTGCCGCCAGTGGTGCTGGTCGTGCCGCCAGTGGTGCTGGTCGTCCCGCCGGTGGTGCTGGTCGTCCCGCCGGTGGTGCTGGTCGTACCGCCCGTCGTGCTGGTCGTACCGCCGGTCGTCGTACTCGTCGTGCCGCCCGTGGTCGTGCCGCCCGTCGACCCGCCGGTCGCGGTGTAGGTGGTTCCGTTGCCGGTCGACACCTGGGTGAAGACCCGGCGCGTGTCCTTGAGAGTGACCGGCCTGATCTGGAAGAAGATGAAGTCGAGCGGGACCGAGTAGGTCATCTTGATCTCGACATAGGCGTTGCCGTTGGCATCGGTGCCGTGGACGACGCTTGGATGAGCCTTGGTGGCGGCGTCGGTCCGGACGAGGCGGCTGTTGACGGCGGCGAGGATCTCGGCGTCGCCCGGCACCCCGGAGGGCGGACGGTAGATCGAGGCGACGCGGGCGCCGGCGGCGACGGCGTTCTTCATGTCCGCATTGGCGAAGAACAATTTGCCGAGCTGGCTGATGCCGACGACGAACGAGATCAGCACCGGGGCGATGAGCGCGAACTCGACCGCGCCCACGCCCCTGTCCGAGCTGCCGAGACTTTTGATCATCATTGGGTCCTCAGCGCCCCGGAGGCGTGCAGATGGATGGTGTCGTAATAGAAGTCGCCGTGGAAATCCTTGGAGACGCGGACTCGCAGATAGCGTGCCACGTCCTGGTTCGCGGGGCAGGTGCCGGTGACGCTCGGCTGCTCGACTCCGTCGCATTCGAGCCAGCGGGTAAGCACCACCTGGCTTTGCGGCACGCCGGCGGCGGCGGCGGCCTCGACCTTGACATAGGTGTAGTCGACGTCGGTGGCGGTGGCGCCCGCGACCGCGGGGCGTGCCTGGACGAGCTCGAGGCTGCGATTGACCGCCTGCTGGATCTGGAAACGCTCGGCGAGGCCCTGGCTCAGATCGATGACGCCCATGGTCAGCAAAGCGAGGAACGGCGCCAGGAAGCCGAACTCGATCAGGCTGGTGCCGCGATCGTCGCGGGCGAGCGCGCGAAGCCCGATCATCCGACGAGCCTCACGACGGTCTGCTGGAAGGCGGAGGCGCCGCTGGCCGACGGGCAGACGTTGCTGATGTTGGCGCCGCCGCGGAACTTGAGGATCTGGCCGACCATCTGCAGGCACTTGACGTCCATCCCGGAATTGCCCGCGAAAGTGATATCGGAGGTCGGGAAGTAGAGCGCCCCGGTCAGGTGCGAGCTGGCGCCGCCGTTGATCTTGATCTCGATGTTGGAGGCGCGCCGGTCGCGGTAGAAGAGGACGCCCTTGTAGGTGCCGCTCGCCGGCGAGCTGAGGTTGAGGTTGGCCTGCGAGTTGATGATGAGATCGCCGGCCTGGCCGTTCGGACCCGTCATGACGATGGTGACGTTGCTGCCGTTGACGTCGCCTTTCCAGTCGATGTCGCCGCCGTAGATCATGACGGTCTTGCCGGCGGGGATGTTCAGCACGTCGCTCGGCTTTACGTCCGAGGAGAGGAAGCATTCCGTGGTCTGATCGCTGTGCCAGACCGTCGCCGACGAAAGGACGCCGTTGCAGCCCAGCGGGGCCTGGTTCTGGCTGGGATCGGGCAGATAGGCGAACGGGTCGGCCTGGGCGGCCGCGTAAGGCTGGAGCTTGGTCGGCGCGACGAAGTTGTTCGTATCGCCTTTGATTCCGCCGACCGCGGCGATCGGCGAGGCGGTGATCGAGGAGCTGCCGCCCGACGTGACGCAGCTCGTTCCGGTGCAATTGCTCTTCATGCCGCAGCCCAGGGTCACGTCGGCATTGCCGTTGACGTCGATTCCGGCGCTCGTGCCGTTGTAGAGCGAGACCATGCAGAAGGTGCCGTCATCGACCAGAGCGGCGGTCGCATCGGCCTGGATCGTCGAGGCATGGTCGGTGAAGATCGACATGAAGGGCGCCGTTCGGGTCGCGACCAGCCGCACTCTCACCGTTCGGTTGAAGCCGAGCCGCGGGCCGACCCAGATCTCCTCTTCCTGGGTGAGCACCGGGAAGGCATTCTTGTCGAGATCGCGGTGGATGGCGTCGTGGGTGTCGGTGTCGACCGCCAGCGCATAGGCGCCGGCGATGGCGCTCGAGTCCGCGGCGCGCTGCAGCTGCCGCTTCCACACGCTGAGCTGAATGGTGTCGACCGCGAAGGCGGCGGAGCCGAGCAGGAGGGGCAGGACGGCCGCGCCGATGACCAGCACGTTGCCGCGCTCGCTCGAGATGAGATCCTTAAGCCAGCCCAATGCCCTCATCATCTGTCTTCCCTCATCCGGCGCAAAGTCGAGCTAGATGGGTCGGCGATTAGGGCCTCGCGGTTAGGGCTTCATTGAACGCAATGGTTATCCGGAGATTAAGCCTGTTTCTCCCGTCACCCCAGCGAAGGCTGGGGCCCCGGCGGGTGAAAGGCTCCGGTGCACTTCACCCATTGGGGCCCCAGCCCGCCGGGGCGACACGACGGTCAGTGCCCGGCCGCCTTGCCCCAAACCTGGGCGAGCCGCGCCTCGCGGCCGCAGCGCCAGCGATAGTAGCGATAGGGCACCGGGTTCTTCCTGTAATAATCCTGGTGATAGGTTTCGGCCGCGTAGAAGGGGCCGGCGGGCAGGATGAGGGTCGCGACGGGCTTCTTCAGCAGGGCGGCCGCGCGCGCCCTGGTCGCCTCGGCGATGCGCCGTTCGGCCGCATTGGCGACGAAGATGGCGGTCCGATACTGGCTGCCGCGGTCGCAGAACTGACCTCCAGCGTCGAGCGGGTCGACGGTTCGGAAGAAGCGGGCGACGAGGGTCTGGTAGCTGACCTTCGCAGGATCGTAGACCACCTTCACCGATTCGAAATGGCCGGTGCCGCCCGCGGACACCTGCTCGTAGCTCGGATTGGCCACGCGGCCGCCGGCATAGCCCGAGGTGGTCGACACCACCCCCGCTATATGGTCGAAATCGGATTCGGTGCACCAGAAGCAGCCGCCGGAGAAGACCGCCGAGGCGAGCTTCGGGGCCGGCGAGGCGGCGAGGGGGCCGGAGACCCGCACCAGCAAGGCGGCGGCCCCCAGCACAACCAGCGCGAGGAGCACGAAGCGCTTCATCGCCGCGCTCATGCCGGCCGGAACTTCAGAGCGAGGCCGTTCATGCAGAAGCGCTTGCCGGTCGGCGGCGGGCCGTCGTCGAAGACGTGGCCGAGATGGCCGCCGCAGCGGCGGCAATGGACCTCGGTTCGGGCGATGAAGAGAATGTTGTCGACGCGGGTGCGCACGGCGCCCGGCAACGGCCGGGTGAAGCTCGGCCAGCCGGTGCCGCTGTCGAACTTGGCGGCGGAGGCGTAGACCGGCAGGTCGCAGCCGGCGCACAGGAATGTGCCGCGGCGATGCTCACGGTCGAGCGGGCTCGACCCGGCGCGCTCGGTATGCGCCTCGCGAAGCACGGCGTAACGCTGCGGACCGAGGATCCGGCGCCACTCGGCGGCGGACTTCGTCACCTCGAACCGCTCGGCGGCCTCGGCGACGCCGCCGCCTTTGCCGAAGACGACGAAGCCGGCCGTCCCGACGGCCACGATCGCGGCCGCGGAGCCGATGAAGCGGCGGCGTGAAATATTATTGTCGCTCATGAGGGCCTCTCCAGGGGCACGCTCCATGTAAGAGCGCCGAAGAGGTTTCGCTACTCCGCCACGAAAAAGGGAGCCGCGAAGGCTCCCTTTCCCTTCCGCGATGCGGCCGCGCCTAAAACTCGATCCCGATCCTGCCGTAGAGGAAGCGGCCGTTGAAGCCGAAGGGCGAGAAGATCGAATAAGGGATATATTCCTGGTTGGCGGGATAGACGCCCCCGATCGCCGCCGGGCGGGCGCCGAAGGGCGAGCGGGTCGGATAGACGTCGAACAGATTGTTCGCGCCGACCGCCAGCTCGAACCGGCCGGCGAGCTTGTAGCGAAGCTCGAGGTCGGTGATCCACTTGGCCTTGAGGAAGATGTCGTCCGGGCCGAAGCCGGTCAGGCTGAGCGGATCCGCGAGCGGCGCCGCCGCGCCCGGCGACACGACCTTGCCGTAGCGGGTGGTGCGCGCGGTGATCCCGAAGTCGCCGATGTCGCCGTCGGCGCTGAAGACGATCTTGTCGCGCGGCTGGCCCTTGGTGAAGCGAAGCCCCTCGACCCTGCCGAACAGGACGAGGCCGGGGATGGTGGTGAGCGGCCCGAGCGGGTTGATTCGAGTGTCGATCCGGGTCTTGTTGTAATTATAGGCCGCGCTCAGCGACCAGTGGCCAAGGCCCGCCATGCGGGTGCGGTAGACGGCGACCACGTCGAGGCCGCGGGTGGTCGTGTCGAGGCCGTTGATGAAGAATCGGGCGGCGCCGACGCTCTGGAAGCCGTTGGCGTCGAGCACGGCCTTGACCGCGGCGTTCTGGGCGGCGGTGCCGCTGCCGGCGGCGCCCAGATTCTCGGTGAGGACGATTCGGTCGGTGATCTTGATCTGGTAGAGGTCGGCGGTGATCGTCAGGCCCCGGAGCGGGTTGGCCGTGGCGCCGAGGCTGACGTTGAACGACTTCTCCGGCTTCAGGGGCCGCGAGCCGAGCGCCAGCGCGACCGGGCTGTTCACCGCGAGGGTCGAGATGTCGACGGGCAGGCCGGCGATGAAGTTGGTCGACGTGGTGGTGAAGAATTGCTGGTGAAGCGACGGCGCCCGGAAGCCGTTCGACACCGAGCCGCGCAGCGCGAAGCCCTCGACCGGCTCCCAGCGCGCGGCGAACTTGCCGTTCCAGGTCGACCCGAAATCGGAGAAATTCTCGTAGCGGCCGGCGATGGTGGTGGTGACCCCCTCGATCGGATCGGTGTCGAGCTCGGCATAGGCGGCCCAGCTGTGGCGGCCGACGTCGGTGGCGCTGGTGGCCGGAATGCCGGGGAAGCCCTGGGCGCCCGCCGGAGCGGCCCTACCGGGGAAGCTGCAGACTCCGCTGCCCGCGTTGAACACGCCCTGCTGGGTCGTGCAGTTCGCCGCGGTGGTGGTGATCGAGGCTCGGAACAGCGGCCCGGTCTGCCAGGACTGGCCCTCGCCGGGCCGGATCTGGAAGCTCTCCTCGCGATATTCCGTACCGGCCGCGACGGAGAGCGGCTTGGCGAAGCCGACCGCATATTCCTTGGAGAAGTCGAGGTTGACGATGTTCTGGCCGTAGCGAAGCCCGCCCGCGTCGAAGTTGCGCTGGCTCTGGGTCCCGAACGAGGTGTTGAGCGTGTCCCTCACCTCATAGTCGAAGCTGTTGTGGCCGCGGCCGAAGGAGAGGTCGGTCTTCCAGCCGCCCAGATCGCCCTTCAACCCGGCGGTGATGGCATAATCGTCGAGATCGGAATCGATGAGCGGCAGGAAGCCGTCCGGAGTCAGCGGCACGAAGTTGACCGCGTTGGGCGTGACGTTGGGCGCGATCGCGCCGTAATCGCGGTTGGCGGCGGCGCTCTGCTGGCGCCAGTTGGCGGCGCTGATGGTGTCGCGATGCCCGTAGGAGCCGAAGGCGTAGAGCTCCCAGCCCGTCGCGACCTCGAAACCGGCATTGATGAACAGGTTGTAGTCGACGCTGTCGGGATCGCCGAAGCGGAACTGAAGCCGGTTGAAGCCGATCTCGCGCGAATCGAAGGCGGGCGGCGCCGGCCGGTTGTAATTGGGCCGCAGGTCGAAGCCCGCTCGGTTGGTGCGGTTGCGGTCGCGGAACTCGCCGGTGATGTTGAAATATCCGTTGGGGCCCATCGGGATTCCGATATTCGCGCCCATGGTGAGCTGGCGGCCGTCATGGGCCGAGCGCTCGCCGTCCGCATTGGCGAGGAAATAACGGTTGTCGGCGGGATCGAGCTGGGGCTGTCCGGCGCCGTTGAGCTGAAGCCCGGTGATGTTCGCGACATTGTCGACGGTGGTATAATATTTGCCCCAGGTGACCGAGGCGCGGCCGCCATGATCGGCATTCTTGAGCTGGATGTTGATCACGCCGGCGATCGCGTCCGAGCCATATTGGGCGGCGGCGCCGTCGCGCAGAACCTCGACCCGGCCGATCGCCAGGCCGGGGATCAGGTTCATGTCGACGGCGGCCGAGCCGCGGCCGACCGTGCCGTTGATGTTGAGCAGCGCGGAGACGTGGCGGCGCTTGCCGTTGATCAGGACCAGGGTCTGGTCCGGGCTGAGCCCGCGCAGGGTCGCGGGGCGAAGCGCGTCGGAGCCGTCGGCGATCGAGGGCTGCGGGAAGTTGAACGACGGCACCAGCTGGTTGAGGATCTTGTTGGTCTCGGTCTGGCCGGAATTGACGATCTGGTCGGCGCCGATCACGTCGACCGGAACCGGGCTGTCGGCGACGGTGCGGTCGGTGCGGCGGGTGCCGGTGATGACGATCGTCTCGTCATTGCCCCCGGTCGGCACGGCCGCGGTTTCCGCCGGCGGATCGGTCTGGGCAAGGGCCGGGCTCGAGGCCAGAGCGAGCGTGGAGAGCGACGTCAGCAGAGCGACACGCGAGATGCGAACCATTTGAAATCCCCCAGCTTGCGGCAGCCCCCGGCTGCGCGGAAGCCCGTAGCTTATGGCAATCGCGCTCTCAGGGAAGAGTTTTCTGCTGCAACGCAAAAAAGGCGGCGCCACTGTGCCCGCCGCACAACAGCGCCGAAAAGCCTTGGTAGAGGCGCGCGCCGGCCGCTAAAGGCGCGCCATGAGCAATCCCCTGACCGTAGACCTCCCGCACAGCCTCGGAGCCGAGGAGGCGAGGCGCCGGATCGAGCGCAATGTCGGCCGGCTGGCCGACCACATACCGGGCGGCGCCCAGGTCGGCTCGCGCTGGACCGGCAACCGGCTCGACCTCGACATCGGAGCGATGGGCCAGCAGGTCGCCGCGAAGATCGACATCCAGGAGAAGATCGTCCGGCTCACCGTGTCCCTGCCGCCGGCTCTGGGCTTTTTCGGCGGCGCCATCGAGGCGCTCATCCGCCGCCAGGGCGCGGCGATGCTCGAGGACAAGTCGAAGAAGGGCTGAGGTTCCTCATTCTCCCCGCAGGCTTCGAGCGCGGGGAGGACAGAGTGCTAGCCCTTCTTCTTGTGGCGCCGCGGCGGCCCCTCGCTTCGGGTCAGCGAGACGATCGGGCAGCGCTCGCGGTCGACCAGGATCGAGCTGAAGCGGTCGAGGCTGAGGCCGCCGCGCGTTTCGTAGCCGATCGCCTGCGCCCATCTGAGGCCGAAGCACGAGCCGCCGAGCTCCGCCCGGTACCAGCGGCGCTGCCGGTCCTGGAGGTAGAGGATGTCGTCGGTCGGGGCTTCGAAGGTCAGGATCGAGCGGGCATGGTTGGCGAAGGGGATGCTGACCTGCTCGTCCGGCGCGGGTCTGGACGGCGCGGCCAGGGCCGGAGCCGCCGCGGCGAGGAGGGGGAGGAGGAGAATCTTCATGCGCCGACTCGTAGCACGGAGCCGCTGAACGGGCGATGACGAACCCGGCTTGCCTCTCTCCGGCGCTCCGCTAGCATCGCGCCCGGGACGGCGGGAGACGAACAGGATGCGGCATGTGGCGATCGTCGGCTCGGGCCCCGCCGGCTATTATACCGCCGAGGCGCTTCAGAAGCTCTACGGCGAGGCGGTCGCGATCGACATGATCGACCGGCTGCCCGTGCCCTACGGGCTGATCCGCTCCGGAGTCGCCCCCGACCACCAGTCGATCAAGGCGGTCTACAAGCGCTACGAGAAAGTGGCTCTGTCGCCCAACGTCCGCTTCGTCGGCAACGTCTGCATCGGACCCGACGTCGGCATAAGCGAGCTTTGCGGGCTGTACGACGCCGTCGTCCTCGCCACCGGCGCCCCGCACGACCGGCCGCTGGCCATCCCGGGAAGCGACCTCGAAGGCGTGGTCGGCTCGGCGGCCTTCGTCGGCTGGTATAACGGCCACCCCGATTTCGCCGATCTCGACCCGCCGCTCGATTGCGCCGGAGCGGCGGTGATCGGCAACGGCAACGTCGCCCTCGACGTCGCCCGGATCCTCTCCAAGACCCGCGTCGAATTCACCGGCTCCGACATCGTCGGCCGGGCCCTCGACGCCCTGGAGGCGAGCGCGATCCGAACCGTCCACCTGCTCGGCCGGCGCGGGCCCCACCAGATCGCCATGACTCCCAAGGAGCTGGGCGAGCTCGGCCATCTCGAAGGCGCCGCTCCGCGGGTCGACCTCGCCGATTTCCCGCCCGAGGCCGACGACGCCCTGCTCGAGCCGGGGATGCGCAAGTCGGTCACCCATTTGCGTCACTTCGCCGATCTCGCGCAGGACAAGAAGAAGGTCATCGACTTCGACTTCTTCGCGATGCCGGTGGCGATCGAGGGCGACGGACGGGTCGAGCGGCTGATCGTCGAGCGGACCGCTTTGACCGAGGATCTGAGGTCGGTCGGCACCGGCGAGACCTATGCGATCGAGTGCGGCCTGGTGGTGAGCTGCATCGGCTACCAGACCCCTCCGATCGAAGGCGTCCCCTACGAGCATGGCCGCGGCCGCTTCGCCAATACGGACGGGGTGATCGAAGCCCGCCCGGACGGCGGCCTCTATTGCGTCGGCTGGGCTCGGCGCGGGCCGACCGGAACGATCGGCACCAACCGTCCCGACGGCTTCGAGGTGGCGGAGAAGATCTTCACCGCCTTCGGTCCGGAGAGCGGCGGCGGCAAGCCCGGCGGCCTCGGCCTCGACACCCTGCTCCAGGCCCGGGGCGTCGAGCCGGTCGCCTTCCGCGACTGGCAGCTGATCGAGGCGGCGGAGACCGGCCGCGCCCGCGAGGGCAGCCCGAGGGAGAAGTTCACCTCGGTCGCGGAGATGATCGCGGCGCTGGGCCGCTGAACCTTCATCCTCTCGTCACCCCGGCGAAGGCCGGGGTCCATTCGGGCTTGCCGGATCCACATCGCAATAAGCATGGATGCCACCCTTCGCTGGCATGACGGCGAGACATTGACCTCTCGTCACCCCGACGAAGGCCGGGGTCCATTCGGGCTCGCGGGATTCCGCACCACGGTCGACATGGATGCCAGCCTCCGCTGGCATGACGGGGAGACATCTAAACCGGCACCCTCTCGTCACCCCAGCGAAGGCTGGGGTCCATGCGGGCTCGCTGGATTCCGCGTCGCGGTCGGCATGGATGCCAGCCTTCGCTGGCATGACGGGGGAGACATCGAAACCTGCACCCTCTCGTCACCCCGGCGAAGGCCGGGGTCCATGCGGGCTTGCCGAATTCCCCATCGCGGTCGGCGTGGATGCCAGCCTTTGCTGGCCTGACGGGGCGACATCGGGCGTCGTGACGATTCCGCTATTGCCCACCCCGCTCCGGACGCGGCGCTTGCGCTCCCCGGACGCCTCCCTTATGGAGCGCCCCCTGTCTCCCGGGCGGCCTTCGAGCCGGATCCGGTCGGGGAGTAGCTCAGCCTGGTAGAGCACTGTCTTCGGGAGGCAGGGGCCGGAGGTTCGAATCCTCTCTCCCCGACCATTTTACCATGCCGATCGAACGGGCGGTGGATGAACGCGCCTACCAGGGCCTCGGATCTCCGCAGCGATAACCGGGGCCGTTGATGAACCGGTCCGAGGCGCGGGTGTTCGCGTCGTTCTCCGAGGCCACGCGCACCGAATTGGGTATCCAGGGCTGCGGCTGGTCGGCGACGTCGCACAGGAACTCTACCTGCACCTGGTTCGGCGAGTGGAAGCGATCGGCCGTGCCGTCATTTTCCCACATCGCCCCGAACGCATAGGCGCCGATGCCGTGGAAGTAGAAATAATCGCACCCTTTCGCGCTGCAATTCCCCTGCGTGGCGCGATGGCCGCCGACGCTGCCATTGTCCCAGCCATATTTGTCGAAATAGGCGTGCCAGCCCTCATGCATGAAGTCTCCGGCCCGCGAGCCGGGATTGGCGTTGGCCCGGGCCGGATTGTAGAGCGAGCACGACGTGGCCAGGGTATGGTTGGAGGGGGAGTAGCTTCCGAAGATGCCGGCCTTGTCCGTGGGAATGTGCCTGAAGTGATCGTGAAAGTTGCTGCTGCGCGCCTCGGCGGTCGCGCGATAGTCGATCGTTCCGTGAAACGACTGGTCGTTGCTGTCGATGAGGCCGTAGGTCACCAGATAGGCCGCATTCCAGTGCTTCGGATATTCGAGATTCCGGTTGCAGGCGTCGTTCCAGCCGCGATTGGCCCAATCGTTCCCGTTCATGTCATAGGCGCGATATTGCCAGAGGAAAAACTCCGGCCAGCAGCCATGGGCGTCCCAAAGGTCCCCGTCGGCCTGGCTTGCGCCGCTTTGGTCGCAAATGGCCCACGCCGTCGTCGGCGCCGCCGCCAACAGGGCCAAAGCGCACAGGATACGGACGATCCACATGTTCATGCCTCCCCTCGTGGACGACTAGGACGGACGTTCGCTCCCGGACGCCTTCCGAGTCCGTTGCGGCGCGGGCGGGCGCAATTGCGGATTGCGCTTGAGATAGAGCCCCAGAAGCCGGTTGAACTCTTCGCCGCTCATGCCGACGTCGCGGACGGGCCGATCGAGGAGCGCCTGTTCGTCCCGGCGCAGATATTGCGAGAGAAGGCGGCGGGCCTCGTCGGAGCCTCCCTGGTTCCAGAGATAGCTCGACGCCGCCTCGGCCCTCACCGCTCGTGACGGATGCCGGCCGGCCAGCTCGAGCGCGGTCCTCGACGCCTCCTCGGTTCGGGCATAGGCGATGGCGTTCGCCGCCTTCACCTGCAACCGTTCCATGTCTTCATGTTCGGCCGAGACGCCCAACTCGGCGATGATCTCTCCTCCGGTCGGCAGCGGCTTCCAGACATAATCGATCAGGAACGCCGTTCCGACGGGGTTACGCAACTCGCCGAGCAACGAAAGGATGACCAGCGCACGGGAATGGTCCGTCTTTTCCGCGGCGCGGAATTCCGCGATCAGCCCCTGCGCAATCGCCGCATCGGCCTGAACGCGCTGGATCCGGGCACGAATCTCCTCCCGCCGCGAGACCGGGGCCGCTCCCGCCCCGCTCACGAAAGCCGCTACGTCCCCCGCCTGTGCAAGCGGTGGCAGCGGTTCGCTCTGGCGTCGTCCGGCAAGTTCCGCCGGAGAGGGACCCACCGGGTGCCGCGGCATCGGTGCGGAAGACCTCACGCAGGCGGTTGCCAGGACCAATCCGGAAAACGCGCACGCCAATCGCAGTGATACTGCTCGCTTGCTCATGACTAAAAGTCCTTCGAGTCGGCGCCCTCGAAAAATAGCATATACTTCAAAGATCGACTAATAGTTTTGTGCGTTTAATCTCAACAGCATAAATCGAACAAGCCAACTAACAAAACAGGCCAGCTAATGGCATGGGAAGTTAGTCATGTGCTTTAATGCCGACGGCAGCCTTGCTCACCACGCCCTATAGGCCCGTCTCCGCACGCCCTTGTCCAGGCTCCGCGGCCGGTTGGGGAGCATCTCACGGCGCTGTCTTCGGCGGCAGGGGCGCGGAGGTCCGAAATCCTCTCCCGACCATTTTCTCGCTATGCTGTCGGCTCCCTGGCCGAGCGCCCTTGCGCGGCTCCGGCGGCGAGGGGGAAGGCGGTGGTGGACTTGACCAGCTCCATGGCGAAGCGGGAGGTCACGTTCTTCATCGGCAGCTCGGCGATCAGGCGGCGGTAGAAATCGTCATAGGCGGCCATGTTGGCGACGGCGACGCGAAGCAGATAGTCGACGTCGCCGGCCATTCGGTGAACCTCCATGACCTCCGGCATCTGCAGCACCGAGGCGGCGAAGCGGTCGAGCCAGGCCTTCGAATGGTCGCCGGTCTCGATCTCGACGAAGACGGTGAGGCCAAGGCCGATCGAGTCGGGATCGAGCAGGGCCACCCGCCGCCGAATCACGCCCTGCTCCTCGAGCCGCTGGATCCGGCGCCAGCAGGGCGTTTGCGACAGACCGACCCGCCCGGCGATCTCGCCGACCGACACCGAGGCGTCCTCCTGGAGGATCGCCAGGATCTTGAGGTCGGTGCCGTCCATCTCATCTTCGCCCGCAATTGAGTATTTTATTCTAATAGCGTCGGCCGTCCGGCAATAATAGCGCCTTTTGCGCCGCCCCGTTGAACGCTCACTTTTTGGCGGATATCTAGGCTGTTCGGGGAGCAAGAGGCGCTGGAACAGGTTTGCGGCGCTTCGGCTCAAATTAGAAGGATATTCTAATCGTGGCGGTGGCGAGAGCCTTTATGTCCAGCCGGGCCGGGGCGTGAACGCGTTCACCCACCTGTCCGCCGGCGCCGCCTCGAACGACCCCGGCGACCGGCTCGAGGCGCTCCGCGCGGGCCTTGCCGGGCGAATCGTCTTCACCACCAGCTTCGGCCTCGAGGACCAGGCGCTCGCCCATCTCATCTTCACCCGGCGGCTCGACATCGAGGTCGCGACCCTCGACACCGGCCGCCTCTTCCCCTCCACCTACAAGGTCTGGGCGGAGACCGAGCGGCGCTACGGAGCGCGCATCCGCTCCTTCCATCCGGACCAGGCGGCGCTGGCCGCCTTCGTCGAGCGGAGCGGGATCAACGGCTTCTACGAGTCGAAGGAGGCGAGGCTCGGCTGCTGCCACGTCCGCAAGGTCGAGCCGCTCGCCCGGGCGCTGGCCGGGGCGGCGGCCTGGGTCACCGGGCTTCGCTCGGACCAGTCGGACGGCCGCGGCGGAGTCGAGCTGGCGGCGTGGGACCCGGAGCGGCAGCTGGTCAAGTTCGCGCCTTTGTTCGACTGGACCCGCGAGCGGGTGGCCGATTTCTGCGCCGCCGTGGGCGTGCCGGTCAACGCGCTCCACGCCTCGGGCTATCCCTCGATCGGCTGCGAGCCCTGCACCCGAGCCGTCGCCCCCGGCGAGCCGGAGCGCGCCGGCCGCTGGTGGTGGGAGAATGACGAGGCGAAGGAATGCGGCCTCCATGTCGGCCCCGACGGCCGCCTGGTGCGGAGCAAGGCGGCATGAGCCGCCGCGTGCCGACGCCGGCGCCCGCCCGAATCGCGCCGCTCGCCCACTTGCCGCTCTTTCACCGGCTGGAGGGCCGCAAAGCCGTCGTCGCCGGAAGCTCCGAGGGCGCCGTGTGGAAAGCCGAGCTGCTCGCCGCCGCCGGGGCCGAGGTGCTGGTGCTCGCCGGCGACGGGGCGGAGAAATTCGGCGCGATCGAGGCGCTCACGATCCTCCGGAGAGGCTGGGTACCGGCCGACCTCAAAGGCGCCGCGCTGGCCATTGCCGATCCCGGCAGCCGCAAGGAGGCGCTGCGTTTCGTCGCCGCGGCTCGGGCGGCGGGCGCGGCGGTCAACGTGATCGACCAGACCGACCTGTGCGACGTCCAGTTCGGGACCATCGTCAACCGCTCGCCAATCGTCCTCGCCATCTCCACCGGCGGCGCCGCGCCGATGCTCGGCCAGTCGATCCGGGCGCGGATCGAGAGCGTGCTGCCGCTCGGCCTCTCGGCCTGGGCCAAGGCCGCGCAGGCGTTGCGGCCGGCCCTCAAGGCGCGGGTGAAGAGCTTCGGCGACCGCCGCGCCTTCTGGGAACGGTTCGTCGAGCGGGCCTGGGCGGGCGGAGCGCCCGGCGACCCAGAGGCGCTGTTCGAGCCCCGGCCTCGGAGCCTCGGCCGGGTCGCCCTGGTCGGGGCCGGGCCCGGCGATCCCGAGCTTCTCACCCTGAAGGCGGTTCGGGCGCTGCAATCGGCGACGACCATTCTCTACGACGACCTGGTCGGCCCCGACATCCTCGAGCTCGCCCGGCGCGAGGCGAAGCGGATCGCCGTCGGCAAGACCGGCCGCGGCCCCTCCTGCCGCCAGACCGACATCAACGCCCGGATGGTCGCGCTCGCCCGGGCCGGCGAGAACGTCGTCCGGCTGAAGGGCGGCGACCCGCTCGTCTTCGGCCGGGCCACCGAGGAGATCGAAGCCTGCCGCGCCGCCGGCATCGAGGTGACCATCGTGCCCGGAATCTCGGCCGCCCAGGGCGCCGCCGCTTCGCTCGGCTTCTCGCTGACCGAGCGGCGGGAGGCGCGGCGGATCCAATATGTCACCGGCCACGGCGCCGACGGCCGGCTGCCGGCCGATCTCGACTGGCCGGCGATCGCCGATCCGGCGGCGACCACCATCGTCTACATGCCCCGCGCCACGCTCGCCGACTTCGCCCGGTCCGCGATGTCCGCCGGACTCGCGCCGGACACGCCGGCTGTGGCGATCGCCTCGGCGACCCTGCCGAGCCAGGCGCAGGTCGCCGGGACCGTCGCGACGATCGCGGCGCTCGCGGCTTCGCTGCCGGCGGGCGCGCCGGTGACGATCGTCATCGGCCGGGTCGCCCGCGAACGCGGCGTCGTCGAGCTTCGAGCCGCGGCATGAACGCGCCCGCGACCTTCCGCCATCGCGGCCTCACCCATCTCGAGCAGCTCGAGGCGGAGAGCATCCACATCCTGCGCGAGGTCGTCGCCGAGACGGAGCGGCCGGTCATGCTCTATTCGGTGGGCAAGGACAGCGCGGTGATGCTTCATCTGGCCCGCAAGGCCTTCTTCCCGGCGCCGCCGCCCTTCCCGCTCCTCCATGTCGATACGACCTGGAAGTTCCGCGACATGTACGCGCTTCGCGACCGCGCGGCGCGCGAAGCGGGCATGGAGCTGATCGTCCACCGCAATCCCGAAGCCGAGCGGCTCGGGATCAATCCGTTCGACCATGGCAGCCTCCACACCGATCTGTGGAAGACCGAGGGCCTCAGGCAGGCGCTCGACCTCCACGGCTTCGACGCGGCCTTCGGCGGCGCCCGCCGCGACGAGGACAAGAGCCGGGCCAAGGAGCGGATCTTCAGCTTCCGCTCCGCCCACCATCGCTGGGATCCGAAGAACCAGCGGCCGGAGCTCTGGTCGCTCTACAATTCGCGCAAATCGCGCGGCGAGACGATTCGGGTCTTCCCGCTCTCCAACTGGACCGAGCTCGACGTCTGGCAATATATCCATGCCGAGAGCATCCCCATCGTCCCGCTCTATCTCGCCGCGCCGCGCCCCACCGTGGAGCGCGACGGGATGATCCTGATGGTCGACGACGACCGCTTCCGGCTGCGCGAGGGCGAGGTGCCGGTGCAGCGCTCGATCCGGTTCCGGACGCTCGGCTGCTACCCGCTCACCGGAGCGGTCGAGAGCCGCGCGGCGACCTTGCCCCAGGTCATCCAGGAGATGCTTCTCGCCACCACCTCCGAGCGCCAGAACCGGGCCATCGACCATGACGGCTCCGCCAGCATGGAGCGCAAGAAGCAGGAAGGCTATTTCTGATGGATGGCCACTCCGTCATCCCGGCGCACGCCGGGACCTCAGGACAAGAAATCTCAGTGGGTCTCCCCGAGGCCCCGGCTTTCGCCGGGGTGACGAAAGTGAGCGCCGGCGCGACGGCGGAAAAGTCGCTGCTCCGGCTCTTGACCTGCGGCTCGGTGGACGACGGCAAGTCGACCCTGCTCGGGCGCCTCCTCTACGACAGCAAGATGCTGTTCGAGGACCAGCTGGAGGCTCTCGAGACGGACAGCCGCAAGTCCGGAACGCAGGGCGAGGGTCTCGACTTCGCGCTTCTCGTCGACGGGCTCAGCGCCGAGCGCGAGCAGGGCATCACCATCGACGTCGCCTACCGCTTCTTCGCGACCGAGAAGCGCAAGTTCATCGTCGCCGACACGCCCGGCCACGAGCAATATACCCGCAACATGGTGACCGGCGCCTCGACCGCCGATCTCGCCATCATCCTCGTCGACGCCCGCAAGGGGGTGCTCACCCAGACGAGGCGGCACAGCCACCTCGTCCACCTGCTCGGACTCCGCCACATCGTACTCGCAATCAACAAGATGGATACCATCGGCTACGATCAGGAGCGATTCGAGGCGATTGTCGGCGATTATCGCGCCTTCGCCGCAGAGATCGGGATCGGCGCGTTTACCGCCATCCCCATCGCGGCCCTGACCGGCGCCAACATCGCCGCCCGCAGTTCCGCCACGCCTTGGTATCGAGGCCCCTCCCTGCTCGAGCACCTCGAGACCGTCCCGATCGCCGTTGCGAGGCACGATTCCAACCATTTTCAAATGGCGGTCCAGTGGGTGAACCGCCCCGACAGCGGCTTTCGCGGCTATGCCGGCCGGATCGCCGGCGGCACCGTCAGGCCCGGCGACGAGGTCATCATCCTGCCCTCGGGCCGGCGCTCGCGGGTGGAGCGGATCGTCACCTTCGACGGCGACCTCGACCGGGCGATCGACGGCCAGTCCGTCACTCTCACCCTCGCCGACGCGGTCGACTGTTCGCGCGGCGAGGTCATCGCCTCCGCCTCCGCCCCGCCCGAGATCGCCGACCGCCTCGCCGCCAACCTCGTCTGGATGGCCGACGAGCCGCTCGCGCCGGGCCGTTCCTACTGGCTCAAGATCGGCGCCAGCATGGTCTCCGCGACGGTGAGCTCGGTCGACCATATCGTCGAGGTCGACTCCGGCCGGGCCGTGGCGGCCCGTCCTCTGGCCCTCAACGACATCGGCCATTGCGAGCTCAGGCTCGATCGTCCCGTCGCCGCGATCCCTTATGCCCGCGGCCGGGAGCTGGGCGCCTTCATCCTCATCGACAAGCTCAGCCATGCCACCGCCGCCGCCGGAATGATCGACGCCTTCCCGCGCCGCGGGCCGGCCCGCTCGACCGCCGAGGCCGACCGAATCGTCTGGCTGACCGGGGTCGCGCCGGACGAGCGCGCCGGGGTCGCGGCGCGGGCCCGGCAGAGGCTTCAGGCGGCGGGGCGGATGAGCTTCATCCTCGACGAAGAGTCGCTTCGGGGGGACCTGGGCAGCGACC
This sequence comes from Sphingomonadales bacterium, assembly GCA_034668585.1. Taxonomy (GTDB): domain Bacteria; phylum Pseudomonadota; class Alphaproteobacteria; order Sphingomonadales; family Sphingomonadaceae; genus Allosphingosinicella. The sequence continues at coordinate 19,496 of JAXDPB010000017.1, read as the reverse complement.
TCGGCGACGGTCCCGCCGACGCCGCCGAGCATGCCCGCCGGGCCCGCGCCGTGGCGAGGCTGATGAGCCGCGCCGGCCTCCACGTGCTGGTGGCGCTGGATCTGCCGGCGGGCGAGGCCTGGCCGGGCCGGCAGCTCGACGCCGCCGATCTCGAGCAGGAGGGAGACGCCGAATGGGTGATCTGAGACCTTGCCGGAGCCGGCCATGACCGCGCGCGCCCTTTTCCCCGCCGACACGCTCAACCTCGACCAGCGCCGCCATGTCGAGGCGCTGAGCGGTTCGGTGACTCCCGAGCAGGCGCGCTGGATCAGCGGCTATTTCGCCGGTCTCGAAGCCGGCATCGCGCGGCTCGCGGGGGACGGCGGCGCGCTGAGCCCGGAGGCGCCCCGCGCCGCTCGTACGCTCACCGTGCTGCACGGCGGCGAGACCGGCAATTGCGCGGGTCTCGCCCGGATGTTCGCCGCCGCCGCCCGGGAGCGGGACCTGACCGCCGAAATCGTCGACATGGCGCGCTACAAGCCGCGGCGGCTCCGGGAGGAGCAGGACCTGCTCGTCATCGTCAGCACCCATGGCGAGGGCGATCCGCCGCAGCCGGCGCTGGACTTCTTCGAATATGTCGAGGGACCGAAGGCGCCGAAGCTGCCGGAGCTTCGCTACGCCGTCCTCGCCCTCGGCGATTCGAGCTACGAGCATTATTGCGAAGCCGGCAAAAGGCTGGACCGGCGGCTCGAGGCGCTCGGCGCCGGCCGCCTGGCGCCCCGCGCCGATTGCGATGTCGACTTCGACGAGACGGCGGCACAGTGGAGCGCCGAGGCGCTGGCCCTGCTTGCCGCCCAGGCCGGGGCGGGGAGCGAGGTCTCCGTCCCGGCCGATTCCGCTTTCCCGGCCGCGACCGCGCACGACAAGCGCAATCCGTTCGACGCCAGGATCATCGAGAACCTCGTCATCGTCGGACGCGATTCGACCAAGGAGACTCGCCATATCGAGCTCGACATCGCGGGATCGGGGCTGGCCTACGATCCGGGCGACGCGATCGGGATCGTCGCCCGCAACGACCCGGCCGTGGTCGAGGCGCTGCTCGACGCCGCCGGACTTTCGGGAGATGCGGGGCTCACGGTGAAGGGCGAAGCCACGAGTCTCGCCGACGCGCTCGAGGGCCATTTCGAGATCGCCCTCACCCCGCCCCGTTTCCTCGACCATTGGGCCGCCCTGACCGGCGCGGCCCCGCTCCGCCGCCTGGCGGGCGAGGAAGGCAAAAGCGAGCGCCTCGCCTGGCTTCGCGCCCACCATGTCGTCGACATCGTCCGCCGATTCCCGCTCGGGGGCCTCGATGCCGAGACCTTCGTCGCGGGTCTGAGGCCGCTCCAGCCGCGCCTCTATTCGATCGCGTCGAGCCTTTCGGCCATGCCGGACGAGGCGCACGTCACCCTGGCCCCGGTCCGCTACCAGCTCCACGGCGAGCCTCGGCATGGAGTCGCTTCCGCCCATCTCGCCGACCGCGGCGCCGTCGGCGGCACCCTGCCGGTCTATATCCAGCCGAACGAGCAATTCCGCCTGCCCGAAGACGACAAGGCGATCGTCATGATCGGTGCCGGCACCGGAATCGCCCCCTATCGAGCCTTCCTCCAGGAGCGCGAGGCGCGGGGCGCCGGCGGGGGCTCCTGGCTGTTCTTCGGGGAACGCAATTTCCGCAGCGACTTCCTCTACCAGACGGAGTGGCAGGCCTGGCTGAAGGACGGCCTGCTCTCCCGAATGGACGTCGCCTTCTCGCGCGACCGGGACGGCCGGACCTACGTCCAGCACCGGATGCTCGAGCGCTCCGCCGATCTCTACGCCTGGCTCGAGGAGGGCGCCCATCTCTACGTCTGCGGGGACGCGGTGGGGATGGCGCCCGATGTCCACGACACCCTGGTCGCGATCGTCGCCGAGCAGGGCGGATATGGACGCGAGCGGGCCGAGGATTATGTCCGCGACCTCCAGCGCAGCCGCCGCTACCAGCGGGACGTCTACTGACATGGCCGGCGACGACGCCCTCCTCGACCGAAGCAGGGACATTTCCCAGCCGCTCGACCGGCTGAGCGCGGACGAGAGGCTGAAGAAATCCAGCGACTATCTGCGCGGCACCATCGCGACCGGCCTCATCGACCGGATCACCGGCGCCGTGGCGACCGACGACACCCGCCTGATGAAGATCCACGGCATGTACCAGCAGGACGACCGCGACCTGCGCGACGAAAGGCGCCGCCAGAAGCTGGAGCCGGCCTATCGCTTCATGATCCGGGTCCGCCTGCCCGGCGGCGTCTGCACGCCCGAGCAATGGCTCAAGCTCGACTCGCTGGCGAGGGCCCATGGCGGCGGCAGCCTGCGCCTCACCAGCCGCCAGACCTTCCAGTTCCACTGGGTGCTCAAGGAGGATGTCCGGGCCACCATCCAGGGCCTTCACGAAGCCCTGCTCGACACCGTCGCCGCCTGCGGCGACGTCTCGCGCAACGTCATGTGCGCTTCCGATCCACAGGATTCCGCGCTGCACGCGGAGGTTGCCGCCGCCGCCCGGCAGGTCAGCGACCATTATATGCCCAGGACCCGCGCCTATCACGAAATCTGGTATGGCGAGGAGAAGGTGGCGAGCTCGGGCGCCGAGCAGGAGCCTTTCTACGGCGCCACCTATCTGCCGCGGAAGTTCAAGATCGGCTTCGTGGTTCCGCCTTCCAACGACATCGACGTCTACACCCAGGATCTCGGCTTCATCGCCATCGCCGGCCCCGACGGCCTGGAAGGCTATAATGTGGCAATCGGGGGCGGCATGGGGCGGACCGACAACGAACCGACCACATATCCGCGTCTCGCCGACGTGATCGGCTATATCCCCAAGGACCGGCTGGTCGCCGCGACCGGGGCGGTGATGTCGGTCCAGCGCGATTACGGCAACCGCCTGGAGCGCAACCGCGCGCGCTTCAAATATACGATCGACGACAAGGGGCTCGGCTGGATCAAGGCCGCGATCGAGGCCCGTCTCGGCGCTCCGCTCGAGCCGGCGCGGCCTTTCCATTTCACCTCGAACGGCGATTCCTTCGGCTGGCGCGAGACTCAGAGCGGCCGCTTCAACTGCACCTTGTTCGTGGAAAGCGGGCGCCTCGCCAACCGGCCGGGCCGCGCATGGCTCGACGGCATGCGGGAGATCGCCCGAGTGCATCGCGGGCAGATCCGAGTGACCCCCAACCAGAATCTGATCGTCGCCGGGGTCGCCGCGGAGGACCGGCCGGCGATCGAGGCGCTGCTGGCGGAGCACGGCCTGGCCGGCGGCTTGGAAAGCGCCATTCGGCGCAATTCGATCGCCTGCGTCGCCTTGCCGACCTGCGGCCTCGCCATGGCCGAGGCCGAGCGCTATCTGCCCGACATCCTGGCCCGGATCGAGGCGATCCTCGCCGCCCAGGGCCTGCTCGGCGAGCCCATCACCTTCCGGATCAGCGGCTGCCCCAACGGCTGCTCGCGCCCTTACGTGGCGGAGATCGCCCTGACCGGCCGGGCGCCGGGCAAGTATAATCTCTACCTCGGCGGCGGCTTCCACGGCGAGCGCCTCGCCCGAATGGTGCGCGAGAATGTCGGCGAGTCGGAGGTCCTGAGCGTGCTCGAGGCGCTGCTCGGCCGCTACGCGGCGGAGCGCCTGCCCGGCGAACGGCTCGGCGATTTCGTGGAACGCATCTCCTACCTGGCGAGCGCGTCCCAGGTTCCGGCCCGGATCACCCCGATAATCTGAGGAGAAGCCTGACCGCGGGCGTCAGCCTCGCCGGGACGAAGTGCCGACTAATTGTCTACTGAATGCATTGAGTTAGCTGAACAACAGGAGAAGCCGATGAGACCCGTTCATACCCTGATCGCCGCCTTCGCCGCAGCCCTGCTCCTCTCGGGCTGCGGCGGAACACCCAAGCAACGGGGAGGCGAATTGCTCAACGTCTCCTACGACCCGACGAGGGAGCTCTATCGCGACCTCAACGCGAATTTCGCCCGCAAGTGGAAAGCCGAGACCGGCCAGACCCTCGAGATCCGCCAGAGCCACGGCGGCTCGGGCAAGCAGGCGCGCTCGGTGATCGACGGCCTTGCCGCCGACGTCGTCACCCTGGCTTTGGCCTACGACATCGACGAGATCGCGCAGAAGGCGAAGCTGCTTCCGGCCGACTGGCAGACTCGGCTGCCCGACAATAGCAGCCCCTATACCTCGACGATCGTCTTCCTCGTCCGCAAGGGCAATCCGAAGCGGATCAGGGACTGGGACGACCTCGTTCGCCCCGACGTCAAGGTCATCACTCCCAATCCCAAGACCAGCGGCGGCGCGCGCTGGAACTATCTCGCCGCCTGGGGCTATGCGACTCGCAAATACGGCTCGCCCGCCCGGACGCGGGAATTCATGACCCGGCTGTTCCACAACGTCCCCGTGCTCGACAGCGGCGCCCGCGGCGCCACGACCACCTTCGTCGAGCGGGCTCAGGGCGACGTCCTCATATCGTGGGAAAATGACGCCTTCCTCGCCGTCAACGAGCTCGGCCGCGGCAATTTCGAGATCGTCGTCCCCTCCCTCTCGATCCTCGCCGAACCGCCCGTCGCGCTGGTCGACAGGGTCGTCGACCGGAAGGGGACCCGGGCGGCGGCCGAAGCCTATCTCCGATATCTCTACACCCCGGAGGCGCAGGAGCTCATCGCTCGTCACTATTACCGGCCGCGCGACCCGGAGGTCGCCGCGCGCCACAAGGCCCAGTTCCCCGACGTGCCGATGCTGACCATCGATCGCGACTTCGGCGGCTGGGCCAAGGCCCAGTCGACCCACTTCGCCGACGGCGGGGAGTTCGACCGGATTTTCGAGAAAGCGAAGCGCTGAAGGTCGCGCGCCGCACTGGGTCCCGCCTCGCGCGGGACCCCCTTTCCCCGGAGGATAAGAATGCGTTTCCCGCTCATGACCGGCGTCGCCCTGACGGCTATCGCCGCCCCCCTTCACGCCCAGAGCATCGATGCCGCGCTGATCGAAGAGTCGGCCGCGGAGGCTCCGGCGGAGGCGGCCGCCTCCGACATCGTCGTCACCGCCCGGCGCCGGGACGAGCAGCTTCAGGACGTCCCGCTCGCCATCTCCGTGCTCGGCGGCGCTCGGCTGGACGAGACCGGAAGCATCAATGTCGCTCGGCTCCAGCAGATCCAGCCCTCGGTCCAGTTCTTCAGCACCAACCCGCGCAACTCGGCGGCGAACATTCGCGGCCTGGGAGCGCCGTTCGGCCTCACCAACGACGGCATCGAGCAGGGCGTCGGAATCTATATCGACGAAGTCTATTACAGCCGGATCGCGGTGGCGACGTTCGACTTCCTCGACGTCGAGCGGATCGAGGTTCTGCTCGGCCCGCAGGGGACGCTCTACGGCAAGAACACCACCGCCGGCGCGATCAACATCGTCACCCGGGCGCCGACCTTCGAGCCGGAAGGGAGGATCGAGCTGTCGCTCGGCAATCTCGACTATGTCGCCGCCAAGGCCTCGGTCTCCGGGCCGATCGTCGCCGACAAGCTGGCCGTCCGCGTCGCCGCTTCGAAGAGCCGCCGGCGCGGCACCATCTTCAACACGGCCACCGACCGGTGGGTGAACGAGCAGGACAATCTCGGCCTTCGCGGGCAGCTTCTCTGGCGCGCGGGCAGCGATCTCGATGTCACCCTTTCGGCCGATTACAACCGCCAGAATCCGGAATGCTGCGCCCAGATCTTCGTGCGCACCGGAGCGACCCAGCGACCGCTGAGCCGGCAATATGCCGCGCTCGCCGCGGCGTTCGACTACGCCCCTCCGAGCACCAACCCGTTCGACCGGCTCACCGATCTCGACACCCCGCTCGACGCCTTCCAGGAGCTCGGCGGAGTCGCGCTGAGGGCGAAGTGGGACGTCGGGCCGGGCACCCTGACCTCCGTCACCGCCTGGCGTTTCTGGAACTGGGGTCCGTCCAACGACCGCGACTTCACCGGGCTTCCGATCACCACCGTCTCCGCCAATCCCTCGCAGCAGGACCAATATTCGCAGGAGCTGCGCTATGCCGGATCGGGCGGAAGCCTCGATTACGTCGCCGGCCTGTTCGCCTATAAGCAGAAGCAGCATACGACCGGAGCGCAGGAGCAGGGGCCGGCCGCGAGCCGCTGGCTGCTTAACCCGACGAGCGCCAGCGCCAGCAATCCGGCGGTGCTGAACGGGCTTCGGTCGGAAAACGACATCAGGCTGGAGACGACCAGCCTCGCCGCCTTCGGCCAGCTCAGCTGGCGCGTGAGCGACCGGCTGCGCCTCCAGCCGGGCCTTCGGGTCAATTACGACAAGAAGATCGGCTCCTACGTGGCGGTGGTGACGACCGGTACCGGGAGCACGATCCTGAGCAGCGACCAGCGCGGCATCCTGGCGCCGCAAAGCTACGAGGCGAAGTTCAGCGACTGGAACATCTCGGGCGACTTCACCGCCGCCTTCGACGTCACCAGGGACGTGCTCGCCTACGCGACCTACGCCAAGAGCTTTAAATCCGGCGGAATCAACCTGGCGGGCCTGCCGCTCGACGCGGCCAACAACCCGATCCTCGGCGCGGCGACGGTGAAGCCGGAAAAGGTCGACCATTTCGAGATCGGCCTCAAGACTCAGTTCCTGGACCGCCGCGCGACCCTGAATCTCGCCGCCTTCTGGACGAGCATCAAGGATTATCAGGCGACGGTCACCAACGGCCAGCTCGGAGTGCTTCGCGGCTATCTCGCCAACGCCGACAAGGTGCGGGTGCGCGGCCTCGAGGCGGACTTTTCGGTGCGGCCGATCCGGGGCCTCGATCTCTATGCCAGCGGCGCCTTCACCGATCACGAATATGTCCGCTTCGTTGACGCGCCCTGCCCGCCCGAGCTGGCCGGCGGAGCGGCCGCGAGCCCCGCCAATCCCGCCAGCCCGCCGGGAACGGCCGGAGGGTTCAGCCCGGCGAACTGCGACATTTCCGGCCAGTGGCTGCCGGGGATCTCGAAATGGGCCTTCTCCTATGGCGGCGAGTACAGCCTCCCCGCGAAGCTTCTCGGTCGCTCGGGCGAGGCCTATGCGGGGCTCGATGGCAGCTACCGCTCGCGCTTCTCCTCCAACCCGTCGCGGTCCGCCTATACCGATATCGAGGGCTATGCGCTGGCCAGCTTCCGCCTCGGCTTTCGAACCGACGACGGCTGGAACGGCTTCCTCTGGATTCGCAACGCTCTCGGCTCGCAATATTATGAGGTGCTCGCGACTCAATCGGGGAGCACCGGCCTCGTCGTCGGGCAGCCGGGCGATCCGCGCACCTGGGGCGTGACCGTCCAGAAGAAATTCTGAACGGCGCTCGCTTTAGGGAATGACCGCTTCAGGTCGGTCCGATCCGTCATTGCGAGCGAAGCGAAGCAATCCAGACCGGCCTGGCGAGACCCGCTGGATTGCTTCGTCGCTCCGCTCCTCGCAATGACGGATCAGGCAGGGACCATTACGCTCCAGCGCCGGAGTTGGTGCGCTGCCCGATCTTCTCCCCCTCCTCGAAAAATTCGAGGGAGAGCGAGTTGAGGCAGTAACGCCGCCCGGTGGGCGGCGGCCCGTCGGGGAAGACGTGGCCGAGATGGCCGCCGCAGCGGGCGCAGCGTATCTCGGTGCGCACCATGCCGTAGGCGCGGTCCTCGATCTCGTCGATATGGCCGGCGTCGAAGGGCACGGTGAAGCTGGGCCAGCCGGTGCCGCTCTCGAACTTCTCCGCCGAGCGGAACAGCGGCAGGCCGCAGAGCCGGCAGGCATAGGTGCCGGCGGCCTTGTTGTTGAGCAAGGTGCCGCAAAAAGCGGACTCGGTGCCCTGGTCGAGGATCACCCGCCTTTCCTCCCCGGTCAGCCGAGCCGCATATTCGTCGCGGCGGGCGCCGGTCAGCGGCTCGATATCGAATCCCGAACGGGATAGAGCGACGGTCATGGGCGAGTTCTCCTCCCGGCCCAGATGGTGGGACGGCGCTTGCTCCGCAACCCGCTCTCGGCCAGCATCGAGCCATGTCGGACCGCCTCTTCCGGAGCCTCGTCCGCACCGGGCCGCTCCTGGTAACCGGTCCGGACGGGATCGAGCGCCGCTACGGCACCTCCTCGCCCGGGGTGGTGCCGGTCGCCATCCGCCTCGCCGACCGCGCCGCCGAGCGCTCGATCGGGCGCAACCCGGCGCTCGGCTTCGGCGAGATGTTCATGGCCGGGCGGCTCACGATCGAGGCGGGCGACATCCGCTCGCTGCTCGACCTCGTCGGCTACAACATACGCTGGGAGAAGGAGAATCCGGTCCGGGCGGCCTTATGGCGGCCAATGCGGGTGGCGGGCGCCTGGGACGCATGGAACTGGAGGAGGCGGGCGCGGCGCAACGCCGCCCATCATTACGACCTGGACGACCGTCTCTACGCGCTCTTCCTCGATCCCGAGCGCCAATATAGCTGCGCCTATTTCACCGGGGACGGACAGGATCTCGACTCCGCGCAAGCGGCCAAGATGGCGCACGTCGCCGCGAAGCTGTGCCTCGAGCCGGGCCAGCGGGTGCTCGACATAGGCTGCGGCTGGGGCGGTCTCGCCTGCCACCTGGCCAGGGCCGCGGACGTGGAGGTGCTCGGCATCACCTTGTCGGAGCCGCAGCTGCTTTACGCCCGCGCCCGCGCCGCCGCGGAAGGGCTCGACGGGCGGGTCCGCTTCGAGCTGCTCGACTGGCGCGACATCCGGGGCCGGTTCGACCGGATCGTCAGCGTCGGCATGTTCGAGCATGTCGGGCCGCCCCATTATCGCGCCTTCCTCGCCCGCTGCCGGGAGCTGATGAGCGAGGACGGGCTGATGCTGCTCCACACGGTCGGGCGCGCCGACGGACCGGGGCCGACCGACAAATGGCTCGCCAAATACATCTTCCCCGGCGGCTATGTGCCGGCGCTCAGCCAGATCGCTCCGGCGATCGAGCGGTCCTGGCTGTGGCTGACCGACCTCGAGGTGCTTCGCGGCCATTACGAGCGCACCCTCGACGCCTGGTACGAACGCGTGCAGGCGGCGCGCGAGGAGATCGTCGCCCTCTACGACGAGCTCTTCTTCCGGATGTGGAGCTTCTACCTCGCCGGCGGAATCGCCGCCTTCCGCCACGGCGGCCACCTCGTCTTCCAGCTCCAGCTCGCCCGGCGCCAGGAGGGCGCGCCGGCGACCCGCGACTATCTCAGTCGATAGTCACCAGGTCCCCACCGCTTCGCGCACGTCCTTCATCGTCGCTTCCGCGCGCTCGGCCGCGGCCTCCCCGGAGCGGCGCAGAAAGGCGATGAGGCCGGCTTCGTCGCCCTTTATCTCGGCGAAACGGCGCTGGATGGGCTCGAGCCCGGCGATCACCGCCTCGGCCACTCCGGTCTTGAGCGCGCCGTAACCCTGGCCGTCGAAGCGCCGAAGCGCCTCCTCCCACGTGCCGCCGGCGAAGGCGTGATAGATGGTCAGCAGGTTGCGCACCCCCGCGCCCGGGTCGGCGGCGTCCACGGCGGTTCGCGAATCGGTCTTGGCCGACTTGAGCTTCTTCAGGATCGTGGCGGGCGGGTCGAGCAAGCCGATCGCGTGGCCCGGCTTGTCGGCGCTCTTCGACATCTTCGCCTCGGGATCGTCGAGCCCCATGATCCGGGCGCCGACCTCCTGGACCATGATTTCGGGCCGGGTGAATTGATAGCCGAACAGATGGCCGAAGCGCTGGGCGATATCCTGGGTGATCTCGATATGCTGGCGCTGGTCCTCGCCCACCGGCACGAGGTCGGTATGGTAGAGGAGGATGTCGGCCGCCTGCAGGATCGGATAGGCGTAGAGGCCGACCCCGACGCTCTCCGCCCCTTCCGACTTGGACTTGAACTGGGTCATCCGGTTCATCCAGCCCATCGGAGTCACGCAATTGAGCATCCAGGCGAGCTCGGCATGCTGGCGGACCTGGCTCTGGATGAAGACCAGGGACTTGTCCGGATCGATGCCGCAGGCAAGGTAGAGGGCGGCCACGTCGAGGCAGTTCGAGCGGAGCCGCTCCGCCTGGATCGCCTCGGGGATGGTCAGCGCGTGCAGGTCGACGATGCAGAAGATGTTGTCATGCTTGTCCTGCTCGCGCACCCACAGCGACACGGCGCCGATAAAATTGCCGAGGTGAAGGCCGCCGGTCGGCTGGATACCGGAAAAGACCGTCTTCTTCGTCTTCGTCTCGGCCAAAGTCTCGCTCCTCGCTGCCGCCGCGACGTAACCGGGCGGGCGCCCTCGGCGCAAGTCGGGGATGAAGAGGGGCGACGCTGACCGGCCGCGGAACGCTGTTACCGGCGGCGTGATGGCGCTATCATGCTGGAGGGGGCAGTGGTTATGGGCTCGGTCTTCATCAATTATCGCCGGGACGACAGCGCGGAGGCGGCCCAGGCGCTTTACTCGCAGCTGAGCCAGCTTTTCAGCATCGCCAACGTGTTCATGGATGTAAATTCGATCGAACGCGGCGGGATTTGGCCCGATCGGCTCGCCAGCGCCGTCGAAGAATGCGACGCCATGATTTGCGTGATCGGCCCGAACTGGCTGTACGCCCGGGACGCTCACGGACGGCGCCGCATCGACATGGACCAGGACTGGGTCCGGCGGGAAATCGAGCGGGCCCTCACGCGAGGCATATCTATCTACCCCGTCCTCGTCGGAGGGGCCGAGCCGCTTCCGTCAGAAGCGCTGCCTCCGAGCATAGCCGCCCTTTCCGACCGGCAGGCCTCCCGGCTGGCGCGCTCCGACTGGATGGGAGACCTGCGCAACCTCGTCGCCAGGCTGGAAAGCGACAACGTCATCGCCGATCACCACTCGTCGCTCGATCATCCCGCTTATCCGAACCCGGAGAAGCGCAAGCTTCCGCGGCTCGGCGACGCGCAACTGACCGAGGCCCTGAACGAGCTCCCCGCCTGGGAGCCCTGGACCGAACGTATTCTCCGCGAATATCCCTTCGAGCGGCACGAGCTTCGGCGCACCATCGGCTTCCGCAGCTTCGTCTCGGCTATGCGGTTCATGACCGAGGCTACCGAGATATTCAGCCGGCTCAAACACCACCCGCGGTGGGGCAATGAGTGGAAGATCGTCACCATCAGGCTGACTACATGGGATGCCGGCAACCATGTGACGGAGGCGGATGTGGCGGCGGCGCATGCGCTGGAGGCGTTGATCGCCGACTTTGCGCAGCGGGGCGAAGTCATCGAGTGAGCGGGGCGGCTTTCGGAGGATCCCTAGCGCGAATGCGCCAAGTCATGCCTTCCTTAGCACGACCGCCGCCGCTAGCGTGCGGGCCATGCCCAGGCCGGTCCTGTTCGACTATTTCCGCTCCTCGGCGAGCTACCGGGTGCGGATCGCGCTGAACTTCAAGGGCGTCGACTGCGACCGCCATGCAATCAGCCTCCTCGACGGCGCCCAGAAGGCCGCCGACTACCGGGCGGTGAACCCGCAGGGGCTGGTGCCGGCGCTCGAGATAGACGGGTACCGACTGACGCAGAGCCTCGCCATCATCGATTATCTCGAGGCGACCCGTCCCGAACCGCCGCTGGTGCCGGCGGATCCGGGCGAGGCCGCCCACGTCCGGGCGCTGGCGCTGGCCATCGCCTGCGACATCCACCCGCTCAACAACCTTCGAGTCCTCAAATATCTCAAGGATGAGCTCGGTCATCCGCAGGAGGCGCGCGACTCCTGGTATCGCCACTGGGTCGCCGAGGGCTTCGCCGCGCTGGAGGCGCTCGCGGCTCCGCGCGCCGGCCGCTTCCTGTTCGGCGACTCGCCGACGCTGGCCGACGTCTGCCTCGTCCCGCAGATGTTCAATGCCCGGCGCCTCGAGACGCCCCTGGACTCCTATCCGACGCTGCTTCGAGCGGATTCGGAGGCGGGCCGGCTCGAAGCCTTCGCCGCCGCGCATCCGGATCGGGTGGCGCCCTAAAAGGGGATCGGCCCGAGCAACTGGACCGTCTCGGACTGTCCCGCCGCCGCCGGCGCCGAGACGGTGAACTCGAAGCCCTCCGCCTTCTTCGCCGCGAACAGCGCGGCGAGGTCGTCCTTCGCGCCGTTCCAGGGCGGGTTCCCGCTCTTGCTCTCCCAGACTTCCTTCCGCCGGGCGTCGATCTGGGCGAGCGGATAGGTCAGGTGGATCGTGTATTTCGCCGTTTTGCCGCGCCGGTCGATCAGCATCTCCAGCGTCGGCCGGTCGGGATTGCCGAAGGTGCCGTCGGCCGAGGCGACATAATGGTCGGCGGTGAGGGTGGTGAAGAAGGACGGATCGACGTTCCGGTCGGAGCCGTGATGCGGCATCTTCAATATGTCGAAGTGGAGCGTGCCGCCCTCGGCCAGCAGCCCCTCGTCCTTCAGCCCTTGGATCAAATAATCGCCCCGCGCGTCGCCGGTGAGAAGAATCGTCTTGCCCTTGTACCGGGCGACGGCGGCGATGCTCGACAGATTGGGAACCGAGCCGTCGGTATAGGCGGCGAGAGCCTCTTCCGGCTTGAGGTCCTTGGCGAACTTCAGCTGCAGCTTCTCGAGCTGCTTCGGCAGCGGGGCGACGACGTGCAGGGTGAGCTCGGGGCCGAGCTTGAAGGGGATGCTAGGCCCCGCTCCGGGCCGGACCAGATTGCCCGCGAAGCCGGCATTGGTCGGGATTCGCAACGCCTCCAGGTCCTTGCGCAGCTTGCTGCCGTTATTGACGCTGGCGAGCACCTTGAGCCCCGCGCGGGCCTCGTCCTTGTTCGGGTTGGTGATCTCCGGACGGTCGACGTCCACGTCGTGCAGGGTCGAGGCGCCGGTCGATGCCGTCACCGACGCCGTCACCGCGCCGAGATTCTTGGCGTTCGAGATTCGCTCGAAGCTGTTGAACCAGGCCTGCTTCGCCCGGTAGGGCCATTTCTCGCCCGCGCTCTTAGCGGCCAGCCAGGCGGTCGTGAAGTCGAGGATGCCAAGGACATGGTCGTCGTCGATGTGGCTGACCATGAGCAGGTCGATCTGGAAACCGTCGCCCCGCCGCTTTTGGATGGCCGCAAGCCTTTTCTCGAGCAAAGGCTTCCAGACCTGATCGGGACCGCCGTCGATCAGCGACAGGCCGGGCTGGTCGGCGGTTCCGTAGTGGAGCAGCAGGCAGTCGCCATAGCGTGCCGGCACGGCTTCGAGCGTGAAGAATTCCGTCGCCATGTCGATTCCTTCCCTAGTAGGATTGCAGTGCCCGCAGCGTGTCGAGCAGGCCGTGACCCTGGAAGGCGCGCTCGCGGCCGAGGTCGGTCGCGCTTTCGCACAATATCTGCTTGATCCGCCGCGGGTCGCGGTTGAGCTCGGGATAGCGGGCCATCAGCATCGCCGCCGCGGCGCTGACGTGCGGCGCCGCCTGGCTGGTTCCGTCGAGCGAGCCGGTCCCGCCGCCCGGCAGGGTGCTTAGGATCTTCTCTCCGGGCGCCACCAGGTCCGGCTTCATTCGCCCGTCGCCGGTCGGGCCGCGGCTCGAGAAATAGGAGATGCCGTAGGTGTGCGGGTCGCGCCGGTGAGTCGCGCCGACGGTGATCACGCCGTCCGCATTGCCCGGATCGGTGATGCTGAGCGTGGCGTAGCCCGGATAGATGCCCTTCTCGGTCCGGTATTTGTGATAGCCGTAATTGCCCGCCGCGGCGACCACGGTCACGCCGGCCCCGACGAGACGCTCGCACTCGTCGCACACCGGAGTGCGTCCACAGGCGAAGCTCTCGACCACGTGCGGGATGGAGAGGCTGAGGTTGGCGCCGTGGACGACGATATATTGGTTGTGGCTGTTGAGATAACGAACCAGCTGCAGCGCTCCGATCACCGCGAACTCGGTATTCTCGATCGTGTCCGAGATGATCCTGAAGTCCATGATCTTGATGTCCGGACACATGCCCTGGACGACGATGCCGTCCGGATTGCCCTTCTCGCGCATGTCCGCGCCGATGATCCCGGCGACATGGGTGCCGTGGCCCTCGGTCGGAGCGTCGGGCTCCTTCCAGGTCAGCAGCGGCTCGATCGAGGACCAGTCCAGCATCTCGGTCTCGTAGGACTGGTGGATGTTGGTGAGCAGTCGCAACGCCTCCTGCGGCGGCAGCCCGCTGCGATCGCGCGCGGTCTTGAAAGCGTCGCTTTCGTCCTGGGTGAGACGCGGATCGAACGCAGGGTCCAGCAGCTCGCGAAGGATCGAGAAATCGTAGGTCCTGACCACCCGGCTGCCGGACTTCGGGTCGGCGGGGTCGCAATAGAAACCGGGATGGTCCCGGTCGACGCCCGAATCGAGCACGGCCCAGGTGACCTTCGAGCATTTGACGTCGAACAGCCGGAAGGCGGCGTCGGCCTTGACGGTCGCCCGTGAATATTCGTCGGCGAGGCGGATTCCGCGGTTGCTCGCGATCCGCCAGATCAGCGGCGCGTCGTCCTTGGCGGGCCTCGCCATCGCCGGCAGCCGCTTCAGCAGCTCCGCGATTCGGCCGACGATCTTCTCGCGATGGTCGAATAGCTCCCTTACCGTCGTGACCTCGGCCAGTTCGGCCTCCTCGGCCACCAGGATGATCGCGGTCAGGGTGAGCGTGCGGGCGATGTCTAGAAGCTCCCCGCGCAGCGGCGCTTCGGGCTCGCCCGACGCCGCGATCGCCGAAGCGACCCTATATTCGTTGTGGGCATCGATGCTCAGCGCCGAGGCGACGACTTGCCGGAACGCGGTTTCGGCGAAGTCGGGAGTCGCCCTGCCCTTGAACGTCGCCCACGCCCTGCCCGCCCATGCGGTCCGCGGCAGCAGATAGTGGATGAGCTCGCGAAAGGTGAGCTTTGCCGCCAGGAAGCTCTGGAGAGGCGCGAATTGCGCCGACGCGCGGAGATCCTTCTTGTCGTCCTTGCCCTCGGGGGCGAGGAGATCGCGCAGCAGCGCCACCGCGGAGCTCGATTCGAGCGGCGTTAACAGCAGATCCTGCGCCTCGCCCGGCTCCGCCGCATAACGCTGCCATACCTCCACCAGGATCGGCGTTTCCTGGGTGAAGCGCTGGCTGTCGCTGCAACCGTAGAGGATGCGGTTGACCACATCGCTGCTAATCGCCGCTTTCTCGTCCATCTGCCCCCGGCTCCAATGCTGTCTCCAGGCATTTCCTAGCACGGAAAGGGGCGGGTTGGACGCGTGACTTGGATCACGCCCGGAGAATTTCGTCCGCGCCGCGGGCATGGCGGCGCGCCGCGGCCGCCGCTATAGGAAGGGCGGCTTACCCGGGAGGCGATGATGGGACGGATCGAGGCGATGGCGGATATGACGAGGATGGGCGACGCGCCCCTGGCCAGCGTCGACATCCCGCCGATGAAGGACCGGGTCGGCGCGGAGGAATGGAAGATCCGGGTCGACCTCGCCGCCGCCTACCGGCTGGTCGCCTATTACGGCTGGGACGACCTCATCTTCACCCATCTCTCCGCCCGGGTCCCGGGCCCCGAGCATCATTTCCTGCTCAACCCCTACCAGCTGATGTTCGAGGAAGTGACGGCCTCGAGCCTGGTCAAGGTCGATATCGCCGGCAACCCGGTCGAGCCGTCGCCCTTCATCACCAACCCGGCCGGCTTTACCATCCACTCGGCCATCCACATGGCGCGCGACGACGCCCACGCGGTCATCCATCTCCACACGCCGCACGGCCAGGCCGTCTCCGCCCATGGCGAGGGGCTGCTGCCGCTGACCCAGACGGCGATGCTGATCCGCGACGAGGTCGCCTATCACGATTATGAGGGAGTCGCCGTCGACCTCGACGAGCGCGAGCGGATCGTCGCGGACCTGGGCGACAAGGGCGCGATGCTGCTCAGGAACCACGGCACCCTGGCGGTCGGCGACACGGTGGGCGAGGCGTTCATCAAGATCTACTTCCTCGAACGTGCCTGCGAGGCCCAGATCCTCGCTTTGTCGGCGGGCGAGGGAAACCTCAACAATCCGCCGCAAGGCTCGCCGGAAGTCACCGCCCAGCAGGGCAAGATCGGCCTCAAGCTCGCCGCCGGCGCGCTCGCCTGGCCGGCCTTGCTGCGCAAGGCCTACCGGCTCGATCCGAGCTTCGCGACCTAAGGAATAAATTCCTCCCCTGCGGGGGCAGGGGAGGATTTAAGACCTCAGAACCTGATCCGGCCGGTCGCGCCGAAGGTGCGCGGCTCGGCGAGGAAGGCGGAGAAGATCTGCCGGCCGCCCGGGAATTGCGGATCGACGAACGGCGCCGCGGTGGTGCCCGCCTGGAAGGGCGAGTTGAACGCGACCTGCGTATAATCCTTGTTGAGCAGGTTCTGCGCCCACAGCTCGATGCTCCAGCGCTGCTTGGGTCCGCGAATTCCGACCCGGGCGTTGAACAGCATGAAATTCTGCTGCTCCTTCTGCGGGAACAGGTCGGAGCCGGTGTTGAAGCCGTTGGTCAGGCGGCCGTCGAGGTAGAAGAGCGCCGTCATTCCCGACGGGCTGATCTGCGGCGTCAGCCCGACCGAGCCGGTAAACACCGCCGTCGGAGCGTTGGACAGATTGTCCCCCGGCAATTTGCGAAGCGCCGGATCGAGCGGGGCGCCGCTGCTATTGCCGACCAGATTCTCGCGATATTGGGTGTTGGCGTAGGTGAAGCCGGCGGTGATGCTGACCCAGCGCTCCGGCCGAAGCGCCGCCTCGAGCTCGAGGCCCTCGGAGCGGACGCCCCAGCCGACGTCGCCGGCCGGGCAGGCGCCGGTCGTCGCGCTTGCGTCCCGATCGCCGCCGCCCAGGCTGCTCTCGCAGCCGTTGATGGTCTGGACGAGGAAGACGCTGCCGTTGAACGTGTTGAGCTGGAAATTCTCGAAATTCTGCCGGAACAGCACCGCGTTGAGGGTGAACGGGCCGTTCGAGAATTTGGCGCCGAGCTCGTAGGCGGTGTTGATCTCCGGATCGAACTGGAGGTTGCCGACCAGCGCCTGGGCGCCGCCCGCCGCGGCGAAGGTCGTCGTCGGGATGCCGCCGACGACCAGGATCGGCGCCTTCAGCGCCGAGCGGTCGAGGTTGAAGCCGCCCGCCTTATAGCCGCGCGAATAGCTGGCATAGAGCAGGAGGTCGTCCATCGGCTTCCAGGAGAGGACGGCGGTCCCGGTGAACTCGTCCTCCTTGCGGCGGTCGTGGATGTTGACCCCGTTCAGCTCGGCGGTCGAATTGCCCTGGCAGCCGAGGCCGATCAGGCCGCCCGCGAGGGCCCTGACGGTGGCGTTGGGGCTGATCAGGTCGTCGGTGAGGGTGTTCTGGAGCGTCGTGCAGGCGGTATTGTCGTTGCCGAAGGTGGTGTTCAGCCGCTTGCGCTCGTTCGTGTAGCGAAGGCCCACGGTGAGGGCGAGCGCGTCGGTGATGTGGAAGATGTTGTGGGTGAACAGCGCCCAGTTGCGGCTGTTCTGGAAGTAGCGGTCGCGCGTGCTGCCGCGGTCGTTGAGGGCGTCGAGGGTCGCGAAGCCGTTGCGGATGTCGGGGCCGAAGCTGCCGAGCGTCGCCGGGCCGACGACCGGCGCGACGCAGCTCGGGCTGCCCGGCGAGTAGAGGCCGGCGAGACCGCCGCCGGAGATGATCCGGCAGGTCGCGAAGCGGCCATATTGGGTGCCGAAGCGAAGATTGTCGGTGACCAGCAGATCCTCGTCGGCGAAATAGCCGCCGACCAGCCAGTCGAGATGGTCGCCGAAGGCCTTGCCCTGGAGACGCAGCTCCTGGCTGAGAGTCTTGAAGTGGCGGCCGGCATTGCCGTCGGGCTCGCGGTAGAGGATGTCGACGAAGCTGTAATCGATGTCGCCGCCCTGGGTGCTGTCATAGTCGCGCCAGGCGCTGATCGAGGTCAGGGTCGCGGCGTCGCCAAGCTCGTAATCGACCTGCAGCGAGACGCCCTTATCCTCGGTGTCGCCGGCATAGGAGCGGCCGGGCGTGACATAGAGGTCGCGGCTGAACGGATCGTGGAACGCGACGGCGGGCGTGCCGAGGTCCTGCAGGACGTTGATGATGTTGTTGCCGTTGGGATTGGTGACTCCGCCGACGAGGAGGGGAGTGGCCCGCTCGTTGAGGTTGCCGATCAGCGGGTTGAAATTGCTGTCCAGATAGACGGCGCCGCAGCATTTCTCGTTGCGCTTGGTGTAGTCTGCGATGAGGCGCATCGAGAGCCGGTCGCTCGGCTCGTAGAGCAGCTGGCCGCGCACGAAGAGGCGGTCGCGATTGTTGACGTGGGTGTCGTTGGTGACGTCGTCGTAGAAGCCCTGGCGCGTCACGTAGACGCCGTCGAGGCGGAAGCCGAGATTCTCGCCGATCGGACCGGTCACTCCGGCGTCGGCACGGACATAGTTGAAATTGCCGACGGACAGCGACCCGAAGCCCTCGAAATTGTTGAGGTTGGGCTTCTTGGAGATGATGTGGATGAGGCCGGCCGAGGCGTTGCGCCCGAACAGGGTGCCCTGCGGGCCGCGCAGGACCTCGACCCGCTCGATCTCGCCGAGCTCGTTGAGGCCGATGCCCGAGCGTGAGCGATAGACTCCGTCGACGAAGACCGCGACCGAGCTTTCGAGGCCGGGATTGTCGCCGACGGTGCCGATGCCTCGGATCCGGGCCGAGCCGTTGGCCTCGCTGCCGGTCGAGGAGACGAGCAGCGACGGGGCGAGTTGGTTCAGCTGGCGGATGTCGTTGGCGCCCGAATTCTGAAGCGACTGCGCCGAGACGGCGGAGACGGCCAGCGGGACGTCCTGGAGAATCTGGGCGCGGCCCTGGGCGGTGATGACGATATCGCGTTCGTCGGCGGCCGCGGTGTCGGTCGGGGCCACGTCGGTGGCGGCGTCGACCTCGCCGGCCTGCTCGACCGGCGTGGTCTCGCCGGTCGGGCTGGTCTGATCCTGGCCATAAGCGGGCGTAGTGGCGAGCGCGAACATACCGGCCGAGACGAGCCAGAAGGACTTCGACATTTCCCCTCTCCCTTTTGGGTTTGGGGTCAGAGCTACTGAAAAGCGCCTCGTCCTGCCAGCCGGAATCCGCACTTTTCTGCGGGTTTCCGGGCCTTATGGCAATCGCGCAACAATTCGGTTTCGAAACGAAACCGGGCGGATTCCGGATGCCGCTACGGAAAGCTCACGTTTCCGTAAAGGTAAAGCGGGCCAAGCCGCTCACTCACCTTACGTCATCCCGGCGAAAGCCGGGACCTCGGAGAGACCCGCCGAGACTTCTTGTTCTGAGCTCCCGGCTTTCGCCGGGAAGACGATGCGCCGATGGCCGAACCTACTTCGGCGCCAGCACCATCAGCATCTGGCGGCCCTCCATGCGCGGGTGCTGCTCGACCTTGGCGGTCTCGGCGACGTCGCTCTGGACCCGCTGGAGGAGCCGCATGCCGAGTTCGCCATGGGCCAGCTCGCGGCCTCGGAACCTCAGCGTGATCTTGACCTTGTCGCCTTCCTTGATGAAGTCGAAAACCTTCTTCATCTTGGTGTCGTAATCGTGGTCGTCGATGTT
>JAXDPB010000016.1:0-20174 GCA_034668585.1 Sphingomonadales bacterium | reverse complement strand
AAATCGCCTGGATGCGCAGGGCGTCGAGGGCCGAGATGGTGACGGGGATCATGATCAGGAAGAAGACGACCATGCCGATCGAGCGGCTGATCGAGCTCCTCGGGCCGATCGACGGCGCCGCCCCGGCGGGGCTGGCGGGCACGGTACCGCTGGTGTCGGAGAGGCCGGTCTTCCTCAGCCACCCGTCGGCATTGGCCGCCAGCAAGGCGCCCTCGACGAGGCGCCGCACGATGCGCGCGACGATCAGGCCGATGAAGAAGATGAGGCCGGCGCCGATCACGTTGGGGATGAAGGCGAAGGTGCGGGTGGTGAGCTGGCGCACCGGATCGAGGACGCCGCCGAGCCGCAGCGGCTGCAGCGCGATCATGATGCCGACGAGCAGGATCAGCCAGAAGGCGATGTCGCCGATCAGGCTGCCCAGCGTCTTGCCCGGCTCGGCCTCGTAATGCTTGCGCAGCGCCGGGACGCGATCGACGACCTTGGCGATCGCCCATTTGGCGGCTCGGGCGAGCAGCCAGGCGAGGACGATGATGGCGATGGCGGCGAGTATCCTGGGACCCCAGAACATGAGCTGCGCCTGCCAATAATCGGCGCCGCGATCGCTGGCGTACATATGCGTGTCCCCTTGTTGCCGGCGGCCGCGCGCCGCTCCCTTTGGATAATGACGGGCGGCCGCCGGGGTTCCGCTCAGCGAAGCGCGGCGAGCACGTCCTTCACGAAGAGGCCCGGGTCGAAGGCGGTACCCGGGCCGTCATAGCCCCGGCGGACGACGACGATTCGGCGCGACGGGATGATCGCAAGATACTGGCCGCGATTGCCCTGGCCGATATAGGCGTCGGCGGGGAGGCCGAGATCGGCCGGAAAGGTCCAGAACGAGGCGCCGTAGCCGTAGCCGGAGGCCGGCTGGGCGGGGCCCCGGCGGGAGACGTAGTCGCCCCAGCCCGGCGGCAGGATGCGCTCGCCGTTCCAGACTCCGTCATTCTGGTAGAGGAGGCCGAGCCGGCCGAGGTCGCGCGCGGTGGTCCAGACCTGGCTGGAAAGGATGAAATTGCCCTGCCAGTCGGTCTCCGGGAAGGTGCGGGTCATTCCGATCTTCCAGAGCAGGGACTCGAACGGGAAAGCGAGCGCCCGGTCGCCATCGCCGAGCTTCGAGCGCAAGCCGCGGACGGCCAGCAAGATGTCGTTGTTGGCGTAGCGGAAGCGAGTGTTCGGCGCCGTCTCGAGCGGCCCTTGGGTGGCGTTCTCGGTGACCGAGCTGCCGCCGAAATAGGTCGCGTCGGTGCGGTTGCCGGCGGCGTCGCTGTGGAGCCCGCTGGCCATGCGCAGCAGAGTGTCGGTGGTGATCGCGGCGCGGGGATCGCCGGGCCGCCGCCATTCCGGGATCGGCGCGGGGGCGTTCACGTCGATCAGCCCCTGCTGGACGGCGGCGCCGATCACGCTTCCGGCGATGCTCTTCGCGACCGACCAGGTGCGCTGGGGCACATGCAGGTCGAAATCGTCGCGGTAGCGCTCGGCGACGATCTTCCCGTCCTGAAGGACGAGGACCGCCGTCGTCTCGCTGCCCTGGCCGTAGGTGCGGCGGTCGAAGGCAGCCGAGACGGCGCGGGCGAGCGCCTTGGCGTCGCCCCGCGGTCGGGCTGCGGCGTTGCGGTCGCCGTCGGGCCAGGGCAATCGATCGTTGCGATCCACCGCCGGATCGACCGCGAGCCTGGGCAGCAAGCGCACCGAGTCCGCCGTCGCCCCGATCGGAAGCTGCGCGCAGCCGAGCTGCGGCCGCCAGGCGGCGATGCGCGGCGGCAGCTTGTCGCTGAAGGCGACGCTGACCGTCTTGGCCTCGCGGTCCACGCTCGCCTTCAGGCCGGGAATGAGTGGCTCCAGCTCGGGATAGATGCGCTGCAGATCGTCCCTGGCGATCTGCTCCTCGTTCTGGCCGGCGTTGAAAAGGTCGCTGCACAGAAAGGCCGCCTTGTAGCCGGCGGCGACGGCGCGGAGATATTCCGGGCGGTCGACCTGTGCGGAGGCGGGCGCGGCGAGGAGGAGGGCGGCGGTCAGCGCTTTGACCGTCACCCCAGCGAAGGCTGGGGCCCCGGGGGGTGAAAAGCGCCGGCGCCTTTCACTCCCTGGGATGCCAGCCTTCGCTGGCATGACGGGGCGCCCTTCACCCCCTGGGATGCCAGCTTTCGCTGGCATGACGGGATGGTTTTCACCCGCCGGGATGCGCGCCTTCGCGGGCCCGGCGCGATCATTCACCCTGTCCACGCAATTCGGCACGGCGCTCCTCCCACCAGGCGATGCGCTCCGCAACGCGCTTCTCGAAGCCGCGATCCGTCGGCGTGTAGAAGGTCTGCGGCTCCATCTCCTCGGGCCAGTAATTGTCGCCCGAGAAGCCCCCTTCGGCGTCATGGTCGTATTGATAGCCCTTGCCGTAGCCGACCTGCTTCATCAGCCTGGTGGGGGCGTTGAGAATGTTCTTGGGGGGCATCAGCGAGCCGGTGTCCCGGGCCGAGCGCCATGCCGCCTTCTGGGCGACGTAGACGGCGTTCGATTTGGGCGCGGTGGCGAGATAGAGGCAGGCCTGGGCGATGGCCAGCTCGCCCTCGGGCGAACCGAGGAAGTCGTACGTGTCCTTGGCGGCGATGCACTGGACCAGGGCCTGCGGATCGGCGAGGCCGATATCCTCCACCGCCGCCCGGGTCAGCCGCCGGAGCAGATAGAGCGGCTCCTCGCCGGCGGTGAGCATCCGCGCCAGATAGTAGAGCGCGGCCTGCGGGTCCGAGCCCCGTATCGCTTTGTGAAGCGCGGAGATGAGGTTGTAATGGCCCTCCCGGTCCTTGTCGTAGACTGCGACCCGCCGGTGGAGCAGCGCCGAGAGGGCGGCGGGGTCGAGCGGCTCGGGCAGGTCGACCGAGAAGAGCGTCTCCGTCTGGTTGAGCAGGAAGCGGCCGTCGCCGTCGGCGGTGGCGACGAGCGCGTCGCGCGCCTCTGCCGTGAGGGGCAGCGGCCGCTCCACGAGCGCCTCGGCGCGGTCGAG
Organism: Sphingomonadales bacterium; assembly: GCA_034668585.1. Classification (GTDB taxonomy): domain Bacteria; phylum Pseudomonadota; class Alphaproteobacteria; order Sphingomonadales; family Sphingomonadaceae; genus Allosphingosinicella. Next base: position 17,143 of record JAXDPB010000016.1, on the reverse strand, counting down.
AAGCTTGCACAAAGCGGCGCTGTCGAGGCGGTTGAGGATCAGCACCTGCGCGCGCGAGAGCAGGGCCGCGTTGAGCTCGAAGGACGGATTCTCGGTGGTGGCGCCGACCAGCACCACCGTTCCGTCCTCGACATAAGGAAGGAATCCATCCTGCTGGGCGCGGTTGAAGCGGTGGATCTCGTCCACGAACAGCAGGGTCTGGCGCCCAAGCTTCACATGCTCGCGCGCTTCGGCGAACACCTTTTTGAGGTCGGCGACCCCTGAAAAGACGGCGGAGATGGCGACGAAGCGCATGCCCACGGCATCGGCGAGCAGGCGCGCGATGGTCGTCTTGCCCGTGCCCGGCGGCCCCCACAGGATCATCGAGGCGAGCTTGCCCGCCGCCACCATCCGGCCGATCGCGCCTTCGGGACCGGTAAGATGGTCCTGCCCGACCACCTCGCTTAGCGCCCGGGGCCGAAGCCGGTCGGCGAGCGGCGCGCCGTCGGGTGGCCCGGCGGCGGGAGGAGGCGGAGGAGGATCGCCGGCGAAGAGATCGGCCATGGCGCGCTTCTAGAACGCTACGGTGTCGAGTTGAACCACCAACTCCGCGGCCCCGTCATCCCGGGCTTGACCCGGGATCCATGAACACCGCCCTCTCAAGGCTACGACTCCCCGGTGTCCAGGGATTCTGGCTTCCGCCGGAATGACGGGGAGGGCATTGGTGAACCACCGACTCCGCAGCCCGTCATCCCGGGCTTGACCCGGGATCCATGAACACCGCCCTCTCAAGGCTACGATTCCCCGGTGTTCATGGATTCCGGCTTTCGCCGGAATGACGGGGAGGGCATTGACACCGTTATCTCTAAGATATATCTGAGCTAGCTCTAGATAGATTGGAGACATGAAATGAGGATTGGCTGTGGCCCCCGATTCACCTTCCGCGACATTCCTCCCGGCCTGATGGCGATGGGCTTCGGTCCGCGCGGCTGGGGCGGCGGCTGGGAGGGCGGCGACTGGAGCGCCGAGTTCGGCCGCGGCCGCGGCGGCCGCGGCAGGCGCCGGATGTTCGAATCGGGCGAGCTTCGCCTCGTCCTTTTGAAGCTGATCGCCGACCAGCCGCGGCACGGCTACGACCTCATCCGGGCGATCGAGGAGCTCACCCACGGCAGCTACGCGCCCAGCCCGGGCGTCGTCTATCCGACTCTGACCATGCTGCAGGACATGGGGCTGATCCAGGAAGCCGCCGCCGAAGGGACTCGCAAGGCCTTCTCCGTCACCCCGGAGGGCGAGGCGCATCTCGCCGAGCGCGCCGAGGAGGTGGAAGCCCTGTTCGAGCGCCTGACCGGCGCCGGCGAGGGCAAGCGCCGGGCCGGCGGCCGTCCCATCCAGCGGGCGGTGGCCAATCTGCTTTCCGCCCTTTGGCACCGAGTCACCGCCGACGACACCGGCGAGGAGAGGCTTCACGAAATCGCCGCCATCCTCGACGAGGCGGCGCAGAAGATCGAGCGGCTGAAATAGAGACCGTCATCCCGGCGAAAGCCGGGACCTCGTGGGTGAAAGGCGCGGGCGCCCGTTCTCGCCGGGGTCCCGGCTTTCGCCGGGATGACGGAGACAAAAAAGCGCCCCGGGAATTACGCCCCCGGGGCGCCCGATCGCGGAAAGGAGAAGCGCGATCTTACTGCTTGTTGAGGGCCGCGGCGTTGACGTCGGCGTCGTCGATCGCCTCTTCCTTGGCCTCGCCCGCGTCGCGGATCGCGTCGGCCTTGTTCTCGGCCGCATCCTCGACGGCGTCGTTGCCGCTGGCCTCGCCGGCCGCCTCGATATTGTCCGCGACCGCGTCGGCATTGTCGGCGACATTGTCGCCGAGGCTGTCGTCGCCCTGGCCGCCGCAGGCGGCGAGCGCGAGCAGTCCCGCGCCGAGCGCGGCTGTAAGCTTGAACTTCATTCGATATCCCCTTGTTAGATCCCTCACAAAAGGACGCCCCAGCGACGTGGGGCTGAGGCGTCCATGGGAGCCCCGCGTGACCGGTGGGGGCTCGACCGCTGCGTTGAACGTGATAACCTGGATTAGGTTCCGCACTCCCGTCATCCCGGCGAAAGCCGGGATCCCGCGGAGACCCGTCGAGCCTTCTCGACCGGAGGTCCCGGCTTCCGCCGGGATGACGAGCTAGATCAGCCCCGCCAGCGGGCTCGACGGGTCGGCATAGCGGCGCTGGCCCATCCGGCCGGCACGATAAGCGAGGCGGCCGGCTTGTACCGCGAGCTTCATCGCCCGAGCCATCGCCACCGGGTCCTTCGCCTCGGCGATGGCGGTGTTCATGAGAACGCCGTCGCAGCCGAGCTCCATCGCCACCGCCGCATCGGAGGCCGTTCCGACTCCCGCATCGACCAGCACCGGCACCTTGGCGCCTTCGACGATCAGCCGGATCGTGACTCGGTTCTGGATTCCAAGGCCGGAGCCTATCGGCGCCCCCAGCGGCATGATCGCGACGGCTCCGGCTTCCTCGAGCTGCTTCGCGGCGATCGGGTCGTCGACGCAATAGACCATGGGCTCGAACCCCTCTTTGACGAGCGTCTCGGTCGCCTTCAGGGTCTCGCGCATGTCGGGGTAGAGAGTCTTGGCCTCGCCCAGCACCTCGAGCTTGACCAGGTTCCAGCCGCCCGCCTCGCGCGCCAGCCGAAGCGTCCGCACCGCCTCGTCGGCGGTGAAGCAGCCGGCGGTGTTGGGAAGGTAGGTGGTCTTCTTCGGATCGATGAAGTCCATCAGCGTCGGCTGCCCGGGATCCGAGATGTTGACCCGGCGCACCGCGACGGTGACGATCTCGGCGCCCGAAGCCTCGACCGCCGCGGCATTCTGAGCGAAATCCTTATACTTGCCGGTGCCGACGATCAGCCGCGACTCGAAGGTGCGGCCGGCGACGGTCCAGAGGTCATTCGAAAAAGCGTCGTCCATTCACCTTCCAACTTCGTCATGCCGGACTTGATCCGGCATCCATCTTCTTGACGCCGCCAAAACAGCAAGATGGACCCCGGATCAAGTCCGGGGTGACGGGAAGGGCTCACCCGCCCCCGACGAAGGTAACGATCTCGAAATCGTCGCCGTCCTCCACCTCGACCTCGGCCAGAGTCGAGCGCGGCACGATTTCGAGGTTCCGCTCGACCGCGACCCGGGTCGGCTCGAGCCCGAGCTCGAGCGCGAGGTCGGCGACGCTGATGCCCTTGGGCACCCGCCGGTGCTGGCCGTTGACCGTGATCGAGGCCGTCTCGTCCACCTTTGCGCTCCTTGCGACGGCGCTTTATAGCGCCTCGCCATGGCGTCGCTACCTACCATCTATGTGCTGAACGGGCCCAACCTCAACCTGCTCGGCACCCGCGAGCCCGAAATCTACGGCGACGACACGCTCGACGAGATTGCGGGGCAATTGGAGGACCGGGCGCGCGAGCTCGGGGTCGAGGTCGAAATCCGCCAATCCAACCATGAAGGCCATTTGATCGACTGGCTGCACGAGGCTCAGGCGCAAGGGGCGAAGGCTGTAATCCTCAACGCCGCCGGCTTCACCCACAGCTCGGTCGCTCTGCTCGACGCCGTGAAAGCGATCGCAACTCCGGTGATCGAGGTCCATTTGTCCAACCCGCAGGCGCGCGAGAGCTTTCGCCGCCGCAGCCTGATCGCCGCCGCCGCCCGCGGAACGATCGCCGGCTTCGGAGCCCTCTCCTACCTGCTGGCTCTGGACGCGGCGGCCCGTCTCTGACAGGAAGCCGCCGTTCGGGGCCGCGGCTTGCGGAACAGGGAAAGAGACTTTCGAAATGAGCGATGAAGAAGGCGGCTCCGAAGGCGGCATGCGGATCGAGGCCGAACTCGTGCGCCAGCTGGCCGAGCTCCTCAACCAGAACGATCTGACCGAGATCGAGGTCGAGGACGGCGAGCGCAAGATCGTCGTGAAGCGCAATCTCATGATGGCCTCGGCCGCCCCGCCGCCGCCCGCGGCCGCCGCCGCGACCGCTCCGGCGGCTCCGGCGGCGCCCGCCGCCGCGCCCTCGCCGGCCAACCATCCCGGCGCGGTCAAGTCGCCGATGGTCGGCACCGTCTTCCTCTCCGGCGAGCCCGGCGCCAGGCCGTTCGTCTCGCCCGGGGCCAAGGTCAAGGAGGGCGACACGTTGGTGATCATCGAGGCTATGAAGGTGATGAACCCGATCGTCGCGCCGCGCGCGGGCACGGTCAGCCAGGTGCTCGTCGTCGACGCCCAGCCCGTGGAATATGACCAGCCGCTGGTGATCCTGGAATGACGGGGATGCGAAAGCTCCCCGTCATCCCGGCGCAGGCCGGGACCTCAGGACAAGAACGCACATGGGGTCTCCACGAGGTCCCGGCTTCCGCCGGGATGACGAGATGATCAAAAAGGTTCTCATCGCCAATCGCGGCGAGATCGCGCTCCGAATCCACCGCGCCTGCCACGAAATGGGTATCAAGACGGTCGCGGTCCACTCGACGGCGGATACCGACGCGATGCACGTCCGCCTCGCCGACGAGGCCGTCTGCATCGGCCCGCCCGCGGCGGCGGACTCCTATCTCAACATCCCGGCGATCATCTCGGCGGCCGAGATCAGCCACGCCGACGCCATCCACCCGGGCTACGGCTTTCTCTCGGAAAATGCGCGGTTCGCCGAGATCGTCGAGCTGCACAACATCATCTGGATCGGGCCCAAGCCCGAGCATATCCGGGTGATGGGCGACAAGGTCGAGGCCAAGCGCACCGCGGCCAAGCTCGGCCTGCCGCTCGTCCCGGGATCGGATGGACCGGTCGAGGGGATCGAGGAAGCCCGGACGGTCGCCGCCGAGACCGGCTACCCTCTGATCGTCAAGGCCGCTTCCGGGGGGGGCGGTCGAGGGATGAAGATCGTTCGTTCGGAGGACGAGCTCGAGGCCCAGATCAGCCAGGCGCGCTCCGAAGCGAAGAACGCCTTCGGCGACGGCACCGTCTATATCGAGAAATATCTCGGCGATCCGCGCCATATCGAGTTCCAGGTGTTCGGCGACGGCAAGGGCCACGCCATCCATCTCGGCGAACGCGACTGCTCGCTCCAGCGCCGCCACCAGAAGGTGCTCGAGGAGGCGGGCTCGCCGGTCATCTCGCCCGAGGAGCGCGACCGCATGGGCGGCATCGTCGCCAAGGCGATGGCCGACATGGGCTATCGCGGCGCCGGCACCATCGAGTTCCTTTATGAGGGAGGCGAATTCTTCTTCATCGAGATGAACACCCGGCTCCAGGTCGAGCACCCCGTCACCGAATATATCACCGGCATCGACCTCGTCCGCGAGCAGATCCGGATCGCCGCCGGCGAGCCGCTTTCCTGCACCCAGGACCAGGTCCAGTTCCGCGGCCACGCCATCGAATGCCGGATCAACGCCGAGGATCCGGAGACCTTCGCCCCCTCCCCCGGCACCGTCAAAGGCTTCCACGCCCCGGGCGGGATGCACGTCCGCGTCGATAGCGGCCTCTACGTCGGCTACAAGGTGCCGCCTTATTACGACAGCATGATCGCCAAGCTGATCGTCTACGGCTCCACCCGCGACCGCTGCATCATGCGGCTGAGGCGCGCGCTCGAGGAGATGGTCATCGACGGCGTGAAGACGACCATCCCGCTCCACCAGAAGCTGGTCAACGAGCCGGACTTCCTCGCCGGCGACTATACGATCAAATGGCTGGAGGAGTGGCTGGCGCGCGAGGCCCGGAAATGACCGACAGCAAGTTCCAATTCTCCGTCGCCCCCGAGAAATTGTGGCAGGCGATCAATCCCTGGACGTTCATGAACCAGGGCGCGCAGTTCGGGCTGATCAATATCAATCTCGGCCAGACGCCGCGGCCGGACATCGAGCAGAAGGTGCTCGACGAGGTCGGCAGCTACGGGCGGCAGCTCGGGCGGATCGGCGACGCGCTCGAGGTGCTGATCGACCATATCCCGCTGCAAGGGCTCAGCAAGGACGAGGCGGATGCGCTGAAGATCCTCAGGGGTCAGCTCGCCGAGATCCGCAAGGTCAAGCAGCGCGAGCGTTCGGGCGACGGACAAGCGAAATGAAGGCGACCATCTACCATAACCCCAATTGCGGCACGTCGAGAAAGACCCTCGAGATCCTTCGGGAGAGCGGCGCCGAAGTGACGGTGATCGAATATCTGAAGGCGCCGCCGTCGCGCGACGAGCTTCGGCGGCTTTATGAGCGGGCCGGCTTGGCGCCGGCCGAAGGGCTCCGGCGCAAGGAGGCGGGCGCCGCAGAGGTCGCCGAGGCGGGCGACGAGGCGGTGCTCGACGCCATGGTCGGCAATCCCGCGCTGATCGAGCGGCCCGTGGTCGAGACCGAAAGGGGCGTGCGGCTGTGCCGGCCGCAGGACAAAGTTCGCGAGATCCTTTGATTCGCGCGCTTCTGTCGGGCGACCGCGCCCGCTAGACGTCAGGCATGGCGACGATCGATCCGGACCTCCTCCTGCGCGCCTATGCGATCGGGGTGTTCCCGATGTCGGACAGCCGCGACGCCGACGAGGTCTTCTGGGTCGAGCCGAGGCGGCGGGCGATCCTTCCGCTCGAGCGTTTCCGGCTGTCGAGGTCGCTGAGGAAGACGATCCGATCGGGCGAATACCGGGTCACATGCGATACCGCCTTTCCCGAGATCGTCCGCCGCTGCGCCGAGCGCGAGGAGACCTGGATCAACGGCGAGATCGAGGAAAGCTACCGCCTCCTCCACGAGCGCGGCCACGCCCATTCGATCGAATGCTGGCACGAGGGCGAGCTCGCCGGCGGCCTCTACGGAGTCAATCTCGGCGCCGCCTTCTTCGGCGAGAGCATGTTCTCGGCGCGCCGCGACGCCTCGAAGGTCGCCCTCGCCTGGCTGGTCGCCCGGCTCAAGGTCGGAGGCTACACCTTGCTCGACTGCCAGTTCATGACCGAGCATCTGAAGAGCCTCGGCGCCGTCGAGGTGACCCAGCAGGATTATCTGGCGCTGTTGGAATCGGCGCTGTCGGCGGGGGCGCCGGACGGCTCCGGCGAGGCGGGAGCCGGCGCGGCCGGCCCGGCGCGGCGCCGGGTCGGCGCCGAGTTCGGAGCGCTCGACCGGCTGCTCGCCGGCGACGCCGCGCGCACCGTTGACTCGCCCGCCTCCGGATGCGTCATCGCGCAGCTCTTGGGCCAGACGTCGTAAATCGGATGCTCGACGACGTTGAGCGACGGCGACTCGCTGTACAGCCAGCCCGAAAAGACTCGCTGCCAGCGGCCCTGCGGATTCCGGACGTCGAGCTGGACGAAGGCGCCGGTCAGCTGCTGCACCTCCCAGGGCGCCGTCGTCTCGCAGGCGCGAAGCCTGACGATCGCGTCGCCGATTCGAACCGCCTGGCCCGGCTTCAGAGTCAGCTCCCGGTGGGTGACGTTGCGCTTGTTGAGAAAGCGCAGGACGGCGACTCGCTCGGCCATCGGAGTCGTCCCGGGCGCGATCGCGGTGACGGTCTGCGGGATGTCGAAGGTGCGCGGCTCGCCCGCCGCTTGCGGGTTCACGGCCGCCTCCTTCTCGCTGCCGCGGTTGCAGCCGGCGAGCGCGGCGAGAGCGACGAAGGCGGCGCCGAGCGGGAGCCTCATGCCCTGTCCGGAGTCCACGCCTCATAGTCGCCGCTGGCGGCGGGCCGCTGCGCGCCCAGCTCGAGCGCGCCGGAGGGACGGTAAGCGAGCGGAGTGCCGGTGCGGTTGGGCTCCGCTTCCCGGAGGAATTTGGGAGGCGGCGGCAGGGCCTCGTCGGGCAGGCCCTCGATCTGGTGATGGAGCCAGCTATACCATTCGGGCGGAATTCGGCTGGGATCGTTCGCGCCCTGGTAGGAGACGAAGCGCCGATTACCCTTCTTCGACGCGTAATAGACATTGCCGGCGGCGTCGCTGCCGACCTTGCGGCCGTGGCGGCGCAGATGCCACGACGTCGTCAGCGTCGCCCCGTCCCACCAGGTGAAGAGCTTTTTGAGCAGGCCCATGGTCGCGCGAACTAGCGCCGATGGCCGACTCCGCGCAAGCCATTCCTCCCCGCCGAGCCGCGGGCGGCGGGCAATCGGGGGAGGTCCGCTGACAAGGCTTCTTACCGGCGAAAGGTCCATTTCGGATCGAAACTTACTCCGCGACGCAAGAAGTTCCCGGCGAAGCGATAGACCGGTGGCAATATTCGCCGAACGGATTCTTCTCGATTGACGAATCGAAATTCTCCAACTAGGCGAACCACTTAGCGAGCACCCTGCATCGGCGGATTGGTGCTTTTCCCGTGGGGCGGTGGGGCATGTCATGGATTCTCCGGTCGGATTTCTGCGCGCTTTCGGCGCGCTCGCTCTCCTGCCCCTCGTTGGAGCCGCGCCGATGATTGCCGCGCCCGTCCAGGCTTCGACGCAGCCGCTCATGTGGCAGCAGGCGAGCGGCATCCGCATCCTCTGCCTCGTGGCGCCACCGGCCGGCGGCGACGTCCGCGTCAACCACGACGACCTCCAGGCCGAGATGTGCGACCTCGTGAGCAGGCTCGCCGCCGATGGCGCGCCGGTGCCGGTGAGCAAGATCGGCTTCGGGGATCCCGCGCTGCTCGAGCCCGGCACCGTCGCCCTTCTCGTCCACGCCTCCGTCCAGAAGGACGGCGATGCCCGCCTGGTCGCTCTCGACGTGCGGCCTTTCCGTGCCGGCGGCGATCATAATGCAATCCTCTTCGGCGCGGCTCCGCGCGCCGTTCGCCTCCCGGCTTCCGGCCGCGGCGGCGACAAGCTCGAGGCGGCGCTCGCCGCCGCCCTCGCGGAGACCCTGCCCTGGCGGCGGGGTCGCTAACCACCACAACCGACAAAGTTCAACCAGCTCATTAGGGGAGCATGTATGTCTGACATCCAAAACGACCTTCAGCCCGACACCGACCTTCCGGTCGTCTATCCGGGCGACGTGATCAGCCTCGACTCCAATGTCGACGGCACCGGCGGCACGCTTTCGGGCAAGCCGGTCTACACGCTCGACCAGGTCATCGCGAACCTCAACCGCACCAACTATCCCGGCACGGGCATTCCCGGTCCGCAATGGAGCGCCGGCGAAGACTTCATGGGCCAGAACAAGAGCGGCAACCCGGGCGTCATCCAGTACGGCTTCTACCAGACGCAGAGCCAGCTCTTCCAGGTTCCCTACGTCTTCCAGCAGGGCGCCGGCCTCGTGGGCCGAAGCGAATATTTCGGCTTCGCGCCCTTCTCCGCCGCCCAGCAGGCCGCTGCGAACCAGGCGATCGGCCTGTGGGACGACCTCATCGCCGTGAAGTTCGTGCAGGTCACCAACATCAACAACGCCGACATCACCTACGGCAACCTGACCAACGCGCCTCAGACCCAGGCCTATGCCTATCTGCCCTACAATTACGGCGGCACCTCGGCCGGCCTCCAGGGCGACGTCTGGGTCAGCCTGTCGCAGGCGAGCAACCTCCAGCTCAACAACGGCTATTACGGCCTCGCCACCCTGATCCACGAGACGGGCCACGCGATCGGCCTCCAGCATCCGGGCGCCTACAACGCCGCTCCGGGCCTCTCGATCACCTATCCGGTCAACGCCGAATTCTACCAGGACACGCGTCAATATTCGCAGATGTCCTATTTCAACGCCGAGTTCAGCGGCGCCGGCCATATCGACTGGAACCGGGTCACCTGGGTCTACGGCCAGACCCCGCTCCTCCACGACATCGCCACCATCCAGGCGATGTACGGCGCGGATCCGACGACCCGGGTCACCGACACGGTCTACGGCTTCAACGCCACCGCGGATCGCGACGTCTACAACTTCGCGTCCAACACCATGCCGGTCCTGTCCATCTATGACGCCGGCGGCGTCGACACGCTCGACTTCTCGGGCTGGAACAGCAACTCGAAGATCGACCTCAACCCCGGCGCTTTCTCCAGCGGCGGCGGCAGCGGAGTCGTTCCGCTCGACGTGCTCAAGGCCCGCGGCCTGCTTCCGGCGAGCTATACCGAGGCGCAGTATCTGGCGCTTCGCACCCGCTACAATGCGGTCGACGGCAACCTCCACGACAACATCTCGATCGCCTACGGCACCACCATCGAGAATGCGACCGGCGGCGGCGGCGACGACCTCATCGTCGGCAACGACGTCGACAACGTCCTCCTCGGCAATGCCGGCGCGGACCGCATCGAGGGCCGGCTCGGCAACGACACCCTGAACGGCGGCCTCGGCGCCGACGCTCTGCTCGGCGGCCTCGGCAACGACGCCTATGTCATCGACGATGCCGGCGACGTGGTGACGGAGCTGGCCGGCGAAGGGACGGACAGCGTCTCCAGCTCGATCAGCTACACCCTGACCGACAATGTCGAGAATCTGACCCTGACCGGCTCGGCCCTCGACGGCACCGGCAACGCGCTCGACAATGCCATCACCGGTGATGCGCTCGGCAACACCCTGCTCGGCGGCCTCGGCAACGACACGCTGACCGGCCTGGGCGGAGACGACACGCTCGACGGCGGCGTCGGCGCGGACTCGATGGCCGGCGGAGTCGGCAACGACCTCTACTTCGTCGACAATGCCGGCGATTCGGTGGTCGAGCTGGGCGGCGAAGGCACCGACACGGTGTCGAGCTCGATCAACTACACGCTGGGCGACAATGTCGAGAATTTGATCCTCACCGGATCGGCGATCGACGGCACCGGCAACGCGCTGAACAACGCCCTCACCGGCAACGCTCTCTCGAACCACCTCAACGGTGGCGCGGGCGACGACCGGCTGGTCGGCGGCGACGGCGTCGATTTCTTCACCGGCGGTGCCGGCAACGACATCTTCGTCGGTGAAATCAACGCGACCAAGGTGGCCAGCAAGAGCGGGCCGATCTCGCTCGACATGGTGCTCGACTTCCAGCCGGGCGACAAGATCGACCTCAGCGGCATCGACGCGAACAGCGCCGTTGCCGGCGATCAGGCCTTCACTCTGGTCAACAGCGCGAATGCGAACAATGCCGGCGAATTGGCGATCCGCCACTTCGGCAACATGAATGCGGCCGAAGCCGCGCTCGGCATGGATCTGGACGGCGTCGACGGCGCCAGCCCGTTCACCGGGCCGGTCAGTGTCGTGTTCGGCAATGTCGACGGCGGCGCCCACGACTTCGCGATGGTGTTCGTCAACACTCCGAACCTCACGGTCACCGACTTCAACTTCTAAGTCGGCGCGGCTGCGACCGCGGAAAGGGAAAGCGCTCCGGCTCGGCCGGGGCGCTTTTTCTTTGCCTGCGATAAACGGTGGGAGCACATGTCGCCGGGATGAAGTTCGCGGCGAGCCTCGGCATCGACCATCCGATCTTGAAGGCGCCCTTGGCCGGCGCCGGCGACACGCCGGAGCTGGTCGCGGCGGTGAGCGAGGCCGGCGGCCTGGGCATCCTGGGCGCCGCCTATCTTCAGCCGGACTCGATCAGGGCGGCGGCGCGGCGGATCCGGGAGCTGACTTCGCGGCCGTTCGGCCTCAACCTGTTCGCGCCGATTCCGCCCGCGCCCTTGCCCGCGGACGCGGGGCCGGCCCTGAGGCGATTGGCGCCCTGGTTCGAAGAGCTGGCGCTGCCGGCTCCGGATGAGCTGCCGGCCGAGCCCCATCCCGATTTCGGCGAGCAGCTTCAGGCGGTGCTGGACAGCATGCCCGCCGTCTTCAGCTTCGCGTTCGGAGAAACCCCGCCCGAGGCGGTGGCGGCCCTCAAGGGCCGGGGTATCTTCCTGATCGGCACGGCCACGACCGTCGAGGAGGCGGTCGGGCTGCGCCGCTCCGGAGTCGACGCGGTGGTGGCGCAGGGGAGCGAGGCGGGCGGCCATCGCGGCACCTATGCGACCGGCTTCGAGGCGGGAATGGTGGGGACGATGGCGCTGGTGCCGCAAATGGCCGACGCGATCGACGCGCCGGTCATCGCCTCGGGCGGCATCATGGACGGGCGCGGCATTGCCGCCGCCCTCGCGCTCGGGGCCGCCGCGGTCCAGCTCGGCACCGCCTTCCTCACCTGCCCGGAGGCGGGTACGCCCCCGCCCTACCGGCGGGCGCTTCTCGACGCCGCGGAGGATTCCACCCGGATCACCGCCGCTTTCTCGGGGCGGCCGGCGCGGGGAATCGACAATCCTTTCCTTCGCGAGATGGCCGAGGCCGAAATCCTGCCCTTCCCCTGGCAGAACGCCCTCACCCGGCCGCTCCGAACCAAGGCGGCGGAGCTTGGCCGGGCCGACCTTTTGTCGCTGTGGGCGGGCCAGGGCTTGCGGCTCGCCCGCGAGTTGCCGGCGGCGGAGCTGGTGAGGGTCCTGCTCGCCGAAACCGAAGCCGCGCTGGCTCGAACGGAGGCCAGGCTGTGACCGTCTACATCGTCGCCCGGATCACCATTCACGACCGCGAGCGCTGCGATCGCTACGCCGCTGCCTTCATGCCGGTCCTGATCCAATATGGCGGCCGCCTGCTGGCCGCCGACGAGGCGCCCGTTCCGCTGGAAGGGCCCTGGCCGGGAAAAGCTCAACATCATCGCCTTCCCGACGTGGAGGCCGCGCGGCGCGACGCACTGGTGCGGATCTAGAAAAGGGGACAGTTACGGTAACTGTCCCCTTTTAGGCGCGGCACTGGCGGTGGGGCGCCGATCCTGGCGCTGGCTGAACTCGGAGGAATACCGGCGGATCGCCGTCGACCGCCTCGCCGGTTCCGAGGGGGGCGTCCTCCTCGTCCACGGTTTCGCGCCCGGCGGATAGGGACCGGCCGTCCGGGACCCGGCCTTCACCGGGGAACAATTCATTTGGTTTGGGCGACCGCGATCCCTTCCCAGTCTTCGCCGGGGGGATCCCGGCGGCAAGCCCGGATGGAGGCACGGTAGCGGGCATAGAGCGGGGCGAGGCCGTAGATCGCCGCGGCTTCCTGATTTTCGGCGAGCGACTGCTCGGCCTCGTCCCAGCGGCGATGGCGATAGTCGTGGAGCAGCTTCGCGTGGCGAGTTGCGAAGGCCGTGAAGGCGGGAGCCCGCGCGAGCGCCTCGTCGCCGAGCAACGCGTGGATCGTCGCCGGCTTCTCCCGCCCAACCACCCGGACCCGATCCACCTCCAGGGTCGCGAAAGCGGGCAGCGCGTGCGCCAGCTCCTCCCCCATCAGGATGCGAACGCCATAGCCTTTGGTCAGCCCCTCGATCCGCGAGGCGAGGTTCACCGTGTCGCCGATCAGCGAATAGGACAGGCGCTGGGCGGAACCCATATTGCCGACGCAGCAGGGCCCGGCGTTGAGGCCGATGCCGATCTCGACCCGCCCCGGCCACGAAGCCTCCTTGCGCTCCGGCATCGTCCGGTTGAGCTCCTCCAGACGCTCGAGCATCCCGAGCGCGGCGCGGGCGGCATTCTCATGCTGGTCGGGATCGTCGAGAGGGGCGTTCCAGAACGCGAGAATGGCGTCGCCGATATATTTGTCGATGGTCGCCCGGCGGGCCAGCAGGAGGTCGGTCATCGGCGTCAAAAAGGCGATCAGGAAGCGGATGACCTGCTGCGGCCCCAATCCCTCCGAAATGTGCGAGAAGCCGCGAATGTCGCAGAACAGGACCGTCATGTCGCGTACCTCGCCGCCCAGCTCGAGGCGGCTCGGATCGTCGGTGATTCGCTTGACCAGCTCGGGCGAAAGATAGCGGTCGAAGGCGCCGTGAATGTAGCGCCTCTGCTTCTCCTCGCGAAGGTAGGTGAACAAGGTGACGACGACGTAGCAGGCGAGCAAAGCGAGCATCGGAGCGGTGGGGTCGACCAGAAGGCTCTTCGCCTTGAACGCGTACCAGCTGCCGCCGCCGATCCCCGCCATCAATCCACCCGCCAGCAGCGCTCCCGGCAGGGCGCCGATCGACGGCAGAAACAAGGCAAGAACAACCCCCGCCCCGATCAGCACCGCCATCTCCAGGCCGGCCGTCCAGTCCGGCCGCTCGAGATAGTCGCCCAGCACCATCTGCTCGATCGCCTGGGCGTGGATGACGACGCCCAGCTCGCGCTCCCGAATCGGAGTCGCGGCGAGGTCGCGAAGGCCGATGGCGCCCGCCCCGACGAGGACGATCCGCCCGGAGAACAAGCGCTCCATCTCGGCGGCGGGAAGCCGCCCCGACAGGATCTTCCACGCCGGCACCGTCCGCTCCGGAACCGGCGACGTATAATGCATCCAGATCTCGCCGCGCTCGGTGACCGGAACCTCGGCGCCGCCGATCTTGAGGCTGACCATCTCCGGGGCGCCGGCGTTGGTCTCACCGCTGGCGTCGCTGCTCCTGACGATCAGGCCGCCGGCGCCCTGGGCGACGCGAAGGGCCTCGGCGGAAAGCGACGGCACCAGAATTTTGTTCGCCCTCGCCACCAGCGGCACCCGGCGGACGATGCCGTCGGAATCGCCCTTGATCGAGACGAACCCAAGCCCGGCCGCCGCCTCCTGGAATTGCGGCAGCGGCAGGATCGCGCCCGAATAATCGGTGAGGCTGGCGCCGGGATCGGTGCCGGCGACGGCGAAGCCCGCTTTGGGCCGGACGGCGGCGCCGGGCCGGTCCTGGGTCAGGAAGAAGCCGAGCACCGAGGGGGCCGCCGCAAGCGTCTCGGCGAAGCGGGAATCGTGATCGGGAAGCGCCCGCAAAGCGGCGAGCTGCGCCGGGCTCGCCCCCTCCCGAGCCTCCCGCTCGGCGAGGAAGCGGGGCGAGGTGCGGTCGGGCTCCGACGGGACCATGTCGAAAGCGACCGCCGCCGCGCCCGCGTCGGCGATCGCCTTGGTCAAGGCGGCGAGATCGGTGCGCGGCCAGGGCCATTGGCCGAGGCGACGGACGCTTTCGTCGTCGATATCGACGACCCGAACCCCGGCATCGCGGTAAGGACGGGGGGAGCGGCGCTGATAGGAGTCGAAGACGAGGCCGCTCGCCTGCTCGAAGGTGGACGCCGCGGCGAGCTTCGCCAGGGCCATCAGCAGCACCGGGATCAACCCGGCGAGGATGATCGCGGAGCGGCGCGTGGCCCCCGATGCCGTCTTGCGCCTTATGCCCAGCATGGCCCCCGCCGGTCGCTCAATCGAAGCCGAAATGAAGTTGCCGCGAAGGTGCGCGAATGATAGCCCTTAGTCAAATGAGGGGTCGACCCTCCGCTCCCAAGGGGGACGCGACCATGACCTGCAAGATGCTGCGTTTCCTGCTCGCATTCTCCGCGGCGGGAGCGCTTTCGCCGGCCCTGGCGCAGGACGATCCCAACGCCCTCGCCGCCGCGACCGAGCAGCTCGATTCCGGCGTCGCGCTGGCCCGTAGGCAGATCGCCGCCTCCGACCTGCCGGGTGCCCTCGGCACGCTCGAGCGGGTGCTTTTCGCCTATCCCGAGGCCGTCCCGCCCCGTCTCCTCTACGCCGCCCTGCTGTGCCGCCTCGACGATCGTCAGGGCGCCGAGCTGGAGCTGAGCCTGCTGGAGGCAAAGCCGATCGCGGACTCGGACTGGGCGGGGGTCGCCGCCGCCTGCGGACCGGTGCCCCGGCCGGCGCCGCCGAGGCGGGGGAAGAGGCGATGAGCCGGCGCGCTTTCGGAAGGGCCGCGGCCGCGCTCGCCGCCGCCAGCCTCGTCGCCTCCCCGCTTCTCGCCCAGGCGGTCGGAGTCAATGCGGCGATCCGCAACAAGGTCCAGATACGCGGCGCCGCGACGAAGAAGATTCGGCCGGCGGTGCTGAGGGAGCGGGTCAACCTCAACGACGAGGTGCAGACCGCCGCCGCCAGCCAGCTCCAGATCCTCCTCCTCGATCGCACCGTCTTCACCGTCGGCGCCAACGCGCGGGTGGCGGTCGACCGGTTCGTCTACGACCCGGCGGCGAACAGCCGCTCGACCGGAGTCAGCGTCACCCGCGGCGCCTTCCGGTTCATGTCCGGCCGGACTCTCCGAAAGCCGTCCGGCCCGGTGACGGTCCGCACCCCCGTCGCCACCATCGGCGTGCGCGGCACCATCTTCGAAGGAGTCGTCGGCGAGGACGCGATCCGGATCGCGAGCCGCGAGGCCGCGGTCGGAAGGAAGGTAAAGGCGAAGAAGGACGAGGCGTCGCTGATCGTGCTCCGCGGCCCGGGCCCCCGCACCCAGGGCGACACCCGTCCCGGAGCGATCGACGTGACGGTTGGGGCGCTCGCGGTCACTCTCGACCGTCCCGGGCTGGCGCTCTACGCGCCGCGCAACGGAGCGCCGCCGATCGGGCCTTTCCAGATTTCGGCCGCCGGGCTCCAGGCTTTCCAATCGCTGCTCCGAACCACCGCGGAGCCGGGCGGCGGCGGCGGCAAGGGCGGCCACGGGACCCGCGACAAGCTGCTCGGCGCCGCCGGAGTCGCCGCGGTCGTCGGCGGCGCGGTGGTGCTCGGCGGCAAGAAGAAGCGCAAAGTGGACGGCCAGCAGCCCGCGGGAGGCAAGTCGCCCAACTCTCCGTGACGGCAGGCTCCAACCGCCCCGCCCTTGCCTCCCCTTCGCCGTCGCTCTACCCCTCCGGCAAAGGGAGAGAGCGATGCGCATCGCTTGCCTGGGCGGGGGACCCGCCGGGCTCTATTTCGCGATCTCGATGAAGCTGCGCGACCCGGCGCACGACATCGACCTCTATGAGCGCAACCGGCCGGGCGACACGTTCGGCTGGGGAGTCGTCTTCTCGGACCAGACCGTCGAAAATCTGATGGCCAACGATCCGGTCTCGGGCTCGGTCATCCAAAGCGAATTCGCCCATTGGGACGATATCGAGGTCCACATCCACGGCGAGACCATGCGCTCGTCGGGCCACGGCTTCATCGGCATCGGCCGCAAGCGCCTGCTGGGCATCCTCCAGGAGCGGGCGCTCGATCTCGGGGTCCGCCTGCATTTCGAGCATGAGGCCGGCGCCGACCTCGCCGCTTATGGCGATTACGACCTGGTCATCGCCGCGGACGGCGCCAACAGCCGCAGCCGATCCGCTTATGCCGAGCATTTCGGGGTCGACGTGCAGGTCCGCAAGAACCGGTTCTTCTGGTTCGGCACGAAGAAGGTGTTCGAGGCCTTCACCTTCGCCTTCGAGCAAACCGAAGCGGGCTGGGTCTGGGCCCATGCTTACCGTTTCGACCCTGGATCGAGTCCAGGGCAGGCTCCTGGATCAAGTCCAGGGCAAGCGACAGGTTCAAGTCCGGA
>JAXDPB010000015.1:0-32506 GCA_034668585.1 Sphingomonadales bacterium | reverse complement strand
CGAGGCGCTTTCACGATTCGCTAACGCTTTCAGTGAGGCATTTCGGCAACATTCGTGGGGATAAGCGTGCTTGCGCGGAAACTCCGCTTACCGTATTGAGTTCATGGTCGTTCCCACAGGGACGCAGAAGAAAGGGGAAAGTTTATGCGGAAGCTCGCCATCGCAGTGGCGCTTTCATCCACCTTGCTCGCAACACCTGCCTTTGCGCGCGATGGCGCCTGGTACGTTGGCGGCGAATTCGGTGCGATGATCGTCGAAGACACGAACGTCGACATCGGCGCAGTGGATAACGCAATCACGCTGAACCACGAATATGGCTACGATGGTGGCCTCTTTGTCGGTTACGATCTGGGCGCGTTCCGGATCGAGGCCGAAGCCGCATATAAGCATGCGGACCTCGAGTCCTTCAACACGACGATCCGGCTTCCGGCCGAGGGCGTCCTCTTCCCGGCTTCGCGGCCCTTCGCGGGCGGCAGCAGCAGCGCGTTGAGCTTCATGGTCAACGGCATGCTGGACTTCGGCGACGATGACGGCATTTCCGGCTTCGTCGGCGGCGGCGTCGGCATGGCGCGGGTCAAGGCCAACAACCAGCGCGTGTTCGCGAACACGGCGCCGTTCCTGGACGGCACCGATTCGAAGCTTGCCTGGCAGGTCTTCGCCGGCGTTCGTCAGGCGATCAGCGACAATATCGATGTCACGGTGAAGTATCGCTTCTTCAACGTCGACAACGTCCACCTGACCGCGTTCAACGGCAACGAGGCCGAGTATCGGTTCCGTTCGCACAGCCTGTTGGGCGGTATCACGTTCAACTTCGGCGGCGACGTGCCCTTGCCGCCGGTCCCGCCGCCCCCGCCGCCGGTTCCGCCGGCGCCGGTTCCCGAGCCGCCCGCTCCTCCGGCGCCTCCGCCGCCGTGCGTTGCGGGTCCGTTCATGGTCTTCTTCGACTGGGACAAGGACGACATCACCCCGCAGGCGGCTGCGATCCTGGACAACGCGGCTTCCGCTTATCAGACCTGCGGCCAGGCCCAGGTGATGATCGCGGGCCACGCGGACCGTTCGGGTTCGGACCAGTACAACGTCGGTCTTTCGCAGCGCCGTGCCGCGAACGTCCGTTCGTACCTGGCCGGCCACGGCATCCCCGACGGCGTCATGACCACGGAAGCGTTCGGCGAGAGCCGGCCGCTGGTCGAGACCGCCGACGGTGTCCGCGAGCCTCAGAACCGGCGCGTGGAAATCAGCTACGGACCCGGCTCCGGCTGGTAAGAAGCGGGTTCGCCGCTCCGGCGGCGCAACGCCTGGAACAAGGAAGGAGTCGGCCCCCGGGCCGGCTCCTTTCCTTTTGGGGGTTCTCCATTCCTCCCCGAGCAAGCCCGGGGCGGGATCGCGGCGGAAAAGCGCTTGTCGCGCTCAAGCAGCGCGCGCTAAGCGGACGCCGCTCCCCAACAAGGATTTGAGATGCGCATCGCGATGATCGGCACGGGCTATGTCGGCCTCGTTTCCGGCGCCTGCTTTTCCGATTTCGGCCACGACGTCACCTGCGTCGACAAGGACGCGCGCAAGATCGAGGCGCTCAGGCAGGGGACGATGCCGATCTTCGAGCCCGGCCTCGATGGGCTGGTCGAGCGCAACGTGCGCGGCCGCCGCCTCGCCTTCACCACCGACCTCGAGGAAGGCGTCGCCGGGGCGGAGGCCGTGTTCATCGCCGTCGGCACGCCGTCGCGCCGCGGCGATGGTCATGCCGACCTCAGCTACGTCTTCGGCGCGGCCGAGGAAATCGCGCGCGCCTTGCGGGGGCCGGCGGTGGTGGTGACCAAGTCGACGGTGCCGGTGGGGACGGGCGACGAAGTGGAGCGGATCATCCGGGAAATCGCCCCGGAGGCACAAGCCTGGGTGGTTTCCAACCCCGAATTCCTGCGCGAGGGCGCGGCGATCGAGGATTTCAAGCGCCCGGACCGAATCGTCGTCGGCACCGACAACGAGCAGGCGGCCGAGCTGATGCGCGAAATCTACCGGCCGCTCTACCTCAACAAGGCTCCCTTGCTGTTCACCGGCCGGCGCACCGCCGAGCTCATCAAATATGCGGCCAACGCCTTCCTCGCGACCAAGATCACCTTCATCAACGAGATTTCGGATCTGTGCGAGATCGTCGGCGCCGACGTCCAGGACGTCGCCCGCGGCATCGGCCTCGACAACCGAATCGGCTCCAAGTTCCTTCACGCCGGCCCGGGTTACGGGGGATCCTGCTTCCCGAAGGACACGCTCGCCTTGCTCAAGACGGCCGAGGACCACCAGGCGCCGCTGCGGATCGTCGAATCCGTGGTCAAGGTGAACGACGCCCGCAAGCGGGCGATGGGCCGCAAGGTCGTGCAGGCGCTCGGGGGCGACGCCCGGGGCCGCGTCGTCGCCCTGCTCGGCCTCACCTTCAAGCCCAATACCGACGACATGCGCGACGCGCCCTCGCTGAGCATCGTCCAGGCTCTCCAGGACTCCGGCGCGACCGTGCGCGGCTACGATCCGGAGGGCATCGAGCAGGCCCGGCCGATGATGCCCGGGGTCGAATTCTTCGACAGCCCCTACCGAGCCGCCGACGGCGCCGACGCGGTGGTGCTGGTGACCGAGTGGGACGTTCTGCGCGCCCTCGACCTCAGGCGGCTGGCGCGGGACATGGCTCAGCCGATCTTCGTCGACCTGCGCAGCGTCTACCCTCCCGAAGACGTGGAGCAGGCGGGCCTGCGCTGGTTCGGCATCGGGCGCCCGCCGCGCGACTGAGCTCCGGGCAACCGTTCCGGCTCCGGATCGTTCAGCGGGTCAGAGGAGAAAGAGGATGAAGCTCTCTCGCTTGCTGATCCCCGGCATTTCAGCTCTCGGCATCGCGGCCTGTGCTACCGACCAGGGCGCCGCCGAGGCCGAGGACGCCGGACCACCCGCCGCGGTCTCGACCATCGGCCCGCAACGACTCGCCGCCGAACTGCGCGACGTCTCCGGTCGCGTCCGTGCCCGGGCCACGGCCGAGCAATCGGGGGACAGCCTCCGCGTCCGGGTCGAGGCGGTAGCGATGAGCCCGGGCGCCTACGGAACCCATCTCCACGCCATCGGCCGTTGCGATCCCCCCGCTTTCACCTCCGCTGGGCCGCACTGGAACCCGGGCGGGCAGATGCACGGCAAGGACAATCCCAAAGGAATGCACAAGGGAGACCTGCCCAATCTCATGGTCGGCAGCGACGGCCGCGGCAGCTTCGAATATACCATCCCCAATGCCGGGCTGTCGGGAATGCTGCCGAACCGGCTGATCGACGCCGACGGCGCGGCGGTCGTGATCCACGCCAAGGCCGACGATTTCCGAACGGATCCATCCGGCAATAGCGGAGACAGGGTCGCCTGCGGCGTGCTGGGGTAAAGACCTGCCTCCCAATCGTCGATGAGGAGATTAAAGCGCCTCCCCAGCCGCCCTTGCGCGATCGATCTTGGTCGCCTCGAGCTCGGCGATTCGGCGAGAGCCCAGCCATAATCCCAGCAGGGTGAAGGGCGGCACGACGTAGAGGCAGAAGATGCCGGTGCTGAGGCTGCCGGTCAGGACCGACATCTTGCCCGCAAAATAAGGGCCCAATGCGAGGCCGACCATCGTCGTGCCGAGGACGTAGGTGGCGCCGGCGGTCGCCCGCATTCGCGGCAGCACCAGATCCTGGAGAGTCGCCACCGCCGCTCCGACCCACATCGAGCCGACCAGCTGGGCGATCGGGCTGGCGATGTAGAAGCCCGCGAGGCTGTCGGTGGTGAACATGTACCAGACGACCGGCGCCACCAGCACCACCGAGAGCATGTTGACGAAGATGCGCCCGCGCGGATCACGCCGGCGCCAGCGATCGGCGACGATGCCGCCCATGATCACTCCGGTGGCCGCGGCGAAGGCGGCGGACCAGCCGATGATGGTCGACACTTCCTCGGCGGCGGAGATTCCGGCCAGGATCCGCGCCGGATCGGCGGGGCCGGTGTAGAAGGTGCGGAGCGCATAAGGCGGCACCCAGAAGGAGATGGCATAGCTCATGAACGAAATGCTGCCGAAGGCGACGGCGAGCATGATCAGGGTCGGCGAGGCCCAGATCAGGCGATGGGTGGGAGCGTCGCGGTGCCGAAGCGACTGGACCCAGGAGAAGATCGCGTAAACGCCCAAGCCATAGGCCAGCCATTGCGGCCAGTCGCCGGTCAGCCAGATCAGCCCGGCGACCGCCGCCGCCGTCGCCGACAGCACCGCGAGATTGACCGGCAGCGAGCCGGGCGTGCGCGCGGCGGTGACGAGGGTGAGCGGCGGCAGGATGGCGGCGAGCTCGCGGCCGAAGTCGCGCCAGGCATTGGGGCGGACGACCGGCTGTGGAAGGCCGTCCGAGACTCCGCGCTGCGGCTCGCGCAGGGTCAGCACCCACAAGGCCAGGAGCAGTCCGGGCAGCCCGACGGCGAGGAAGGCCGCCTGCCATCCGACCAGGCCGAAGGGCGAGCCCACGCCGCCGGGCCACGCCGCATTCCAGCGGCTGAGGACGAAGCCGCCGATCGGGAGGCTCAGCGCTCCGCCGATATAAAGGCCGGCCGAATAGATGGAGAGCGCGGTCGCCCTCTTCTCCCTGGGAAAGCTGTCGGAGATCATCGAATAAGCCGCCGGCGAGGCGCTCGCCTCGCCGATGCCCACTCCAATGCGGGCGGTCGCCAGCATTCCGAACGAGGTGGCGAAGCCGGAGAGCATCGTCATCGACGACCACAGGCCGAGGCCGACCGCGATGAGGCGGCCGCGGTACCAGCTGTCGGCGAGGCGGCCCAGCGGGATCCCGAACAAGGCGTAGAAGACCGCGAAGGCGGTGCCGTAAAGGAAGCCGATCTGGGCATCGTCGACATGCAAGTCGTGCTTGATGTCCTGGGCGAGGATCGAGATGATCTGCCGGTCGATGAAGTTGATGATGTAGACGAGGACCAGAACGAACAGAGCGTACCAGGCGTAACGGGTGATGCGGAACGGGGCGGCGGCTGGAGCGCTTGAAGCTGGGTCGGACGCCATACACCCTCGCGTTGTGCTTCCCTTGGCATCTGGCTAGCAGAGCCGGAGGCTTTGGCAACAAGGCATCGGCCATGCACATTCGAGTCCTGTTCGTCTGCCTCGGCAATATCTGCCGGTCCCCGCTCGCCGAGGCCGCGTTCCGGCGCGAGGCCGAACGGATCGGACTCGAGGTGGAGATCGACTCCGCCGGCACCGGCGACTGGCATATCGGCTATCCGCCGGACCCGCGGGCGGCGGCGGCGGCGGCCCGCAACGGCATCGACATCTCGCACCTCAGGGCACGGCAGGTGACGCCCGACGATTTCCACCGCTTCGACCATATCGTCGCTCTCGACTCCAAGAATCTGAGCGACCTCGAGCGGTTGCGGCCGGCCGGCGGCAAGGCGCGGCTCTCGCTGCTGCTCGACCATGTCGACGGGCGCCAGGGACAGGCGGTGGCGGATCCCTATTATGGCGACGACAGTCATTTCGACCGGGCATGGGACGAGGTCAGCGCCGGCGCGGCGGGGCTGGCCCGCAAGATCGCGGGCGGCGGATGACGGCCTTCGCTCGGCGGGTGGCGGCGCTGACGGGAGTGGCCGAGGACCGGCTCGAAAGACTCGCCGGCGGCGACCTTTCCGAGGCTTTGCTGGTTCGCCGGCCCGACGGCCGCCTGTCGGTCGCCAAGCGCGATTCCGCGGCCGGGGCCGAGGCCGCGATGCTCCGGGCGCTCGCCGCCGCCGGAATTCCCGCCGCGCTGGTCGAGGCCGAGCATGATGGAGTGCTTCTGCTCGAGCATGTGCCCAACGACCGCGTCTTCAGCCCCGCCGCCTGGGCCGATATCGGCCTCGCCCTGCGGCGCCTCCACGGCCATGAGGGCGAGCAATATGGATGGGCCGTCGATTACAAGATCGGCACGATCGCGCTCGACAACAGGGAGCGCCGGGACTGGGCCGGCTTCTGGGCGGAACAGCGGCTGGTCGCGACCGCGAGCGTTCTCGACCGCCCCTGGCGGGAGCGGATCGGGCGCCTGGCGGAGCGGGCCGGCGACCTTCTTCCCGCCGCGCCGCGCCCCTCCCTGCTCCACGGCGACTTGTGGAGCGGCAACATCCTCGTCTCCGACGGGCGCCTGGCGGCTCTGATCGACCCCGCCTGCTATCATGGCGACGCCGAGGTCGACCTCGCCATGCTCAGCTTGTTCGACACGCCTCCCGAGAGCTTCCGGGACTCCTACGGGCCGCTCGCTCCCGGCTGGGAGGAGCGCCGCGCTTTCTACCAGCTCTTTCCCGCTCTCCTCCACCTGCGGCTGTTCGGCGACGGCTATGCCGGCATGGTCGACCGGCTGCTGTCGAGCCTCGGCGGCTGAGCCTAGTCGAGCGGATATCGTTCGGCGACGGCGTAGACCGGCCCTTCCGGGGTGAGCCGGCTCTCGTAGAGGCGCAGTTCGTCCACTTCGAACGAGGGACCGGCGAGGCCGCCCGATTGCTCGATCAGCGATCGAACCGGCCCGGCGCCGCGGGGCAGGCGGGCGATGGTGACGTGCGGCATGTAGGCGCGCCGGTCGGGCTCGACTCCGGCCCGGACCAGCGCTTGGTCCACCTTCTTGTGAAGAGCTCGAAGAGGCTCCTGCGGAGCAACGCCGACCCACAAGGTAACCGGCTCCCCGCGCCGCTCGAACAGTCCCAGGCCGTTGAGCCCGACCGTGAAGCGGGGGTGGTGGACGGCGCTCAGCGCGGCGTCGATGTCCCGGGCCAGGTGTCGGTCGACCTCGCCGACGAAGCGCAAGGTCAGGTGCAGCTGATCCTCGTTCTGCCAGCGCGCGCCCGCCACCCCGCCCATCAGGC
This sequence comes from Sphingomonadales bacterium, assembly GCA_034668585.1. GTDB lineage: Bacteria > Pseudomonadota > Alphaproteobacteria > Sphingomonadales > Sphingomonadaceae > Allosphingosinicella. Next base: position 25,639 of record JAXDPB010000015.1, on the reverse strand, counting down.
CGAGCAGCCGGGCGCGCACCGGCGTGGGCGGGCGGATCGCGACGAACAGGCGATGCATGGCCCGCCCTTAGACGTTCGGGGCCGTCCTGCGTACCGGTTTTCCTTGAATGTACCCCCCGATCCCCCGATATTATGGACAGCGGCCAGGGTTTCGGCCGCCAAAGGAGAGACTTCAAAATGGCTAACGGATTTGACCCGCGCGCGACCGCCTCGCCGCAAACGGCCGGGACCATCGGCCGGGAAGGCGTCGCCTATGACGCGGGCCTGCGGTCCTACATGCTGTCGGTCTACAATTACATGGCGTCGGGCGTGCTTCTCACCGGCATCGTCGCCTTCCTGTTCGTCCAGTCGGGCGCCGTCCTGTCGCTGTTCAACCTCGAGACCGGCCGAATGTCGCCGCTCGGATGGGTCGTCACCTTGGCTCCGCTGGGGCTCGTCATGTGGCTGAGCTTCGGCATCAACCGGATGTCGGCGACCATGGCGAAGGGCCTCTTCTGGGCCTATGCCGTGCTGATGGGCCTGTCGCTGTCGACGGTGCTGCTCGCCTATACGGGCGCGTCCGTCGCCCAGACCTTCTTCGCCACCGCCGCCGCCTTCGCCAGCCTCAGCCTGTGGGGCTACACGACCAAGAAGGACCTGTCCGGCTTCGGCACCTTCCTGATCATGGGTGTGTTCGGGCTGATCATCGCGATGGTGATCAACATGTTCATGCAGTCGAGCGCGATGGATCTGGCGATCAGCGCGATCGGCGTTCTGCTCTTCGCCGGCCTCACCGCCTACGACACGCAGAAGATCAAGAGCATGTATTTCGTTGTGCAGGGCAGGGGCGAGATGGTCGCCAAGTCGGCGGTGATGGGTGCGCTCACCCTCTATCTCGACTTCATCAACCTCTTCCTCTTCCTGCTCCGCTTCATGGGCGATCGCCGCTAGGCGCCGCGTACCGAGCGAAACAGGGAAGGCCCGGCGGCGACGCCGGGCCTTTTCTTTTGGGGTGGACGATCTGGTCATTGCGAGCGAAGCGAAGCAATCCGGAGCGGCCTTCGAGGCCGCTGGATTGCTTCGTCGCTACGCTCCTCGCAATGACGGATGGGTCATTAGCCGGCGACGAAGCGGCCGAAGAAGTCGAGGGTGCGCCGCCAGGCGAGCTTCGCCGCCGCCTCGTTGTAGCGCTCGGCGGACGTATCGTTGTGGAAAGCGTGGTCGACCCCGGGATAGACGTGCGCCTCGACCGTCTTGCCGGCCGCGGCGAGCGCGTCGCTCCAGGGGAAGCCGGTCTTGTTCACTCGCTCGTCGAGCCCGGCATAATGGAGCAGCATCGGCGCGTGCACCTGCGGCGCCAGCGCCGGATCGGGCGCCGGGCCGTAGAAGGACGAGCCTGCGTCGAGCGCCTCGCCCGCCGCCACCGCGACTCGGTCGACCATGCCGCCGCCCCAGCAGAAGCCGACCGCGCCGGCCTTGCCGTTGCTCCCCGGCAGCGCCTTCAGAAGGCGAAGGGTCGCCACCGCATCCGCCGCCGCCCGGGCCAGGTCGAGCTTGCCGATCGCTTCGCGGGCGGCGTCCTCGTCCGCGGGCGTCCCCCCGATCGGCGACAGAAAGTCCGCCGCCAGCGCCCGGTAGCCGGCCACGGCAAGCCGGCGCGCCACGTCCTCGATATGGGCGTTGAGGCCGCGATTTTCGTGGATAACGAGCACCGAGCCGATCGACCCCTCCAGCGCCCGCGGCTCGGCCTGGTAACCCTTCATCGTCCTGCCGCTCCCCACTGGCCAGCTCATCCGGCGCGCGCGGAGGCGCGGGTCCTGCGCTTCGATCAGCGCCGCAGCCGCCGGATCGGCGGCGATCGAGGCGAGCAAGGCCGACGCGGCGGCGGCGCCGCCCGCGAGGCGCGTCAACTCGGCCATGAACGCGCGGCGGTCCAGGCCTTCGTGGGTGAAGCGGTCGTAGAGGGCGATGGCGGCGGCGCGCAGGTCCTTCATCGCGGCTCAGCCCTGCGACGGCTGCGGCCGGTGCTCGACCTTCTCCATCAGCGCGTCGTCGAGCTCCGCCGCCCGCTTCGCCGCCGGCCGGGCCTGCAATCGCGCGAAATAATCCTCGAAGGCCGGGCGCTTGTCGATCGTTCCGAACATCATCCCCCAGCCGATCTGCGCCCCGACATAGACGTCGGCGGCGGTGAACTGCTCGCCGCAGATATAAGGCCCCTCCCGCACCGCCGTCTCCAGCGTATCGATGGTCTGCTCGAACGAGCCGTAGCCCGCCATCGCCGACTTCTCGGCCGGGGCGAGCAGCCCCAGCGCCTTGCCCGTCACCGCCGATTCCACCGGTCCGGCGGCGAAGAAGAGCCAGCGATAATAAGGGCCCCGGCGCGGGTTTCCGGGCGGCGGAGCAAGGCCGGTATCGGGAAAGGCGTCGGCAAGATAGGCGCAGATTGCGCCGCCTTCCGTCACCACCGTATCGCCGTGGCGGATGGCCGGCACCTTGCCCATCGGATTGATCGCGAGATAGTCGGGCGCCTTCATCGTCGTTCCATATTCGAGAAGCACTGTCTCGTAGGCGCAGCCGACCTCCTCCAGCATCCAGCGGGCGATCCGCCCGCGCGACATCGGGTTGGTGTACAAGGTGAGGCTGGTGTCGGACATGGCGCGGTCTCCCTCGGATCAGGCGCCGCACACTATCGTCACTACCGCGAAAGCGGGAGTCCCGTCATTGCGAGGGGCGTAGCGACGAAGCAGTCCAGCGCGCCTCGGAGGCCGCACTGGATTGCTTCGCTATGCTCGCAATGACGAGCTGGCGCCGGCTACGCCTGCTCTTCGGGCTGGCCCTGCTCGCCTTCCGGCTCGGCCGCCTTCTTGCCCTTCTTCTTGCTGGGCTTCGGGGCGGCGGCGACCATTTCGAAGGCCGGGGCGTCGTCCTTGATGGTGACCTTGACCTCGCCGCCGTGGATGAGCTTGCCGAAGAGGAGTTCCTCGGCGAGCGGCTGCTTGATCTTCTCCTGGACGAGCCGGCCCATCGGGCGGGCGCCGTAGAGCTTGTCGTAGCCGCGCGAGGTGAGCCACTTCCGAGCCTCTTCGTCGAGGTCGATATGGACGTTACGGTCCGCCAGCTGGAGCTCGAGCTGGAGGATGAACTTGTCAACGACCCGGGCAACGACCTCGGTCGGCAGGTAGCTGAACGGAACGATCGCATCGAGGCGGTTGCGGAATTCGGGAGTGAACATCCGCTTGATCGCTTCCTCGTCCTCGCCTTCGCGGGTGTTGTTGCCGAAGCCGAGACCCTCGCGCGCCATATCGCTGGCGCCCGCTTTGGTGGTCATGATCAGGATGACGTTGCGGAAGTCGACCGTCTTGCCGTGATGGTCGGTGAGCCGGCCGTTGTCCATGATCTGGAGGAGGATGTTGAACAGGTCCGGATGCGCCTTCTCGATCTCGTCGAGGAGGAGCACGGAGTGCGGGTGCTGGTCGACGGCGTCGGTCAGAAGGCCGCCCTGGTCGTAGCCGACATAGCCCGGAGGCGCGCCGATGAGGCGGGAGACCGAGTGGCGCTCCATATATTCGGACATGTCGAAGCGCTGCAGCGGGATGCCCATGATCGAGGCGAGCTGGCGCGCGACTTCGGTCTTGCCGACTCCGGTCGGGCCGCTGAACAGGTAGGAACCGATCGGCTTGTCCGGATCGCGAAGGCCGGCGCGCGACAGCTTGATCGCCGAGGCGAGCCGGTTGATCGCCGCGTCCTGACCGAAGACGACCCGCTTGAGGTCCCGGTCGAGATGCTCGAGCGTCTTCTTGTCGTCGGAGGAAACGCTTTTCGCGGGGATGCGGGCGATGGTCGAAATGACCTGCTCGATCTCCTTGGTGGTGATCGTCTTCTTGCGCTTGTTCGGCGGAACCAGCATCTGCATCGCTCCGACCTCGTCGATCACGTCGATCGCCTTGTCGGGCAATTTGCGGTCGTTGATGTAGCGCGCGGAAAGCTCCACCGCGGCCTTGATCGCGTCGGTCGTGTACTTGACCTTGTGATGCTCCTCGAATGCGGAGCGAAGGCCGGCGAGGATCTTGATCGTGTCCTCGACCGTGGGCTCGTTGACGTCGATCTTCTGGAAGCGCCGGAGCAAAGCCCGGTCCTTCTCGAAATGGTTGCGGAACTCCTTGTAGGTGGTCGAGCCGATGCAGCGGATCGTCCCGCCCGACAAAGCCGGCTTCAAAAGGTTGGAGGCGTCCATCGCTCCGCCCGACGTGGCGCCGGCGCCGATCACGGTGTGGATCTCGTCGATGAACAGGATCGAATCGGTGAGCTTCTCGAGCTCCGTCACCACCGCCTTCAGCCGCTCCTCGAAGTCGCCGCGATAGCGGGTGCCGGCGAGCAGGGCGCCCATGTCGAGCGCGTAGATGACCGAACCCTTCAGGACCTCCGGCACGTCGCCTTCGACGATCTTGCGGGCGAGCCCCTCGGCGATCGCCGTCTTGCCGACGCCGGGATCGCCGACATAGAGCGGGTTGTTCTTCGAGCGGCGGCAGAGAATCTGGACGGTGCGGTCGACCTCCGGACCGCGGCCGATGAGCGGATCGACCCGGCCGCTCAGCGCCTTTTCGTTCAGATTGACCGTGAACTGCTTCAGAGCGCTCTCATTCTTCTTCTTGCCTTCTTCGGGCTTGGATTCCTCGGCGCCCTTGACCTCCTGCGGCTCGGCCGCGCTTTCGCCCTTGCCGACGCCGTGGCTGATGTAGCTGACCGCGTCCAACCGGCTCATGTCCTGCTGCTGCAGGAAATAGACGGCATAGCTCTCGCGCTCGGAGAACAAGGCGACGAGGACGTTGGCGCCGGTCACCTCGTCGCGGCCCGACGACTGGACGTGGAGAATGGCGCGCTGGACGACACGCTGGAAGCCGCTGGTCGGCGACGGATCGGTCTGGCCGTCGACCTTCAAGGCCTCCAATTCGCTGTCGAGATAGGCGCGTACCGCGTCCTTGATCTCCTTCAGGTCGACACCGCACGCGCTCATCACCTTCGAGGCGTGAGCGTCCTCGGTGAGGGCGAGCAGTAGGTGCTCGAGGGTCGCATATTCGTGCCGGCGGCCGCTGGCTTCCGCCAACGCGGTATGCAGGGTCTGTTCGAGTTCGCGGGCGAAGGAAGGCAATTCGATTACTCCTGTAGGCCCGCAAAAATCACGGGCCGCTTCGCCTCAATGTCGGGCTTCGCACCGCCGCCATCAAGCCGCACTCGCAAAAAGCTGGGGAAAAGACCGAAGGTTCCCCGGCTCTCGTCATTTCTTGAATAGCTCTTCGGCACTTGCCCGGTGGTTAACCGCGGCGTCGATCTTCGCGCGTACCCGCGCGATCTCGCCTTCGAGCAACTCGATGCGCTCATGAAGCTCGTCGACCGAGAAAGGATCGAGATCCTGGCGCGTCACCAGCGTCAGCGGATCTTCCGGCTTGTTCGGGAAGAGCTCGTCCAGGTCCATGCGCGGCAGAATCCTCCGCGCAGGCCCCCTCTGTCAACCCGAGGGGCTTGCGCGGCGGCGCTTTCGGCGCGAGGCGTGGCCGCATGGACGCAAATTCCGCCACGATGATCGCGATCGATCCGGCCGAGCCGGGCGGTCCCGAAGTGCTTCGGCCCGTCGAGCGGCCCGTGCCCGAACCCGGGCCGGGCGAGGTGCTGATCCGGGTCGAGGCGGCGGGCGTCAACCGGCCCGACGTGATGCAGCGCCTCGGCTTCTACCCGCCGCCGCCGGGCGCTCCGACCATTCCGGGGCTCGAGGTGGCGGGAACTATCGTCGGCGGTGGCCGCGACGGCGAGCGGGTCTGCGCCCTGGTCGCGGGCGGCGGCTATGCCCAATATTGCGTCGCGCCGGAAGGCCAGTGCCTGCCGGTGCCGGACGGCTTCTCGATGATCGAGGCGGCGGCGCTGCCGGAGACCTTCTTCACCGTCTGGACGAACCTCTTCCAGCGCGGCGGCGCCAAGGCGGGAGACACGGTGCTCGTCCATGGCGGCACGAGCGGCATCGGAACTACCGCCATCCTGCTCGGCAAGGTCTTCGGCATCGACGTCATCGTCACCGCCGGTTCGGCGGACAAATGCGCGCGGGCGCTGGAAATCGGCGCCGCCCACGCCATCGACTACAAATCGCAGGATTTCGTCGAGGAGGTGAAGCGGATCACCGGCGGCCGCGGAGTGGCGGTCGTGCTCGACATGGTCGGCGGCGATTATGTGCCGCGCAATCTCGCCTGCCTGGCCGAAGACGGCCGCCACGTCTCGATCGCCGGCCAGCGCGGCGGCACCGCGGAGATCCCGCTGTGGGACGTGATGCGCAAGCGCCTCACCCTCACCGGCTCCACCCTCCGCGCCCGCTCCGTCGAGTTCAAGGCGGCGCTCGCCGCGGAGCTTCGCCGCGAGGTCTGGCCGCATCTGGAGGCCGGCCGCCTCCGCCCCATCGTCCACGCCACCTTCCCGCTCGCCGACGCGGCCGAGGCCCATCGGCTGATGGAAAGCAGCGACCATGTCGGCAAGATCGTGCTGGAGGTGGGGCGTTGAGGGTTGTGGCGGCTGCAGTGGAAGACCGAGCTGATCGAACAGGCCAATCCTGACTGGCTCGACCTGTTCGAGCACACCGCCAACGCGTAGAAGAAGCGGGATTCCCGCTTTCGCGGGAATGACGAAGAGGGGCCGACATGACGGGAGAGCTGATCCTTCACGAATATTCCCAGTCGGGAAATTGCTACAAAATCCGGCTCACGGCCGCCCTCCTGGGCTTAGCGCTGGAGCGGCGCGAATACGATCTCATGAAGGGCGAGACTCGAACTCCCGAATTCCTCGCCAACGTGAACCCGAACGGCCGCATTCCCGTCCTCCAGGTCGGGGACCGCTACATCCCGGAGAGCAACGCCGCCTGCTTCTACCTTGCCGACGGCTCGGCGCTGGTGCCCGGCGACCGGTTCGACCGCGCCGACATGCTGCGCTGGATGTTCTTCGAGCAATATAATCACGAGCCCAACGTCGCCACCTTGCGCTTCTGGCTCGCCTTCGTCGGCGAGGAGCGGCTGAGCGAGCTGCAGCGGTCGCTTCTGCCGGGCAAGCGCGAGGCCGGCGAGGCGGCGCTTCGGCTCATGGACGAGCATCTCGAGACTCGAGACTATTTCGTCGGCGGCCGCCTCAGCCTCGCCGACATCGCCCTCTACGCCTACACCCATGTCGCGCCCGATGGCGGGTTCGATCTCGCCCGCTACCCCGCGGTCGAGCGCTGGCTAAGCCGGGTGGCCGCCATACCCGGCCACCTCCCGATGGCGGCGTAGCTTAGTCTCAGCTGGCGACGAGCGCGATCAGCAGCCCGCCCACGGCCAGTGCGCCGATGCCCAAGATCACGGCGGCGCCCGTCAGCACCTTGTCGCCCGTACTTTTGTGCTTCTTCCTCGGCTCATCTTCCTGAGCGGCCTCCCCCCGCGGAGTCACCGGATCGGCGGCGGCTTGAGAGGCCGGATACTGCTCGTCCCTCAGGCTGAGCTCGATACCCTCCTCAAGGCCGCGCCGCTGCGCCGCCACTTCCCCAGCCGGCAGCTCGGCACCCTGCGCCGGCCAGGCGGCCGCCGAGAGCTGCACGGCGGCTAGCGCCGCGATGGTCACCATTTTCATGTTATTTCCTTCTCATTCGCTTTGATCGTCGATGTAGTCGAAGATCAGCACGCCGCCGACGATGATGACGGCGCTGGCACCGATCGCGATGTACCCCAGGGTCGAGAAGCCCTGCTTCCGCCCGTCCGGCCCCGACCGACCCGGCGCGAGCTGAGAAAGCGGGCGCCCCGCTATGCTCAGGCCGAGCTTCGAATCCCTGCCGCTGAAGCCGAGCTCGGCCCCTTTGGCGAAGCGAAGCTCGCCGGTCGCGCCGCTGCGCAACGTCGAGGTGAGCGCGAGGCCCGCCTGCGGCTTCTCGCGGCCGCCGCCGAGCGGTATCCGCAGCCGGGCGCCGGCGAAGGCGGAGACCTGGCTGGACGTGTCGGTCCGGTCGTAATGCAGCTCGGCCGCCACGGCCGGTTGCGAGGCCGGCAGGACCTGCGCCGCGGCGACAAGTGCGGCGATCAGCAACTTCTTCATTCCCTATTCCCCCTTCAAAGGCCTCGCGGTGCGCGGCCGATCTCATCGAGCTCGATGATAGGATGCCGGACGAAGCCGCTCTGGATGTAGCGTCAGCAAAAAAGTTGCGAGTGGAGGAGAGCGGCATTCGTCTTGCTCTGGGCGGCCCGCTGGACTAGATCGCTGGCAACGTAAACGGCCGCTCCGGCAAGGGGCGGCCCTTCTTGTTTTTGGAGATACCCGTGGTTCAGCCGCTCATGCCCCATGCGACCGCCGCCTGGCTGGTCGACAACACTTCGCTTACCTTCGAGCAGATCGCCGAATTTTGCGGCCTTCACATCCTCGAGGTGCAGGCGATCGCCGACGATACCGCGGCGACGAAGCTGACGGGCCGCGATCCGATCCGCGCCGGCGAGCTCAATCAGGAGGAGATCGACCGCGGCCAGGCCGACGCCGGCTACAAGCTGCGCATCCAGAAGGAGCCGGACCAGACGAGGCGAACCAAGGGCCCGCGCTACACGCCGGTCTCCAAGCGCCAGGACAAGCCCGACGGAATCGCCTGGATCATCCGCAACCACCCCGAGATTTCGGACGGCCAGATCGGCAAGCTGATCGGGACCACCCGCACCACCATCGCCGCGATCCGCGACCGCAGCCACTGGAACATCGCCAACATCCAGCCCAAGGACCCGGTGACGCTCGGCCTGTGCTCGCAGCGGGAACTGGACGCCATCGTCGCCAAGGCGGCCAAGGCGGCCGGCATCGAGCCGGCGCCGCAGGACCACCGGCTCGCGGGCGACCGCGAGGCCTTGATCGAGGAGCTGCGGCGCGAGCGCGAGACCGCCGCCCGCGAGGCCGAGGCCGCCCATGCTGCCGAGGATGCGGGCGAAACGGTCGCGCCGCGCGAGCCGACGGCCGATGACCTCTTCAAGAGCTGAGCCCGCCACCCCCGACGTCTCCCTCACCGACCCGGACGAGGCGTACAGCCACAAGGGGCTGACCTACCCGCTCGGCCGGCGGGGCCCCGACAAAGGAGAGATCATCCCCCTCGCGGACGGGGTCGGCTGGGCTCGGCTTCCCATTCCCGGGTCGCTCCGGCACATCAACATCTGGATCCTGGACGATGGCGATCCCGGGTCGGAGCCCGGAACAGGCGGGGTGGCGCTCGTCGACACCGGCCTCGACATCGCTCCCTGCCGCGAGGCGTGGGAAGCATTGTTCGAGGGGCCGCTCGCCGGGCGGCCGATTACTCGGGTGATCTGCACCCATTTCCACCCGGACCATCTCGGCCTCGCCGGCTGGCTGACCGAGCGTTTCGCGGTGCCGCTCTGGATGACCCGCGGCGAATGGCTGTTCGGCCGGATGCTGGCGAGCGACGTTCGCGACTCGCCCCCGTCCAGGGCCGTCGCCTATTGGCGCGCCGCCGGCTGGGAAGAGACCAGGATCGAGGCGGAGGCGGCGAAGGGCTGGGGACGCTTCTCCTCCGTCGTCAGCCCGATCCCCGTCAGCTACGTGCGCATCGAGGAAGGCGACCGCCTCGGCGTCGGCGCGCGCACATGGCGAGTCCTGATCGGCAGCGGCCATTGCCCGGAACATGCCTGCCTGATCGAGGAATCGGCGGGTCTGATGATCGCCGGCGACCAGGTGCTGCCGCGGATCACCTCGAACGTCTCGCTGAGCCTCAGCGAGCCCGAGGCCGATCCCCTCGGCGAATGGCTCGCCTCGATCGAGAAGCTCAAGGGCCTGCCCGACAGCCTCCTCGTCCTTCCCTCGCACGGCGAGCCCTTCACCGGCCTTCACGCCCGCCTCGACGCGCTCGCTCACGGCCATCGCGACCGGCTCGACGCCCTCCATGCCAAGCTGGATGAGCCTAAACGGGCGGTCGATTGCTTCGGCATTCTGTTCGCCCGCCAGATCGAGGACAATATGCTCGGCCTGGCCACGGGCGAGGCGCTCGCCCACCTGCGCCGCCTCGAGGTCGAAGGCCGGGCGGTCCGCGACACGCAGGCCGGCGTCCACTGGTACCGCGCGGCCTGAGCCTTGACCCCGATTGTCTCGCGGCTCATTGCTCCCCCCATGTCCGACCAGCCCGAAGCCATTTCCGAATTGTCCTTCGAAGCCGCTCTGAAACGGCTCGAGGAGATCGTTCGCCGGCTCGAGAGCGGCGAGGCGTCGCTCGACGAATCGATCGAGCTTTACGGCGAGGGCGATCGGCTGCGCCAGCAGTGCGAGGCGCGGCTGCAGGCGGCGCAGGCCAAGATCGAGAAGATCCAGCTCGGCCGCGACGGTCAGCCGAGCGGCACCGCTCCGTTCGACGCGGACTGAGCCGCCGCCATGGCGGACGCCTCTCCGCTCGTCTCCGCGCTCGCCCAGGTTCGAGCCGAGATCGATTCGTTCTTTTCGACGCTGCTGGCGGTGCCGCCGGATCCGAGAGGACCATTGTACGAGGCGATGGGCTATGCCGCGATCGGCGGCGGCAAGCGACTGAGGCCGCTCCTCGTCATCGCCTCCTGCGAGCTTTTCCACACCGCCCGCGAGCGCGCGGTGCGGGTCGGCGCCGCGGTCGAATGCATCCATGCCTATTCGCTGATCCACGACGATCTGCCGGCGATGGACGACGACGACTTAAGGCGCGGCAAGCCGACGCTGCACAAGGCCTATGACGAGGCCATAGCGATCCTCGCCGGCGACGCGCTCCATGCCCTGGCGTTCGAGATCGTGGCCGACGAGGCCACTCATGAGGATCCGTTCGTTCGCGCCGAGCTGGTCGGCGAGCTGGCCCGGGCGGCGGGGCCGGCGGGGATGGCCGGCGGTCAGATGATGGACCTCGCCGCCGCCCGCGAAACTCTCGACCTCGCCGCCGTCACCCGGCTCCAGCAATTGAAGACCGGCGCCCTGATCGGCTTCTGCCTCGAGGCGGGCGCGATCATGGGCCACGTGCCGCCGGAAAGGCGCACCCGGCTGCGCGGCTATGCCCGCGACGTCGGCCTCGCCTTCCAGATCGCCGACGACCTGCTCGACGAGGAGGGGCAGGAGGAGAAGACCGGCAAGAAAGTTGGCAAGGACCGGGCCAAGGGCAAGGAGACGTTCGTCACCCTGCTGGGGCGCGATCGCGCCCGCCAGCAGGCCGAGATGCTCGTCGGGCAGGCGATCGACTTTCTGAAGAGCTACGGGCCGGAGGCGGACCTGCTGCGCGCCATCGCGCGCTTCGCGGTGGAGCGGGACCATTGACGGGGCCAGAGGGCCCCGTCATGCCAGAGAAGGCTGGCATCCCAGGGGGCGACGATCCCCGGCGCCTTTCACCCGCTGGGGCCTCAGCCTCCGCTGGGGCGACGCTGGAGGGGAGATCATGAGGACAGGCGTCTATCCCGGCACGTTCGATCCGATCACGCTCGGCCATATGGACATCATCCGGCGAGGCGCGAAGCTGGTCGACCGGCTGGTCATCGGAGTCACCACCAACCCTTCCAAGTCGCCCATGTTCTCGGTCGAGGAGCGGATGGCGATGGTCCGCCGCGAGCTGGAGGGGCTCGGCGCCGAGATCGAGGTGGTCTCGTTCGATTCGCTGCTGATGGATTTCGCTGAGCGGCAGGGAGCCTCGATGATCGTTCGTGGCCTCAGGGCCGTCGCCGATTTCGAATATGAGTATCAGATGGCGGGGATGAATCAGCAGCTGAACGATCGGATCGAGACGGTGTTTCTGATGGCCGATGTCTCGCTTCAGCCGATCGCGTCGCGGCTGGTCAAGGAGATCGCCCTCTATGGCGGCGATATCTCGAAGTTCGTGACGGCCGCCGTGGCGGCGGACGTGGCCGGGCGAGTCGAGACCATTGGACGCAAAGGCACTTGATCCTTCCGCGCTCGCCGCGCAGTATCCGCGGCTGCCAGGACGGAATATCCGGGGAATTCCATAAACATGCCTATCAAGACTTTGCTGGCCCTGTTGCTGGGCCTGTTCCTCGCCGGTTCGGCGGTCGCGCAGGCTCTCCCGGCGCCCCCGGCTCCGCCTCCGCTCGATCCCGAGAACACATTGCTGCTCGACCTGTCGAGCGGCGGGCGGGTGGCGATCCAGCTTCGCCCCGACGTCGCCCCCAACCACGTCGCCCGGATCAAGGAGCTCGCCCGCAAGGGCTTCTATAACGGCCTCATTTTCCACCGGGTCATCGATGGCTTCATGGCCCAGGGCGGCGATCCGAGGGGCGACGGCACCGGCGGCTCCGACCTTCCCAACCTCAATGCCGAGTTCAGCGGCCTGCCCCACGTCCGCGGCGCCCTCGCGGCGGCTCGCGAAGGTGCGCCCGAGGACGCTCCCCCCGAGGTCGTGAAGAGCGCCGAGAACAGCGCCAACAGCCAGTTCTTCATCATGCTGGCGCCGCGCCTGGCGCTCGACGGCAAGTACACGGTGTTCGGCCGGGTGGTCAGCGGAATGAACTTCGTCGACGCGATCGAGAAGGGCGAGCCGCCGGCCAATCCGACCCGGATCCTGCAGGCGTCGGTCGCCGCCGACCACAAGGCGCCGCCGGCGCCCGGCCAGGCGATCGCGACGTTGGCGCCTGTCCCGGCTCCGGCGGCTGGCCCGGCCGGCCATGCCGCGGCCGGCCCGGCGGTCCCGCCGCCGCCCTCGATCCGACTTCCCGAGAACAAGCCCAAGCCGAAGCCGCGCCCCAAGCAGGGGCAGTAAGCCCCGGGGTGCGCGTCGACGCCTTCGACTTCGAGCTGCCGCCCGACCGAATCGCCCTGAGGCCCGCGGTCCCGCGCGACTCCGCGCGGCTGCTCGTCCTGAAGGGGCCCACTCGGGAAGACCGCCTCGTCTCGGATCTCCCCCGGCTGCTGCGCCCCGGCGACGTGCTGGTGTTCAACGACACAAGGGTCATCCCCGCCCAGCTCGAAGGGCGCCGAGGTGAGGCCCGCATCGGCGCCACCCTCCACAAGCGCGAAGGCCCCCGCCGGTGGCGCGCCTTCGTCCGCAACGCCAAACGGGTCCGCGAGGACGACCGGATCGACTTCGGTCACGGCGTCGCCGCTCGGGCGGGCGCGAAGGGGGAGGATGGCTCCGTCCTCCTCGACTTCGAGGGCGACGAGCCGATCGAGCTTCTTCTGGAGCGTGCCGGCCGGATGCCGCTGCCGCCCTACATCGCCGGCCGGCGCGAATCCGATGCTCGCGACGCGGAGGATTATCAGACGATGTTCGCGACCGAAGCCGGGGCGGTGGCGGCGCCGACGGCCGCCCTCCATTTCACGCCGCGGCTGATGCAAGCGCTGGCCGAAGCCGGGATCGGCCACAAGACCCTGACCCTTCACGTCGGCGCCGGCACCTTTCTCCCGGTCAAGGCCGAGGACACGGCCGATCACCTAATGCACAGCGAATGGGGCCGAATCGACGCCGCCACGGCCCTCCGCCTCAACACCGCACGTGCGGCGGGCGGCCGCCTCATCGCCGTCGGCACCACTTCGCTCCGCCTCCTCGAAAGCGCCGCCGACGAAGCCGGGCGGGTGCATCCGTTCGAGGGTGACACGGCGATCTTCATCACGCCGGGCTACGCTTTCCGAGCCGTCGACGGCCTCCTCACCAACTTCCACCTGCCGCGTTCCACCCTGTTCATGCTGGTCTCGGCGCTGATGGGACTGGAGACGATGCAGGCGGCTTATGCGCATGCCATAAGCCGCGGCTATCGCTTCTACAGCTACGGCGATGCGAGCCTGCTGCTGCCCGACGGCGACGAATGATGTCCGCGACGAGGCGGATCGTGCTTATGCTTTGGATCGCGGGGTTCGCGATCGGAACGGCTTCGCACCTGCTGGAGCTGCTGCGGTTCGGTTTCCTTCCCTATCGGTTTGCGCCGGCGCCGTTCAACCTCTTCTGGACGGCGCTCGTGCTGATCGATCCGCTGGTCGTTCTCCTGCTTCTGACCTTTCGCCGAGCCGGGCTGGTGCTGGGAGCCGCAACGATGCTCGCGGACGCCGCTGCCAATAGCTACACCGTTTACGGCCTCGGCCATTCAGAGCTGTACGGGCCGTTGCAAATGCAGACCCTGTTCCTTGGCTTCGTCCTGGGCTCGTTCGCCTTCCTCGGGCCGAACGACAATAATTCTATCCTGCGCCGACCTTCTGCGCCTCTCGCCTCTGCGCCTAGGCGCGGGCCTTAACCGGGCTCTCCGCGCTGCCACGCGGGGCGAAATTGTATGCTGTCCCCTTTTCTTTCATCACAGGCCTCAGCTCGCGGGATCTTCGCTCGGCTGAAGGGCGCCTCTGCCGAGGCCGATCCACCGGCTCAGCCGGCGCTTCACTCGCTGGATTGCAGGGGCGCGCCGCTGATGATCGTCCCAGGTGCGCAGTCCGCGCCGGCGAGTCAGTTGCTCGAAGCGCCGCTCGGCGTCCGACCCGGCCGGGCAGGCCAGCAGGTCGCAGTAGCTGAACCGGTCCGCCCAGCGGAGTAGAACGGCGGGATCCTCCGTGACTTCCAGCAGCAGTCCTGCCGGATGGAAGCAGGCCAGCCGTTCGTAGCCGAGGCTGCGAAGCCAATTCAGGTCGGCGACGGGATCCGTTTGCATCAACATGGGTGCGAACTCGAAATGGAGGATGGGCCGGTCGCGGCGCAGGATCGCCTCCGCGCCGCGAAGCACCTCGAAATCGAAGCCGTCCGTGTCGACTTTCAGAAGGTCGATGCCGGGTCGTGGTCCGAGCAGGGTGTCGAGCTTGGTCATGGACGCCGGCTGGCAATAGGGGAGATGGCCACCCTCGCGCGGCGTGCCGCTGCTCATATCGTGGTGCAGGTGGGCCGGCTTGTCGTCGGCGCCGGCGAGCAGGGGAATTATCTCGACGCCCGTGCGGCCGGCCAGCTCGAGGTTCCGCTCGAGGTAGGCGCGGAACAGATCGCACGGCTCGAGCGCGATCACGCGCGCCTCCGGCTTCGCGGCCAGTATCTGGAGCAGGCTCGCGCCGATGTTGCTGCCGACTTCGCAGATGCTCGGATCGGACTGCGGGAGCAGTGCCGGAAGAGTGGTTCGGAAGATCCCGTCCCACTCGTGCCCTCCGGCGATATGGGCCCCGAGGAGATTGTCGCGCGGGTAATGGAACGGAAAGCCGAGGTAGCTCGCAACGCCGCTCGGGATCCAGCCATGGCCTTCGACCCGCAAGCTCAGCTCTGTCTCCCCGTTGTGCCGCATGATCGTTCCCCACGTTAGAACGCCACGGGGAAAAAGGGGACAGCATACATTTTTCGCAGCCCCGCAGGGACAGGGGCAGAGTGAACAAAAGGTATCGCAGCGCGGCATTCCACGACTGCTCTGTGCCCGTCCCGGCCGAATTCGGCGCAACCGCTAAAGCTGGCAAGGCGACAAGAATAGCACGACGGATGGCATGTGTAAGTTTGGCAAGCTTCACCCACCGCCCACCGGTCTGGCGGCTGGTGGGGGGCGGCTTCGCCGCGAGTCGCCGCTGAGCAGCGGGCCAGGCGCCATGATTCGCGCTTTGCGGGCGGGAGCGATGGTGTAGGGAGCGCGGTTCATGACTGCCGGTCCCCGCTTCGCCTTCTCGATCTCCGCCACCGACGGCGCCGCCCGCGCCGGCACCATCGCGATGAGGCGCGGGGAGATCCGCACCCCCGCCTTCATGCCGGTCGGGACCGCGGCGACGGTCAAGGCGATGAAGCCGGCGGACGTGCGGGCGTCGGGCGCGGACATCATCCTCGGCAACACCTATCATCTGATGCTTCGCCCCGGCGCCGAGCGGGTCGCGCGGCTAGGGGGGCTTCACCGGTTCATGGGGTGGGAGCGGCCGATCCTGACCGACAGCGGCGGCTACCAGGTGATGAGCCTCACCGAGCTGGCCAAGGTCGGCGAGGACGGGGTGGCGTTCAGGAGCCATCTCGACGGCAGCCGGCACATGATCACGCCCGAACGCTCGATCGAGATCCAGCGGCTGCTCGGCTCGGACATCGTCATGGCCTTCGACCAGCTGGTGCCGACGACGGCGCCTCGCGACGACCAGGCGGCGGCGATGGAGCGATCGATGCGCTGGGCGAGGCGGTCCCGCGAAGCCTTCGACTCGGGCGGCGAGCATGCGGCGGGCGCGGCCTTGTTCGGGATCCAGCAGGGCGCGCTCGACGAGGGCCTTCGCAAGGCGTCGGCGGAGGCGCTGATCGAGATCGGCTTCGACGGCTATGCCGTGGGCGGCCTCGCCGTGGGGGAGGGGCAGGAAGCGATGTTCGACTGCCTCGATTTCGCGCCCGGGCAGCTCCCCGCCGACCGGCCGCGCTATCTGATGGGAGTCGGCAAGCCCGATGACATCGTCGGTGCGGTCGAGCGCGGAATCGACATGTTCGATTGCGTGCTGCCAACCCGCTCCGGCCGCACCGGCCAGGCCTTCACCCGCGCCGGTCCGATCAACATCCGCAACGCCCGCTTCGGCGAGGACGAGGGGCCGCTCGACCCTGACTGTCCGTGCCCGGTCTGCGGGGCCTGGAGCCGCGCCTACCTCCACCATCTCGTCCGGTCGGGCGAGATTTTGGGGGCGATGCTGATGACCGAGCACAATCTGTGGTTCTACCAGGGGCTGATGAGCGATTTGAGAGAGGCCGTAAGGGCGGGGCGCCTGGCCGCCTTCGCCGCGGATTTCCGCGACCGTTACGCCGCCGGCCGCGCCTCCCAGGGGTTGAAAATTTGAGGTTTCTCCCCATTTCGGATAGAGAGCGGCCTTAAGGGAATCAAAGATCTTCGGCGCGACGAGGGACCGGCTGACCGGCCTCGCGCTTGCCAGGGATCGGCGGCCGCACTAGAGCGCCCGTCCTTTTCCGGAGTGGTTGATGCCGTCGAACGAATTCGCCCTGCGCCGTCCGTTCCTGCCCCGGGTGCCCGAGCTTCGGCACTGGCTGGCTTCGGCCGTGCTGGCGACGATGGCGGGCCTCTACCTCGTCGCGGGGCTCAGCGTGGCCTGGCTCGAGCCGGCGAGCGCAACCCCCAACGCCCGCCTGCCCGGCGCCGCCGGAACGGCCATCCCGGGCCTCGGCACGCCGCCGCAGCCGGAGCCGCTCCAGTTCCGCGAGATCGCGCCGCAGGACGCGGTGGCGATCAATGCGACGGTGCCGGTCTCGACCCTCCCGAACCCGGCCGCGCGTCCCTTCGGAATCGCCTTCGCGACGCCCGCCGACCGGCTGCGCGCGCTCGAATGCCTGACCGCCGCCGTCTATTACGAGGCCGCGGTCGAATCGACGGACGGCCAGCGCGCGGTCGCCCAGGTGGTCCTGAACCGGGTCCGTCACCCGGCCTATCCGCGCAGCGTCTGCGGAGTCGTCTTCCAGGGCTCCGAGCGGACGACCGGCTGCCAGTTCACCTTCACCTGCGACGGAGCCTTGCGCCGGACCCCGTCGGCGAGCGGATGGGCGCGCGCCCGGGTGGTCGCCGAAGAGGCGCTCGCCGGCAAGGTCTACGCTCCGGTCGGCTGGGCGACCCATTATCACACCAACTGGGTGGTTCCTTACTGGAGCTCGAGCCTGCTCAAGGTCGCCAACGTCGGCACTCACATCTTCTTCCGCTGGGAAGGCGGCTGGGGCAAGCCCGCGGCTTTCCGGCTGAGCCCGGCCCGGGTCGAGCCTCAAATGGCGAAGATGCGAAGCCTGACCTCCGATCCCACGACCCTCGCCGAGGCGCTGACGGTGGACGAGGCCGCCGCCGCCGCCGCCGCGACGGCCGCGGCCGCCGCGGCGGCGCTTCCGGGCCAGGCGCCGGGCAGCATCGACAGCTTCGCCCGAGCCGTGCTTCGCCGCTACGAGCCGCCCAATGCCGAGGGCTCGACCGCCGCGGTGCAGGCGCGCTCCTCGGCGCCGCTCTCGGCGGCCACCCATTGGGCCCTGTCCGGCCTGCCGCAACAGCCCGGGACGGCGGCCGCCGCCAAGCCCGCCGCCGCCAAGCCGGCACCGGCCGCCGCGGCCCCGGCCGAGGCGCCGCCGAAATGCCTCGACGGCGTGCGCCGGGCGCTGATGGGCAAGACCGGCCCGGCCGAGAAGCAGGCCTGCTGAAGCCGCGTCGCCCCGGCGGAGGCAGGGGCCCATCCGAGTCGGCATGGATGCCGCCTTCGCCGGAATGACGGTTACTTCTTCAGCGCGAACCTTTGCAGCTTGCCGGTCACCGTCTTCGGCAACGCTTCGACGAACTCCACCTCGCGCGGATATTTGTAGGGCGCGATCGCCGCCTTGACATGGTCTTGAAGGGCGCGGGCGAGCACAGGGTCCCCCGCATGTCCCGGCGCCGGCACGACGAAGGCCTTCACCCTTTGCCCGCGCTCCTCGCAGGGGACCCCGACGACGGCGCATTCCTGCACCGCCGGGTGGGCGTAGAGCGCGTTCTCCACCTCCGGCGCGGCGATATTGTAGCCCGAAGAGACGATCATGTCGTCGGAGCGGGCGACGTACCAGAAATAGCCCTCTTCGTCGGCGCGGTAGGTGTCGCCGGTGACGTTCCAGCCGCCCTGCACGTAATCGGCCTGGCGCGGGTCGTCGAAATAGCGGCAGCCGGTCGGGCCCTTCACCGCCAGCCGGCCGGTGCCGTGGGGCAGGGGATTGCCAGCCTCGTCGAGCACGCAGGCGCGATAGCCCGGCACCGCCTTGCCGGTCGCGCCGGGGCGGATGTCATCGCCCGAGGCCGAGATGAAGATGTGCATCATCTCGGTCGCACCGATGCCGTCGACGATCTCGAGGCCCGTCGAGTCGCGCCAGGCCTGCCAGGTCGCGGCGGGAAGGTGCTCGCCGGCCGAGACGCAGGTGGCGAGCGAAGAGACGTCATGGTTTCCGATCAGCCCCAGCATCGCCTTGTAGGCGGTGGGGGCCGTCGCGAGGTGGGTCACCTCGAACCTCGCCACCGCCTCGAGCAGGGGCCTTGGCCCGGGCTGCTCGATCGTCACCGCCGCGCCGCCGAAGCGCCAGGGGAAGATGAGCTGCATGCCGAGACCGAAGGTGAAGGCGATCGGCGCCGAGCACGCCCAGCGGCCGCCCGGCTCGGGCTTCAGCACATAGCGCGCGAAGCTGTCGGCGCAGGCGAGGACGTCGCGATGATAATGGACGCAGCCCTTCGGCCGGCCCGTCGTCCCGGAGGTGAAGGCGATGAGCGCGACGTCGTCCCGGTGGGTCGCGACCGCAGCGAAGCCGGGCTCGGCCTTCTCGAGACGATGCTCGAGCCGGCCGCCGCCGACGTCGCCATGGTAGGTGAGAAGCGACCTGATCAGCCCGGTCTCGTCCGCGGCCGCCATGAAATCGTCGAGGCAGCGATCGTCGACGATGGCGTGATGGATCCGCGCCCGCTCGACGATCGTCGCCACTTCGCCGGGGCGAAGGAGCGGCATGGTGGCGACGACGATGCCGCCCGCCTTGAGGATTGCGAGCCAGCAGGCGAACAGCATTGCCCCGTTGGGACCGCGCAGCAGCACTCGGTCGCCGGGGACGAGGTCCTCCTCCTCGACGAGCAGGCAGGCTATCCGGTCGCTGAGGCCGCTCATCTCGCCATAGGTCCAGCGGCCGCACTCGTTGATAACCGCCAGCGCGGTGGGATCGCCCCTGTCGATCAGCTCGACGGCGGCGTTCAGGCGCTCGGGATAGCGAAGCTCGGGCAGGTCGAAGAGGAATTCGGGCTGGGCCTCGGACGGCGGCAACCGGTCGCGGACGAAGGTGTCGACAGGGGGCGTCGTCACGGGCCGGGGCTCCTGGCCCCGTCATTGCGAGGAGCGCAGCGACGAAGCAATCCAGTCACGGCTTCGCCACCCGCGCCGCGGCTGGATTGCTTCGCTTCGCTCGCAATGACGGGGCCCGCATCACCGCGGCACCACCGCCGTGGTCTCGATCTCGATCCGGGCCTCGGGCTCGACCAGCCCGCTCACCTGCACCACCGCCATGGCCGGGAAGTTGCGGCCCATCAGCTCCTTGTAGGTGGCGCCGATCTCGGGGAGCGCCGAGCGATATTCGTCGAGGTCGACGACGTACCAGGTCATGCGCACGACATGTTCGGGCCGGGCCCCGTCCTCGGCCAGGATGGTCAGCGTGTTGAGCAGGATCTGCCGGAACTGGCCGGCGAGGTCGGCGGCGACGATCTTCTCCGTCTCGTCCCAGCCGATCACGCCGGCGGTGAAGAGCAATCGTCCTTCGGCGGAGACGCCGTTGGAATAGCCTCTGGGGCGCCGCCAGCCGCGTGGGAGAAGGATCCTCATGAGCGATACTCCGCGAGATGGGCGCGGGCGATGATGACCTTCTGCACCTCTGAAGCGCCCTCGTAGATCCTCAGCGCCCTGATCTCCCGATAGAGCCGCTCGACCGGCACGCCGTGTGTGACTCCGAGGCCGCCGAACAGCTGCACCGCCTTGTCGATGACGCCCTGGGCGCTGTCGGTGGCGTGGAGCTTGGCAAGCGCGGCCTCGCGGCTGTTCCTCAGGCCCTTGACGTCGCGAAGCCAGGCGGCGCGGTAGACGAGCAGGGCCGAGGTCTCGACGTCGAGCACCATCTCGGCGAGCTTCGACTGGGTGATGGCATTGTCGGCGAGGGTGCCGCTCCCCAGCCGCCGGGTCAGCGCCCGCCGGGTCGCCTCGTCGAGCGCCCGGCGGGCGAAGCCCAAGGCCGCCGCTCCGACGGTGGTTCGGAAGACGTCGAGGGTCGCCATCGCCTGAGCGAAGCCGCGGCCGCGCTCGCCGAGCAAGGCGGAGGCGGGAACGCGCACATCGGTGAAGCGCAAGGTCGCCAGCGGGTGCGGCGCGATCACCGCGATTCGCTCGCTGTCGTCGAGGCCGGCCACGTCTCGATCGACGATGAAGGCGGAGATACCCTTCGCGCCGGGCGCTTCGCCGGTGCGTGCGAAGAGGATGTAGTAATCGGCGATGCCGCCGTTAGAGATGTAGGTCTTGGCCCCGTTGATGACCCAGCCGCCCTCCGTCTCGCCGGCCGCCATCTCCATCGAGGCGACGTCGGAGCCGGACTCGGGCTCGGTCAGGGCGAAGGCGGCGATCTTCTCGCCCCGCGCCACGGCGGGAAGATAGGCCGCCTTCTGCGCGTCCGAGCCGAACAGGCTGATCGTGCCGGATCCGAGGCCCTGCATGGCGAAGGCGAAATCAGCGAGGCCCGAATGGCGGGCGAGCGTTTCGCGGATCAGGGCGAGCGAGCGGACGTCGAGCCGGCCGGCTTCGTCGGGGACGCAGTAATGGAGCCAGCCGCCGGCGCCGAGCTTGCGGACGAGGGTTCGACAGGCGTCGTCGACGTCGTCGGGTTCGTCGTCGGTCAGCTCGGCGGCGCACCAGCGCTCCAGCTTGTCCGCGAGATCGCGGTGGCTCCCGTCGAAGAAGGGCCAGTCGAGGAAGTCCTTCATGCTCCGTGCCCTCACCCTGCCGTGCCCTGCGGGCCCGGCTGTCCCTCTCCCCTGCAGGGAGAGGGGTTGGTGCGGGGCGATTCCCCCTCTCCCTGCAGGGGAGAGGGAAATGCGGACGGCGAAGCCGGTCGCGAGGGTGAGGGAAGGGCGCTCGCGATGACGGTGAGGACCCCGTCGAGATTCTCGGTGATCTCGTTGTTCCAGAAGCGGAGAGTCCGCCAGCCGAGGCGGGCGAAGGCGCGCTCGCGTTCGGTGTCGTAGTCGGTGTTGTCGGCGTGCTGGCTGCCGTCGGCTTCCACGATCAAGCGGGCCGAGGGGCAGGCGAAATCGGCGATATAGCCGTTCAGCCACATTTGCTTGCGGAACTTCGCTCCGGCGAGGCGACGGTCGCGAAGGTGGCCCCATAACAGCCTTTCCTGCGGCGTCATCTCCCGGCGAAGGCGCCGCGCGCGTTCGAGCTTGTCGTAGCCGGGAGGTCTTCTCATGCCCTCACCCTGGCGCTTCGCGCCTGTCCCTCTCCCCTACAGGGAGAGGGGTTTCTCCGTCCCTCTCCCTGTAGGGGAGAGGGACACGCAGCCCGCGCAGCGGGTTGCGAGGGTGAGGGCGCGGGATCAGTCACCCTTGAACTCCGGCGTCCTCTTCGCCGCGAAGGCTTCGAAGGCGCGCTTGAAGTCGTTGGTGGCCATGCAGATCGCCTGGGCCTGGGCTTCCATCTCGATTGCGGTTTCGAGGCTGACATTCCATTCCTGGTTGAGCTGGGTCTTGGTGACGCCATGGGCGAAGGTGGGCCCGCTCGCCAGGCTCCGGGCGAGGCTGCGGGCCTCGTCGAGCAAGGTTTCGCGGGGCTCCAGCCGATTGTGAAAGCCCCAACGTTCGCCCTCCTGAGCGGTCATCACCCGGCCCGTCAGCAGCAGCTCCGCCGCCCGGCCCTGGCCGACGATCCTGGGCAGGATCGCGCAGGCGCCCATGTCGCAGCCGGCGAGGCCCACTCGCGTGAACAGGAAAGCGGTCTTCGTCTCGGGGGTGGCGAGCCGAAGGTCCGACGCCATCGCCAGGATCGCGCCGGCGCCGACGCAAACGCCGTCGATCGCCGCGACGATGGGCTGCGGGCAGGCGCGCATGGCCTTGACGAGATCGCCCGTCATTCGGGTGAAGTCGAGCAGTCCGGGCATGTCCATTTGCGTGAGCGGCCCGATGATCTCGTGAACGTCGCCGCCGGAGCTGAAATTGCCGCCGGCGCCGGCGATCACCACCGCCTTCACCGCGCGCGCGTAGACGAGGGCCCGGAAGGTGTCGCGAAGCTCGGCATAGCTTTCGAAGGTGAGCGGGTTCTTGCGCTCGGGCCGGTCGAGCGTGATCGTCGCCACGCCCTCCTCGAACGTCCATTGAAAATGGGCGGGTGCGAAGGTTTCCGGGTTCATGCGATCTCCACGGCCTCACCGTTCCGCTCCGAGACGATGAGGTCAAGCACCTCGGCGGCGACTTCCTCGGGCGATATGAGGCGGCCCGACGGGTTGAGCCGGGCCAGCTCGGCCCGCGCCTCGTCCGCGCTTCGGCCGGTCTTGGCGGTAATGGTGGCGACCGACTGGACGGTCATGTCGGTGTCGACGAAGCCGGGGCAGACCGCGTTCACCCGCAAATTCCTGCCCCCATATTCGGCGGCGAGGGCGCGGGTGAGACCGACCGCGCCATGCTTGGCGGCGATATAGGGGGCGGCGTAGGCGAAGCCGCGAAGCCCCGCCACCGAGGCGATGGTGACGATTCGCCCGGCGGGAGCGGCGAGCAGATCGGGCAGGGCGGCCTGGCAGCAATGGAACAGGCCGTCGAGATTGACCGCCATGATGTCGCGCCACAAAATTTCCGTGACCTTGCCGAACGGCATGCCCGCCGCGGCGCCGGCATTGTTGACGAGGATGGTGATCGGCCCCTGGGCTTCGCGCGCGATGGCGAAGGCGCGGTCCACCTCGGCCCGCACCGTCACGTCCGCCGGCGCGACCAGAGCGTCGAAATCGCCGCAGCCGACTTCCTCAAGCTTGTCGCGCCGCCGCCCCACCAGGGTCAGGCACGCCCCCTCGGCGCCGAGCGCGCGGGCGACGGCGGCGCCGATGCCGGTGCCGCCGCCGGTGATGACGGCGTGGTGGCCCTTCAGGAGACTCACGTGCCCTCACCCTGGCGCTTCGCGCCTGTCCCTCTCCCCTGCAGGGAGAGGGGGAGTCGCCTCGCACCAACCCCTCTCCCTGCAGGGGAGAGGGAGGGGCCCGCCGCGAAGCGGTGGGAGGGTGAGGGCACGTCCCTCACGCCTTCAGCTCGGCTTCGCGCGCCAGATTGCGCGCCAGCTGGGCCATGCCTCCGAGATATTGGGGCGGGATCCGGACGCCGCGATAATCCTGGGCGGCGGCGGCGCGCAGGGTCCACATCGGGTCGATGAGGTGCGGTCGAGCCAAGGCGACCAGGTCGGCGCGGCCGGCGGCGAGGATCGAGTTGGCGTGGTCGGGCTCGTAAATGTTGCCGACGGCGATGGTGGCGACCCGGCCTTCGTTGCGTATCTGGTCGGCGAACGGGGTCTGGAACATCCGGCCGTAGACCGGGGTGCAGTCGGCCCAGGTCTGGCCGGCGGAGACGTCGATCAGGTCGGCCCCCGCCTCGGCGAAGGCGCGGCCGATTTCGACGGCCTCGTCGGGAGTGACCCCAAGTTCGCCCATCCAGTCGTTGGCCGAGATTCGGACCGACATCGGCCGGTCTTCAGGCCATGCCTCGCGCATGGCGCGGAAGATTTCGAGCGGGAAGCGCAGTCGGTTCTCGAGGCTGCCGCCATATTGGTCGGTACGCTTGTTGGTCAGCGGAGTGATGAAGCTGGAGAGGAGGTAGCCGTGGGCGGCGTGAAGCTCGATCATGTCGAACCCGGCCTCCGACCCCCTCCGCAACGCTTCGACGAACTGGGCGAGCACAAAGTCCATGTCGCCGCGGGTCATCGGAATCGGAATCTGGTTGTCCGGGGACCAGGGCACGGCCGAAGCGGCGAGGACGGGCCAATTGCCGGCCTCGAGCGGCACGTCATAGCCTTCCCAGCCCACACGGGTGCTTCCCTTCGGCCCGGAATGGCCGAGCTGGAGGCAGAATTTCGCGCCGGTGTTCGAGTGGACGAAGTCGACGATCCGGCGCCAGGCCTCGACATGATCGGCTTGGTACATCCCCGCGCAGCCGGGGGTGATCCGGCCCTCGGCGGAGACGCAGGTCATCTCGGTATAGACGAGGCCGGCGCCGCCCTGGGCTCGGGTGCCGTAATGGACGAGGTGGAAGTCGTTCGGGACGCCGTCGCGGGCCGAATACATCGCCATCGGCGAGACCACGACTCGATTGTCGAGGCTGAGGCCGCGCAGCTGGTACGGCGCGAACATAGGCGGGGCCGGATCATTGACCGGGACGCCCAGCGCCTTCGACTGGAACCAGCGCTCGACTCCCTCCAGCCAGGGCTTGTCGCGGAGGCGCAGATTTTCGTGGCTGACCCGCTGCGAACGGGTGAGCAGCGAATAAGCGAACTGGATCGGCTCGAAATGGAGATAGCGCTCCAGGGTTTCGAACCATTCGGTCGAGTTTCGGGCGCTGTTCTGAAGCTTGAGCACCTCGAGGTTGCGCTCCGCCTGATATTCCTCGAGCGCCCGCTCCCGCGACAGGCCGGGGCGGTTCAGCACCTCGGCGAGCTTGATCGCATCCTCGAGCGCCAGCTTGGTCCCCGAGCCGATCGAGAAATGGGCGGTGTGCGCGGCGTCGCCGAGCAGGATGAGGTTGCGATAGGACCAGCGCCGGCAGAGGATCCGGCGGAATTGCAGCCAGGCCTCCGGGCCCTTGAGATGGGCCGCGTTGGACATCAGCGCCTGGCCGTCCAGATATTGGGCGAAGATCCGCTCGCACAGGGCGATCGCGTCGGCCTGGTCCATCCGGTCGAGGCCGAGCCCTGCCCAGGTCTCCGGCGCCATCTCGACGATGAAGGTCGAGAGGCCCTCGCCGAAGCGATAGGCGTGGGCCCAGACCCACCCGGCCGCGGTCTCCTCGAAGGCGAAGGTGAAGGCCTCGAACACCTTCTTCGTGCCGAACCAGAAGAATTTGTTCGTGCGCACTTGAACGTCGACTCCGAAATGCTCCTCATAAGCGGTCCGGATGCGGCTGTTCGCGCCGTCGGCGGCGATGACGAGATCGTAGTCCGCATAGGCCGAAAGATCGGCGCTCGCCTCCTGCTCGAAGTGCAG
>JAXDPB010000014.1:0-127631 GCA_034668585.1 Sphingomonadales bacterium | reverse complement strand
CGAGGTGTAGTCGTAAACGACCCGGTTGATGCCGGGGACTTCGTTCACAATCCGGGTTGCCACACGCGACAGGAAGCCGGCGTCGAACGGGAAGATATCGGCGGTCATTCCGTCGACCGAGGTGACTGCGCGCAAGCCGCAGACGCTGTCATAGGTGCGGTAATCGCCCATCACGCCGACGGTGCGGACCGGGAGCAGCACGGCGAAGGCCTGCCAGATCGCATCGTAAAGGCCGGCGTTGCGGATCTCCTCCAGATAGATGGCGTCGGCCTTGCGCAGCAGGTCGCAGCGCTCCTTCGTCACCTCGCCCGGAATGCGGATGGCGAGGCCCGGGCCCGGGAATGGATGGCGGCCGACGAACGCCTCGGGCAGGCCGAGCTCGCGGCCGAGCACGCGGACCTCATCCTTGAACAATTCGCGCAGCGGCTCGACCAGCTGCATGTTCATCCGCTCGGGCAGGCCGCCGACATTGTGGTGGCTCTTGATCGTCACCGACGGGCCGCCGGTGAAGCTGACGCTCTCGATCACGTCGGGATAGAGCGTTCCCTGGGCGAGGAAATCGGCGCCGCCGGCCTTCTTCGCCTCGGCGTCGAAAATGTCGATGAAGGTCTTGCCGATGAACTTGCGCTTGGCCTCCGGGTCGGTGAGGCCGGCGAGGCCGGAGAGGAAGAGGTCCTCCGCGTCCACATGGACGAGCGGGATGTTGTAATGGTTGCGGAACAGCGACACGACCTGTTCGGCCTCGCCTGCACGCATCAGCCCGTGATCGACGAAGACGCAGGTCAGATGATGGCCGATCGCCTCGTGGATCAGGACGGCGGCAACGGCGCTGTCGACGCCCCCCGACAGGCCGCAGATGACTCGGCCGTGGCCGACCTGATCGCGTATCTCCTCAATCTTGGTCGCCCGGAACTCGGCCATCGTCCAGTCGCCGGCGAGGCCGCAGACGTGGCGGACGAAATTGGCGATCAGCCGGCCGCCGTCGGGGGTGTGGACGACCTCGGGATGGAACATCAGGCTGAAGAATCGCCGCTGCTCGTCGGTGGCGACGGCGTAAGGGGCACCTTCGGAAAAGGCGACGACTTTGAACCCCTCGGGCAAGGTCTCGACCCGGTCGCCATGGCTCATCCAGACCTGGTGAAGCTCGCCCCGCTTCCACAAACCGTCGAACAGGACGCTCTCGCCCGTAATCTCGATGAAGGCGCGCCCGAACTCGCGATGGTCGGACGGCGCCACCCGCCCGCCGAGCTGGTGCGCCATGGTCTGCTGGCCGTAGCAGATGGCGAGGATCGGCACCCCGGCGTCGAAGAAATGCTGAGGCGCGCGCGGGCTGTCGTCCCACATCACCGAGGATGGACCCCCGGAAAGGATGATGCCGCGTGGCCGCAGGCGCTGGAAGGCCTCCTCGGCGCGGCTGAACGGAGCGATCTCCGAATAGACGCCCGCCTCGCGGACGCGGCGGGCGATGAGCTGAGTCACCTGACTTCCGAAGTCGACGATGAGGATGGTCTCGGAAGGCTGGACGGTCATGAAGGCCGATAGGCGCGGGTCTCGCCGCCTGTAAAGCGCGACGATGATGAAGGCGTTTACCGTCATCCCGGCGAAAGCCGGGACCTCATGGAGGTTCGACGGGGCTTCTCGACCCGAGGTCCCGGCGTTCGCCGAATTGACGCTTGGTCAGGCCGCGGCCGGCGTGGCTCTGAACCCAAGGAAATGCGCGCGGACTCTCGCCCGCGCGCATCCCTTACCCATCCCTGCCGCCGGTTACAGACGGAAGTCGGTGATCCGGCCGTTGCCGCGGGCGGTGCAGGTGAAATCGTCGCGCCCGTTGCCGTTGCCGTAGCCGTAGCCGTTGCGGTCGTAGCGGCCGTAATCGCGGTCGCCATAGCCGCCGCCGTAGCCGTAATTCGCTTCGACGATGCCGCGGACCCGGTAGCGGTCGTTGCCGGCACGGTCGACGTCGGTGATCCGGACCTGGCCGCGGCCCATGCGCTGAGCCTCCTGGGCGCAGGCCTGGACGGCGTAATTGTAGCCGCCGCGATAGCGGTTGCCGTAGCCATAACCGTAACGTCCGTCGTCGCGGCCGATGGCCGAGGTGATGGCGGCGATTCCGCCGAGGACGGCGACTCCGGTGATGATGTCGCCCGCGTCGAGACCGCGGTCGTGGTGGCGGCGATACTGCGCCTCGGCGGGAGCGGCGAAGCTGATGGCGGCGAGGGCCGCGGCGCCGGCGCCCAGCATGGTTTTCGAAATGGCCTTCATGGCAAATCCTCCTGTAGACGTGGGCCCCGAACAAACGCGGGGGCTATGCTTCTCGTCTACACGAGGGGGTGTGAGTCCGTGCTGAACCGGACTGTCGGCTTGTGTTCAGGTTCAAGCCGGCGCGATCGGCCAAGCGACCCGGTTGAAGGGCGGCGGAGAGCCCGCGGCCGGAGCGCGGCCGCGGGTCTCGCTCGGAAAGCCGGTTCAGACGGCCGCGGCCGCGCCTTCCCCGCCTTTGGGGTCGGCCCCGTATTGATTGGGCCCACGATTGCCCTCGAGGACCATGAACACGAGCAGCACGACAAAGCCGATCAGCGCCACCACCGACAGGATCATCGTGAACTGGAGCATTCCCGCGATCATCAGCAGCAGCGACAGGATGAACGGACCGTAGCCGATCAGCAGCCAAAGGCCCGAGCGGTTGGTGTCGTGCAGGCGCCGGACTCCGACGGCGAGGCTGGGGATGAAGGTGGCCAGGCCGAACAGGGCGCTGATCGGCCCGTACGGCCCGACCATTCCCCTCAGGCCGGTTATGCCTTCGACGATTCCGATGACGATGCCCACGACAATGAGGAGCAGGACGTACATCCAATATTCCTTGCGGCGCGAGCGGCCGGTGAACTCGGCGTATCTCTTAAGCGGCAGTGTTGCCCATTCCATCTGATTTCCCCCTTGCTTCGGATCATCCGAAGCCGCGCAGCCTAACCCGAATGGGCGCAATGGCAAGCCTGCATGGCGACCGCCCGGCGCGGGTGGAACAGGCTGACGGGAACGCAGTTGAACGGACGGCATCGAACCTCCGGAAAGCAGGAGACAATCATGGCGCGCGAGGACGACCGGAGCTATTGGAATGCAACCGCCCCGGCCCCTGATTTCCCGGCGCTTTCGGGCGAGGTCGCGGTCGACGTGGCGATCATCGGCGGCGGCATCGTCGGAGTCACCACCGCGAGGCTGCTCAAGGACCGAGGCCTCAAGGTCGCCCTGGTCGAGGCGCGGCGGGTCGGGCGGCAGGTCACCGGCAAGTCGACGGCGAAGATAAGCTCGCAGCACGGCATCCACTACCAGACACTCGAGAGCAAGTTCGGCGAGGGCCGGGCGCGGCTCTACGCCGAGGCGCAGGAGCTCGGCATCCGCCGGATCTCGCAGCTCGCCGGAGAGCACGGGATCGACGCGGACATCGAGCCCAGGCCCGCTTTCGTCTATACCCGCGACGAGAGCTACGTCTCTCAGATCGAGAAGGAGGTGGAGGTCGCCCAGCGGCTCGGCCTGCCCGCAAGCCTGACCCGCGACACCGGCCTGCCCTTCGACGTGCTCGCCGCGATGCGCTGGGACGACCAGGCGCAATTCCATCCGGTCAAATATGTCGCCGGCCTCGCCGCCACCATACCGGGCGACGGCTGCCACGTCTTCGAGAACAGCCGGGCGGTCGATTGGGAGCCGGACCGGGTGCTCACCGACAACGGCAATCTGATCGCCAGCCATGTGGTGATGGCGACTCACCTGCCGCTCGGGCAGGTCGGCCTGTATTACGCCACCAATTATCCCAAGGCGGAACCGGTGATCGCCGCTCCGATTCGCCCCATTCCGCCCGGAATGTACAAGAATGTGGAGCAACCCGGTCATTCCATCCGAACCCACCGCAACCAGGACGGCCAGACCTACGGCATCGTCGCGGGCACCCATTTCAAGCCGGGCCACCCGGACGAGGAGCAGAAGCACATCGCCGACATCGAGCGCTGGCTGACCGAGAATTTCGACGCCGGGCCGATCGAGTATCGCTGGATCAACGAGGATTATACGCCGATGGACGGCGCGCCTTTCATCGGCTGGTCGTCGAAATCGGACGGCTATCTCGTCGCCACCGGCTTCGACGCGTGGGGGATCAGCAACGGCACGGTGGCGGCGATGATCATCGCCGACCTCGCCACCGGCAAGGACAATCGCTGGCTCGAGCTATTCGACGCGACTCGGGTGAAGCCGATCGCCGGCGCCCCGGATTTCGTGAAGGAGAATCTGTCGGTCGCGGCCCATCTCGTCGGCGGCTATCTGGGCAGCAAGGCCAAGTCCTATGACGAACTGAAGCCCGGCGAGGCGGCGATCCTCAAGATCGACGGCGACAATGTCGCCGCCTTTCGCGACGAAGGGGGCGCCCTCCACGCCGTCTCCGCCGTCTGCACCCACATGGGCTGCCTGGTCGGCTGGAACCAGACCGACCGGACCTGGGACTGCCCCTGCCATGGCTCGCGCTTCGAGCTGTCGGGCGAGGTGATCCACGGGCCGGCGACCCAACCGCTGGGATCCAAGATAACGGGATAGGCGACCCGATTTTGGCCACAAAAAGCTGCGAGGCAGGATCCATGTGATGGTGGGCCGGGGGGCCTGGGCACATGGATGGAAGGCATTACGAGTCGCGCCGCCTGGTTTCGGCTCCGGCCGATAGGCCCGCCGTACCGAAGCGGCCGCTCTGGCTGAAGATCGGCAAGAAGCTGCGCCACCGCATCGGCGCGGTCATCGCCTGGTCTTCCAAGGTCGGCGATGCGCCGGTCTACGACTCCGCCTTGTTCCCCTGGATCGCGCGGCTCGAGGCTCGCTGGCCCGAAATCCGCTCCGAGGTCGACGCTTTGCTGGCCCGCGAGGAAGGCATTCCGCCGCTGGCCGAGATCTCGCCCGACCATCGCCGAATCGCCCCGCCCGGCAAATGGAGGTCCTTCTTCCTGTGGGGCTACGGCTACCGCAACGACGAGAATATCGCGCGCTGCCCGAAGACCGCGGCGGCCGTCGCGGCCATTCCCGGCCTCAACAGCGCCTTCTTCTCGATCCTCGCCTCCGGTGCCCACATCCCGCGCCATCGCGGAGTCACCAAGGCGATCCTGACCGCCCATCTCGGCCTCGTCGTGCCCCGCCAGCGCGAAGCCTGCCGGATGCAGGTGGACGACCGGATGCTTCATTGGGACGAGGGACGCACGTTCGTCTTCGACGATTGCTTCCATCATGAAGTGTGGAACGACACCAACGAGCAGCGGGTCATCCTGCTCGTCCAGTTCCGCCGCCCCGCCGGGCTCCTTGGGCGGCTGGTGGGAGGCCTGTTCCTCGCCGCCGTGCGCCGATCCCGCTTCGTCCAGGACGCTCGCTCCAGCCTCGGCGACTGGGAGAAAGCGATGCAGAAGCTGGAACGGGAGGGCGGCTAGGGCCCGGCTTCCTCAACATCGAGGCGGTGTCTAAAAATGGCCGGGATGAGGATTCTGGCTTCAGCGCCGGCGCTGGCCCTCGCCGCCTGCGCCCTGCCTTCGGCTCCGGGGCAGGCGCCCTCGCCGGCGACGCGGAGCGCGACCGCCGAGGTGGCGGACCAGATTCGCCGCTGCTACCGGGCCCCGTCCGTGCCGTCGGTCGGCCGACTCATCGTCACCCGCCTCCTCGTCCGCTTCGCTCCGGACGGCAGCCTGGTGGGGCTTCCCGTTCTGGTCTCGCAGCAGGGCGTGACTCCCGATACTCAGCCTTATGCGGGCAGGATGACGGAAGCCGCGCGGCTCGCCGTCATCCGCTGCAGCCCGGTGCGGCTGCCGCCCGACCTCGGCAAGCGCCGCTGGAGCGACTTCTACCTCACCTTCAGTCCCGGGATGAGGGCGTAGAGCCTGTCAGAACCGGAAGCGGAGGGTGCCGCGGACGCTGATCGGGGCGCCGGGCATGATGTTGTTGTCGTTGAAGGCCGAGGAGAAATAGTCGTTGCCGAGGAGATTCTCGACGTTCAGCTGAGCCTCGAACGAGTCGGTCACTCGGAAATAGGCGGCGGCGTCGACGCGGGTGAAGGCCGGCAGTACGACGGTGTTGCCGATCGAGGTGAAACTCTTCGACTGGTGATAGACTCCGATGCCGGCGCCAAGGCGCGAGGTGAAGTCGTAGCGGGTCCACAAGCTTGCCTGGTGGCGCGGCACCAGGGCGACCTTGCGCCCCGCCGGGGCGGCCACGGTCGTCCGGAGGATCTCGGCGTCCTGAAGGGCATAGCCGGCGCTGACGCTCCAGCCCGGGCGGATCTCGCCGGTGAGGCCGAGCTCGAACCCCTTGCTGCGCTGGGCGCCGGTGAGCAATGTCCGGCTCGGATCGGCGGGATCGGTGGCGCGGCTATTGTCCCGGTCGAGCCGATAGAGAGCGGCGGTGAGGCTGAGGGCCCTTCGGACGTCCCATTTGAAGCCCAGCTCGTAATTGACGAACTTCTCCGGCTCGAGCGCCGCCAGGGTCAGATCGAGCGAGCTGAACTGGTCGCCCGACTGGGGCAGGAAGGAGCGGCTGTAGCTGGCGTAGAGGGACATGGCCTCGGTCGGCTTCACCACCAGGCCGAGCCGCGGCGACCACAGGCCGTCGGTGCGCTCGAAGCGGCCGCCGGTCAGGCGGTCGTCGACCCGGAGCTGGAAGCGGTCGTGACGGCCGCCGACGATCAGGTCGACATGGTCGCCGATCGAGATCTGGTCCTGCAGGTAGAAAGCGAGCACGTCCGCGGCGCTTCGCACCCGCCGCTCGCCCGGGCCGGAGCGGAAGGTGACCGGCGGGACGACGATCCGCCGGGCGAGCGGGACGAAGGTGCGGCGCCCGCCGCCCGTCGTCGGAACGCCCGAATCGAAGAAGCCGTTGATATGGTCGACCCGGCTTTCCTGGTCGCCATATTCGACCCCGGCGAGGAGGACGTGCTTCAGCGGCCCGGTCGCGACCTCCCAGACGAGATCGTTCTGGCTGAACAGGTTGCGGCGGGCGGTGGAATCCTCATAGGCCTCGATTCCGACCGAGGGCACGCCGCCGACCGGGGCGACCGGCGCCTGCGCCATCGCATTGCGGTAATATTTGTCATAGTCGCCGTAGAGCAGGCGGCTGGTGAGGGTGAGAGAGTCCGAGAAGCAGTGCGAGAGCTGGCCGCGCAGGACATGGCCTTCGAAGGTGGTGAGGTTGAGGCCGGGCACTCCGAAGAAGGTGCGGTCGAACCCCTCCTGCGGCCGCGCCGGATCCGCCAGGGTGCCGGCGCGGGCGGAGGGGATTCCACGGTCGACCGTCCGCTCGTCGTCGGCAAATTCGTAGCTGAGGTTGATCCGGGTGGAATCGCCGGGGGTAAGCGCCACGGTCGGGTTGAGGCCGATTCGCCGGCCCTCATAGAAATCGCGATGGTTGGCGAATTCCTCGTAGACGCCGTTGAGGCGCACGGAGACGAGTTCGGAGACGGCGTGGTTGAGATCGGCTTCGAGGCCCCACGCGCCCCAGCTGTCGAGCGAGGCGGAGGCTCGGCCGAAGGAGCCGGCCTCGGGCCGCTTGCTCACCCGGTTGACGATCCCGCCGCCGCCGCCGCGGCCGAAGATCATCGCGTTCGGCCCCTTCAATATCTCGACCCGCTCGAGATTGTAGAGGCCGCGATAATATTGGACGTCGTCGCGCAAGCCGTCGACGAAGAAGTCGGCGGTGCTGCTGTTGCCCCTCAGGATGATCTGGTCGCGATGCCCCTCACCCTGGCTGATCACCGCGCCCGGAACATAGCGAAGCACGTCGGCGATCGACTGCATCGCCTGGTCGTCGACCTGCTTCCCGGTGACGATGCTGATCGCCTGGGGGATGTCGTTGACGTCTGTTGGGGTGCGAGTGGCGGTGCTGGTCCGGTCTGTCTTGTAGGTGTCGCGAGTGCCGGTGACGACGATCGTCCCCTGGTCCGAGTCCGTCGCGGCGTCTACGGCGAAGGCCGGCGAAGCCAGGCCCGCGGCGAGCGCGAGCAGAGAGACCCGGAAAAAGAACATCTATACCCCTTGCCGCGTGTTTGCGCCGGGGCCCGACTATCGTTGTTGAGAATGTTTCGCAATAGCATTCGCAATTGGGGGCACGAGGGGTGTGCCGAGCCTGCCCTTCAGTCCCGCCTCGACAGGACCAGCGGCAGGCCGCCCGCGGGCCTGAGAGTCACCATGCCGTGCGTGCGCACCTCGCGGCCCGGCATCGGATCGAAGCGCCAGCGGCTCAGCCAGTAAGCGAGGAGGGTGAGCGCCTCGGCGGTGGCGAAGCGGGCGCCAACGCACAGGCGCGGTCCGCCGCCGAAGGGGATGTACTGGAAGCGGTGGCGCTTGTGGTCCCCCGCGAAGCGGTCCGGATCGAAGGCGTCGGGTTGGTCCCACAGGGCCTGGTGGCGGTGGAGGAGCCACGGCCAGATCGAGACGATGTCGCCCTTTTGCACCTCCTCGCCGCCGACCCGGTCGGGGCCGAGCGCCTCGCGGTCGAAGCGGGGCGCCGGCGGGTAGAGGCGAAGCGATTCGTCGAGGATCGCCCGAAGCCTCGGCAGCCGCTCGGGCAGGCCCGGGTCGTCGCCGCCCGCCGCCAGCGCCGCCACCGCCTCGGCGGCGGCCTCGTCCTGAAGCGCCGGCTGCTCGGAGAGCAGGTAGAGAGTCCAGGTCACCGCATTGGCGGTGGTCTCGTGGCCGGCGAGATAGAAGGTCATCGCATTGTCGACCGCCAGGCTCGCCGCCTGCTTTGGCTCGAAGCGGTCGTTGAGGCCCCGGATCAGCCGGCCGAGGAAGTCGTCCGGGCCGCCGTCCGGCAGCCGCTCGCGGACCACGGCCTCGAGCGTCTCGCGCAGATAGTTCATGCCGCGCCCGGCCGCCCAGCCCTTGCGGCTCCACGGCATTCGCGGAAGGCCGAGCATCGCCTGCAGCCGGGCCTCGCTCACGCCCTCGAGCGCGGCGGCGATATGGGCCATGGCCGCCTCGCTGGTGAGGCGCGAATCGCCGCTGAACAAGGTGTTGGAGATGATTCCCATCGTCGCGCGGGTCGCCTCGGCGTGAATGTTGCGAACGCCGGGCTGCCACTGCTCGAGGGCGGCGCGCCCGACTTCGCCGAAGCGCGGCATCAGGCCGTCGACGGCGGCCGGGGCGAAATTGGCCGCGACGATCCGCCTCTGCTCGCGCCATAGCGGCCCATCCGAAGTCAGGAGCCCCTGGCCTATCGCCTCGGCGAGCAGGCGCTTGACGACCCCGGGCTTGCCGTAATTGGAAGCGTTGTCGAGCATCACCCGCTGCACGTCGTCGGGTTCGAGCGGAATGTGGATCCGGAAGCCCAGGATGTTGCGCCGCATGTAGGGGAGTCGGAAGGCCTGCTCCGACCAGCCATAGACGGCCGTGCGCGCCCGCTCCCCGAAGAAGCCGCGCCAGCTGGCGACCGGGCCCGTGGTGCGAGGCGGGTGGATGGGGGTGAAGGGAGAAACGGAAGCGTCCATGGCTTTACATCGTCACTCCCGCGAGAGCGGGAGTCCAGACGGAATAAGGGAGGGACATCGGGTCGGCATGGATTCCCGCTTCGCGGGAATGACGTTATTCCGCCGCCAGCAATCTCTCCGCGCCGCCCAGGTCGACGCTGACCAGGCGGCTAACGCCCTTCTCGATCATGGTGACCCCGAACAGGCGGTGCATCCGGCTCATCGTCACCGCATTGTGCGTGACGATGAGGTAGCGGGTGTCGGTCTCGTTCACCATCCGGTCGAGCAGGTCGCAGAAGCGCTCGATATTGGCGTCGTCGAGCGGCGCGTCGACCTCGTCGAGGACGCAGATCGGCGCCGGGTTGGTGAGGAAGAGGGCGAAGATCAGCGCGATGGCGGTCAGGGCCTGCTCGCCGCCCGACAGAAGGGTCAGGGTCGACAGGCGCTTGCCGGGGGGCTGGGCCATGATCTCGAGCCCGGCCTCGAGGGGATCGTCGGATTCGACCAGCTCGAGATGGGCCTGGCCGCCTTCGAACAGGGTGGTGAAGAGGCTCCGGAAATGGCGGTCGACCGCTTCGAAGGCGGTGAGCAGGCGGGTACGGCCTTCGCGGTTGAGGCTTCCGATCGAGCCGCGCAGCCGGTTGATGGCGAGCCCGAGCTCCTCGCGCTCGGCCTGGGAGGCGGCGCGGCCCTCGTCGAGCTCGGCAAGCTCGCGCTCGGCGATGAGATTGACCGGCCCGATCCGCTCGCGCTCGGCGGCGAGCCGCTCGTGGCGGGCGGATTCCTCGGCGGCGGGGACGATCGTGGTTTCCTCGAAGCCGAGCCGGTCGGGGAGGAGCGGCGGCGGGCATTCGAAGCGCTCGCCGGAGATTCGGCCCATCTCGATCCGCCGCGCTTCCTGATTCTCGTGGCGGGCAGCAGCCCCGGCTCGCGCCTCTCGGGCGGTGGCGAGCGCTTCGGCGACCTCGCCGAGCCGCGCCTCGGTCTCGCGTAGCGCCGCTTCTCCTTGCCGCTCGGCCTGCGCCGCCGCCTCCGCCGCCTGAGCGGCCTCGGCGGCCTCCGCCTCCATCGCGGCGATCCGCCGGGCAATCTCGTCCGGAGCGTCGGCAAGGCGCTCGGCCTCCGCTTCGGCTTCCGCGATCCGCCGTCCCATGTCGGCGTGGCGCTTGCCGGCGTCGGCGGCGCGCACCCGCCAGTCGGTGCTTTCCTTGACCGCCGCTTCGGCCCTTTGCCTGTCGGCGCCGACCGCCCGGGCATGGGTGGCGGCCTCGGCGCGAACCTCGGCGAGCGCCTGCTGGGCGCGCTCGGCGGCCGAGCGCAGCGCCGCCACCCGCGCCTCCGTGGCGGCGGCGTCGGGCAGAGCGGCGACGACTCGGCGCGCCTCGCCATCCGCGCCGACCGCTTCCGCGAGATCCTGCCGCGCCTGCTCGATCCGCTCGGCGAGGCCGGTGCGGCGAAGGTCGAGCCGCTCGATGTCGACCCGGGCGGAATCTTCCGCTCGCGTGGCTTCGCGGATCGCGGCCGAGGCTTCGGCCTCGCCCCGGCGCGCGGCGTCGGCGGCGTCGCGGGCGGCAGCCATCTCGGCCAGGGCCGCGTCGGTGCGCCCCCGCGCCGCCTCCACGGCCCCCACCGCGACCGGC
This sequence comes from Sphingomonadales bacterium, assembly GCA_034668585.1. Classification (GTDB taxonomy): domain Bacteria; phylum Pseudomonadota; class Alphaproteobacteria; order Sphingomonadales; family Sphingomonadaceae; genus Allosphingosinicella. The sequence continues at coordinate 116,519 of JAXDPB010000014.1, read as the reverse complement.
AAGGCGCGTTCGATCTCGGCCAGCCGGTTGACCCGGATCAACCGCTCGGCGGCGGCGGCGCCGAGGCCGGTCGCGACGAAACCGTCCCAGCGGCGCAGTCGGCCGTCGCGCGTGACGAGGCGCTGGCCGACGGCGAGGGCCATGCCCTCGTCCAGCTCGACCACTCCGATCTGCGCCAGCCGGCGGCGCAGCGCGTCGGGAGCCTGGACGTGGGCGGAGAGCGGCTCGCAGCCGGCGGGGAGCGGCGGATCGGCGGGCAGGCATTCCGCGCCGGCCCAGCGCCGCGCCGAATCGCCCTCGAGCGCAGCTTCGAGGTCGTCGCCGAGCGCAGCGGCGAGAGCGCGCTCGAAGCCCGGATCGGCTTTGACATGGTTGATCGCGCGGTCGCCGCTGGAGCCTTCGACCGCCTTGATCAGGGCTTTGGCTTCGGATTCAAGCGCCGCTAGGGCGGCACGCGCGGCCGATCCTTCACTCTCGGCGGAATCGCGGACGACCGCCGCCTGCTGGCGGCGGGCTTCCGCGGCGCCGATCGCCTCGCCGGCCGCTTCGAGCCGGGCTTCCGCCGCCTCCCGCCGGATGCGCGCCGCCTGCAGCGATTCGACCAGAGGTGCTTCCTCGCCGAGCCCGAACATCTGCTCGGCGAGGCGCGCGCATTCGGCTTCGGCGCGGGCGAGCTTCGCCTGCGCAGCTTCGAGCGCGGCTCGGGCGACTCGCGCCTCGGCCTGCTCGGCCGCCTGAACCGCGCGGGCCTTGCCGAGCTCGGCCTCCGCCTCGCGCGCCTCGTCTTCGAGCGCGACGGTGCGGACGTCGATCGTTCCGCGCGCCGCCTCGGCGGCGGTGAGCCGGGCGGCGATGTCCCGCCCCTCCTGCTCGAGCCGGGCCAAGGCCGCCTTGGCATCCTCGGCCAGCGCCGCCTCACGCTCGCGGTCGCCGAGCAGGGCGGCGCGGCGATCGCCCAGCTCCTTCAGCCGTCGGGCGATGCCGTCGCGCTCGGCCCGAAGAGTCGCCAGCTGGTGGCCGAGCGAGGTCGCGAGGTCGCGGGCGGCCTGGGCCTGCGCTCGACGTTCGGAAAGCACCTGCGCCGCCTGGGCCTGGTAGGCGGCGGCCGCGCGCTGGGCCTCGGAAGCCTTCTCCACCGCTCCGCCGGCCGCTTCGGCTTCCCGCTTGGCGGCATCGGCCGCCGCCGCCGCCTCGCGCCAGCGGGCGAAGATCATCCGCCCTTCGGCGATCCGGATCTGCTCGGAGAGCTTGCGGTAGCGCTCGGCCGCCTTGGCCTGGCGGCGGAGCGCGGAGGCGCGCATCTCCATATCGGCCAGCACCTCGTCGAGCCGGACGAGGTTCGCCTCGGCGGCGCGCAATTTCTGCTCGGCGTCCTTGCGGCGGACGTGGAGGCCGGAAATGCCGGCCGCTTCCTCGAGCATCAGCCGGCGCTCGGTCGGCTTGGCGGCGATGACCGCGCTGATCTTGCCCTGGCTGACGAGCGCCGGCGAATGGGCGCCGGTGGCGGCGTCCGCGAACAGCAGGGCGACGTCCTTGGCGCGGACGTCGCGGCCGTTGACCCGGTAGGCGGAGCCGGCGCCCCGCTCGATGCGGCGGGCGACCTCGACGTCGCCGACCGGCGCCAGGGTGACGTCGCCCGGCATGTCCTCGGCCTCGCGCTCGACCAGCAGGGAGACTTCCGCGAAGTCGCGCGCCGGGCGGGCGGCGGTGCCGGCGAAGATGACGTCGTCCATGCCGGCGCCGCGCATCGACTTGGGCGAGGATTCGCCCATCACCCAGCGAATCGCCTCGAGAACGTTGGACTTGCCGCAGCCGTTGGGGCCGACGACTCCGGTGAGCCCCGGCTCGATGCGAAGCTCGGCCGGCTCGACGAAGCTCTTGAAGCCGGAGAGCTTCAGCCGCTTTATCTGCATGGCCGGCCCCCGCTGCCCATCCTAGCCCGCCGAATCGCGCAGGATCGGCTCCAGGGTCGCCCAGGTGTGACTGCCTATGTTGGCGCCGTTGATGAAAAAGGTCGGAGTGCCGCCGACGCCCAGCGCCTCCGCGGCCTCGACCATCCGGGTGAGCCGGTCGAGCCCCGCCTGGTCGGTGAGGCAGCGCTTCGCCTGAACCGGCGCGATGCCCTGCTGAGCGGCGATCTGGGTGATTCCGGCGAATTCGGCGAGCCGGCCGAGGCGCTGATTTTCGGGAAGCGCCTTCAACTGCGCCTTTTGCGCCGCGGTCAGCGAGCCGGCGCGGCCCATCCACTGGTCGCGCGTCGCGTAGAGCCTGTCCGCGACCGGGAAGAAACGGCCCGGCCCGCCGCAGCGAGCAACCAGGGTGGCGGCGACGTCGAGGCCGTTCAGGATGAAGTTGCGATATTCGTAGCTGACCTTGCCGCTGTGCACGTAGGTCGCGAGCAGCGGGGCCATCCCGTCGCGCGAGAAAGCGGCGCAGTGGACGCAGGTGAGCGAGCCATATTCGACGAGCTTCACCCTCGCTCCCGGATTGCCCATCCTGAACCCGCCTTCCGGCGTGGCGACGATATTGCGGCTCCAGTTCACGGCCGCGGGAGCGGTCCGCCGGGCCGGCGCGGCGGCGGCCGGCGCGGCGAGCCCGAGCAAAGCGAGGACGAGCGTCGCCTTCATCACGATATCGCCGCCCTCAGCTCCGGCTCGAGGCCCGCCCAGTTCGCAGGCCCCTCATATCTTTTGCCGTTGATGAAGAAGGAGGGCGTCCCGTTGACGCCTTCCTCGTCGCCGCGCTGCTTGATCGAGGCGATCGTCTCGACCCCCGCGGGATCGGCGAGGCAGGACTGGATGCGCGAGCCCGGCATGCCGCGCTGGCGGAAGAATTCGTCGAGGCCGCCGGCCCGGACGACGAGCGCGGCCGCGTCGCGCGGCGGCATGCTCTGGATCGCCTCCTGCTGGTCGCGCGGAAGCTGCTGGATCCGGCCCATCCAGCCCGCCTGATCCGCATAGAGCTGCTCGACCAGCGGGAAGAAGGCGTCCGGGCCCTGGCAATGCAGAAGCATCGAGACGCCCGGATCGGTCGGGAAGAGGAGATAGGTGCGGAATTCCCAGCTGACCTGGCCGCTCTTCACATATTTGTCGCGCAGCTGCGGGGCGCCCCTCTCCTCGAACTCGGCGCAGTGCGGGCAGCTCAACGAGCCATATTCGACCAGCTTCACCGGCGCGTTGGGGTTGCCCATGCGGAAGCCGCCCTCGGCCGTCCTGGCCACGGTCTGGGTCCAGTCGCCGTTGGGCGCCGGGATCTGAGTCAGCGGCCCCGCGTCGGCGACCGACTGGCTGTTGCCGGCGCCGTCGCCGCAGCCGGCGAGGCCTACGGCGAGAGAGGCGGCGGCGATCAAGAATATCGATCTCATCTTTTCGTTTCTCCAATCCTGCCCAGCACCGGGATGGCGAGCGCCGGCCCGAGCGCCTCCTCGTTCGCCGCCACGCCGCGAGCCAGCGCCTCGAGGCAGGCTCGAAGCTCCGGGTCCGCAACTTCGCGCAGCGAATCGCCGAGCTCGACCGGGATCGGTCGAAGCGACGGCGGCGCGGCGCGGGTCTTCACCCGCGCAATCTGAACCAGGCCTTGCCTGAACGCGACCCGAGCCACCGCCGGATAGCCGAAGAAGCGGTTGACCCGTTCGACGATGACCGGTGCGACATGCTGCATCATCGGCGCGTGCGCGCCCTCGACGATCAGGTTGAGGACGCCGTCGGAGCGCTTGCCGGCGGGGAAGCGGATCGATTCGGGCGAGGAGACGGCGGCGTAGCGCTTGCCGACTATCTCGCCCCAGCGGCTGACGATCGAGGACTGGACGAAGCCGAAGCGGCGGAAGGCGGCGCGGCCGATATCCGGCACGATGTCGCAGACGGCGCGGGCGCGGTTGGCCCGCGGCGCCGCGGCCTGCTTTTTCGACGTCCCACCCGATTTCGTCATCGCCTCGATCATGGCATAGGCAGTCCATGTCCGTCGATGCTTCCCAGGCCGTTTTGCGTTGGTTTGCTGTGGATAAAAGACGGTTGCCGTGGCGCGTGGAAAGCGGCGAGCGGCCGGACCCGTACAAAGTGTGGCTTTCCGAGGTGATGCTGCAGCAGACCACGGTGGCTCATGCAGCGCCCTATTTCGAGGCATTCACTCGCCGCTGGCGGGGCGTGACGGCCCTGGCGGCGGCGCCCGACGGCGACGTCATGGCCGCTTGGGCGGGCCTCGGCTATTACGCACGCGCGCGCAACCTCGTCGCCTGCGCGCGCCTCGTCGCCGGCGATCTCGGCGGCCGTTTCCCCGACACCGAAGAGGGTCTGCGCAAGCTTCCCGGGATCGGCCGCTATACCGCCGCCGCCATCGCCGCCATCGCCTTCGGCCGGCGGGCGGTGGTGGTCGACGCCAATGTCGAGCGGGTCGTCGCGAGGCTGTTCGCGGTCGAGTCCGCCCTGCCGGCGGCGCGGGAGGAGATTTACCGCCTCGCCGGAACGCTGACGCCGGAGGCCGAGGCGGGAGACTATGCCCAGGCGATGATGGACCTCGGCGCGACGATCTGCACGCCGCGCTCGCCGGATTGCGGCCGCTGCCCGCTCGCCTCGGCCTGCGCCGGGCGGGCCACCGGCGCTCCGGAGCATTTCCCGGTGAAGGCGGCCAGGGCGCCGAAGCGGCGCCGGCAGGGCATCGCCTACTGGCTCGAGCATGACGGTCACGTCCTCCTCGTCCGCCGCCCGGCCAGGGGGCTGCTCGGTGGGATGCTCGCTTTACCCACCGACAGCGAAGGCGCCCCCGCCAAGGCGGAGTGGCGCGAGGCGGGCAGCGTCGACCATGTCTTCACCCATTTCGCCCTCAACATGCGCCTGCTCTGCGCCGACGCGGGGGCGAGGCCCGACGGCACCTGGTGGCCGATCGACCGCCTCGGCGAGGCCGGCCTTCCGACCCTGTTCGCGCGCCTCGCGGCCCGCGGCGCCGAATGGCGGCGGGCGGCATGAGGACGGGTTTCACCGGCGCCGGCCTCGACCGCGCCGACCATCTCCGCCTCGACGAGGCCCGGCTGGCGGAGCTGGCGGCGAGCCTGGAGGCGCGGCTGCTTCGGCTCGCCGGCCTCGATCCCGAGCTGGACGAGGAAGGACGTCTCGGCTGGGACGAGATGGCGGAGGCGGAGGAGCTGATCTTCCTCGGGCTGCGCGAGGGCGCTCCGATGTTCGCGCCTTTGGTGCGGACGGTGCCGGGGCAGCGGGCCTGGTCGGTCTTCGCCCTGCTCAACCGGATGGCGGCCGAGGACACGGCGGTCTGGGGCACGGCTCGAAGCCTGATCGAGTGGCACAACCGGCATGGTTTCTGCGGCGCGTGCGGCGCTCCGACCCGGCCGTTCCGCGGCGGCTGGGGCCGGCGCTGCGGCGGCTGCGGCCTCGAGCATTTTCCGCGAGTGGACCCGGTGGTGATCATGCTCGCCGAGCATGACCGGCGCGTGCTTCTCGGCCGCCAGCCGCAATATCCCGAAGGCCGCTATTCGGCCCTGGCCGGCTTCGTCGAGCCGGGCGAGTCGATCGAGGAGGCGGTCGCTCGCGAGCTCGGCGAGGAGGCGGGAATCGAGGTCAGCGACGTCCGCTACGTCGCCAGCCAGCCCTGGCCCTTCCCCGGCCAGCTCATGATCGCCTGCACGGCCCGGGCGGCGAGCGACGAGCTGACCCTCGACATGAACGAGCTCGACGACGCGATGTGGGTGGATCGCGCGGGCGTGAGGGCTGCGCTGGCCGGAGCTCCCGACGCGCCCTTCCTGGCTCCGCCCCATTTCGCCATCGCCCATACTTTGTTGCGACATTGGGTTGGGACCTAGGAGGCCGGCGCTCGCCTCCCATTGGGCCTGCCGATGAATTCAGGCGGTGGGACCTTCCCGGAAGGATTGAGGCCCTTCCATCTGAGGATCGGTGGAAACAGGTCCGTCTTGCCCCGTCTCACGGCGCCGCCTAAAGGGGCTCGCGAATTCCGTCATCCCGCGCGCGGGCGCGCGCCGTCCCTGGAGGTCTTGAGAGAGCATGGACAACCGCTCCAACACGATTGCGGGCTGGGTGCTCGGCGCGGGAATCGTCGCGCTCGGCGCTTCGATCGTCACCAGCGAGCTGTTCCATCACGAGCGGCCCGAGAAGATGGGCTATCCGATCGAGGGCGTGGCCGTCGAGGGCGAAGGCGGGGGTGCCGCGGCCGAGCAGCCGGCCGCTTTCTATCTCGCTTCCGCCGACCCGGCCAAGGGCGAGCAGGTGTTCAAGAAGTGCACCGCCTGCCACGTCGCGACCAAGGGCGGAGCCAACGGCACCGGCCCCGACCTTTGGGGCGTCGTCGGCGGCCCGATCGGTCACCATGCGGCGGGGTTCGCTTATTCGCCCGCGCTCGCCGGCAAGGGCGGCAGCTGGAATTGGGACAATCTCTTCGCCTGGCTGAAGTCGCCGCGCGACTTCGCGCCCGGCACCAAGATGACCTTCGCCGGCCTCTCCAAGCCGGAGGACCGCGCCAACGTCATCGCCTGGCTGAACACCCAGAGCGACTCGCCGCTGCCGCTGCCGGCGGCTCCGGCCGCGGCGAGCCCGGCCAAGGCCGCCGCCGAGAAAGCGGGCCAGCCCGCCGCCGGCGACAAAGGCGAGAAGGAGCCGGTGCAGACCGAGCAGCAGGCCGCGCCGAGCCGGGTCGGAGGAGATGGCGCGCCCGCCGTCGCCGGCCGCGACGGGCAGACCAAGACGAAATAGGGCTGCCCGGGATGGTCAGCAGCAAGGCGCCGACCCCCGAGGCCTATCTCGACGAATTGCCGCCGGAGCGCGCGGCCTTCGTTGCGCGGCTTCGCGACCTCGTCAACGCGAACCTTCCCGACGGCTATGTCGAGCGGATGAGCTGGGGGATGATCGGCTGGGAAGTGCCGCTCGAGCTTTACCCGAGCACCTATAACGGCCAGCCGCTCGTCTATGCGGGACTCGCCGCGCAGAAGAATTACACCGCCCTCTATCTCAACTGCGTCCACGCCTCCGAGGCGCGGACCGAGCGGCTGCGCGCGGCCTGGGCGGCGACGGGCCGAAAGCTCGACATGGGCAAGAGCTGCCTTCGCTTCAAACGCCCGGAGGACGTCGCGGAGGCGGTGCTCGCCGAGACGATCCGCTCCATCCCGCTGGAGCGCTTCGTCGCCGAATATGAGGCCGGCCGAGCCCGCTGATCAGTCGCCCGCAAAGTCGGCGAGGTCGACGGCCTCCACGCTCGCCGGCAGATCGGGATGGAGCCGGGCGAGCCCCTTCGCCGCTCGGCGCAGGTCGGTCCGCAGATAGTCCTTGAGCCAGGGCGCCGCCTCCAGAGGATCGCGTCCGGCCAGCCTCGAGAAGATGGCGGTGGCGGTGACCAGAGCCCCTTCGCTGAGATAGCCCTGGCTGCGCGAGGACCAGCCCATTTCACCGGCGCTCTGAAACTGGCTGAAGGTCCGGGCGCTGTTGGCGAGGAAGACGCCGAAGCCGAGATAGACGGCGGCTATGTCGGTATGGAGCTCGTGCAATTCCCAACCGCCGGGCGGGGCGGTTTTGGCGGTGCTCATCAAATAATGGCCGAGTTCGTGCGCGAAAGTGGCGATCACGGCCGTGGTGTCGCCGGCCAGCGACGGATTGTAGGTGATCACCACCCGCCGGGCGCCGTCCTCGCCTTCGACCATGAATGTGCCGCAGGGCGGCGGCGCGCCGAGGTGGCGCAGGAGCAGGCCGGTGCCGACCTGGGCGGGCCGCTCCCCCGCCCCGGGCCGAAGCTCGCACGGCCAGTCGGCGAGCCCGGCCGCCGCCTTTACCGCCGCGAACAGATCCTCGATCCGTCCGTGCCCATGGCGCCGGGTGGGCGGGAAAGTTTGCGGGGTCGGAAGCACCAGCGGCGCATTGCCGGGCGGTCCGAACTCGCGGCCGAGCCACTTGAAGGTGGCCAGCTGCCATTCGAGCTCGTCGGCGTCGATCGGCAGCTTCGGCGCGAACAGCGACAGCATTCCTAGTCGCAGCTCACCGGCTCGTCGTTCGCCTCATAATAAGCGCAGACATGGTCCCAGGCCTCCTGGGCCGTGTCGACGAAGGTGAAGAGCTTGAGGTCGTCGGGCGCGACCACGCCCTCTTCGACCAGAGCGTCGAAATTCACCACCCGCTCCCAGAATTCGCGGCCGAAGAAGAGGATCGGCAGCGGCTTGACCTTGCCGGTCTGGATGAGGGTCAGCAATTCGAACGCCTCGTCGAACGTGCCGAAGCCGCCCGGGAAGATCGCGACGGCTCGGGCCCGGAGCAGGAAGTGCATCTTCCTCAGCGCGAAATAGTGGAACTGGAAGCTGAGGCCGGGGGTGACGTAGGGATTGGGCATCTGCTCGTGCATCAGGACGATGTTGAGCCCGACCGATTCGGCGCCTTCCTCGTGGGCGCCGCGATTGGCCGCTTCCATGATCGAGGGGCCGCCGCCCGAGCAGACGACGAAATGCCGGAGCCCGGTCTCGTCGGGCTCGCAACGGCTGACGAGGCGGGCGAGCTTGCGAGCCTCGTCATAATATTTGGACTTGGCCTTGAGCCGCTCGGCGATGTGCCGCTGCTCGTCGGTGGATGCGGCGGCGATCAGTGCATCGGCCTTGGACGGCTCGGGAATTCGGGCCGAGCCGTAGAAGACGAAGGTCGAGCCGATCTTCGCTTCGTCGAGCAGAAGCTCGGGCTTCAGAAGCTCGAGTTGGAACCGCACCGGACGAAGGTCCTCGCGAAGCAGGAAATCCATGTCCTGGAACGCGAGGCGATAGGCATTGTGATCGGTCTGCGCCGAAGGGGTGGGCTGGTTGGCGGTCTCGGCTTCCTGCCGGGCGGCCGGAAAGACCCGGCTGGGGGGTATGGGATCGGTCATGGCGGACCGTTTAGCGGCAATATGGCCCCCGGCCCATGTCGAAATGGAGATGATCGCGATGGAAAGCGTCGGCATCGGGGCCGAGCACGACTCCGAAACGCCGGCAGCCGGCCCCGTGAATGGCGCGCAGGAAGCGCCGGACGTCTTCGTCCTTGCCGCTCCAGCCTGCCAGGACGGTGATCCGCCGGCCGTCCGCGAGCACGAAGGCGCCGACGTCGACCGCATTGGCCCGGCCATGCTCGCTGAGCCGGGCCCCGGCCCGATTGTTGACGGGGCGGCAGCTGTAGGTCCCGAAGCTCTCGATCTTCGCCACCGGGCTGCCGAGCCACGCCCGGGCCGCGGGCTGCATCGCCTCGCGAGTCCACCGCGCGAACTGGCGCGCGAGCGGACAGGTCATCGCTCCGAGATTGGCGACCGGGGTGCCGATGTCGAGCAGCTGGACGGCGCCCAGGGCGCTGCAGCCATTGTCGAAGAGGCGGTCGTCCAGGGCCCTGTAGCGGACGTGCTCGCGGGAGAGATCGGCACGGCATAGCCGGGCCTGCCCGTCTGGCGTCGGACGGGCCTGAACGACCGGGAGGGGCTTGTGCCGGCTCGAAGGGATGCAGGCCGCCAGCAGCAATGTCGCCCAAATCGCCCACTTGCGCATCGGCAAAAGCTCTACGCGATGAGGGATCGCGTCAAGCGCGCAAGGCTATGTCGTCCCGGCTAAGGCGGGGACCTGAAGCGAGACGTCACGGCGGGTCTCGACGAGGCCCCGGCTTTCGCCGGGGCGAGGGCGCCGCTCCCCGCAAGCCGGTTGACAGGACCGCCCTTGGCTCTATCGCCACGGGCGGGCCACGCCGTCCCAACGCGGCGCGTGCTCTCTGCGAGGAGAGTTAGACCGTGACGATTTCCAAGCCGGACGTGCGACCCGCGCGTCCCTTTTTTTCTTCCGGGCCGTGCGCCAAGCCGCCGGGCTGGGCCCCCGAACATCTCGCCTTGGGCTCGCTGGGGCGGTCGCATCGCTCGAAGCTCGGCAAGGCCCGGCTGGGCCATGCGATCGAGCTGACCCGCCGGGTGCTGAGGGTTCCGGCCAGCCACCGAATCGGAATCGTCCCAGCCTCGGATACGGGCGCAGTCGAGATGGCCTTATGGTCCTTGCTGGGCGCCCGGCCGGCCACGCTCCTGGCCTGGGAAAGCTTCGGCGAGGGCTGGGTGACGGACGTCGTCAAGCAGCTCAGGCTCGAGGCGACCGTGATCAAGGCGGATTATGGCGAGCTGCCGGATCTCGCCGCCGTCGATCCGGCGAGCGACGTCGTCTTCACCTGGAACGGGACCACTTCGGGCGTGAAGGTGCCCGACGGGAACTGGATCAGCGATTCGCGCGAAGGGCTCGTCATCGCCGACGCGACGTCCGCCGCTTTCGCCCAGGATCTTCCCTGGTCGAAGATCGACGTCGCCACGTTCAGCTGGCAGAAGGTGCTCGGCGGCGAGGGGGGCCACGGAATCCTGATCCTCGGCCCCCGCGCGGTCGAGCGGCTGGAGAGCTACAGCCCGGCCTGGCCGCTGCCCAAGATCTTCCGACTGACCAAAGGCGGCAAGCTGATCGAGGGGATCTTCCACGGCGAGACGATCAACACGCCCTCGATGCTGGCGGTCGAGGATTATATCTTCGCGCTCGAATGGGCGCTCGGCGTGGGCGGCCTGCCGGGCCTCATCGCGCGGTCGCAGGCCAATGCCGCGGCGGTCGACGCCTGGGTCGAGCGGACCGGCTGGATCGAACATCTCGCCCGAGTGCCGGAAACCCGGTCCAACACCAGCGTCTGCCTCAAATTCGCGGACGGCGGCGAAACCGAGGCGCAGGCGGCTCTGGTGAAGAAGATGGCGGGGCTGCTCGAGGCGGAAGGGGCGGGCTACGACCTCGCCTCCTACCGTGATGCGCCGCCGGGGCTGAGGCTGTGGTGCGGGGCGACGGTCGACACGGACGATCTCGAGGCCCTGTTCCCCTGGCTCGACTGGGCCTTCCACGAAGCGAGGAGCACCTGACCCGCCCGGCGCAAGCCGGGACCTCAGGTCGACAAAGGCGCCGCACCCTTCACCCAATGAGGTCCCGGCTTTTGCCGGGACGACGGAGCAAGAAATGCCCAAAGTCCTGATTTCCGACCCGATGGACCCCAATGCCGCGGAGATCTTCCGCGCCAAGGGCGTCGAGGTCGACGAGAGACCGGGCCTGTCCAGGGACGAGCTCAAGGCGATCATCGGCGACTATGACGGTCTCGCCATCCGCTCCGCCACCAAGGTGACGGCCGAGCTGCTCGAGGCGGCGGCCAGGCTGAAGGTAATCGGCCGAGCCGGCATCGGAGTCGACAATGTCGACGTTCCGGCCGCGACGGCGCGGGGGATCGTGGTCATGAACACGCCCTTCGGCAATTCGATCACCACCGCCGAGCATGCGATCGCCCTCATGTTCGCCCTGGCCCGGGACCTGCCGGCGGCGGATTCCTCCACCCAGGCGGGCAAGTGGGAGAAGAACCGCTTCATGGGGGTCGAGCTGACCAACAAGACGCTGGGGCTGATCGGGGCGGGCAACATAGGCTCGATCGTCGCCGACCGGGCGCTCGGCCTGAGGATGAAGGTGGTCGCCTACGACCCCTTCCTGACTCCGGAGCGGGCGCTCGATCTCGGAGTCGAGAAGGTCGACCTCGACACCCTGCTCGAGCGCTCCGACTTCATCACCCTCCACACGCCGCTGACCGACCAGACCCGCAACATCCTCTCCCGGGACGCTCTGGCCAGGACCCGAAAGGGCGTCAGGATCATCAACTGCGCGCGGGGCGGGCTGATCGACGAGGCGGCGCTCAAGGAGGCGCTGGACTCGGGCCATGTCGCCGGGGCGGCGCTCGACGTCTTCGTCGAGGAGCCGGCCAGGGCGAGCCCGCTCTTCGGCACGCCTGGGCTGGTGGCGACGCCGCATCTCGGCGCGTCGACGACGGAAGCCCAGGTCAACGTCGCCATCCAGGTCGCCGAGCAGATGGCCGAGTTCCTGATGCGCGGCGGAGTCACCAACGCGCTCAACATGCCCTCGCTCTCGGCCGAGGAGGCGCCGAAGCTGCGGCCCTACATGGCGCTGGCCGAGAAGCTGGGATCGCTCATCGGCCAGCTCGCTTATGGCGGAATTGCAGGCCTGTCGGTCGAGGCCGAAGGCGCGGCGGCCGAGCTCAACATGAAGCCGATCACCGGAGCGGTGCTCGCCGGGTTCCTCCGGGTCCATTCCGAGAGCGTCAACATGGTCAACGCGCCGTTTCTGGCGCGGGAGCGCGGCCTCGACGTCCGGGAAATACGCCACGACCGAGAGACCGACTATCACACGATCCTTCGGGTCTCGGCGGTCACCTCCTCCGGCGAGCGTTCGGTCGCCGGGACCTTGTTCGGAAATGCCGCGCCGAGGCTCGTCGAGATCTTCGGCATCCGGGTCGAAGCCGAGCTCGAGGGCGACATGATCTATATCGTCAACGAGGACGCGCCCGGCTTCATCGGCCGTCTCGGCACCCTGCTCGGCGAGGCCGGAGTCAATATCGGCACCTTCAACCTGGGCCGGCGCGAGGCGGGCGGCGAAGCGGTCGCGCTCGTCTCCGTCGACAGCCATGTCGGCGACGACCTCGTTCGGCGGCTGGAGGCGCTGCCCGGCGTCAAAAGGGTGAAGCCGCTCCGCTTCTAGCGTGCCGTCATCCCGGCGAAGGCCGGGATCCCAGAGGGTGAAAGGCACTGGGCGCTCATCACCCGCCGGGGCCCCAGCCTTCGCTGGGGCGACGCTGGACGCGGCCTCTCCCTCTCCCTAGAGCGTCCCCCGTCACCAGCAGGAGCATCGCGTGGCCAACGTCACCGTCATCGGCGTCCAGTGGGGCGACGAGGGGAAGGGCAAGATCGTCGACTGGCTGGCGAGCCGGGCCGACGTCGTGGCGCGCTTCCAGGGCGGCCACAATGCCGGCCACACGCTCGTCGTCGGCGAGCAGACCTACAAGCTCTCTCTGCTCCCGTCGGGAATCGTGCGCGGCACGCTTTCGGTGATCGGCAACGGAGTCGTTCTCGATCCCTGGGCGCTGAAGGCCGAGGTCGAGCGGCTCGGGGTGCAGGGAGTCGCGGTGACCCCCGAAACCCTGCACATCGCCGACACCTGCCCGCTCATCCTGCCCTTCCACCGCGATCTCGACGCGCTTCGCGAGGACGCGTCGGGCCAGGGCAAGATCGGCACGACTCGCCGCGGCATCGGCCCGGCTTATGAAGACAAGGTCGGCCGCCGCGCGATCCGGGTCTGCGACCTCGCCCATCTCGGCCAGCTCGGGCCCCAGATCGACCGCCTCTGCGCCCATCACGACGCGCTCCGCGCCGGCTTCGGCGAGCCGCCGATCGACCGCGCCCGCCTGGAGCGCGACCTCGGCGAGATCGCCGAGTTCGTGCTGCGCTTCGCCCGGCCGGTGTGGATCACTCTCAACGAGGCCAAGGCGAGCGGCAAGCGCATCCTGTTCGAAGGCGCCCAGGGGGTGCTTCTCGACGTCGATCACGGCACCTACCCGTTCGTGACCTCGTCCAACACCGTCGCCGGCACCGCCGCCGGCGGCAGCGGCCTGGGGCCCGGAGCGGCGGGGTTCGTGCTCGGAATCGTCAAGGCCTATACCACCCGGGTCGGCGCCGGCCCCTTCCCCACCGAGCTCGACGACTCCACCGGCGAGCGTCTCGGGACTCGCGGCCGCGAGTTCGGGACGGTGACGGGACGCAAGCGCCGATGCGGCTGGTTCGACGCGGTGCTGGTGCGCCAGGCCTGCGCGGTCGCCGGGGTGACCGGGGTGGCCCTGACCAAATTGGACGTGCTCGACGGCCTCGAGGAAATCCGGATCTGCATCGGCTACAGGCTGCGCGGGAAGGCGTTCGACCACCTCCCGGCCCATGCCGCCGACCAGGCGGCGGTGGAGCCGGTCTACGAAAGCATCGCGGGCTGGACGGAATCGACGGCGGGCGCTCGCAGCTGGGCCGAGCTGCCGGCTCGGGCGATCAAATATATCAAGCGGATCGAAGAGCTTTGCCGGATCTCGGTGGCTCTGGTCTCGACCAGCCCGGAGCGCGAGGACACGATCCTGGTGCGGGACCCGTTCGCGGATTAGCGTCGCCCCAGCGAAGGCTGGGGCCTCGGGGGGTGAAAGGCGCCGCGGTCTTCACCCGTCGGGATCCCAGCCTTCGCGGGGATGACGGGCTTCCCCTCGCCCTCGCCCGCGACTATCGCGCCGGCATGGCTAACATTCTCGTCACCGGCACCAGCCGCGGCATCGGCAAGGCGATCGCCGAGGCGTTCGGCGCCCATCAGGTCGTCGGACATTCCAGCCGCGGCGGCGACGGCATGATCGCCGCCGACCTGGCCGCCCCGGGCGCGGCCGAACGGCTCTGGCGCTCCGCGCTGGAGCGGCTCGGGGGGCGGATCGACGTGCTCGTCAACAATGCCGGAATCTTCGAGGCGGCGCCGGTCGACCTGCCGGCGGATGAGTGGACGACGCAGTGGGAGCGGACGATGCGAGTCAACCTCACCGCGTCGGCCGAATTGTGCCGGTTCGCCGTGCTCCACTATCGCGAGCAGGGCGGCGGGCGGATCGTCAACGTCGCCAGCCGCGCCGCCTATCGCGGCGACAGCCCGCAGCACTGGCATTATGCCGCCTCCAAGGCCGGGATGATCGGAATGACCAAGTCGATCGCGCGCGGCTATGCGGCCGACAACATTCTCGCTTTCGCGGTCTGTCCGGGCTTCACGGCGTCGGAGATGATCGACGACTATATGGCCAGCCGCGGCGGTCAGCAGATCGTCGCCGACATTCCCCTCGGAAGGGTGGCGAGCGCGGCGGAAGTCGCGGAGACGGTGCGCTGGCTGGCCGTCGACGCGCCTGGATCGGCGACCGGGGCGGTGATCGACGTCAACGGGGCCAGCTATGTCCGCTGACCGCGTCATGACCGACAGCTGGAAAGTCACCCTGCCCTGCTCGCGGGCCGAGGCGGAAGCGCTGAAGGACGATATCAGTCCGCTCGCCTGGCTCGACTTCCCGCCGGTGCTGATGACCAGCGAGGCCGATCCGGCGCGGCCGGAGGAATGGCGGCTGGACGCCTATTTCGACCATGAGCCGACAGCGGAGATGCTCGGTCTCCTCGCGGCGCTGGCCCCGAGCGCGGCCGGCACCGCCGCCGTGGCCGAGCGGGTCGAGGACCGGGACTGGGTGACGCTGAGCCAGCAGGGGCTCGAGCCGATCCGCGCCGGCCGCTTCTTCGTCCACACGCCCGCGCACCGCGATTCCGCCCCGGCGGATTCGATCGCCCTCGAGATCGACGCCGGGCGGGCCTTCGGCACCGGCCAGCACGAGACGACGACCGGTTGCCTCATCGCCCTGAGCCGGATGAAAGCGGGCGGAGCGGCGGTCGCGGACCTTCTCGACCTCGGCACCGGCACCGGCCTGCTCGCCTTCGCGGCGATGCGGCTGTGGCCCGCCGCGCGCGCCGTCGCCTCGGACAATGATGCGGTCGCGATCGAGGTGAGCGCGGAGAATGCCGCGATCAACGGGGTCAGGCCGGGGCGGGCACGGGGACAGATCGAACTGCTCGTCGCCGAGGGGATGGAACACCCCCGGCTGCAGGCGAGGGCGCCTTATGATCTCGTCATCGCCAACATCCTCGCCGGGCCGCTGGTCGGCCTCGCGCCGTCGGTCGCCGGGGCGATCGCTCCGGGCGGACGGCTGATCCTGGCGGGATTGCTCGACCATCAGGCGCCGGCGGTGGCGGGGGCTTACCGGCGGCAAGGGATGATGCTGACCGGGCGGGTGGAGCGGGGGGAGTGGCCGACCCTGGTGATGAGGAAGCGCAGGGCGGCGCCGGTGCGGAGAAGGCGGGGCGGCTGAGCGGAGCGATGCCGTCGCCCCAGCGCAGGCCGGGGTCCCGGGAGGTGAAGCGCGCCGAGGCTTTCACCCGCCGGGGTCCCAGCCTTCGCTGGGACGACGAGCGAGGTCCGCCGCCCGCGCCTAGCCTTCCACCCCCAGCTGGTTCAGCATGAAGGCGTAATATTCGGCGATGTCGCGATAGCGGCGGAAGCGGCCGGACTTGCCGCCATGGCCGGCCTCCATGTTGATCCGGAACAGCAGCGGATTGGAGTCGGTCTTGGCCGCTCTCAGCTTCGCGACCCATTTCGCCGGCTCGTAATATTGGACCTGGCTGTCCCACAGGCCGGTGCTGACGAACATCGCCGGATAGGCCCTGGCGGCGACGTTGTCGTAGGGCGAGTAGGACAGCATGTAGTCGTAATATTTCCGGTCCGACGGATTGCCCCATTCGTCATATTCGTTGGTGGTGAGAGGGATGCTGGCGTCGAGCATGGTGGTGACCGCGTCGACGAAGGGCACCTGGGCGACGATCACTTTATAATCCTCCGGCGCCATATTGGCGATTCCGCCCATGAGGAGGCCGCCGGCGCTGCCGCCCTGAGCCGCCACCCGGTCCTTCGCGGCATAGCCCTGGGCGACGAGGTAGCGGGTGACGTCGATGAAGTCGGTGAAGCTGTTCTTCTTGTTGAGGAGATGGCCCTGATCGTACCAGGCGCGGCCCATCTCCTGGCCGCCGCGGATATGGGCGAGGGCGTAGACCATGCCGCGGTCGAGCAGGCTGGTCACCGTCGGCGACCAGGCCGGATCGCTCGAAATGCCGTAGCTGCCATAGGCATATTGAAGCATCGCCGCCTTGCCGTCCTTCCTGAAGCCCTTGCGGTAGACGAGCGAGACCGGGATCTTCGTTCCGTCGCGCGCCGTCGCCCAGACTCGCTCGGTGACGTATCTGGAGGCATCGTAGCCCGGAGCCGGAGTCTCCTTCAGCAGGCGCCTTTGCCCGGACCTGGCGTTGACCTCGTAGATTCGGGTCGGGGTGGTCAGCGACGTATAATGGTAGCGCAGCCATTCGGTGCCGGGCTCGGCGTTGACGTCGAGGCCCATCGCATAAGCCGGCTCGTCCGAGGCGACGAAGCTGCTCCTGCCCGCGTCGGTGAGGAGGCGAAGCCTCTTGTTGCCGCCGGAGCGCTCGGCAATGGCGATGTAGCCGCTCATCGGCTTGAAATCGTCGATGAAGACGTTGGCGCTGTGCGGAACGAGGTCGGTCCACTTCGCCCGGCCGCCCGCCGCGGCCGCCTCGGCAACCCGCATCAGCCGGTAATTGGGGGCCTTCCAGTTGGTGAGGATGACCCAGCGGTCGCCGATATGATCGGCCTGGTAGCGGAACTCGCGCTCGCGCGGAGCGAAGACCGCGAAGGCGCCGGGCGAGGCGGCGCGGGTGCAGCGCTGCTCGTTGCTGACCGTGCTCTGCAGGAGGATGCAGATATATTCGTCCGAGGTGGTGCGCCCGAGCCCCATGTAGAAGCTGTCGTCCTTCTCCTCGTAGACCAGCCGGTCCGCCGAGGCCGGAGTGCCGAGGACATGCGCCTTCACCCTCTTGCTGAGCAGGGTGACCGGGTCCTTCTCGACGTAGAAGAGGGTCCGGTTGTCGTCGGCCCAGACGAAATCGGGCTCGGCATTGGGGACCTCGGCGAGAAGACGGCCCGTTGCGATATCCTTGACCCGAAGCACATATTGGCGGCGGCCGACCACGTCCTCGGCAAAGGCGAGAAGGCGGTTGTCGGGGCTGACCTCGTAGCCGCCGATCTGGAAATAGCCTTTGTCCTTGCCCATGGCGGGCTGGTCGAGAAGAACTTCCTCGCCCGCCGTCATCGCGCCCTTGCGGCGGGCGACGACGGGATAATCCTGGCCCGGCTCGAAACGGCTGTAATAGAAATAGCCGCGCTTCCGGTAGGGGACGGTCGAATCGTCCTGCTTGATGCGGCCGACGAACTCGCCGTAGAGCTTTTCCTGGAGCGGCTTCGTCGGCGCGAGCACCGCGTCCGCATAGGCATTCTCGCCCTTGAGATAGGCGAGCATCTCGGGGTTCTTGCGGGTGTCGTCGCGCAGCCAGTAATAGGGATCGTCGCGGGAGATGCCGCCGGGACCCTTCACCTGATACGGCTTGAGCGGCGCGACCGGGGGGCTCGTCGGCTGGGCCTGGGCGAAGGCGACAACGGGCAGCATCAGGGCGGCAAGGCCGAGCAGGAAGGTCTTTTTCATCAAGGGCTTCTCCGATTGCACGGCCTGTCTGGCATGGCCGGACGAGGCCGGCAAGAAATCCATGATCAGAACAGGCGGGGCGATCGAGCCTCCCTTGTCCGATATCGGACGAAGGTCAGTAAGGTCAGTCCCTCTCGCGCGCGATCGCGCTCGCGCGCGCGCGCGGGGCCGTCTAGTCTGGCGCTGGAACGCCGCCGCGAGGCAAAGGCCAAAACGCATAGTGCTCTAAAACATATCGGGAACAAGGAATAAAGCTTGATGTTGCATGACCCGGGCTGAGATCTCAATGGTGAGCAGGGTCAGAGGTGCCGAACCCAGTGATCCTCGCTCACTATGGCGATCGGAGTACCCTGATCGCGCATTTCGCTGGCTTTGAGAATCTTGTGGCCGAACGCCGAGTGCTTCCACGACTCCGTTGCGTAAACGCCGATTACGAGAACATCGGTTTTCCGCGTGAGGCTTCCGCAGACGCCTCCGCGCTCGGCGACCGCCTGCTCGCATTTCGGCCGTCGTCCGTAACTGAAGGTGCCGGTGAAGCAGTACGTCCGTCCTGGAAAAGTCAGCGATGGGGCGGGATCGCAGAGCGGCAGTGTGGTAGCTTTAAGCGCCTCGCCCACCTCAATATGGTTCCCAGAGAACTCACGCAGCGTCTGGAGCAGCTCCTGACGTTCGGCCTCGTCTACGACTCCATCGGACAGGATTTCGGAAATACGGCGATACAGTCCGCCGATCAGCGGATGGCCAGTGATCCCGACATTCGCTGCCAGCCACGCCTGCAGAAACTCCACTTCGCCCTGATTCAGCACGCCGTCCGCGCATAGGCCTCTAGCCAGCCCCGTCAGCTCATCAATCTGTCTCGAGCAAATGCGTTCATGTCCGTAGCGGTTTAAGAGCTCTTCATCCGTCATTGCTCGGCCCATCGCCCAAGCTTAGAATGGCCCATGTCTGCTCTCGTCGCACAAGCTAAGCCCTTACAGGCTAACTCGGCCCATCTCGGCAAGTTACAGGCTAAATCGACCCAAGCTTGCGCGGAGATCGACGATACGCTCGAACATTCCAGTCGATCTGCTCGGTCAACACGCCGGATTCCTCGACGGCTTTCCGACTCCATCCACATGCCGTGCGGTAACCCTCGAGGGGTCCCAATGCCCATTTTGCTTTCCTAGGGTTCCAGTCGGCGCGCGCGCAGACCTCGGCAATTGAGATTTCCTGCTCGGCCCTCTCGATCACCGCATTCATGCTGATCGCCTTCCTCGGCCCCCACTGTGCGCATGTGCCGATCTCATCCGCGAAGACGTCCTGAAGATCGATCGAGAGATTGCCGTGAAGGTTGAGGATCTCCTTCGCATCAAAGATCGAGCAATCGTGTGGCGCAACGTAAGCGCGTCCTGCAGGGCCGGAGATGCGGACGTTTTCAAATCTGGCGATCTCCGACGGATGGACGAGGATACTGCGCAGCCAAGGCATATCGGGGGTGGCGTTGACATCGATCCAGGACCCAATGCTCTCATCGAGCAGGGCATTGATGATGTCGCTCCAGGGCTTCAGGCGACCACCAATCCTACGCACGGCGGCCCGCAAAGGGACCGCATCGTCGACTCGGTCCTTTCTCGGCCGGTCAAAGAGGCGCTCTCGCAAGCCGTCTAGTGAGCCTCTCGTAAGGCTGACAGCATGGCGCAAGTAGTGCAGGGCCCGGTCGGTTTCACGCTCTAGAACTCCGTGATCGCAGAGATTCTCGATTGCGTAGGTCGTCAGGCCGGTCATTTGCGCAACCGTCGGGAGCGAATGCGAAGCATCCATCCGCCGCCGCAGACCTTCGATGACGGAGCGGCTGAACCTGAGCTGGCGCCTCGTCCCTAAGGCCAGTTCCTCCGCTTCCACTAGCTTAGCGTCCACCAGTTCCATGAGGCGGACGTCGAGACCGAGGATGATTCGTGCCTCGCAACGCAGCACGGTTTCTCCGCGAGGCTTGAAGCTGCGCTGCACGTTGCAGAATATCTCGGGGAGTGCCTCCCTAATCAGCCTCGCCTGTGGTTCAGCTACGAGTGCTCGGTTCCCGAGTCTGTGCAGTCTCTCGCGAAGCTTTTGAAGTCGAGGTCCGTCGGCATTCAGCCTCGCGGCCTCGTCACGAACCCCTGTCTGCAAGCGGCAAGGCCAATCGCGCAGCATTTGAGTGCCAGTCGCGATGATCCTGCCCAGGTCCTGTGGCGACAAGGCGTGCAGCCGCTTGCGGTTGGCAAAGTGACTCTTGAGATGGACGCAGGCACCAAGTCCCAGCACCATCTGGACAAGTGCCTCGATGTCGACGTGCCGTAATTCCGCGCTTAGCGCCGCGACGGCGTCCTTGCGGATAGCCAGACAGCTACTGAGGAGGTCAGAAAAGACCGTGTAGTCCTCTCGCAGGCCATCCTCGAGCAGCGGCGCAGGGCTGGGTGCGACCACGTCCCCGCAGGTTTCGCACAAGCCAATCCCGAGTGACTTTTTCCAGCGCAGCGGCGCACCGCACTCGGAGCAGTCAGAGCGGAGGAGTTCGTAACTCGACGGGCAGTATGGAAGGAACCGCAGCAGCCATGACTCGCGGTGGTGCGAACCGCGGGCGATAGCGAGGGGGGAGATACGGCGCCGTTCGATCTCGAGGTCATGTGCCTTGATGATGACCGCGCTTGGCACGTCCGTGCTGCTCTCCGGCTTCCGGACGGTTCCTGGCAAAGCTCTAGATAGCACTTGCTCTTCCGTGCACCCGAGGATGGGCGCGAGACGTACCAGTGTGTCGGGGTCGAGCCGCGCGAGATGTCCCGGCCGATCCATGCTAATGCCCGCGCGGCGAAGAACCCTGTTCAAATCTAGCAGCACGTGATCTGCCGTGGCGCGGGCCACAAGACCAATCAGGCTCTCATACTGCTCCGGAATAGCGGGGAAGCGCAGCGGCTGTCCCAGCTTCATCTTGCGCTCTGGGATACTCCAGCCCGAACGGTAACGATGAGACCGCTGCGGGTTTCGGCGGAGTCTGCGACGTCCTGGGGGTTTCGCATTACAATTTCGAACGGCACGCGGCCCCCTCCTTTTCACCTCCACGTTTCACATCCCTTCAGTTTCACCGTTGCCTTGCGTCGGGCCGCTTCAGGCATTGCAATAATGTCGCATGACCCATCATTCCGCGCCGCCCCGGGCAGACTGTTACGCGTTGGGCGCGGAGAACGGGTCATCTTCGGACCAGCCTGAGGGAATGGCGTATTCACGCACCACGCAGCTGAGGTCGTAGGTCTCAACCATTAGGGCGCCGCGAGCGGCAGCGTGAATGGCGGCGTTCTTGATGATGCGTGCGACGCGGCCAAAATATGCGCCCGAAGCCCTCTCCAAGGCGTCCAGGGTGGCTGGCGCCGACAAGTTCGAAGGCGTGCTGAACCCCTTGCTGCTCACCAGGATCTCGTCAAAGCCAACGACGAAGTTACGGAAGTGGATGGCGTCTGAGGTCCGCTTCATGTTGAGCGCCGGAAGCGTCAGCGGAAGACCTAATCTAGCACGAAACTGCGGGTTTCGGTCGAAGACGCGCTGCGCATCGAGGTTGCCGACGAGCACCAGCGGCGCGATACCCATATCGAGGAAGCGCTTGAACGCGTCGGTGACGTCAGCGACGTCATTGCCGCCTTTGTGGAGATGCTGGCACTCGTCGATGATGATCAGCTCAACGCCGAGCCGCTCGACGAACTTCAGGATCCGCTGCCTGAGCTGCTTCTCAGTCCCATAATCCCAGTCCGGATCTTTCATTTGGATGAGAACGTCCTGAAGGACGCTCTTCAAGGAGGTCTTCTGGTCCAGTCCGACGACAATGACCTGATACGGGTTCGGTTCTTCGCCCTGCGCGAGGCGGTCCTGCTCCAAGATGTGCTTCACGCGCTTGACCGTGGCTGTCTTGCCCACTTGGCTGTCTTGGCTGAGACACAGACCGTCCTGTTCGCCCTCTCCATCGAGTGTGGCCAGGCGATAGGCCAAGATGCGCCCGATCACGTTTGTTTGCGGGGGGTGGTCTATCCAGAAGCCCTTCACCAGCTTGCGCATCCTGGCCTCCCGCACCTTGGTGCCGTCGTCGCTATAGTCGGCAATGCGGCGGCCGGTGAGTGGCCGGGGACGTCGTCCCAATGGATCCTTTGCCATTGCTCAGTCCTCCTCTTCGCAATCATCATCGGGCGCGATTTCGGCAAGCGCGTCCCAGTCCACTTTGGTCTTGGCGTCGCCGTCTTCGGTGGGCTCAAATTGCCGGCTCGGCGAAACGCCGCGGCTCTCGTCTCGAGCGGGCGCTTGAGGGCGCTTGGTCCCTCTGCCCGAGCCTTTGTCAGACCTTGGGCCTGGGGGCGGCGTGCCGGGATCGCCGCGCATCACGTTGGACGTTTCCACGATCACGAAGTGCTCGGGCAGCTTCAGGAAGGCAGGCCGGCGGGCCCTTTTGCCAGAGCGTTGTCGGACCTCCTCGCATTGTGCCAGCGCGAACATCTTCGAGCGACGCCGGAAGGCCGCCTTGGGCGCCTGCTCGTCGATCTGCTCCAGGCTGCGCACGCGGGAGCGCACGCGCTGCCCCTCCGTGTCATATTTCTCGCCTCTGGCCTTGGCCATACGACGGTATTCGTCGTGCTCCCATCGGCTGAGCAGATTGTGGACCATAGCTTCACCAACGCCTTCGCGTCCGCGTCCCACACTCGGATGTAATCTACGTTGGCGTCGTTGGTCCGTATCGACACCTTCAGGGTGACGGGTTCGTGGCCGTCGTGGGACGACGCGACTTCGTGATAGTTTCGCCGGAGGATGTCCTCCACCTCAGGACCACGATACTGGATGCCGTCGTATTCGAGCCCGTCATCCGTGAGCACACGGTCGATCACGGTCTTCTCGAGCTCAGCGCGGATGCGATGCGGGTTCTGGAGTGTCGCGGCGCCGTTCGCGATCATGCTGGCGATCAGCACCTCAAAGGGCGAGCGCCAGTTGAGTCGCTCCACGCGGGTGGTGTTCCATTCCCAGATGACGGCCCTGACGGCGTGCACGAGTTGCGCCGCCACCATTTCGGCGCCCTCGACGGGATCCTGCTTGATGTCACGGCTGTGACGCGGTGAGAGAACTGTGCCTGGTAGTCCCTTGAGCCTCGACTTCAGCCAGCCAAACCACCATTCCAGCGGAGCTTTGGCGTCGTGATGGTAGACCTCAGGCAACTCCAATCGGGCGCCGAGGTCGAGAAGCGCAGGCACATAGGCGGGCCCGATTAGCGTTCGGTCGTTGTCGGGTGCGAACGCCTCCGCGATAGCAAACGTCCACCCGATGTATTCGTGGAACGCGAGTTGTTCGTCGGTGAGGTAGTCGGGGGGTGTCATGACCCGGCACAGGGTCTCGATCGACATTTCCTCACGGTAGGGACCCGCGAAGATCGTCGGATCGAACACGAAGGTCGAGAACGCGTCCATTGCGGCCACGCACTTCATCTTGCCGCCTGGCAGCTGCCAGCCCTCCCCAAAGAGGCATGCCTGCTCGAGCTCGGTGCCATCGACGAAGACGCGCTGGAAGGCGCGGTGCACCTCGATCGGCTCGCCCACGGCGCCGAACATTTTTTCCGCACGTTCCCGCCCGAATTTGGTGAGGACTGTCGTGAATGTTGCGATACTCCAGACCCGGAGCCGCACAGCCTCATAAGAGGGGCGCTTCTCGGCTAAGTCATAGCCGCCCTTTTCCTTGAGAGCGCGCCAACCGCGGACCATGACGGCCTCGGCGTCGACGATGAAGGCGCCCTTGTCGGCCCAGAAATAGAGCGCGGCCTCATGGACGAGCGCGTCCTCGGCGTCTGTCAGCTGAGATTGCCCCTTCGGGCGGCCTGCGAGCGAGACGTGCGCACCCGGCGCACATCCCTTGGGTGTCTTCAAGATCCACTTCTTTAGGGTGGAGGCGCCGGGTTTCTTATACTTGCGTCCCTTTCGATTGAAATATTCCTGGGCAATGCGCGCGTGATTGATGGCGATGAAAGCGTCGCAGGCTGGTTCGCTCTTGACCCTTGCGGCCTTGGCCTCTCTCACCCAGGTCCTACGCCAGGAAGAGCGGGGATCGATCGTGTCCGCGGCGTCCTCGTCAACCTGTGTCAGGTCCCCCCTACGGTCATCCGGAACAGCCCGGTTCGAGCGGGCGTGGAAGATCTGGCCCGCCTTGAGTGCCGTCAGCAGCCATGTGGTCGTCGGCGTGTGTAAGTCGCCAGTCTCAGGGTCTTCGACTCGGACACGAGCGCCGGTGCGCACGTCCGTAAAATGAAGGTCGTCATCGCCGAGGTCCGCCTCAAAGCGAATCTTCCGCTCACCGAGCAGGATTATGTCGCCGATGGCGATGCCGAACGGGAGCGACATGCCTATCCTACCATCCGGGTAAGGCGTCGATTTGGCCGGCGGAACACTTGGACCGGAGTGTCGCACGTTATTGGCAGATCCACTGGGAATCCAATGGCGCGGCGGATGAGCATGGCGGACATCATCGCCTCAGCACTGCGGCGGCTGACTGGGAGCGCCTCGGAAACCTTCCCGAACGGCGCCACACCTCCTTGCCGTTCGATGACCGCGAGCACGTTCAGGACATCACGGTGGTTGAAGGGTACGTTTCGGAAGCGAAGTATCGAATTCACGATCCGCTGTTTCACCGGGTCGAGGAGCTTCGATCCGTCGATCCGCTCAAGCGCGATGTCATAGGCTTGGAGTTCCTGTTCCGCCCGATCGAGGACATCGGCGATATCGGAATCATTGAAGTAGGTGGAGTGGGCCTTGATTTCGAACCAGCATTCACGTCCATCGGTCGTGATGCGTCCGCCGTCGAATGTGTAGTGGCGATTCTCCCCGCCTTTGGTGATCCAGTGGATGGTGCAGATCTGAAACTGAAACTCGGCCGTCTCGTGATCCGTAGTCAGGATTGAGCGATAGAGGCCCTCGTATCCGCCCTCCGCAAAGACGTCGCAGCCGATCGTCGGGCTAAAGTCGGCGGAAGTCATGCACGAATTCCGGTAAGTCATGTTGATCCTTGTCGGGCCTCCGCGCGGATCGGTGCGAGCGGTAGGGCTATGCCATCCCTCGCGAACAGATCGGCGGACACTTGGCGCATCACGCCGCGGGGCGCGGCGCACCCATCGAGAAGGCCTGCGAGGAGCACAGGCATGGGGATGCGGCAAATGAGGCGGGCCTGAGAAGCTGTTGGCTGTCGAATTTTGGTTGGAGGACGGCGCCGTGCGCCGCCTGATCGCCAGCCGCTGGGGGAGCTTACTCCGGGTCATGACGCCGCCTTGGGAAGGTCTACGCCATTCGGCATCCGTGGCCGCCAAGCTAGCTTGCGGCAGGGACGCCGGCGTTTCCACACCTGCGAGACCCAAGGCGGCTGCAGGTTTTTGGCTCTCGAGCTCCCGCTGTCATCGTCCATCTGAAATCTCCAAACAACTTTCGATGCGCTCAAATGGTAGCGACCGGCGGCCGTGTCAATCGAAACTTGTTTGGAGATCGAAAATAATTTGGAGATTGGTCAGGTCCCGGGTTATTCTCGGAACATGGTGAAGCAGCGCAGGCGCGCGGTCTTAGGCGATTTTCTGGGAGATCCCCTTCCGGAGGAGGAGGCCGCTATGTGGGCAGCGCTCTCCGTCGCCCAACGCGCGAAGGCCATGCAGCGCATGAAGGCGCTGCAGCGCTGGATAGAAGCGGACGGCGCTATCGACGCTAAGCAAGCTGCCGCCGACGCAGGTGTCAGCGTCACGCGCATTTACGAGATGAGGAAAGAGTGGCGCGAGAAGCGTTCGTTGGCATCGCTGGGCACTTTCGCCGGCGCTCCCAAGACCCGTGTCGGGAGGTATGATGCGGTTATTCGAAAAGCGCTGCCGGCGGTGGTGGCAGCCGATCCTCAAGGGAGCGTGCGCAAGCTAGCCCTCGATCTGGAGGCAGCGAGCGGTATCACGGCAGAGGAGATGCCAAGCCACAACACGTTTCGTCGATACGTCGAGGAGGAGTTGCGCAGGCTCGAACGGAAGACGATGGCGGGAGACGAGGTGATGCTGGATTGCGCGGCATGCACCTTGACGCCGACCGATACGGCTCTGCTGACTCTGTTCGCTATTCTGGACCGATGGACCCAGGTCGTGCTCGGCGCGGCTTTTGGGGATCCAGCTGACAGCCGAGGCGGATATGCGCTCGCCGCGCGCGATGCGATAAGGCGTATGGATGCTGGGCAATTCGCTGAGTTGCCATGGGTTGAGCGGTTGTCCCGATCGGAGGTCGTCGTCGGACTAGACCTGGATAGGTGGTATGATCTGAAGGAAAAGTTCGCCGGCGCCGGGATAGCGACGCCGGTAGAGCCATCGACGACGGAGAAACGCTTCGGGCGCTATCTACGCACCGTGACAGGTCTCAGAATCGGCTCGCTCGTCATTCTGCCTCGTCAGACAGGTGGCACTGCGGCGGGTGACCTCGTCCCAACGGTCTCACCCACGGTCGACCAGTCTGCGCGCTTGATAGTGGAAGTCGACGACTACAACTCGGCCGGCACAACCGGTTTGTCAGGTCGGGGGACGTGCACGCCGCCGGCGGATTTGCTCCGAATGCTCGCGCTGCTCGCTAGAGGCTAGATTTCCCAGTCTACGATTGGCGGTGGGGCTGTTCGTGCCGCATTGTGCGCGGTGAGCTGCTCTAGGATCAGTTGACGTGCGTCTCGTGGGTTGAGAGCCGTGTCCCTGCGCGATCGCAGCATCCGCCGCGGATGGACCGCACGGCTGAGCTGGTAGATGAGTTCGATTGAGCCAAATCCCCGGCCCAGAGCGCGCGCGGTAGCAGTGCGTGCTGCGGTCGGACGAACCGCAATGTGCGTGGGGAGTTTGCCACCACCGATCTTTTTGGCGATCTCCTGATCGACAACGATCCGCCGTTCCGCCGGTAACGCCGCCAGGGCTGAGGCGACAGAGTCGGAGTTTATCCACTTCTCGTCCATTGCAGCTCCTATGACAGCGCCATTTACCCCATCGACCATGAGCACGATCCATGGAAAGATGACCTGGTCTTCGTGCTCCACCGGAAGCTTGGCGTGGCACCGCGAAATCAGAACGTCGTCGCTCCCGTGCTTGGACGCGGCGTTGCGGCGCGAGGCCATAACCATGTTCCAGATCGTGCTCTTCGACGGGGCCTTCACGCCTAAAGAGGCACATCTCGCCTCAACCGCACGCACCGCTTCGACGTGAGGAACGTCAGGTCCGAGCGCTGCTATCACCTCTCGTGCGGCATCCTTAGACACCGTGGGGAGAGTTCGGGCACTGGCCGAGCGAGGCGTTCCACGCGCTGTGCCGGCGCCGGCGATCGCCGCCGCGCGACCGTGCTCTTTCCATGCTCGAACGAGAGCCAAAAACTGGTTGCCGCTCAGGCCGAGTGCGCGTGCGTGGCGTCGACGATCATGATCGGTCGGCTGACGAATCCGCAGGTACGATTTCACCGCAGCGACCCGTCTCCGAACTTCGCCAAGCCGTAGCGGATCGACTCCAGTCATGTCGATATCATCCACGTTGATGGGGGTCAGCATGCGGGCAGGGTCGTCCGACCTAGAGCATGGGAGCGCCAAAGATTCGTTGATACCGTACACCTGCTGGCGCGCCTCCGGCACGCGCACAGGCTCGATGCCCGAAGAGTCGGGTTTATGCATTTTTCCACTCCATTTATAAATTCGATGCAGGCGAAACCGAAAGACCTGCTTCCGAGGTCGAGACGCGACTGCAGCCTCAAGGGCGTTTAGCGGGTTCCGACCCGAACAATGAAAAACCCCACAGGATTGTCTCCTGCAGGGCCTTTCTTATTGTCGCCAAGCTTGATCCGCTGCCCCAAATGCTGCTGACTTCTATCTAGGCTCAGCTCCGTCTGGTCTGCTCCATTCGGTCTGTGTTTAGGGCCGCCAGGCTGTTCTGGTGATGCTCCGGTCGAGTTCTTGACGCAGTTGTGCCGCCGTCACGGCAAGGTTGAAGATCGTGTCCTCATCGCTGGCGTAACTGCCCCTCAGGAGGTTCGCGGCGTATCTGTATGATCGGGCGCTGTCCTCATCGCCCGTGCGCTCATGCTCTTCGGCCAAGGTCACGAGGCGGGATCTAGCTTTCGCGACACGGGTGATCGCCCGCACGGCGACTTCCATCCGTCTCTCTAGAAACCCGTCTCCGATACCCTCCGCCTCGTTGACGGTTTTTCGGGATACGCCGATTTCCTCGGCGAACTGCGCCTGAGTCAGTCCGGTTGTGATCCTGAGCTCCCTCATCTCCAGACCGGTCATCGGCATCTCATAACCTCCTGTCCTCCGATCTCCCAGTGTCACGCTAAGTTACAATAGTCCACCATTTTGTAACGCAACGTGACATCGCCTCGGGCGGCCGTTCGTGTGGAGCATCGAAGAATAGGCCTCTGCTTGATTGCGCCGCCGATGCGAGCGGACGGATTGAGGCTTGCGCCGCGAATGCCGAGACAGCACACCGAAACAAGATCGCCACCCGGACGATCACCGGGGGAATGATGGGCGAGGGGCGTGCGGGGAAGTTGGGGGGACGTGGCGGCAGATGCGCGCAAGCCTTTTTGCGTGAGCTGCCGACGCCGCATAAGCTCGAGACCTCAACGAACGACTTGTTGCGCGAGCTTTACGTCCCGGCTTTGGCACGTTCGACGGCCTATGATCGCGGTGTCGGTTTCTTTACTGCGGAGTGGCTCAGGATGGCCTCCGCCGGGCTGGTGGAGTTCGCGGGCAATGGGGGCGTCGCCCGGATAGTCGCGAGTCCGATTTTATATGCCGATGAGGTGGAGGCGCTAAGGGCGGGGGAGGTTGAGCGGCGGAAAAGCGCTGTAGAGCGCACAATGGACCGGAGCCTGGACGAGCTTGAGATCGCGCTGGAGAACGATACTCTTGCGGCAATCGGCTGGATGGTTTCAGATGGCATGCTCCTCTTCAAGGTGGCGTGCCCCGCCAACGAGCTCGACGGCGATTTCCACGACAAGTTCGGCGTCTTCGAGGATGCGGCTGGTGACACGATCGCCTTCAGCGGCTCACAGAACGACAGCGCTAAAGCCTTCCGGAACTACGAATCAATCAACGTCTACTACTCTTGGATGGGCGAGCGTGAGGCGCTGCGGGTGGCGGATGAGGGCCGTCGCTTCGACCGCCTCTGGAAGAACCATGACCCGAACGTCCGTGTCCATGACATGCCGGATGCTGTGCAGCGGCGCCTGATCCAATACCGTGAACGTGCGCCCCGTCCCTACGCGAAGCCGGCGCCCCCGCAGGACCATCGGTGGCGCCACCAGAAGGAGGCGCTAGCGGTTTTCCTTGAGAAGCGGCGTGGCATTCTCGAGATGGCGACTGGAACGGGGAAGACGCGGACGGCGATTAGCATCATCAACGAGCTTTTCGCCCGCGGCTCCGCAAGGACAGCAATCGTCAGCGCGTTCGGCACCGATCTGCTCGATCAGTGGTATGATGTCCTGGTGAAGGAGGGGCATCCGGTCTACCGGAGCTACGGCGACCACCGCGAGGCGCTCCAGTATCTCAATGACCCGGAGGAGTCGGTCCTTCTGTCCTCGCGCCAGAAGCTCATCGAGGTCCTGCCGAAACTGGGCGCGTCTATGACGCGGAAGGGCCTGATCGTCTGTGACGAGGTGCATGGGATGGGCGCACCGTCGATGGTGGAGAACCTCTCGGGCTTACTAAAGCCGTTCGGCTACGCTCTTGGCCTGAGTGCGACCCCCGATCGTGAGTATGATGCGGCGGGCAACGACTTCATCGAGACGGAGATTGGCCCGGTGATCTTCGAGTTTGGTCTAGAGAAGGCGATCCGCCGCGGCATCCTTTGTGAATTTGACTATCTCGAACTTAACTATCAGTTTTCTGCCGACGACAAGGCCGCTGTGCGGCAGGTGATCAAGCGCTATCACGCTCGTTCGCGAATGGCCGACGCCCCGCCGATCGAAAGCCTCTACCAGGAGCTGGCTCGGATCAGGAAGCTATCGCGTGAGAAGCTGCCGCCATTTGCGCATCTGATTTCAAGCCGGCCGGAGATCCTTCATCGCAGCATCTTGTTTGTCGAGGAGGCTCCCTACGGCTACGAGGTGCAACAGCTTCTGATGCCGACCGGCATCGACTTCCATACCTACTATGCTGGAGACGATCGCTCAGACCTTCCCCGGTTCGCTCGCGGCGAGTTGGACTGCCTGATCACATGTCACCGTATCTCAGAGGGGATCGACATCCGCTCCGTGGGAACCATAGTTCTGTTCGCTTCTGCGAAGGCCAAGCTGGAGACGGTGCAGCGCCTGGGCCGGTGCCTGCGTGTGGATCCTGGTAATCCGAGCAAGCGCGCGCTGGTGATCGACTTTATCAGGACGGACGACATCGACCCGGACGACCCGGAGGGCACGGCTGATGAGGAGCGGCGCGACTGGTTCCGAGGGCTCGCGGCGGTTCGGAGGGAGGAATGACGATGTCAGGGGACACGGCCAATGGCCTGAACGCGGCAATTGAGCAGGCACTCGAGGAAGTTCTGGGCGACCCGGACGAGACCGACATCGAGGTCTACGGAAGGCTGCGCACGCTAATCCGCAACTGCGTCGCCGACAACTACGACGAGTCAGATGTGCGCGCGGTGATCCAGCTCGCGTTCCCGGGCGAGGCCGCCGATGAGGGGAGTGGGGACGACTGATGCCCATGAAGCTGCGCGTCACCGGTTGGCGTTACGAAAACATAAGGGGCGGCATCCGGGACGTAACGATCGACCTTCGCAACGATCCGCGCTGGACCCTTGTCCAAATGCCGAACGGCACGGGTAAGACCACCACGATGACGCTGCTCCGCGCGGCGCTGACGGGCGTGGAGCTCACCCCTTCCGAGGTAAGCGACATGCGATCTGACGATGGCGCGACCGAGGGCCTCTTCGAGCTTTGGCTGGACATCGACGACCGACCTCACCGAATTCAGGTAGTTCTGGATTTCGTAGCTCAGACTTGCAGCTTCAACACGACACGCGCGCAGGAGCAGTCCGGTGGCAGCGAGCCTGGTCTTCATATTCCGCTTTCGCTTAAGCGGCTCCTGACTCCTGAATTCGTTAAGCTTTTCGTATTCGACGGTGAGTTCGCGAAGGAGATCCGAGCGGTTGGTAAGGATCGGACGACGACCTCAATCCGCACGCTCTACCGGCTGGACCAGCTTGACCGCCTGCGAAAGGACATCACGAAGCTCGTAGCAGAGGAGCAGGCCCGCGCGGCGGAGGTTTCGAAGGCGTCTCAGCAGCAGGGTCTCACCCGTCTCAGCAACGCCCGCGACGAGGCGGAGACGGTCCTGAAGTCGCTTCAGAAAAAGCAAAGCGAGAACGCGCGTGAGCAGACTGAGAAGCGGGCGCGGTTGGAAGTCGTGGACCATGCGATTTCGGATCGGAATGCGCAGGATGAGCGCTACCGGAAGCGTCGCGCCGAGCTCGACGCGGAACTGGAGGAGCATGAGAAGCAAATCCGCGAGCTCACCACGTCCGCGCTCGCCGCCATGCGGACTCCGGCTAAGGTTAGCCCGGTGCTGCTCACTCGGCTGCGCAGCCTCGGTGATCGCCTGACAACGCTGCAGCTGCCGAAGACAATTTCGTCGGAGTTCTTCCACGAGCTGGCCCGGAGCAAACATTGCGTTTGCGACACGCTCATCGGGGAGAAGGAGCGAGCCGCCATTCTTGCGGGCGCCTCACGCTACTTGGCCGAGGACCAGATCACCGTCATTAATCGTATGAAGAAGACGGTTCGCGAGAGTGATGCAAGCGGGGAGGAGTTTGGCGAGGCGGCTACCGAGCTTCGAAAGCGACTTCGACTCCGGAGAGGGGCGCAGCAATCGCTCGACAGCCTGCAGCAGGAGCAGGTGGCAGGCGGAGACGT
This sequence comes from Sphingomonadales bacterium, assembly GCA_034668585.1. Classification (GTDB taxonomy): domain Bacteria; phylum Pseudomonadota; class Alphaproteobacteria; order Sphingomonadales; family Sphingomonadaceae; genus Allosphingosinicella. The sequence goes on along the minus strand of JAXDPB010000014.1, from coordinate 84,598 downwards.
AGAGCTGGAGGCCCTTCTCAAGGAGCAGGCGGAGCTGAAGCGGCGGCTCGAGGATGTTTCTAAGAGCATCGACCTACTCGGGACCAGTGACCGAATCCGGCAGATGGTGCTTCAGGCGACTTGGAAGACGAACGTCGCGCTTTGCCGGGCGGAGCTCAAGCTGAGGGAGCAGAAGCTCGCCACGGCGACTAACACGTTCAATTTCGTGAAAGCGGCCCGGCGCATCACTGCCCTCGTCGAGAAGGTAGCCGAAGATGCTCTAGATCGTCTGCGCGAGAGCGTCCGGGTGTCTACCAACGCCAAGCTTGAGCGGCTCGCGGCAAGTGAGCCTCTCCGAGTGGCCAAGATCGGCACCGCCCTGGAGCTCTCGTCCGAGGGACACAATGCCAAAGGCGGCGTCAGCGAGGGGCAGAGCCTCTCGGTCGCATATGCTTTCCTCACCTCGTTGCTGAGCGAAGCGCCCTATAAACTGCCATTCATTGTGGACAGTCCGGCTGTATCGCTGGACGTCCAGGTTCGGCGCGAGGTTGGCGAGATCATCCCCGAGCTGTTCGACCAGATGATCATGTTCGTGATCTCAAGCGAGCGCGATGGCTTTGCCGACGCCTTTTACGCGCGGGAGGATGTCCGCTTCATCACCATTTGGCGCGACGGCCCTGACGGTTCGCATATGGAGGAAGGGCTGGAGGCGTTCCGCAGCTTCCACTCCGTTGAGGTGGCAGCGCCAGGAGGGAAACTGCAATGAGCTTCGTAATGCCGAAGGCCGCGCGGGGCTTCTTCCGGACGATCACGGAGCGCACCGTTTCGGGCTCTCGCTACATCATGTTCGACACTTACTATGTGTGCTTGCTGCTTGGGCTGGACGCCCGCCGCCTCGGCCCTGGCGACGAACTTGAGGGCGACCGGTTCCTCGACAATTACCCGGAGGACTACAAGGCTCAGGCTGACTATATCGCCGGTCTGTTGATCGACGCGGAGCTCGAGCGCAACTCTATCGACCTTTGCAACAAGGCGAGTGTCGAGGGACAGATGGTCCTGCTGTTGGATCCATCTAACCCGACGGGACTAAGCGCGACCGGGAGCGAGCGATTGAATCGGTATGCGGTTGGTGGCTTCGCACGCATCGAGGAGGAGATGATCGCGCCTGCCAAGCTGGAGGACCTGCTCGTCAGATATGCTGCTATTTGGACCGGGGAGCACGAGTGATGGCGGAGACGGCCGACACCGGTGAGTATGACGGCTACGCTCGGCTCCGTGCCGAAATCAAACGGCGTTGGAGGGCCCCGCGAGGCCACCCGACCTTTGCGATCTTTTTTATAGCAAGCTTTCTGGTCTTCGCCGCGGCCGGCGTATGGCTTGAGTTCTTCAAGCTTGTGTTCGGCTGGGGACCAGAGCACGGGTCGGCCTCAGCCTTGAGGACAGCGATCGCTACATATTTCCCCGCCATACTCGGCTCAACGATCCTTCAGCTGGCGATTTCCGATTCTCTCCGAAGCCTGAGGGCGCTTGGCCACTTGGTTGGCACGGCCTTTCTCGCTCTCGCCTTCGCTCTTGTCTTTTCGGGCACCCTGCTTGACTGGGCGGCAATACTGATCGGGCTCGCGGCGAGCGCTGCGTCGCTCGCCTGTTGGTGGATCGTGAATGCGGATGAGGAGTCGTTTCGCGACGAGCCCCCCCCGCAGGTCGCCACAGGGGATCCTGATCCCACCGCGCCGCTCCTGGGCGATGACGCCCTCAACCAGTTTCAGCTCTGAGGATGAGGGCAATGATAACTTATCCCTATGAGGCACCCGCGATACTCGTGGAACAGCCCCTTGGCTCATTCTACATTGCCAAGCTGCCGGCCCGGCTGCTTCTCTCAGTGGGCTTCAGCGAGGTTCTGACGGCTGTCTCAACTAGCGACACAACGCGACCGTACCACCTGGAAGGCACGCAGCGGGAGCAGCAGCAGAAGCGGTTGACCCAGATTGGCCGCTACATCGATCGGGATGATTCAGCGTTCCCGAACGCAATTATCCTCGCGGCCAACATCCGGCCTGATGATGGCCTCGTCGAGGAGGCTCCTGAGGTCGAGGCGGCAATGTCCGTGCTGCCCGGAGCGACCGACGGGGAGATTGCGGCCGCTTCGAGTCTGCGTGAGGACCGCCGCTGGACCGTCAGGGACGATGCCAACGGGTGTTCTTGGCTACGCATACCTACAGCGGCGCAGCTCGCAGCCGTCATCGACGGCCAGCACAGGCTCTGGGGATTTACCTACGCCCAGGTTCTGAAAAGGCTAGATATGGACCTAAGCTGTGCGATCTACATGGACCTTCCCCGACCGTTCCAGGCGCAGCTTTTCGCAACGATCAACTCGAACCAAAAGCGCGTAGACAAGAGCCTGACCTACGAGCTGTTCGGCTACAACATCGAGGACGAGGAGCCCGAATATTGGGCGCCAGACAAACTTGCAGTTTATCTCACTCGGAGGCTTGGTGCCGAAAAGGATTCCCCTTTGGAGGGCCGCATCTCAATTGCTCCCCGCAAGGATAATGCGTTGATTAACCTGCTCTCGGGGAGTGATTGGAAGGTCTCCACGGCAGTCATCGTCGATGGCATCCTGAGGCTCATTACCAGCAACCCGAAGGCAGATGCGAACGCCATGCTCACGCCTGTCCGCGGCCCTCGATCAGTCCTTTTCCGTGAGAAAGCCCGACGTGACCGATCGCCACTCCGGTCCGCGTTCTTGGAGAAGGAGGACGCCGTCATCTACCAGCTGGTGAAGAACTTCCTTCTGGCCTGCGAACAGGTGTTCTGGCGCAATGCGAAGCCTAACTCGTTCATCACGAAGACGGTGGGGGTGCAGGCCCTGTTCGACATTCTGCGGCTCCTGGCTGCCAACGCCTACTCTACTAGAGTTATCAGTGCGAAGGCGTTCAGCGACGCAATCGCGGGGGCTGGCGATATCGACTTCTCGGAGGCCGAGTTCCGCAATGCCTCTGGATCCGGCCGAAGCCTAATCCGGCGTGCAATCGAGGATGCGACGGGTATCGGCCGGCCCTAGTGCGCTGCGCACGCGCCGTCCTGCGTTCTGTCGGAGCCGCGGGGGCTAGGCGGCGAACCGGCGAAGCTCCCTCACCGCGTTAACGAGTGCTGCTGCGAAGGTGTCCATCTCGGCGGCGGTGGTGAGTCGACCAGGTGAGACCCGGAACGCCTGTCGGGCTCGCAGCGTGTTGCCGAACATCGCCAGAAGGACGTGGCTTGTCTCGACCTTGTCGGTCGCGCACGCGCTTGACGCCGAGAAGCTCGCCACCTGGTTGAGACGGTGCATCAGCGCCAACGGCTCGACCCCAGCTATCGACAAGGACGTGTTCCCCGGAATGCGCTCGATCGGGTGTCCGTTGGCGACTGCGCCGTCGATTTCCTGAAGCACTCGCTCGGTAAACTCGGTGCACATCTTGGTCAGCCGCGCGGCGTCGCGAGGCCCTTCGCGTCCGACGATCGCAAGCGCCTCGCCAAGGCCTACGATCAGCGGAACCGCTAGCGTTCCCGACCGCAGGCCCCGCTCCTGTCCGCCGCCCCAGACGGTCTGCTCCAGCTTGGCCCGAGGCGACCGCGACCGCACATAGAGCGCCCCGACCCCCTTTGGACCGTAGGCTTTATGTCCGGAAATGCTCGCCAGGTGGATGTGCTCAGCCGCGACGTCAACTTTGCGGTGCGCCAGCACCTGGGCGAGGTCGGTGTGGAAAAGGACGCCGCGGGTGTCGCATAGCTCTCCTATGGCGCCGACTGGCTGGATGGTGCCGACCTCATTGTTGGCGCCCATGATCGAAACCAGACCAGTGTCACCCCGGATCGCGGCGGCGATCTCGCCTGGATCGACGCGGCCGTGCTCGTTCACCCCAATGATCGAAACCTCGAAGCCTTCGCGTCTGAGCTGTCGGAAGGGCTCCAGCACCGCGGGATGCTCTACGGCCGACGTGATGACGTGGCGGCGATCCGGTCGGGCTCGTGCTGCCCCCAAGATCGCGATGTTGCTCGCCTCAGTGCAGCTCCCGGTGAAAACGATTTCATTGTCGCGCGCCCCAAGATGTGCAGCGACCTGCTGACGTGCCTTTGCCACCGCGGCCTGCGCACGGTTGCCGTGCACGTGCTCCACACTGGAGGGGTTGCCGAAGACCTCCGTGAAGTAGGGCAGCATCGCGTCCACAACCCGTCGGTCCGTCGGGGTGGTGGCGTTGTGGTCGAGGTAGATCGGGCCTGCCTGCCCGGGAGCGGTCATGCCGCGATCGCCAGCCGGGCGAGGTCGGCCGGACCCTTAGCGCGCACCGACAGGGTGCCAACACCGCGCTGGATGTGTGCCCGGAGCCGAAGGAGGAGTTCATCATTTTCGAGCCGGCGGCCCTCAGCCTCCTCCTCAACGAAGCGCAGCATCGCGCCCAGCAGCCCGTTATAGTCGCCTGTGAGCGTGTAAGCGTTAAACTCTTGGCCTTCGTCGTCGAGCGACTCGGGCGTGCCGATCGGACCCGCCTCTAGGGAGAGCATGATCGCGATTCTGCAGAGTAGGTTGGGCGTAAGGCCGGTCTTCTGTCGGATGGAGCGCAGCCGGCTGGTCGCATCGGCGGAAATCTTAAGCTTGTTGAACCGCATCGGTCGGCTCCTCGTCGTAAAAGTAGCCAGCATGCGCGCTGGTTGCGCGATTGGCCGGGTCATAATCGAGGCGATACATGTGGCTCACCGCTGGCATCAGCTTGTCGAGCAGAGGCTGGTCGACCTCGGTATCAGTCGACAGGACGATCACTTGGTGGCTCGCCTCCGGGAAATACCGCTCCACGATTGCTGTGCGGTGCTCAGAGTCGAGGCGTGCGAGCGGCGTGTCGATGATCATGGGAAGTGCCCGGCCGCTGGTGCGCGCTAGCGCCCAGAGCATTGCGATCGCGTAGACCTGCTTCTCTCCCGCAGAAAGGTGGGCCTTCGGTATCTCGCGTCCATTACGATCGATGAGCGTCGTCGCGAAGGTCGAGCGATTGATCCGCACGTCGGCGACGAAGCCGCTCTTGCGCGCGAGGTGGTTGAAGCGGCTGACGAACTCCCCTTGGAGCTGGGCGAGCTTCGTCTCGAGCAGGCGCTCCTCGTATTGCTGCAGCGCCCGCCCAACGCGGCCGGCGAGGGCCGCGCGCCCCTCGACTGCCTCTGCCTCGACCTGCGCCTTCAGAAAACGCTCGCGGTCTCGGCGAAGCGTGGAGCGTCGATACTCAAGCTGCCGCAGCTCTTCCGTTCTCGCACGCAGCTCGGCCTCGATCGCGCCGACCTGCTGCTCCGCGAGCACCATCTCGTCGAGCACGATGCCGGCATCGCCTCCTGAGGCTCGCACCAGGTTGGCCTCCACCTCCCTGAGTCGTCCCGTGAGCCGGTCCAGCTCATTCGCCAGCAAGGCTGCACGTGGTGTCGTTGTGTCGCGGACTTCGTGCAGTCTAGCCAACAGGGCGCTGCGCTCACCCACTTCCAATCCCGCGAGAGCATCCCCTTTCCCGCTATTCACAGGCGTGGAGTCTTTCGACAAGAAGAGCTCGAGGTCGCGCCAATGGCTGTCGCGCCAGGTGGCGGCACGGGGGGGCTCACCGCTCGCACGCCAAGCACTTAGTCGATCGCGGAGCGCGTCAGCTTCCGCGGTGGATCCAGAACCGAACTTTGCAAGGGTTTCGCTAACGCGCCCGACCAGCTTGGGCGCCATCGCGAACGGAAGCAGGCCGTTCGCCAATTCCCGAAGCTCGTTCTCGCGGCGGGCGATTTGGTGGCGGGTTTCATCCCGTGCGGCCTCGAGTGTTGCCCGCTGATTAGCTGCATCCCCTCCCTCTGCGGTAAAGCGGGCGCGGATGTTGGCGGCAAGGCGTGCCTGGTCGGACCTCCGGGACGTGAGTTCGGCGACCAGCTCCTGTGCGTCGGCAATGCGTTCATCGAGACGTGGCTCCTCGCGAACCACCTCCTCGAGCTTGGCGGCACTCACTGAGTCGTCTCGCTTGCCGCGTCGGGCGAGGAAGAGGCCGAGGTCCGTGCGCAGGCGCCCCACGAGTTCAATCCCAAGCAGGCCGCGCACCGCCTCGGCCAGTCCCTCGTCGACGTCGTCGCGGGCGATGTCGGCGATTTTCTCGCCGTCGAAAAAGAAGAGCTGGGAGACCCCCGGCGGGATCAGCTCTTGGAGGAAGTGGTGCCACTCCTCACGCGGAACAGACTTGACCGGCTTGCCGTCCTTCTCGAGCACCAGCGTTTCGGCAGCCTTGGCGCCCTTCGCCGTCCAACGGCGGATCACACGGTAGCGCTGGATAACGCCGCCCTCCGCGTAGTCGAACTCTAGGCCAACGGAGGTTGTGGTTGCAGGCTGCCCGCCTGCGCCCACGTGCATCCGCGAGCGGAGGTGTTCCTCGTATTCAGTCTGGCCGACCCTGTGGCCGAGCGCGCGGCGCCCGTAGAGCGCCAGGCGCACGGCTTCCAGCAGCGTGGTCTTGCCGGCCCCGTTGCGGCCTCCAAATAGGATCACCGGCCTTTCAGCTCCGCCCTGACGCCGCGGCACCAGGTCCAGCACCTGCCGCCCGGAGTAGAGCCCGAAGTTCTCGACCTCGATCGAACGCAAAATCATCGTGCGTCCTCCTCGGCTTCGAAGGGCATTTCCGCCTCGTCGTCGATTACGGTCGCTTCCTCCGAGACCTGGACCGCCGGAACCTCCACCCCCAGGCTGAGCCGTCGCTCCGCCACGAGCGTATCCAGGTCGCGCCATTCGAACTTGAAGGCATCCTCAATGCGGGTGTGCACGGCGTGCCGGCGCTTGAGGCCATGCGACGCACGCTCAATGTCGATCAGGCGCATGACGAGCTCGGTCGGCACGTCGTTTTCAGCACAGATCGTATTAAGCAGTTCGCCATCCTCCGCTGTAAACGCCACGGCGTCTTCTGACACCCAAACTGGTTCTACCCAGTCGCGGTCGAGACCGAGCGTTTCGCACACAATTCGGGGAACCGAGTCGGCCCAATCGCCGCGCTCCGATCGCCAAAGACGTCGGATCTCATGGAGCTCAGCCTCGTGAATAAGGATCGGGGCCTCGCCGACCGGTGCCTCGGCTGCGACCTGGCGCTGGGTCTCGAGTAATCCGCGCAGTAAGGTGCGGCAGAACTCCATGGTGTAAGGACCCGGCATCGGCCGATCCGTCTCGCCGATGAAGGACACCTTGCCCGTGCGCCGTCGGTGGTCACGGAACTCGAGCTTGCGGGCCGGATTCTGCGTCTCCGATAGCTTGTCCCGGAACTCGAGAAGTGGGGTCATCCACTCTTCGCCAGAGTCGATCATCGCCTCCATGGCCTTGTCGCGCTCGACGACGGTGCAGACCCAGCAGCCGAAGCGGGAGTTGCCGCACGAGGGCGTCGAGGTGTCCACGACCAGCGGGCACTCGCCCGACGTGGCGTTCCGATACATCGCGACAAGGTCCCGGTTGTCGTTACCCCAAGGCGACGGGTTCTGGAGCAGGTAGGTCCAGACGTCCTCGGTCGAGAAGTCTGCGATCGGCGCGTAGACGAACGCGTTGAGCAAAGATGAGTGGCGGGAGAGACGCGATCCCTCGATTTTGTGCAGCGACATGACTTGGGCCCGGGTGGCGGACTCCTGGCTACGGACGCCAAGCACCATGACAACCTCGCCGAACTCAGCGACGCGGCTCTTGATGAAGTCGTTGGCCGGCTCGATCTTCAGACGCTCGGTGCACCAGCGGAAGCGGCGCGATGGAGCGGGGTAGCCGCGCCCAATGAGATTCACCCAGAAGCTCTTGTCGACCTCGGGCACAACCTTATGCGCGATGATCGGCATGTCCTGCTCGACGGCCGCCGCGGCGATGCGCTCGAGCGATATGTCTATGTAGCGCGAGACTACGGGGGTCTCGACCAACGTGTCGGAGCTGATCACGTAGATCTTCTTCTGGCGCCGCTCGGGCGGTAGCGCGGAGATCGCAGACCAGATCAGCTGAAGAGCGGTGGTTGAGTCTTTGCCGCCGGAATAGCCGACAACCCAAGGGCGTTCGTCGCTCAGGTAGATGTCCCGGACGTCGTCGTAGATGCGCTTCATGCGGACGTCTCCGGTCTCGAGCTTTTGCTTGGTCATGTGTTCCGTCCTTGAAGGTTAATCCTAGCGCGTTCGATTGCCGCCGTCAGCGGTTTGCGGTGGTGCAGAGCAGGAAAATGAGATCGGCCCTGAGCACCAGGTTGCGGCCGTTTCCTCCACTGCGTCGCCCAGGGACCCGAGCCGCTGGACTACTAGGTCGAGCTACATGCCTTTCTGAGGAACGCGCAGAGGTCCCGGACTGCGCTTGGGCAGGCGGTATAGGTCACGACCCGGCCCTGCTTCGAGGAAGTGACCAGGCCAGCCCTGTTGAGGATCGCCAGGTGTGCGGACATCGTGTTCGGCGGGGTTTTTGACCGAGCGGCTATATCGCCCGCGGAAAGGCCGCCCGGCTGCTGACCGGCAAGGATGGTGAAGACGCTCAAGCGGGTGGGCTGGGCGAGCGCGCTCATCATCTGCATGGCCATCATCTTTTCCATACCTCTAGAATAACCGAACTATTTGCAACGTCAATGAGCTGAAGGGGGTATATTAGGTCTATTTTGGATTAAATCGCTTCGATGGTTCGAGAACCGTTGAACTATCGTCAACGGCCCCATATCTGGATTTTCGGCCGTGCTGCTCTCGTTGCCAAGCGCCGGCCTCGGACCACAGGCAACAATGGAGTTCGCCATGGATGCGATGACCATTTCCCGGCCGACTGCGGCCGGAGCACCAGCGCCCGCCACCAGGAGTAACCCCGGTGACCCGCTGGACCCCGACTCGCCATTCGACGACGTCGTAATCACGTCGAGCCGAGGCTTGTGTCGGCTGGCGCTGGTTGCAGCTGAGACAGGAGCCCGTTTTCAGCGCGAGGCCGCACCCCACGATCCGATGGCGTGGCTATTGGCGCCACGCCGGATGTTCGGCGGCTCGACCGCTTTCGAGGCATGTCTCCAGCGCGAACACTTCATGCGCGCACTGCTGCTGCACGGGTTGTCGCTGGGGCTAGACGCCGACCCGGATGAGATCGACAGCCTGTTGGATGATCCCATAGAAGATTATGTGGTAGGCCAGCCCACCCGAGGCGCCGCCACCTCGCGAGCGGTAGCGCGCTTGAGGCTCTACTCGGCGAGTGTGCTTTGCTCGTCCTCTGGAACGATGCTCCAGGCGTTCCACGCCTCGGTGGCGGCCTCCGCGGACGATTTCCGGGTCAGGCTTCAAGAAAAATTTGGCTTGGCTGCCGCTGAGCGTGCGGAGATCTGCGCTGGCTTTGATTCCGCAGCTCCCCTGGTCCTCGCCCTGGTGCCAGCGCCTGTCGCAAAGGTGCTTCGCAAGGTTGAGCGAGAGTGCGCGACGCCGAAACACGCGGCCTTCGCGGTCACTATCGAGCACCGCCTCGAGGCCTGAACCAAACCCCTGACCAGAAGTGACGCTCCGTGCTCCCGTCCCATGACGGTGAGCGCGGGCGAGGGAGCTTGCGACATGAGCAACGGAAAACCCAACGGGTTTGCCCCACCAACTCTCACGGAGGACTGCCGACTCCTGAAGCGCGTTGAAGTGTGCGAGGGGTTCACAGGCGAGGGTAATCACGCTGACGCACCCTTCGTCGGGATCGCTCTCGACGTTGAGACAACGGGACTAGACCATTCTGCCGATCGCATCATCGAACTCGCGCTGAGGCGTTTTCGATACGACCGTCATGGCGTTATCCTGAATATCGACCGCCCCTACAGTTGGCTGGAAGATCCTGGGAGAAACATCCCGCCGGAAATCTCTCGGCTCACAGGCCTCACCGACGCTGATCTGAAGGGGCAGGCAATCGATGACGATGAGGCTGTGCGCCTTCTAGGCACCGCTACCCTGGTCATCGCTCACCATGCCCGCTTCGACCGGCAGTGGGTTGAGGCCCGGCTTCCCGATGCGGCGGGTCTCGCCTGGGCATGCTCAATGGAGGAGATCGACTGGCGGTCTAGGGGATTCGTAGGCGGTAAGCTCGGCTTTCTCCTGATGCAGGCAGGATGGTTCCACGATGGCCATCGTGCCGGAGCTGACGTGGATGCCGTTATTCAGCTGCTGCGTCACCGTTTCGACGACGGGCGCACCGCTCTCTCCGTTCTGACGGCGAAGGCGGCCCAGCCCAGCTGGATTGTTCGTGCCATAGGTGCAGATTTCAGCGTGAAGGATCTGCTGCGCGTCCGCGGTTACCGCTGGGACGCTGGTCGGAAGGTCTGGTGGCGCGAGGTGCCTGATCATGATCGCACGCCGGAGGAGTTCTGGTTGGCTGCGAACGTCTATTCCGTGCACGCGAAGCCGAAGGCATTGGGGCCAAGTTTCGAAGAGGTATCTGCCTTCACGAGGTTCCAGTGAACCCGGTCCCCCCACCGAACGGCGCTTGGCGGCAGCCTACCCAGCGCCGAGCGGCGGTGTCTGTGCGGCACTGGTGGATGTGGCGTGCGCTGCAGGGGGGTCTTGCTCTTGAGGCACCCTTTGCGCCTGCTCATCCATGTGCCGCTTCGCGAGAAGCGGGACTTCAGGCAAATGCTGGTGGGGTTCAAACACGCCCTCTGCGTGATTCAAATCGGCTCCGCTCCTGAGGTGGATGTGCTGCTCTATCAGTATTCTAAGCTGGCCGCGCTGGCGGAACAGCTCGGATTTTATGCGACGACATACGAGTGCTGGCGGTCCGAGCCGGTCCCAAAGGTCGAGGATGGAAAGGCGATGCTTTTAGAAACTCGGTTTCTTCCCAGCATGCTCGAGGAGAAGACGCTTTTGCTCATCACGGAGCCCTGGGTTTTCCGCGTGCATTGAGACGCCATTCGGGCTCTCGTTCACCGACAAAAAAGATTGCCTGAGACACTGCTGCGGGGATCGAACTCCAGCGGAGCACCATTGCGCCCAGTGTCCGGCCGTATTCGCGAATGAGCTTTTGCCGTACCTCTTCGTCATCTCGTTCACGGCGTTGTCCAAGGAGACAATGGCCGGGCCAGCCGAATAGCTCACGCTCCAGGCCACATACCTCTGCGGCATCGCCAGGTAGCTGACGGTGATCATCTGGCCGTCCTTCGCGAATTCCTGACTCCGGATGCCCCTCAGCGGGTTTCCGAAATGCGGGCTTGGTCCGCTTGCTGCGCTTTCGAGCTCCAGCGCCCAATCCCGGCCGGGCGTTTCGCTGGAGAGGCGATAGCCGGCCTTCAGTGCCGCCGACTTAACCTGATCCGCCGTCATTCCAAGCTCAATCCCGGCGACGGAATACGCTCTGTTAGTGCTACTGACCGCCTCTTTGGGGTCCTTCGCAGTGGCATCGGATGCCCCACATGCGGACAGCAGCAGCGCTGAACTTAGCAGGAGGGTGCCCGGTGATCGGGCGCGATCCTGGTCAGCTCGCGAACCCGATCTTCTCGAAAGCAGGGTGCATTTGTTGATGATGGTCACGCAGCCGTTCTCCTCGCAAGCCGACCGACGGACAGCCGGCGGCATCTCCTCGTTTTCGAGGCGATGCCGGCCCTTCAGGAACCGGATGTTGGAAACCTGCTATTAGACAGGCGCGGACGCCTTTAGCCGGATGGCCTGGACATACGCGTCCGCCACCCGGTCAACCTAAGGTCGATGACCGGCTCTAATAGCGAGGTTTCCACGCCTCGACCCACCTTTGAGTGGGCGATTGCAGGCTAAGGGGCTCGCAACGAAAAGGGAAGCCAGCTTTTGCGCAACGCAACACTCGCACCAGGGCGCAGCGATCAACCGCTTCGCGCTAGGTGTCGCCGCTCAGAAACGCCCCTCCCAATTCAATAGCTGCCGTACATTCATCTCAGAGATCCTGAGTGCGCGAGCGGCCCCACTCTGAGATTTTTCTGCCGTTCGCTGCGCGAAGGCCGGCGACCGCTTCTTTTGACAGAGTCTGCCTGAGGCTGGTGGCAGTTAGGCCTTTCGAAAACGATTCTGATCAAGCCCCCGCAATCGCTTACGCAACTGTTGCGTTCTTGGGCACCCCGCCATTAGGCCAAGTTCTGCCGAGCGCCCGAGCCTCGACAGGATCAGCTGTAGGACATAAGGCCCCCGCCTTGGCACTTGCGCAAACCCATAGACAGGCAGAGGTGCTCGCGGCCGCATTCCACGGCTATCCGCTGGCGCAGTGGCTGGTCGGCAAAGATCTCTCGGCGCAAACGCGCCTTATATCTCTGTTCCGCACTCTTTTTGCGCTCCCGGCGGCGGAAAAATTCGACATCGAGACGGCGGCTGATGGCAATGCCATTGCCGTATGGCTGGCCTCTGAACAGCTGCCCCTCTTTACTGCGGCTGACGGACGGCCAGCGTTGCAGCGATTTCGGCGTGAACTTGGGCCGCGAGCCGCTCACCGCCTTTTCAGATTCCAGCTTGCCAGCGATGGCCATCACGGCGGAGGACCATTCGACTATCTCTTTCTCTTGGCGGTCAGGCCCGACATGCAAAGGCACGGCCTTGGTAGCGGACTGCTAGGGAGTCATCTTGAACGCAGCAAAGCGCTTAACCGAAGAGTCGTCCTTGAGACCGCAGACGCGTCAAACTTGCAATTTTACCGCAGATTCAACTTCAAGGTGATCGATCGATATCGAGTGTCGCAGGACAGTCCGGTGACATGGGTGATGGACAATAAGCAAGGTTAGTGCTCACTCGCGTCAAAATGGAGGCAGTCGCCGGCTGCCTTGACTCGAGCAATGTATTGGGCATGTTTACATCCCGAAGATGCTGATAGTACACCGAACCGGGGGGGCAGGGTGGTCGACGCGACGCAGGGAGGTGCGCCCCCGCCTAGGGAGTCTACGGATGAATCCCAAGAGCATGGAGTCGTCCGCGACCTAGTGCAGGCGGCGGAAAACGTCATTGCCTATATCGACGCCATGTCGTCACGGCCTCGGAACGACCTGCCGCTGGCCGTCGCGACATTTGCCGCGCACGAAGCTACGAGAAACCCGGAGGTTTACGCAAATCCGACCATCGGGAAACGGTATAAGGCCTTCCTTTGGGTAACTGGGTTATCGCCGCTCTGCGTCGCGGCACTTCCAAAAGTCCTGCATTCTGCCGCTTGGGATGCGGTCGGGCTACTGAGCACGATGCTCCTGCTTTATCTGACCTACGGCTTTTACACTTGGCGCATGCTAAAACTGGGCTTCTCTAAAGCGGGGCGAATGGGAGCGAATCCCTTGAAAACGCGTCGGATATGGGACGACCTGACGGTTACAGGTGCCCGAGCCGAGGGGCACGACCAAAGCGAGGCAATTGTTGCGTTGACGTTGTTGGTGGCAGGAACGCTTTGTTTTGCCTTCGCCACCTATAACTGGTTCCATCTGGTCGGCGCAGCCCTCCAGCTCCACCGTGATGCTACCACGCACCTCCAGGAGCTAACGCAGGACGCTTACTCGATCACTGTCGCAAGGTCTCCTGTCCTTGAAGCTCAGCGGGTAGCGCAACTTGTCGCTGACCACGCCAGGTATGCCTCAACCTACTGCTGGTATTTCGGGTGCGTCTGGATGCTCGCCCTGCTGTTCATCGGCATGGACTATTCCGTGGCCATGTTCAACGCGTCGCACTCCGAGACCTACATCGCAGCTTCATCTGCTTGGTTTGTCACAATCCCGATGTTCATGGGAGTGTCGCTGGTAGCGTTTTACCTCTTGGCAGAGTGGTCGTTTGCCTGGATGCACGGCGCAAACTCGCCGATCGCGGATCTTTCGGTCGAGTTTGCGTCAGGCGCCCTCACGTTTCAGATGATGCTCTCAAACATCGTTTTTGTAGTGATGAAACGAAACGTTGTGTTCCGCGCGCTTTACAATTCAGTCGAAACCACGTGGAGACCCTGATGTCGATCGCCTTCTCGCTCGTTTTCGACGTCAGGTCCTTTCCACCTCGCGGGGGCAAGAAAGATCGTGGTTAAGCCCGCGCCCGGTTCTACGCTTTGGCCGTCCAGTCAGCTCCTGTTGACCGCCGACGGCCCACAAGCCGATAGCGATCTGCTAAATCCGCAGTCCCAGCTGAGATTGCTGTCTGACCTAGGCACGCTGATCGGCCCGGAAGCTTTCGCCGAATCCCTTGTCTATTCGACTCCTCGTGGGAACACCGGCTGGACGGCCTTTCGGATGGGGAGGGTAGGTCATGTCACCTATCATCATTGGGATGTGGCAAAGCCCACGTTGCTGCAACTCGATTTATTTGGGATCGGAACGATCGATGATCAGCGAGCCCTTGCCGCGGTTGAGGAATTTTGGGCGCCAGTCGGATGGCGCGTCGTTCTCGCAACTCGGACGCAGCCAACCGCAGAATTTCGACACGATATCCTGCATGACGATCTGAAGAGGCGGGTTGGCAAGCAAACTGGCCTAGGTCCTGGCGACCATCTTCACCTTCTCGTCGACCAGTCCGGCCCGGTTCGCCGGCGCAGTCTCAGGTCCCAGGACCTGGACCAATCCTTGATGCGCTTAGTCGAGCGCCTGAAGATGCGTTGCATGACCCCGGTGATGCATCAGGATCACGTCGGAATCGACGGCACGGCCTATGATGCTATCGTCGGCATAACCACCTCGCATCTATCTTTGCGGGTCCGGCAGACGGCTGACCGAGCCGACCTCAGCCTCGATGTTTTCTCGTGTCGGAAGTTCGACACCACCACGGTGTTGTCATGGCTCGACGACCTACTGCCCACGCCCGTTTCCCGACGGGCCGTCCTGTACAACCGATACCCCGAACATGAATTCACGCTTATCGGCGACTGAATGCGGCTGACTCGAGGATCATATATGGCAGAAACGGATGAAGGGTGGGATCGGGCAATTGAAGTCCGTTCGATCGACTACGTGCCTGCGAACGAGCGCCACGGCCGTGTGTGGCAACAGGCGCTCTTTTGGTTTCTTGGCAATTTCAATTTCTTCACGATCGCGATCGGTTTTGTGGGCCCTTCGCAGGGCCTGGCCGTCGGCCCGACTATTGCGGCCAGCGTGGCGGGCATGCTCTTCGGGACAGTGTTCATGGCGCTTCATGCCAGCCAGGGCCCGGATCTGGGATTGCCTCAACTTATTCAATCTCGAGCGCAATTCGGTTTCAAGGGCGTCCTTGTTCCGCTTGCAGCCAGTCTCTTCACGTTTCTGACCTTCAACATCGTCGACACGATGTTAGTGAGCCAAGGCATAGGATCGTTGGTCCAGTTGCCGCCAGTCGGGGTGGGTATTGTTATCAGCGGTTTGGCAGTAGTCCTTGCGATCTACGGTCACGACTGGCTGCACCGGATCTTTCAGGTGCTGTTCTGGATCAGCGTACCGGTCTTCGTCGTTATCACATTCTCGTTAGCGAGCGGGTGGATTCAGTCTACCGCGACACCGGCAGTGGGTTTTTCCTGGCTGGCGTTTGCGTCCCAATTCGCGGTTACCGCAAGCTACAACATCACGTTCGCACCTTATGTGTCCGATTACACCCGCTATCTCCCACGCGAGACGTCCCGGGGTTCGCTGATCATGAGCGTGTACCTAGGCGCGTCGCTTTCGTCGATTTGGCTTATTGCCTTGGGAGCGTGGCTCGCAGTTCATATCGGCGCAGTTGATGGCATGGTTGCGTTGAAGGTCGCTGGTGATCAGATCGCTCCCCTTGGCGGGACAATCGCGGTTGCAATTTCCGTTTGCGCGCTGGCGGCCGCGATGAGCCTGAATGCTTACTCAGGAATGCTGACCCTCTTAACTGCGGTGGATGTCTTCAGACCGGTACGTCGATCAAGGTCGGGCCGATTGCTTGCGATTCTCCTTCTAGCCGGCATCTGGCTTGCGATCAGTTATGCCCTGAACGAAAATGCGATTGGGGCGCTCTACATGGGGCTCACGGTGATGCTGTATGTGCTGGCGCCATGGAGCGCGATCAACCTCGTCGACTATTTCCTCCTTCGGCGACGGCTTTACGCAGTGACGGAACTGCAAAAGCCGCATGGCATTTACGGTGTGTGGAACGCCCGCGGTCTCGTTTCCTACGCGTTCGGCCTGCTCGCGGGTGTCCCATTCTTCAGCTTGCCGGGCCATTTCACCGGCCCGATTTCGGCAGCGATCGGCGGGGTCGACGTGGCTTGGCTTCCCGAGCTCGTCATCGCAGCGGGGCTTTACGCCGCACTCAACAGACACGCAAATTTTGACGCGGAATGGGATCTCGCGCGACGAGAACAGCTGACATTGGACGTTGCAGCGCCGTCGGGCATCGCTTCGGCTCTATAGTTGGCCGACGGTTTTGCTAGCGAGTCGCTGGAAAGCCGCCAGTCGCCTCTGGCCAACGTGCGGCCATCTCCGCTCGGCGCTCATTTAGCATCTCGGAGGCCTCTATATCTTGTCACAGGCTAAAGTGAGTTTGTCGCCGGTCCGTGAGACCTGCTGATTGATGCAACAGGATTCGGTGGAGAAGCGAGCGCGGGTGCCCCCTGACGAGATGGCCGCACGCGACGCTCATCGTCAAGCGAACCGTTCGCTTCCTCTATGGCGGGGCAATTCGAAAGGCTCTTACTGTAAAGAGGGCACAGCAGCGGCACGTAGGAGGCGGTTGATCCATGAGATCTCAAGTGGGTCATTTTGAGATCATTCCTCGCGGGAGACGTGTGAAGCCCCACTTGGCCGCGGTCCGTCACGCGTCCAGGATTTTTAAGCGGAGCCTCGTGACCGGCGACGCTGCTCGGATGCACCAGGCCTCAACGCGCGCGTGGGACGCATTAGCAGCAATCTTCGAGATACTTCGCGGGGAGCAGGACGACGGTTACCTTGCCGACAGCTACATGCGAGTTCCCACGGGAGTTCTCGTTGAGCGTGTCACCGCCGCCGAGCAGACTGCCATGATCGACGCTGCCCGGATCGACAAGGGCCATGCTCGATGTGGGCCGCTGACGCTGCGCGAGGCACTAAACAAGATCGCGCACTATAACTCCGGCGTCGCGACGTTTCGTGTTGATCGCCGGGGAGCTCATTACCTCGTCCTCGGCGGCAGCCGCAACAGACGGCGCTGGGTAGCCGAGATTTTGGTGGCGCAGCTTTGCCGCAATGCTGCGGCCGCAGCCGTAGCGATCCGATGGCACCCCTAATCGGAGCCCTGCCCCGCCGCCGCAGGGCGCGTCTAGGTTTGCCTTTTTCATCTCGGGTATTTGCATTCTCACGAGACCTGCCCGTCCTAAGTGGATGAGATTGCATACTGGCTAGCCACTGCGATAGGTTTGGTCGGGGCAGAAAGGCGGGGGCGTGGTGGCGACGATTGAGGCCAGCGGGGAGGAGATTGACGGAAGGGCCGCAGCGAACCGACTCGCGGACTACTGGGATGATCGCGATTGGGTGCCCCTCAACCCTTCACTAGACTGGGCGCGTGCTGCGATCGGCCGTCTCGGCGAGATGATCGCCGCGCAGCCGTCGATGTTCCGTGCAAGCATGCGCGGGGCAGGCAAGGGAGCCAGCACCCTAAGCCCACGACCCTTCCAAGGCCTGGTGGAGTGCCTTCAGAACGCAGACGACCTTGGTGCAGCTTCCCTGCGCATCGCCTATAGGACGTCGCCCCGGCCAGAGCTCCTTATCGTCCATGACGGATCGCCCGTCACGTTGGCGAACGTCGGTGCGATGCTGCTACCTTGGCTTTCAACCAAGGATGACGATCCCGAGGCTTCCGGTCGGTTTGGCATCGGTCAACGCACGATTACCTCGCTCGGCGGTCCAATTGAGATGCACGCTCCGCCCTTCCACTTCATCATGGGAGACGACGGTCCGGAGCCGTGTGAGGCCGAGGCTGACGTTGAAAACGTTTACGACGCTGCGCTGCGTCACACGATGCTCGTAATCCCCCTCCTCACGGCAGTCTCTGGCGAGGCGGTTGCCGCAGCGGTGCGGGCGCTGGATGTCCACTCTCTCATCTTCCTGAAGAGCATCCGGAGGGTTCAGTTCATAAACCTCGAAGACCCTGCCCAAAATCTCAATTTCGCCATCGCAGTAACCCCGTCCGGTAGCGGAGAGATCGATTTCGATGGCGAGACTGCAGCGGTCGATATCGCGGAGGTCAGGGTTCTTGCGCCGGCCAATGAGACAGATGTGACGTTCTATCAGCGCTACTCCACCCGTCGCTCGGTTGGGCCTCACGAGACGCGGTCCAACAAGGCGACCGGTTCCAGCACGCCCATTGGGATCTGCGTGCCACTGGCAACTCCGCGACCGATGCCCCTTTATGACCGGATGCCGCTGCCGGTTGAAACCGGCCTCTCGATCGGCTTGAACGCCCAGTTCGATCCAGACTCTGCTAGGTCCACCTTGCAGCCTAATGACTGGAACATCGCGCGCTTTGCCGATCTCGAACGCCTTGTCACCTGGGCGGCGTTGGAAGCCTTTTCCCAGCGCAGCGCCTCGTCATGGGGACATGTCCCGCTTGAAGCGGAGGCACTCGATGGAGACGGTTGGACGCAGGACCGAGTCCGGACACTCGTTGCGAACTGCCAGGACGATCTTCGCGAACAGCTTCTGGTTGGGACTGGATCAGGGCCCAGGGCCTTGGCTGACTTGGCCTATGAGCACGAAGAGCTCGAAGCGCTGCTAACGGAGGCCGACATCGAGCGGCTCCGGCCGAGCGGTGTTGCGATGCCGCGCTCCGGACGAGATCCCCAGGGGCGGTGGCGACGGGTGCTCGACGAGCTCGGGCAGTGCCAAGTCGTTGAGGTCGCCGATGCGCTCCAAGTCATCGACGGACAAGGCGAGCGCGTGCCGGAATGGTATGTGTCTTTCGCTGCGCTCGCGGAGCGCCACGGGCTGACGCTGGAGTTCTCAGCTCGTCCCAGCATCCTCCTCGACGATGGCGCAGCGACCGCACGGCCGCAGCTTGGTGAGTCGTGGGTACTCGTCAGGCGGTCTTCCCCTGATGCTCTGGCCACGCGGCTCGGTTTGGCCCGCCGGATTCATTCGTCCTACCTTGACCCTGAGGCTCCGACGACGGCGTTCCTCTCGAAGCTCGAAAAGCTCGGCGTCTTGTTTGATAACCGCGACGCGGGCGAGGACGTGTTCGCTGTGCTTGCTCGCGGTCCTGCGACCGGCGCCGAACTGAAGGCGTCGGTGAGGCTGGAGGACGACGACCTTGTCGCCCTACGCGACGCGTGGGCCCAACTCCCCCGTGACCAACATGCCGCGCTTGGCCCGAAAATCGGCCGAAGCATTGAACTCAAGGCCATGTGGTATGATGCTGATGGGAAGCGCGTGACCGGCTGGGCACGGCCGATCGAGACTTACCTTCCGGCCGCCATCGATCGGGAGGTTGACAGCTTCGCCAAGGCTGCCGGCCGTGCAAGGGGCCTCAAGTGGGTCGATCCCGAATATGCGCGGCTCCTCAAGCAGCAGGCCGGCCGCTCGGCCATCGGGGCCCAGCGACTTCTCGTGGCGTGGGGCGTCGCACGCGAACCGCGGCTCTTGAAGCCGGCCAATGAGAGGGTCTTCTGGGCCCGCGATACGACTCCGGCTAGTCCGATAGGGCCCATGCAAACGGCGGAACAGCTGCAAGGCATCCGCGCAGGAGCGTGGAACACTCATCTGATCGACGACCACTGGTCGCCCGACGCAGACACCGTGGCCGCAGACATCGCGAAGGCCGCGGTGAAACTGAGGCGGAAGCGGGCGGTGGCGCTCCTCGCCACGCTTAGTCGCGGGTGGGAGCGTCGCTACTCCGAAGCCGCGACGGCAACACCAGCCTACGCATACAATGGGTACTGGCACCGTAGCACGGAAATCCGGGCGACATGGCTTGCGCGACTGGCCGACGTGAAGTGGATGCCCGACGCCGCGAGTGGCCTGCAGCGGCCCGCAGACCTGCAGCTACAGGTGCCGGGAAGCCCGCCGCGCACCGGTGAACGACCCACCACAGTTGCCAAGTTCGACAGTCAGATACTGCGCTCTGGGATTCTTGCCGCCTTGGGGGTGAAGGCCGGCCCAACGCAGCGGGATCTCGTCGCCAGACTCCAATCATTGCGTAAGCAGACCGTCTCGGCGTCTGTCATCGAGGACGCCTCCGCGATCTATCAGCTGCTGGCTGCGTCGCTGAGGGATAAGAGCGAGGCTGTTCCCGAAGGACGGATGACTCAAGCGCAGCTGAGAAACGCATTCCGGGGGTCTGTGGATGGCCCGGGCCTGCTGCTGGTCGGCCGCAACTGGAATTCGCCGGAGCAGGTCTTTCGAGGCCCCGCCCTATTCGGAGAGCGCCGGGCATTCGCGCCGCACATCGAGGGTCTCGAACCGCTTTGGAAAGTGCTGGGGGTCCGCCTTCCGACTGCGGCTGATGCCATTGGCGTCCTGAAAGAGATGGCTTTGGGTCAGCCATCCTCCGCCGACCTCGGCATCGCAATCCGTGCCTACACGCTAATCTCCGCCGAGGTCGGCGAGATGTCATCCCAGCTGCGCACAACGCTGAAGCGGCTCCCGCTATGGACCGGTAGCACTTGGGCGACGGAGCGGCCGTTTTACGCACTCGAAGGGGAGGCTCTCCTTGCGAGCGCGCCTCCGCAGATGCGCGTTTGGCGAACCGGCATCACCTCGTTCTCCTCGGTGGAGGCGCTACTTGAGCCCCTTGGGGTCGTGCGGCTCACGCCCTCGGATTTCGAGCCGGCATCGACGGCAGCCTACGGGCTGGCGGAAGGCGAGCAGCTACGTCCGAGCTTCGCGGGCGCTGTCTCGCTCCTGCGGCAGGAGCTCGTCAGGGCGGATCAGGTCCTGCTCGATTCACTCTCCATCGACTGGGACGAACTCCTTGCGGCACCCGTCGTGATCGACCCGCAGCTCTCGATCGTCGCTACTCTCTCCTCAGGCCAAGTTGTCCTGCCGGCCCGAGCGCATATGGGTCGCGAACCGTTGCGTCTGATCGTCCGGAGTGCGGCCGACCTAGCAACCGCTGAAGGTGCGGGCGCCGCGGTCGGATCCCTATTCGCCGGAGACCGGCAGAAGGCGGCCTGGGCGTGGGCGTCAATCTGGCCACGCGCGGCAGCCGGTGAGCAGGCGGTGGGCGCGGTGATGCCCAAGACGCGCGCGGATCGTGGGGGAGGCAAGGAACGTCTTGAAAGGCTGGCGAAGCAGGCCGCGCAGCGCACCAAGCCGAAAAACCGAACGAAGAAAAGCACCGTGCAGCAGCACCTCGGAAAGCAGGCGATCCAGGTTCGTAAACTGCGGGAGCTGGAGGACTTGGATCCCTCGGTGGGTGAGATTGTAAATGAAGGTGCAAAGCCGGTTGGCGGCATGGTCTTCGCTAAGCGCAGGCCGGCTAAGCCGCGCGTGTTTACCAAAGGCGGAGGGAAGCCGGAGCAGTCCGGAGCGGCTCAGGTCCGGACCGTACTTCCGCCCAGCAGCGACCGCGAGCGAATGGCGCTCGATGCAGTCCGGTGTGCTCTGCGGTTGGACGTGAAGCAGCTCAACGACCTGCGAGCTGCCCGAGGGGTAGGGGTCGACGCAATTGACGAGCTCAGGCAGTGCTACGAGATCAAAATGAGTTCAGGTGCGGGCATTCCTAACGACGTCACCCTGACCGCCAGCGAGGTGGAAGCCGCGCGAGATGACGAGAACTTTTTCCTCGCCATCGTGAGCGGTCTCGAGGAGGGAGCGGGGCAGCTGCGCGTCCGCTTTATCTTCGACCCCCTAACCAACCTCGACGTCAGGGTTCGTGGGGATTTGATCCTTACTGGCGTTGAGAAGGCCGAAGCACTGGAGTTTCGCTTCGACAGGCGGCCGACTGAGCGAGGCTCTGATGAGTCGCCACGTTAGACTAGGTGTCTCCCGCGCCAGACCGGTCGCGTTACACCTCCTGCCTCCCGCTTCAACATTGCCCTTGCAAGGGTAACGGGTGCCAGAGCGCTTTGGTGCGTCTTCGATGTCACGATAGGTCGGCCCAATGACAATGGCAGGTTGGGCCAGTGAAGGACAGGAACCTTGTTGGGTACCACGGGTCGAACCGCCGGCCCTCTCGGTGTATACGAGATGCTCTACGTCTTAACGCTTAAGCATCAGGCTCTCGACTGGTGTGCCACTGTAGCTTGTTACGGGCCGAAGTCAGGTTGTCCGAGGGTCGGCCCTCGCGACAATCTCCTGCCACTCTTTCTCATTGATAACACGAATGCCAAACTCTTCAGCCTTCTTCAACTTCGAGCCGGCGCCGGGACCGTAGACGACGAGGTCCGTCTTCGCCGAGACCGAGCCCGCCACCTTGGCGCCGAGCTTCTCGGCCTGCGCTTTGGCTTCGTCGCGGGACAGGGTCTCGAAGCTGCCGGTGAAGACCAGAGTCTTGCCCGAGACCGGCGACGCCTTCGTCTCCCAAACGACGTCCTGCGGCCGCACGCCGGCATCGCGCAGGTCGTCGAGCACTTCGCGGTTATGCTCCTCCTCGAAGAAGTCGAGCAGGGCATTGGCGACTTCGGGCCCGACGTTGGGAGTCTCCACGGCGTCGACCACCGCCTTGTCGCGACGCTGGCGGAACTTGCGTTCCTCCTCGCCGTCGAGTGGAGCCATCCCGCTCCGCGCCTCCAGCGCCGTCTCGATCATCGTCCGGAAATTTTCCCAGCTGCGATAGCGGCGGGCGAGATCGCGGGCGGTCACCTCGCCGACGTGGCGGATTCCCAATGCGTAGAGGAAGCGGTCGAGCGGCGGCTCGCGCTTGGAGTCGATCGCGGCGATCAGATTGGCCGCCGAGATCTCCGCCCAGCGCTCGCGCGCGAGCAGCTTTTCCTTCGTCAGCCGAAAGATGTCGGCCGGCGACTGGAGCAGGCCGTCGCGGAAGAAATTCTCGATATGGGTGATTCCGAGCCCCTCTATGTCGAGGGCGTGGCGGGAGACGAAATGGCGAAGCCGCTCGACCCGCTGGACCGGGCAGACGAGGCCGCCGGTGCAGCGGACGTCGACCTCGCCCTCTTCCCGCACGGCGTCGGAGCCGCATTCGGGGCATTTGTCGGGGAAGACGAAGGCTGGACGGTCCTCGTCGGGGGTCAGATTTTCCAGCACCTGCGGGATGACGTCGCCGGCGCGCTGGATTCGGACGCGGTCGCCGACGCGGACGCCGAGGCGCTCTATCTCGTCCTTGTTGTGGAGCGTGGCGTTGGTGACGGTGACTCCGCCGACGCTGACCGGCTTAAGCCTGGCCACCGGAGTCAGCTTGCCGGTGCGGCCGACCTGGATGTCGATCGCCTCGAGCACGGTCTCCGCTTTCTCGGCCGGGAATTTGTGGGCGAGCGCCCAGCGTGGGGCGCGGGCGACCTGGCCCAGCCTTCGCTGCCAGTCGAGCCGGTCGACCTTGTAGACGACCCCGTCGATGTCGAAGGGGAGATCGGCGCGCTTCGCCTCGATCGAGCGATAATGGGTGAGCAAGGCGTCGAGATCGGTACAGCGTTCGAGATGGTCGGCGATCGGCAGGC
Organism: Sphingomonadales bacterium; assembly: GCA_034668585.1. Taxonomy (GTDB): domain Bacteria; phylum Pseudomonadota; class Alphaproteobacteria; order Sphingomonadales; family Sphingomonadaceae; genus Allosphingosinicella. Next base: position 61,140 of record JAXDPB010000014.1, on the reverse strand, counting down.
CCCAGGCCTCGATCGCCCGCATCACGCCTAGCTGGGTCTCGCCGGGCAAGGCCGACACCTCGCCCCAGCCATGGGCGTAGAAGCGAAGCGGCCGCGAGGCGGTCACCGCCGCGTCCTTCTGGCGAAGCGAGCCGGCGGCGGCGTTGCGCGGGTTGGCGAACTGGCGCGCCTTGGCCGGATCCTCGGCCTCGGCGAGCAGGCGGGCGTTCAGCGCCGCGAAGTCGGCCTTCGACATGTAGACCTCGCCGCGGATCTCGAAGACGGCAGGGATCGTCATCCCGGCGGAAGCCGGGACCTCGTCGCGGACATGCGCCTTTCCGTCCTGAGGTCCCGGCTTTCGCCGGGATGACGGGCCGAGGAATTGAGGAATGTCGGCGATGGTGCGGACGTTGTCGGTCACCACCTCGCCGGTGGTGCCGTCGCCGCGGGTGGCGGCGAGGACGAGCTCGCCATGCTCGTAGCGAAGCGAGCAGGAGAGGCCGTCGATCTTGGGCTCGGCGGTGAGCGCGACCTCCTCGCCCTCGGGAAGGCTGAGGAAGCGCCGCACACGGCCGACGAAATCCGCCACTTCCTCCTCGGAAAAGGCGTTGTCCAGGCTGAGCATGGGCAACGCGTGACGGACCTTGGAGAGGTGAGCGGCCGGCGCCGCGCCGACCCGGACGCCAGGCGAATCGGCGCGGACGAGGTGCGGATAGGCGGCCTCCAGCGCGCGATTCTCGCGGACCAGCGCGTCGTAATCGGCATCGCTGATCTCCGGCGCGTCCTCCTGATGATAGAGACGGTCGGCACGGGCGATCTGCTCCGCCAGCTCGGCCAGGCGGGTTTCGGCGGCGGCTTCGGCGTCAGTCATGGCGCGACGGCTAGTGCGCGAGACCGGAAGTGGCAACATGGTCCCGCACCTCAGCGAGACGCGCCGCGTCAGGAGGCAGGCCGAGGAATCCACACCGTGCAGGAAAGCCCCGTCTTTGCGGGCGAGCCGTCGGCCAGGCGGGTGCGCTTGAAGCATCCGCCGAGCGGAAAGTCTCGACCGAGCCAGCGGCCGTCCGCGCCCACATCCTGCTCATAGGGCTCGATCTTCGCCTTCTCCAGAAAGGCCCAGAGTCGCTGTGCAGCCTCGCCCGAGCAGATATATTTGTGACTATCATCCGTGTCGCTGACCTGCCCCGCCTCGAGCGCATCCGCGAGGCACGCCTCGATCAGACCCGGTGTGCGCTCCGGGAATGCGGCCGGTGGCGGGTCAGCAAGGGCCATGGACGCGATCAGGAGCAACATGACAGTTTCCCGTCCGAAAAATGTGGGCGAGGCCTGCCGTCGCTCACGCCGCCTCCAGCAGCCGCACGGCCTGCGCCCTCGCCTCGTCGGTGACCTGAGCGCCGGACAGCATCCGCGCGATCTCCTCGCGCCGCTTTTCCTCGTCGAGCGTCTGGACGCTGGTTCGGGTGACCAGGCCTTCGTGGCTCTTCTCGATAAGGAGGTGGCGGGTGCCGCGCGCCGCCACTTGCGGGCTGTGGGTGACGACGAGGAGCTGGGCGCCGGCCGCGAGGCGATGGAGGCGCTCGCCGACGGCGCTGGCGACGGCGCCGCCGACGCCCCGGTCGATCTCGTCGAAGATCATCGTTCGAGCGTCGCCGCGCTCGGCCAGGGCGACCTTGAGGGCGAGGATGAAACGGGCGAGCTCGCCGCCGCTGGCGATTCGGGTGAGGGGCGCGAAGGGGGCGCCGGGGTTGGTCGAGACCTCGAACTCGACGCGGTCGCGGCCCCGAGCCGCCCATTGGGTCTCGGCGAGCGGCTCGACGAGAGTGCGGAAGCGGGCGGAGTCCAGCTTCAGGGGGGCCAGCTCGCGGGCGACGGCGGAGTCGAGGCGGGCGGCGGAGTCGGTGCGCAGCCCGGTGAGCCGCTCGGCCTCCGCTTCATAAGCGGCGCGGCCGGCGCGAACCCCGGCTTCGAGGAGGGCGAGACTTTTCTCCCCCGCCTCCAGGGCGGCGAGCTTGGCCGCCAGCTCCTCGGCCAGCGCGGGCAGCGCGTCCGGCTCGACCCGGTGCTTGCGGGCGACGGCGCGGATCTCGAAGAGGCGAGTCTCGGCTTCCTCGAGCCGGGCCGGATCGAAGGCCAGGGCCTCGGCGGCGGCGGCGAGGCGGTCCTCGCCGTCCGAGGCTTCGGCCAGCGCCCGGTCGAGCGCCTCCAGAGCTTCGGCGAGCCGCTCATGCTCGCCGGCGATCCGCTCGAGGCGGCGCGCCGCCTGGCGGAGCAGCGAAACGCCCCCTTCCGAGCCATCGAGGAGCTGCCCGATGAGCGCTAGATCCTCGGCGAGCCTTGCCCCCTTCTGCATTCCGGAGCGAAGCCCGGCGAGCGCCGCCTCCTCGCCCGGCTCGGGAGCGAGCCGGGTGAGCTCGGCGACGGCATGGTCGAGCCAGTCGCGGTCGCGGGCGGCGGCTTCGAGATCCTCCCGCGCCCTCGCCAGCGCCGCCTCGGCCTGGGCCCAGTCCGCATAGGCCCGCTCGGCGGCCGCGGTGGCGATGCCGCCGAAGGCGTCGAGCAACGCGCGGTGGCCCCGGGGATTGAGAAGGCCGCGATCGTCATGCTGGCCGTGGATCTCGACGAGCAGGGCGCCGAGCTCGCGCACCAGGGCCACCGAGGCGGACTGGTCGTTGACCAGGGCGCGACTGCCCCCGTCGGCACGGACGATCCGGCGGACGACGAGAGGCTCGCCGGGCTCGCCCTCCAGGCCGTTGTCGCGCAGCAGGTCCAGCGCCGGATGATCGTCGGCCAAATCGAAGCTGACGGTGACGACCGCCTGCGGCTGGCCCTGGCGGACGAGGCCGCTGTCGGCCCGGGTGCCGAGCGCGAGGCCGAGCGCGTCGAGCAGGATCGACTTGCCGGCGCCGGTCTCGCCGGTGAGTACGCCGAGGCCTGGGCCGAATTCGAGGTCGAGGCTCTCGATCAGGACGACGTCGCGGATGGAGAGGCTAGTGAGCATCGCCCCCGCCCGTCATGCCAGCGAAGGCTGGCATCCATACGGCCTTGCCGCCCAGCCGCCGCATGGACCCCGGCCTTCGCCGGGGTGACGGCGTCCCAGGGTCACGCGGCGGGCGCCGCGGGCGCCGGCGCCGCCGCCGGACCGTGCTTCTGGACCAGCGAATAAGCGCGCTCGTACCATTTGGTGTTCGGGTAATTGGCACCGAGCACGGCGGCCGAGCGGCGCGCTTCCTCGGGGATGCCGAGGGCGAGATAGGATTCGGTCAGCCGCATCAGCGCCTCGGGCGTGTGGCTGGTCGACTGATAATTGTCGACGACGGCGCGGAAGCGAAGCACCGAGGCGAGCCACTGGCCGCGGCGCTGGTAGAAGCGGCCTATCTCCATCTCCTTGCCGGCGAGATGGTCGCGGACGAGGTCGATCTTGAGCCGGGCGTCGGACGCGTAGCGCGTGTCGGGATAGCGGCGGACCAGTTCGCCGAGCGAATCGAGCGCCTGCTTGGTGGTGCTCTGGTCGCGGGTGACGTCCTCGATCTGCTCGTAATAGCTCAGGGCGACCAGGTAATAAGCGTAGGGCGCGTCGCGGTTGCCGGGGTGGATCGAGAGGAAGCGGCGGGCCGATTCGATCGACTTGGTATAATCCTTGGCGGCATAATAGCTGAACGCGCTCATCAGCTGGGCGCGGCGGGCCCAGACCGAGTAAGGATGCTGGCGCTCGACCTCGTCGAAGACGGCGCCGGCGGCGGGGTAATCGCGCTGGTCGAGCTTCTTCTTGGCGAGGTTGTAGAGGGTGTTGACGTCGCGGGCGACATATTGGGTGTCGGCCTTCGTCTTCTTGCCTCCGGTGGCGCAGCCGGCAAGCGGCAGGACGAGGCTCGCGGTCAGGACGACGGCGGCGAGACGGGCATGATGAAGCAGCATGGGGGGCTTCTTAGCGAAGGGTTGGGGGAAGGCCAAGCGCGTAAGCTTCTTCCGCACCCACGGATGAACGGCGGTTTAATGTCTGCGCGCTAAGGGGATGGCGATGCTGCGCGTGCTCACTCTCTCGACGCTCTATCCGGATTCGGCGCGGCCGTCCTTCGGCCTGTTCGTCGAGCGGCAGACTCTGGCGCTGGCGGCGCGGCCGGGCGTGGCGGTCGAGGTGGCGGCGCCGGTCGGCCTGCCGCTTTGGCCGCTGACCCTCCATCCGCATTATCGGGGCAAGGCGCGGCTGCCCGCGAAGGAGCAAAGGCACGGCCTCGCCGTCCATCGCCCGCGCTTCCGGGTGTGGCCCGGGATTGGCGAGGCGGGAACGGCGCGTGCGCTCGCGGCGGCGGTGCTGCCGCGGCTGCGGGGGCTTCGCTTCGACGTGATCGACGCCGAATTCTTCTGGCCGGACGGGGTCGCGGCGATGCATCTCGCCGAGGCGCTGGGGGTCCCCTTCTCGGTCAAGGCGCGGGGCAGCGACGTGCATTACTGGGGCCGCCGTCCCGCCGTCGCGGATCAGATGGTGGAGGCGGCCGGCAAGGCCGCCGGACTGCTCGCGGTCAGCGCCGCGCTGAAGCGCGACATGGCGGCGCTGGGCATGCCGGAGGGCAGGATACGGGTCCACCATACCGGGATCGACCTCGAGCGATTCCGTCCGTCCGATCGCGCCGCCGCGAAACGCAGGCTGCAGGTCGAGGGGCCGCTGATCGTCACCCCCGGCAACCTCGTCCCGCTCAAGGGCCAGCGGCTGGCCGTCGAGGCGCTGGCGCAGCTGCCCGGCGCGACCCTGCTGATCGCCGGCGAAGGGCCGGAGCGGGCGGCGCTGGAGGCTCTGATCGCCGCCCGCGGCCTCGGACGGCGGGCACGGCTGCTCGGCGGCGTCGCGCCCGAAGCCATGCCGGAGCTGCTGGCGGCGGCCGACCTGATGGTTCTGCCGTCGGAGCGCGAGGGGCTCGCCAACGTCTGGATCGAAGCGCTCGCCTGCGGAACGCCGATCCTGATTCCCGACGTCGGCGGCGCCCGCGAGGTGCTCGACCGGCCGGAAGCAGGGCGGCTCGTGCTCCGGACGCCGGAGGCAATCGCCGCGGCCGCGCGCGAGCTGCTCGCCTCGCCCGCCGATCCGGCCATCGTACGCGCCGCGGCGGAGCGATTCAGCTGGGAGCGCAACGGCGCCGAGCTGCTCGAGCATCTGGCGGGGCTGGTTCGCTAAAGCGGCATCAGAGCGGCGGCGATCCAGCGTTCCTCGCCGCGCAACAGGCCCCAGGTGCGGGCGGCGGCGCGGCTGTCCATCACTTCGAGGCCGATGCCGCGCGCGTCGAGCGCCTCGCGAAGCGCGCGCGGCGGGTGGGCGAGGTGGGGGCCGGTGCCGAGCAGAAGGAATTCCGGAGCGGGATCGAGGGCCAGGACCGGCTTGAGATCGGCGATGGCCAGCTCGAAGAGCGCCGGCGGGTTCCATTCGGCCGCGCTCCTGGGAGTCAGCAACAGGGTCCGGTAGACCCGCTCGTCGACCGCGAAGCCCCCGTCCGCGAAGCCCCGGACGACCGGTCCGTCGGCGGCGGGGTCGCGGTCGAAGCGCGCCATTTCACATGCTTTCGTTGCGGCTCGTCACCCGCTCGCCTCCGCCGGGGCCGGCCGTCGCCGTTCTCGGCAGGAAGCTGTCGCCGCTCACCCTCAGCCACACGAGGATGGGCGAGGAGATGTAGATGGACGAATAGGTGCCGATGAAGATGCCAAGGAAGATGGCGATGGTAAGGCCGAAGATCACCGCCGGGCCGATCAGAAGCAAAGCGAGCAGGGCGAGAAGGATCGAGAGCGAGGTCACCATGGTGCGCGACAGGGTCTCGTTGAGCGAGACGTTGAGCAGCGGCACAATCTCCATCTTTCGGTATTTTCGAAGATTCTCGCGGATCCGGTCGTAGATGACCACCGTGTCGTTCAGCGAATAGCCGACGATGGTGAGAATGGCGGCGACGACGTTGAGGTTGAACTCGAACTGCATCAGCGAGAAGAATCCAAGCGTCATGGAGACGTCGTGGAAGAGGGTGACGAGAGCGCCCACTCCGAACTGCCATTCGAAGCGGAACCAGATGTAAATGGCGATCCCGAGCATGGCGAGCGCGATCGAGATGGCGCCCGAGCGGTAAAGCTCGTTGGAGACCTTGCCGGAGACGGTGTCGACGGCGAACTGGGCGTCGGGATGCCTGGCCTTGATGGCGTTGCGAACGGTGGAGGCGGCCTTGTTGGCGGCATCCTCGCCGCCCTGGGGCAGGCCCATCCGGATCTGGACCGTTCGGGGATCGCCGAACTCCTGGATGCTGGCTTCGCCCATGTTCAGAGAGGCGACGGTCGAGCGCACTTCGTCGATCGGCACGGGCCGGCTGAAGGTGACCCGGATCTGCTGGCCGCCGACGAAGTCGACCCCCAGGTTGAGGCCGCGCACGGCGACCAGGGCGATCGAGGCGAGGGTGACGACGATCGACAGGACCAGAGCGACGTTGCGCCAGCGCATGAAGTCGAGGTTGGTATCGTCGGGAATGAGCTTGAGGAGGCGCATGATTACTCCGTCACCCCGGCGAACGCCGGGGCCTCAGGTCGAGTGGGCACAGTGGGTCTCCACGAGGTCCCGGCTTCCGCCGGGATGACGTTCTCCGGCGTCACCCCAGCGGAAGCTGGGGTCCACGCCGAGTCCGTATGGATGACAGCCTTCGCTGGCATGACGGCGGGGGTCATATGTGCAGCTCCCTCGGCCGCGCCTTGCGGGCCCACAGGGCGACCAGCATGCGCGTCACGTTGACCGCGGTGAACACCGAGGTGACGATTCCGACCATCAGCACGGTCGCGAAGCCGCGGATCGGACCGCTTCCGAAATAGTACATGAGGACGGCGGCGATGACGTTGGTGATGTTGGCGTCGAAGATGGCGGTGCTGGCCTCGCGATAGCCGGCCTCGAGCGCGTCGAGCACCCTTCGGCCGCGCTTCAATTCCTCGCGGATGCGCTCGTTGATCAGGACGTTGGCGTCGACCGCGGCGCCGATGGTGAGGACGAAGCCGGCAATTCCGGGCAACGTCAGAGTCGCGTTGAAGATCGCCATGATGCCGAGGATGAGCAGAGCGTTGAGGACCAGGGCGATGGTCGCATAGATGCCGAAGCGGCCGTAGGTGAGCAGCATGAAGAGGATGACGCCGAGCGTCGCGACGATGCTGGCGATGGCGCCCCAGCGGATCGAATCGGCGCCGAGATCGGGCCCGACGGTGCGCTCCTCGATCACGTTCAACTTGACCGGCAGCTTGCCCGAGCGAAGCTGGACGGCGAGGTCGGTGGCGGTCTGGACGGTGAAGCTGCCCATGATCTGCGCGCTTCCGCCGAGGATAGGCTCGTTGATGTTGGGCGCCGAGATGACGACGTCGTCGAGGATAATCGCGAACGGCTTGTTGACATTGTCCCTCGTGACTCGGGCGAACGACTTGGCGCCGCGGCCGTCGAAGGTGATGCTGACGACCGGCTGGCCGTTCTGGTCGTAGGATTGCTGCGCGTTGACGAGCTGGTCGCCCGTGACCATCGCCCGGCGCTTGACCGCGATCCGGCCGCCATCCTGCATCGGCAGCACCTGGCTGCCGACAGGGGCCCGGCCCGACTGGAGCATGTCCGGAGTGGCGCTGAGATCGACCAGCTTGAAATCGAGCCGCGCGGTCTTGCCGAGAAGCGCCTTCAGCCCTTCCGGATCCTGCAGGCCGGGCACCTCGACGAGGATCCGGCGGCCGCCCTGGCGGATGACGGTGACTTCCTTGGTGCCGTCCGGATCGACGCGATTGTAGACCACCTCGCGGGCGGTGCTCATCGCGTCCTCGAGGGCCCGGTTGAGGCCGCTGCTGGTCGGAGTCATGACGATCCGGCTCTGGTCGACGACACTCACATCCCAATCGCGCTGGCCGAGGGTGGCGGGCTGGGTCTGGCTTCGGGCGAATTCGACGGCAGCGTCGACCTGGGCCGGGTCGCGGACGAGGAAGCTGAGCCGGCCGCCGCTGGTCGAGATATCGCCTATCTCGACGCGCGGAGTCTGGCGGCGCAGGCCGAGGCGGATCGTCTCCTCCATCGTCTCGAGGCGCTGCTTGGCGACGTCGCCGGTCTCCGCCTCGAGCAGCAGCTGGCTGCCGCCGGCCAGGTCGAGACCGAGGTTGATGCGCGCGCTCGGCACCACCGCGGGCCATTTGCCGACCTGGGATTCGGGGAAAAGGCTTGGAATCGCGAACAGGATTCCGGCCAGGCACAGGAGGCAGATGCCCCAGACCTTCCAGCGGGGAAAATCGAGCATGATCTAGTCGTTCGCCGGCTTGGCGCCGTGCGGCCGGACTTCGCTGACCATGCCCTTCACCACCCGGACCCGGACTCCGGACGCGATCTCGAGCTCGATCTCGGCCTCATCCACCTTGGTCACCTTGCCGATCAGGCCGCCGCTGGTGACGGCGGTGTCGTTGCGCTTCACCGCGCCGATCATGTCGCGATGCTCCTTCACCCGCCGGCTCTGCGGCCGGATCAGCAGAAAGTAGAAGATGACGAAGATGAGGAGCAGCGGCGCGAATTGCAGGAGCATGGAGGAAAGGCCTCCATCGAGTGCGGCTCCGGACTGGGCGTAGGCGGGCGATGAGAACATGGGCGATACCTGGTGAGGGGCCGGGGCCGGCGCAAGCGTCCGGTAGGAAGCGGGGCGCGCCTAACATGCGTTGCGCGGCTTGCGCAAGCGCGCCCCGCCTCTGGGGAATCGGAGCTATTGTTGCCCGCTTGCACCAGCGCGTCGTAAAAGTGTGCAGCGAGCTACTTTGCACCGGCCGCGCCAATCGCTAATCTGCCGGACCGGGGGATGAAGCGCGCCGCCCACGCGCAGGGAGGGTCCAATGAGAAAGGCATTCGTTCTCGCCGCCACGGCCGCGGCCCTGATTTCCGTCGCCGGCACAGCTCATGCCAGCACCGACGGCAAGAACCGGAAAGTGAAGGTGCAGAATCTCAGCAGCCAGACGGTGCGGGAACTCTATGCCTCCCCGATCACCGCGACGACCTGGGAAGAGGATCTTCTCGGCCAGCGCACCCTCAACGCCGGCCAGACCATCGACGCCAATATCGATAACGGCAGCAACGAATGCTATTACGATCTGAAGGCGGTGCTGGCGAACGGCAAGGCGGTCGAGCAGCGCAAGATCAACGTCTGCGCCGTCAGCAAGTGGGTGATCGGCGACTCCGGCAACTCGATCCAGTAAAGCTGGACCGCGGCTCAGCCCCGCGGCGGGAGGATGATCAGAGTGGACGTGCCGTGGGCGAGGATCTTGCCCTCGCCGGAGAGCAGACGCGCTTCCGCGGTGGCGATCTGGCGGCCCCGGGTCACCACCCGTCCCTCGCAGCGGACCTTGCCGTCGCGGGGGCCGATCGGGCGGGTGAAATTCACCTTCGTCTCGACCGTGGCGTAGCCGACCCCCGCCGGCAGCTCGCTGTGGACCGCGCAGCCGGCGGCGCTGTCGATCAGGGTCAGCGCGACTCCGCCATGGACCCCGCCGAGCGGGTTGAGCAGATGCGGCCCCGGCTCGCCCTCGAACACCGCCCGCCCCGGCGCCACCTCGACCAGACGGAAGCCCATGGTCACTCCGATCGGGGGCGAAGGCAGCTTGCCGGCGATGATCGCCTGCAGCATCTCCAGTCCGGTCAGCCCCTCGATTTCCTCGCGCGCTGCGATTCCGATGCCCCGTCCGCCCGTCACTCGATCCCCCTTTGTAAGTTTCTGTTTGAAACTAGATTGGCGCTCGGCTTCGGTCAAGGAAAGGACGCGATGCCAGGGCGATGGCTTGCCTTCGAGTGGGCCAGCGACTAAGTCGCGGCTCTCGGTCGGGGCGTAGCGCAGCCTGGTAGCGCATCACACTGGGGGTGTGGGGGTCGCTGGTTCGAATCCAGTCGCCCCGACCATATTGCTAGTCCCTGCGCCTCGCCGGCAGGTCGAACAGCTGCTCGGGCCGCGATATCTCCACCTGGTCGCTTCGGGTGCCGGCGCGGTAGCCGAGGCGGCGCAAGACCGTCTCGATATCGCCGCGCGAAAGATCGATCCCGTGACAGGCCCGCAGGTAGATGACCGCCGAGGCCGTGTTGTAGCCGGCCAGGTTGAACAGGTCCAAGGCGTGCGCGGTCCAGCGCCCATCGCTGGAGAAGGCCAGCGCCGGCTGCCGCCGGGAGCAAAGTACGTAATCGACGTTCGGCGCTTTCTCCCACCGGATCGGCACCGAGGAGCTGTAACGGGAGGGATAGTCGTCGCGGTGCACCGAGACGCCCTGGATCGCCACGATCCTGCGCAAAACGTCGCCCCGGGCGGTACGAATCGCGACGTTCGAGACCGGCTTCGACCAGGAGCATTCCATCATATGGCAGTAGACGAGGCGGGGGGCCGCCCCGGCGGCGGCGGCAAGCGCGAGGGCGAGGGCGATCATTCAGGTTTTTCTCCTGTTTCCGCTTTCGCCGGCCGAGCCTCGGCGTCGAGCACCTTGGTGTAGAGCTTGCCGATCCCGATCAGAGCGATTCCGAGGACGAGGAAAGAGAGAATTCGAAGCACCCCCTCCAACGCGGCCGCGTCGCGCCAGAACACCTTGATCGTGGTGGCGGTGAGCAGGACGAGGCCGGCGAGGCGAAGCGCCTTGTCGGGCAGGCGGATGCCGGCGAGCAGCAGGGCGATCGAGAGCAGCAGCCCCGCCAGCGAATAGCCGTAGGATTCGGCCGACGGCATGTCCGGCCCGTTGAGCAGCGCCCCCTGGAAGAGCTGCCGGACCATCAGCATCACGCCGAGGATGAGCGAGGCCAGCGACAGGATCAGCCAGGCGCCCGAGCGAAGCTGCGGGTCGGCGCCCCGGCGCGCGCGGTAGAGCCAGTAGGCGCTCAGAATATAAGCGGGGACCAGCAGGTTCAGAACCGGCCAGGCGCCGACATATTGCTCCGCCAGGGCGGGGTTGTGAACGAGCATGTCGAACCAGAGCAGCCGCGCCGCGGCCAGCGCCGTCAGCAAGGTGCCGACCAGCCAGCGCAGGCGCTCGTCGTCGAGGAAGCGGATCGGGAATCGGCCGCTGCAGATCAGCCAGCCGGCGAGGAAAAGCGCCTGGTTGAGGATGGTCCGCTCGGCGAGGCCGCGGGCGACGAAATCGGCCTCGGAGGAGAGACCGAACGCCTGCTTGAAGAGCAGATAGGCGGCGGAGACGGCGAACAGTCCGGCAAGAGCGAGCGGCCACGCTCGAAGCGGCGGGAACGGCGCCGGCAGGAGCCGCCAGAGGGCGGCGAGGAGCAGGGCCGGCAGGAGCAGCGCCTGCACCGCGTCTCCCGCCGAGGGGAGGTGCGACGCGAGCGCCGCGACCCCGACCAGGGAGAGGAGCAGCGTCCCCCACAATTCGGGCACCCGCTCGGCCGCCGCCAGCGAAGCGATTCCGGCAGCGAAGAGGGCGAGGGCGACCAGCCCTTCGTCGCCGAGGCGGCGGGCGGCGAGAGCGGCGGCGAGCCCGATCAGAAGCCAGGCGGCGGGAATGAGGTCGGCCGGCACGAGCTGCCAGGCGGCGATTCCGAGCAGCAGCATTGCGGCTCCGGCCGCGATCCCGAGCGAAGGGTCGAACGCCTCGGCGCGGGCGGCGCCGCGCCGGCTCCAGGCGAGGAAGGCCGGCCCGGCGGCGAGGAGCAGGAAGAGCAGGCCCCAGAGCGGCCGGTCGAGCCATTCCGGCCGCTCCGCCCGAAGGATCGCGGCCGGTCCGACGAAAGCGGCGCAGGCGGTGGCGAAGGGAAGCAGCGGGCGCTCCCGCCGCAATGCCGCGGGCAGCGATCCGGCCGCGAACAGCGCCGTCACCGCCGCCGCGACCGCGGCGATGTAGCGCGGCTGGTCGAAGGCCTTCACCGCGATCAGAAGCAAGGCGAGGGCGAGGGCGGCCGCGGGCAGCGGACGATATTCGGGCTTGCGGGGCTCGAGCCACAAACAGGCGAGGGAGAGCAGCCCGAAAAGCGCCCAGGCGGGCAGGCCGATGTCGGCGCGCCCGACCAGCACCGCCAGCTGGACCAGACCGATCGCCGCCGGCCGGAGGAAGTCGAGCTGCCAGCCCGGCCCCGCCCTCAGCACCGATGCGCCGACGCCGACGACGAGGATGAACACTCCGGCGGCGAGCGCGTCCGGGGCTTCCCACGACAGCAAATAGCCGCTCCAGCCGAAGCTGAGCAGGGCCGCGGCGGCCGCCAGCCAGGTCCAGCCGCGCCGCCCGGCGAGAGTGAAGAGGGCGACCTCGAGCAAGGCGAGATAGGTCAGCAGGGGAATCGCGGTCTCGCTGCGCTCGCCGACGAGCAAAGGCGTCAGGAAGCCGCCGACCAGCCCCATCACCGCCGAAGGGGCGCCGTGGCGAAGCGACAGGATCAGGCCGACCCCGGTGACCATCACCATCAGCCCGAAGGCGGTACCGTTGCCGATCAGATGATGGAGGACGAGCGAGCCGTAGGCGGTGGCGTAGAGGACGAAGATGCCGGCGCCGACCAAAGCCTGGGCGACCCGCCGGTCGACCGTCCAGTCGGCGCGGGTTCGGGCATATTCGCCGAGGCCGAGCAACAGCAGGCCGAACAGGGCCGCCATGCCCATCTGCACCCGAGGGGTGATGAGGCCGATCTGGATCGAATAGCGGACCAGCAGGACGCCGGCGACGGCGAGCGCGACTCCGCCCACCCAGATCATCAGGCGGCCGCCCACCCACCGCTCGAAGAAGCCGCCGAGCGTCTCGCGCGCGGGCTCGGGAGCCTCGGGCTCCGGCTCGGCCCCGGCCTGCGGATAGGGCGGCGGCGACGCGCGGACCGGGACGGGCGTCGCGGCCGGCCTTGCCTCGAACAGCGGATCGGGAGCGGCGGCGGCGGGTTCGGCGGCGCGCGGCTGGGCGAGCTTCCACTCGAGAAGCTTGATCCGCGACGACAGGTTCAGCGCATAGATGAAGACGCCCACCAGGCCGAGAAGGAGAAGAAGCTCCATCGTGCGCGAAGCTAGTGCCGGGCCGCCGCCCTGTCAGCCTTCAATCGTCAGATGAGGGCGAGCGGCATCCTGTCGACGTCCCCGCCCGCCCACAGCCGCCGGGCCCGGGCGAGATATTCGGCCGCTTCCCGGGCGTGGCCCTGCGCCGCCTCCGCCCTCGAATAGACGAGCAGGCCGAGAGGGTCGTCCGGCCAGGTCGCGAACAGAGCGCCGAGCTGGCGCTTGGCGCCTTCGGGATCCCCGCCCTGGAGCATCGCGGCGGCGAGGCTTCGGCGGGTGCCGTACCAGAAAGGCGGCGGGTCGAAGGCGAGCGGCGGATTGGACTGGGCGTTCATCGCCGCGCGATAGGCGACCGCCGCCTCGGCCGGCTTGCCGCGGAGCATCGCCGCCCGCCCTTCGAGAACATGCTGGGCGATGAGCGCCAGCGCCTCGCTTTCCGGATCGAGCGCGCGTCCCGGCGGACCGGCGAGAAGGCCGGCGATTCCGGACGCCTCCTCGGCCGCCCTGGTTGCATCCTGGCGGCGGGCGTAAACCTCGCCGCGGGCATAGTGCCACATCATCCTCGACAGCGCCCGGGACGCGTCCGAATAGCCCAGCATCGGTTCGCCCATGCGAAGCGCGTCGTCGCCTTCATGGCGGGCATAGACGTACCAGGGCGCGGCGAAATGCGCGGGCCGGATCCGGAACAGGGGGTCCTGGGCCGGGAAGCGACGCTCGAAGTCGCGGGCCAAAGCGAACGCGTCCGAATCGGCGCCGTACATCAAGGCCGACTGGATGGCGTAATGATGGTCGTGAGCGAACAGATAGCGCCGGTAGCCCGACACGGCCGGCCCCAGCTCCTCATATTTCAGATAGGCGGCGATCGCCTGGCGGTTCGCGGCCACCGCCTTGGGAAAGGCGCTGGTGCTGTAGAAGGTGTGGGAAGGCATGTGGATGAGATGGGTGGCGGCCGGCGCGAGGGAGGCCAGCCTGTCGGCATAGGGGACGACGATGGCGGGCTGCTCGATGATGTCGCCGAGATGGATGTAGAAATGGATCGCGCCGCTGTAATTGGGATTGCGCCCCACCAGCACCTTCTCGAGCCAGCCCCGGGCGCCTTCGAGCGGCGCCTGGTTGTTGGACCAGCGCACGATCTCGGCGTCGGCGGCGAGTGTCAAAGCGGCGTCGCTCTCGGGAAAATCCCTCGCGACCCGGGTCATGGCCTGGACATAGCCTTCATAATCGAAGTCCGAGCCGGCGTCGGGCGCTCGCACGCGCATCGCGTCGATCAGGGCTCGGCCGAGCGGTCCGAGCCGGCTGCGCGGCCTGCCGGCCCGCTGAAGCGCCTGCGAGACGGCGGCGCCGGCGGCGTTGAGGTCGACATTAGGGGGCTGGAGGTTGAGCGTCGGCGATCGGGCCAGCGCCTCGCCCCACCAGCAAAGGGCGCAATCGTCGTCGAGCGACTGGGCCATCCGGAAGGCCCGGATCGCCTCCGCTTCGTCATAGGCCCAGACGAGCAGAAGGCCCTGCTCGAACCAGTTTTTCGCCGCCTGATTCTCGGTGTCGGGGACGAGTCCGGTCGGGGTGCCGAGGCCGGAGATGAGCACCGGCGGCCGCTCCTCGCCCGCGCCGGCCGTGCCGCCCGGGCCCGAATAACAGGTCGGCGCCCGGCCGGCCGAGTCCCCGCGTTGAGCGGTCTCAAGCGCCTGCGCCGGCAGCGCCGCCGCCAGCGCGCCGAGCGCGATCATCGCTTTCCTTGAAGCCCCCATCACGCCCTCCCCACCGGTGTGGAGGCGAAGCTATCCGAATTTCCCATAGAAACCAACGATCAGCGAGCGGCGTGCGGAAATCGTTTTCCTACATCCTATTGTTCCTGTTATGTTCCTATCCGCTCGCGACTCACTGACGCGAGCTTAGGAGGAAGAGGAGAAAGAGCATGTCGTTAGCATCGGTCCTTGGGCGAATCGCCAAGGTGGTCCCGGTCGTCCTGGCGGCGGCGCCCGACGTCATCAACGCCGGCAAGCAGGTCCGCAAGGCGCTCAAGAAGTCGAAGAAGAAGCTGGAGGAAGCCCCGGTCGCGCCCTAGGCGCCCGGTTCCGGCGGACCAGGGGCGGGCGCGGGCGTCGATTGCAACGCCCGCGCCCGTTTCCCATATCGCTCGCCTCGACGAGCGGGAGCATAAGATGGAAAGCTGGCACGGCACCACGATCCTGGGGGTGCGCAAGAACGGACGCGCGGTGATCGCCGGCGACGGCCAGGTGACTCTCGGCCAGACCGTGATCAAGCCCAATGCCCGCAAGGTCCGGCGGCTCGGCGACGGCAGCGTGATCGGCGGCTTCGCCGGAGCGACGGCGGACGCCTTCACCCTGTTCGAGCGGCTGGAGCGCAAGCTCGAGCAGCATCACGGCCAGCTGATGCGCGCGGCGGTCGAGCTCGCCAAGGACTGGCGGACCGACAAATATCTGAGGAACCTCGAGGCGATGATGATCGTCGCCGACAAGGAAGTGACCCTGGTCCTGACCGGCAATGGCGACGTGCTCGAGCCGGGCTCCGGGGTCGCCGCGATCGGCTCCGGCGGCAATTTCGCGCTCGCGGCCGCCACGGCCCTGTTCGACTATGAGGCGGACGCCGAGGCGATCGCCCGCAAGGCGATGGCGATCGCCGCCGACATCTGCGTCTACACCAACGGCAACCTCACCGTGGAGAGCGTCGCGAGCGCGAGCTGAAAACAAAGGATTCTTCCCCCCGACATGCGTGTCTTTCGTGTCTTTTGACCGGCCCCGCCCGGAGACCGGCTGGTCGGTGGAGCGGCTGGAGTGGGCCGACGAGCCACTGGGCGAAATACGGCTTCCGAAGCGAACCATGCGATTGCGCTCGAGCGTCGGCTCGGGGCTATCGCGCCGCGACGGCGACCCGCCCGGAATCGTCTGGGCGGTCGGCGACCGCGGTCCGAACATCAAGGTGAAGACGGCGGTGAAGCTTTACGGGCTCGACCGGCTCGAGGCTCTTCGAAGCATGGACGGCGCCAAGATCATGCCTCGCCCCGACCTCGGCCCGGCGATCGCCGAGCTTCGGGTCGCGGGCGATTCCGTGGAGCTCGTTCGCAGCCTGCGGATAAGAGACTCGCAGGGCCGCCCCGTGTCCGGCCTGCCGGCGCCGGGAAGCCCCGATACGCGCTGCGAGCCTGCCTTCGACCTCGACGGCCATGCGCTGGCGCCCGACCCGTCGGGCCTCGACACCGAAGGCCTTGCCGCCCTCCCCGACGGCGGATTCTGGGTCGGCGACGAGTTCGGGCCTTCGCTCGTCCGCCTCGGTGCCGACGGCCGGGTGCTGAAACGGCTGGTGCCGGAAGGAACGCGACTCGACGGCGCCGCCTACCCGGTGGAAGCGCGCCTTCCGGCGATCGCCGCCCGCCGGCAGATCAATCGCGGCTTCGAGGCGATCGCGCTTTCGCCGGACTCGAAATGGCTGTTCCTCGCCTTCCAGAGCCCGCTCGCCCATCCCGACGAGCGCGCGCACGAGCAGGGCCGCCACATCAGGCTGTGGCGCCTCGACTCGGCGAGCGGCGAAGTCGTGGCCCAATATCTCTATCCGCTCGACCCGCCGGACAGCTTCCGCCGCGACGGGGCGGGCAAGGGGCTCGAGCGCAAGGACATCAAGGTGAGCGAGCTGTGCCCGGTCGGCGCCGATTCGCTGCTCGTCCTCGAACGGGGCTCGGAGACGACCAAGATCTACCGGGTGACTCCGGCCGGCTCGCTCGCGCCGGGCCATCTCGACGTCGCCACCCGCCCGACCGTCGAGGAGCTTAGCGGCGGCGAGGGAGATATGGGCCTGCCCGTTCTGACCAAGCACCTGCTGTTCAGCAGCGACGACTCGCCCGAAATGGCCGCCGACCTGGAGGGAATGGCGATCCTCTCGCCGTTCGAGCTGCTCCTCGTCAACGACAACGATTTCGGCGTCGAAGGGGCCGAAACCGGCTTCTGGCGCGTTCGCTTCGACCAGCCCCTCCTCGCCTGAGCCGAAGCCGATGCCCCGCCCGACCCTGCTTCTGCTCCTCGCCGGCCTGGCCCTGCTCCCCGGCTGCGGCGGCGGCGACAATTACGAGCCGGAGATTCGCCCCGACGAGAAGCGCCTCGGCGCCCAGCAGAATCCGCAGCTGCTCGCCGAGTTCGGCGGCGCCTACCAGGCGCCGGAGGCGGCCTATGTCCGGCGCGTCGGCGAAAAGGTCGCGGCGGCGGCGGGCCTGGAGGGGCAATGCACCTTCACCCTGGTCAACAGCGACGTCGTCAACGCCTTCGCCGTGCCGGGCTGCTACATCTACGTCACCCGCGGCCTGATGGCGGTCGTCAACAGCGAGGCCGAACTCGCCTCGGTGCTGGCGCACGAGACCGGCCACATCGTCGCCGCCCATAACCGCCGCCAGCAGCGGCGGTCGCTGTGGCGAAGCCTGGGCGTCGCCGCGGTGGGGATGGTCACCCGATCGGAGAAGCTGACCCGGATCGCCGGCCAGGCCGCCGAATATTTCACGCTTCGCTACTCGCGGAAGCAGGAATATGAGGCCGACGATCTCGGGGTCCGCTTCCTCGCCGCCGCCGGCTACGACCCCTATGCCGCGGGCGACATGCTCGCCGCCCTGGGCCGCAACGAGCAATATATGATCCGGAGCCGGGGGCGCGACGAGGCCCGGTCGATCCCCGAATGGGCTCGTACCCATCCGCTCGCCGGCAACCGGGTCGAGCGCGCCGCCGCCACCGCCGCGGCGACCGGAATCGCCGACGGCGCCCGGCCCGAGCTCGAGGCGCCGTTCCTGCGCGAGGTCGACGGGCTGCTCTACGGCGACGATCCCGAGCAGGGCTTCGTCGACGGACGCCGATTCTCCCATCCGGTCATGCGGATCGGCTTCGAGGCGCCGCCCGGCTTCACCCTCACCAACAGCCCGCAGGCGATCCTCATCGAGGGGCCGGACGGAATGCGGGGCGAGTTCGGCGGCGGGCGGATGCCCCCGGGCGGCCTGCCTCGATACGCGGAGGCCGTCATCGCCGGCCTGCTGAAGGACGTCCCGGCGCAAATAGGCGTGCCCGAGCCGACTCGGGTCAACGGAGTCCCGGCCTTGCTCGTGCCCGTGCAGGTTCGGACGGACCAGGGGGTGATCGAGCTGTCCCTCGCCGCCTATGACGGCGGCGGCGGCCGTGCCTATCATTTCGTCATGGTCGCTCCGCCGGCCGAGGCTTCCCGAGCCTCGATTGCCGCTCTGTTCGCCTCGTTCCGACTGCTGTCGGCCGACGAGGCGCTCCGCCTCAGGCCGCGGCGGATCCGGACGGTGCGGGTCGCTGCCGGGCAGAATGCGGCGAGCCTCGCCGCTCATATGGCGAGCGACCATCCGCTCGACCATTTCCTGATGCTCAACGGCCGCTCCGCGGGCGAGAAGCTGCGGCCGGGAGAGCTGGTCAAGATCGTCACCTTCGCGCCGCGGTGAGGACCAGTGTCATTCCCGCGAAAAGGGGGGGCCATGAAACGGAGCGACCCGAACGCGGCCTTGATTCCCGCTTTCGCGGGAATGACGGGTAGGGCAAGCTGCGGCGATGAACCGCCGCATCTTTCTCGGCTCCACCGCCGCCACGCTCGCTTTGCCGGGCTGCGCGACGACCGGCTCGCGGCCGGCGCTGCGGCCCACCGGCTGCCTGCCGCCGGTCGACGTCTCCGCCGACCGGGTGATCCGCACCCTCGCGGGCCTGCGTCCCTACCGGGCGTCCGGCTTCGTCGTCCGCGCCGAGGCGCTGGCCGGCAAGAAGCTGGTCCACAATTACGGCCATGGCGGCGCGGGCATCACCTTGAGCTGGGGCAGCTCGAAGCTGGCCGCCGAGCTCGGGCTACCGGGCCACTCCGGCTCCGTGGCGGTGATCGGGGCGGGCGTGATGGGCCTCAGCACCGCTCGGCTGGTGCAGGAAGCGGGCTTCCCGGTCACGATCTACACCGCGGCGCTGCCGCCCGAGACCACGTCGAACATCGCCGGCGGCCAGTTTCATCCCTACGGGCATTTCGAGCGGGGAGCGGTGACCGCGCAATGGCGCGACCAGTTTCGAAGCGCGGTCGACTATAGCTGGCGCCGCTTCCAGATCATGGTCGGCGAGGATTACGGGATACGCTGGCTTCCGACCTATGCGGAGCGGGAGACTCTGGAGCCGGCCTTGCTCCCCACCTACCCGCCGATCAACCGGATGCAGGCGCCCGGCGATCATCCCTTTCCGGTCGAGCACCTCGTCCGCTACGACACGATGTATGTCGAGGTCGGCCGCTACCTGCGCCAGATGATGCGCGACATGCTCGGCGCCGGCGGGCGGTTCGAGGTGCGCTCCTTCGCCTCGCCGGCCCAGCTCGCGGCTTTGCCCGAGCGGCTGGTGTTCAACTGCACCGGCCTCGGCGCCCGCGCCCTGTTCGGCGACACCGAGCTTCGGCCGGCGCGCGGCCAGCTCGCCATCCTCCTGCCCCAGCCGGAGATCCGCTACGCCTTCACCGGCGAGGCCGGCTACATGTTCCCGCGGCCCGACGGGATCCTGCTCGGCGGAACGTTCGAGCTCGACGAGTGGACCGCCCAGCCGGAGCCGGCGACGATCGAGCGAATCCTCGCCTCGCACAAAGCGCTGTTCGCCGGCTTCCGCTGCACCTCGGCCTGACCGTCACCCCGGCGCAGGCCGGGGCCCGGTGGAGACCCGCCGAGACGTCTCGGCCTGGGGTCCCGGCTTTTCGCCGGGATGACGAGGGGCTAGACCCGCCCCGCCATCGCCGCCTCCAGCACCGACCGCGCCGCGGCGGCGTCGAACGGCAGGGGATTGCCCGCCGCCGACGGATCGGCCTCGGCCATTCGGGCGAGGCGGTCGAGGTCGCCCTCCTCGATGCCAAGCTCGGACAAAGGGTGCGGAATGCCGAGCTGCCGGCGCAGCTCGAGGATCCAGGCGAGGAAACCGTCGAAGGAGGCGTCGCTTAGGCCGATATAGGCGGCGAGGCGGGCCAGGCGCGGCTCGACCGCCGCCCGGTTGAAGGCGAGCATGTAGGGCATCAGCACCGCGTTGGTGAGGCCGTGATGGGTGCCGGCCAGGGCTCCGATCGGGTGGGACAAAGCGTGCATTCCGCCCAGTCCCTTCTGGAAGGCGGTCGCGCCCATGGTCGCCGCGACCAGCATGTGGCCGCGCGCGTCGATGTCGCCGCCGTCGGCCACGGCACGCGGCAGCCACTCGCGGATCAGCTTCATCCCCTCGGCGGCGATGCCGTCCGCCATCGGGTGGAAGCCGGGCGCGCAATAGGCTTCCAGGCAGTGCGAGAGCGCATCCATGCCGGTGGCGGCGGTGACGTGCGGCGGCAGGCCGAGCGTGAGCTCCGGGTCGAGAATGACCAAGGCGGGAAGCATGTTCGGATGGAAGATGATCTTCTTCACGCCCGCATCCGGATCGAGGATGACTCCGGCGCGGCCCACTTCCGAGCCGGTGCCGGCCGTTGTCGGGACGGCGACGACCGGGGCGATGCCGGCGGGATCGGCGCGCGACCACCAATCGGCCTTGTCCTCGAAATCCCACAGCGGCCGGGTCTGGCCCGACATGAAGGCGATCGTCTTGCCGACATCGAGCGCGGCTCCGCCGCCGAAGGCTATGACCCCGTCATGGCAGCCGTCGCGCCAGGCGGCGAGGCCCGCCTCGACGTCGCCCCCGACCGGGTTCGGATGGATGGCGCGGAACAGCCCCGCCCCAGTCGCCGCCAGTGCGTCCTTCACCATGGCCAGGCCCGCCAGCGCGGGATCGGTGACCAGCAGCGGCCGCTCGATGCCGAGCGAGCGGCAGGCCTCGCCCAGCTCGGCGACCCGGCCGGCGCCGAAGCGGATCGCGGTCGGGTAGTTCCAGTTGGCGTGGGGCAGAACCATCAGGCGCTCCGCAGGTGGAGGGATTTGGGCAGGTGAAGGGATTTGGGCCGGGTGACGCTGTCGAAGCCGTAGCGCCCGAGCGAGGCGCCGCGGCCGCTCGCCTTGACGCCCGTCCAGGCGAGCAACGGGTCGAGATAGTCGCAGCGGTTGGCGAAGACGGTCCCCGCCTCCACCCGCGGCGCCAGCCGTTCGGCGGCTTCGAGGTCGCGGGTCCAGATCGAGGCGGTGAGGCCGTAGGCGCTGTCGTTCATCAGCCGCACCGCTTCGGAATCGTCTTTTACGGGCATGATTCCGACGACGGGTCCGAACGTCTCCTCGCGCATCACCGCCATCGAGTGATCGACGCCGGTCAGCACCTGGGGCATCAGATAGGGGCCGTCGCCGGCGTCGGCGGGAAAGATCTGCCGGGGGACGTGGGCCGACGCACCCGCCTCGATCGCCTGCCGGACCTGCTCGCGCACGCTCGAGGCACCCCTGGCGGTCGCCATCGGGCCGAGGCTGGTTTCCGGATCGAGCGGATCGCCGAGCCGGTAGCTGGACGCCGCTTCGACGAATCCATCGAGGAAGGGCTGCCATAGCGCCTCGTGGACGTAGATCCGCTCGACGCCGCAGCAGGACTGGCCGCTATTGAAGAAGCTGCCGTCGGCCAGACCGGCGATCGCGACGGCGAGATCGGCATCCTCGCGCACATAAGCGGGATCCTTGCCGCCGAGCTCGAGCGTCAGGGTCGTGAACGATCCCGCCGCCGCCCGCTCGACCGCTTTCCCCCCTTCGACCGAACCGGTGAAGGTGGCATGGTCGATCAGCCCCGCGCCCAGCAGGCGCGCGGTCTGCTCGTGGTCGAGGAACAGGTTGGCGAACAATCCTTCCGGCAGGCCGGCGAGACGAAGCGCCTCGTCGAACCTTTCGCCGGCCAGCGGGGTCTGGGCCGAATGCTTGAGCAGGACCGCATTGCCGGCGAGAAGCGCCGGAACGATCGTGTTGGCCGCCGTTAGGAAGGGATAATTCCACGGCGCGATCACCAGCACGAGGCCCGCCGGCACTCGCAGGACCGAGCGGCCCGGCCCCTCGGCGGACGGCGCGAGGGCGGCTTCGGCGATATCCGCCATCGCCCGGACCCGCTCCGCAAGCGACCCGATCTCGCCTCCATGGCGCACCGGCCGGCCCATCTGCCAGGCCAGCTCGGGCACGATGTCGGGATTGAGCCGCTCCATCGCCTCGAGAAAGGCAAGTATCACCGAGCGGCGCTCGCCGAGCGGCGTTCGGGCCCATTCGCGCTGCGCCCGCCGCGCCCGATCGAGGGCGCGGTCGATCTGCGCATCCGCCGCCAGCGGCCTTCGCGCATATTCGCGGCCGTCGACGGGGGAGAAGCAGACCAGGTCCGTCATCGATCGCCGTCATTGCGAGGAGCGAAGCGGCGGAGTTGCGCAGGTTGCCATGTCCCCCGGACATGGCTGCGGCCTGCGGGGCAGGCCGCACCTGCACAACCAGCCTGGCCTCCGAGCCCCGGCTGGATGGCTTCGCCGCGCTCGCAACGACGGTTCTTCATCGCCTCAGATGATCTCGAAATAGCGGGCGAGCTGCCAGTCGGTGACCGCCTTGCGCGCCTCGCGCTCCTCCCATTCGCGGGTAGCGGCATAATGGTCGACGAACTCGTCCCCGAACAGCTCCCGCGCCGCCCGCGACGCTCGCAGCCGCTGGGCGGCCTCCCACAAGGTGGAGGGCAGAGCCCGCTCCGGCGGCGGCTCGAGCGCATAAGCGTTGCCGGCGACGGGCGGGTCGGGCTCGACCCGGTTGGCCATTCCCCACAGGCCGGAGCCGATCGCGGCAGCGAGGGCGATGTACGGATTGATGTCGGCGGCGGCGATCCGATATTCGACCCGCTGGCTCTTGTCGGAGCCGCCGATCACCCTCAGCGCGCAGGTCCGGTTCTCATAGCCCCAGAGCGCGGCGGTCGGAGCCCAGAAGCCGGGGATGAGGCGGGTATAGGCGTTGACCGTGGGCGCCACCATCGCCAGCAACTCCGGCATCAGGGCCTGCTGACCGCCGACGAACCAGCGCATCTCCTGCGACATCGAATGCTCCGCGCCTTCCGCATAGAAGCGGGAGCGGCCGCTCTCGGCGTCGACCAGCGACGTATGGAGATGGCCCGACTGGCCGGGCCAGTCGTTCGACCATTTGGCCATGAACGTCGCCATCCAGCCGCGGCGCTGGCACAATATCTTGACGATCGTCTTGAACAGGGCAGCCTTGTCGGCCGCCTCCAGGGCATCGTCATAGCGTATCGCGCCCTCGACCACTCCGGGGCCGGTCTCCGTATGAAGCCCTTCCAGCTCGATCCGCATCGCCTCGCAGGTGGACCAGAGCTCGCGGTAGAAATCGGCGTGAACGCCCGAGCGGAGCATCGAATAGCCGAAATGGCCGGGGGTGATCGGCTTGAGGCCCCGATAGCCCTTGTCCCGGACCGATTGCGGAGTCTCCTCGAAGACGAAGAATTCGAACTCCGCCGCCGCCTTGACCCGGCAGCCGATCGCGGCTGCCCTGTCGAGCACCCGGCGAAGCACGCCGCGGGGGCAGACGGCTTCGGCGCGGCCGCTGAACTCGCCCAGAATGAGCGGCATCCCGCCTTCGAACGGCAGCGCCCGCTCGGTTTCCGGGAGCAGCCTGACCTCCGCATCGGGATAGGCGGTGTGCCAGCCTGTGAAGCTCGCATTGTCGTAGAGCTGGTCGCTCGAATCCCAGCCGAGCACGACGTCGCAGAAGCCGAAGCCCCCGGCGAGGGCGGAGGCGAGCTTGTCCGGCGCCATATATTTGCCGCGGAAGATGCCGTCGACGTCGAACACGCCCACCTTGGCGCAGGCGGGATCGCGCTCTCGAACGCGCTTTACCAGGTCGTCGGTCGCCATGCGCGGTCCTTTAGCATTATCCCGTCATTCCCGCGAAAGCGGGAATCCATGCTGCTTCGAAACTGCCGCCAGGCCTGCTTGGATCCCCGCCTTCGCGGGGATGACGGGTAGGGGGAGCGTGCTTGATTCCCGTTCCCCCCGCGCCATCTAGGCTGGCAAGAGCATTCCCACGGGCATCCAGGACAGAATGAACGACAATCTCACCCCCAAGGCGGTGGTCGCCGCCCTCGACGAGCATATTATCGGCCAGAGGGACGCCAAGCGGGCCGTCGCCGTCGCGCTTCGCAACCGCTGGCGGCGGCAGCGGCTCGAGGACGGGCTTCGCGAGGAAGTGACTCCCAAGAACATCCTGATGATCGGGCCGACCGGCTGCGGCAAGACCGAGATCAGCCGCCGCCTGGCCAAGCTCGCCGACGCGCCGTTCGTCAAGGTCGAGGCGACCAAGTTCACCGAGGTCGGCTATGTCGGCCGCGACGTCGAGCAGATCGCGCGCGACCTGGTCGAGGAAGCGGTTCGGCTCGAGAAGGAGCGGCGCCGGCTGGCGGTCAAGGACGCCGCCGAGGGCGCGGCGATGGAGCGGCTGCTCGAGGCACTGACGGGCAAGGGCGCCAGCGAGGCGACCCGCGAGAGCTTCCGCCAGCGCTTCCGCGAGGGCCATCTCGACGGGTCCGAAGTGGAGCTCGAGCTCTCCGAGGCGCCCAGCGCGCCCTTCGAGATACCCGGCATGGGCGGTCAGGTCGGGATGATCAACCTTTCCGAGATGATGTCGAAGGCGATGGGCCAGACGCCGAAGAAACGCCGTCGGCTCAAGGTCCAGGAAGCCTGGAGCCGCCTCGTCGAGGAGGAAGCCGACAAGCGGCTGGACCCCGACGACGTCAACCGGGTCGCGCTCGCCGACGCCGAAGCGAACGGCATCGTCTTCCTCGATGAGATCGACAAGATCGCGGTCTCCGACGTGCGCGGCGGCTCGGTCTCCCGCGAGGGCGTCCAGCGCGACCTGCTGCCGTTGATCGAAGGCACGACCGTCGCCACCAAATACGGGCCGATGAAGACCGACCACATCCTCTTCATCGCCTCGGGCGCCTTCCACATCGCCAAGCCGTCGGACCTGCTCCCCGAGCTTCAGGGCCGCCTCCCGATCCGGGTCGAGTTGAAGGCGCTGACCGAGGAGGATTTCGTCCGAATCCTCTCCGACACTCGGGCCAGCCTGACCGAGCAATATCGGGCGCTGATCGCCACCGAGGGGGTCGAGGTCGAGTTCACCGACGACGGCATCCGCGCCATTGCCCGGATCGCCGCCGAAGTGAACGGCCAGGTCGAGAATATCGGCGCCCGCCGCCTTTCGACGGTGCTCGAGAAATTGCTCGAGGATGTCAGCTTCGAGGCCGAGGAGCGCCGGGGGGACCGGGTCGTGGTCGACGCGGCCTATGTCGAGGCCCAGCTGGCGGATATCGCTCGGGACACCGACCTGTCGAAATACGTTTTGTAAGCGAAACGAAGCGGCGGACGGTTCTCCCGGCGAGCCGAGGCGAGCGTATCCGCGGTCGTTGTCTCAGGTTAATGAAACTGGCGGCGACCCCGCCGCGTTCATGGTTCGCGATTCCACGGGAAAAGGACCCAAGTCATGCGTAAAGTCACCCTCGCCATCATGGCCGCCACGATGGCCATGCCGGTCATCCCGGCCGCGCCGGCCTCCGCCCAGAGCGGCTATTATCACGGCCGCACCTGGCGCGATTCGCACGGCCGCCTGCGCTGCCGCCGTTCGAACGGCACCGTCGGGATCATCGTCGGCGGCGCCGGCGGCGCCCTGATCGGCCGAGCGGTCGACGGCGGCCGGAACCGCACCGTCGGCACCGTCGTCGGCGCCGCTGCCGGCGCTCTGGCGGGGCGCGAGATCGCCCGCAACCGCAGCGCGCGCCGCTGCCGCTAAGCCTTTCGAATTTTGAATTTCGAAGCGGGGCGTCTCCGAAAGGAGGCGCCCCGTTCGATTCGAGGCCCACGAAGCTCGGACAAGCACTCCAGCCGCCACAGCTGGTTCAGATCCAGGTGGTAGTCGGCCGCCCCAGCTCCCTAATCATCAGCGGATTCTTCAGAGCGGGGTGCGCAATATCTGAATCGTCACGACGCCCGATGTCTCACCGTCATGCCAGCGAAGGCTGGCATCCATGCTGACGGCGACGTGGAATTCGGCGAGCCCGAATGGACCCCAGCCTTCGGTGGGGTGACGAGAGGCTGCAGGCTCAGCGTCCGATGCTCTAGACGTCCAGATTGGCGACGTTGAGCGCATTTTCCTGGATGAACTCGCGGCGCGGCTCGACGACGTCGCCCATCAGGCGGGTGAAGATCTCGTCGGCGACGTCGGCCTGGGCGACCTCGACCCGCAGCAGCGAGCGGTTGTCGGGGTCGAGGGTCGTCTCCCAGAGCTGGTCGGCGTTCATCTCGCCGAGGCCCTTGTAGCGCTGGACGGCGAGGCCCTTGCGGCCGGCGGCGAGGATCGCGTCGAGAAGCTCGGTCGGCCTTCGGACCAGGATCCCGCGCGGGTCGGGCGCCCGGCCCGAATCGGGGACGCCCTCCACCTTGACGTTCGGATCGTCGCTGTCGGGATTGGCCTCCTCCTCGGAGTCGGCGGCGGCCGCGGCGGCCTTCATCGAGACGAGGCGCGAGGCGCTGGAGTAGGTCGCGGCCTGCTCGGCGGTGAGGCCGTGAAGCTTGCGCGCTTCCGCGGAGGCGACGAACTTGTGGTCGACGACGTGATGGTCGGTGACCCCGCGCCACAGGCGGCGAAGCACATAGTCGCCGTCGGCGCCGATCTCGCCGGTCCAGGTCGAGGATTCGTCGCTGCCCTGGAGGAAGGCGGCGGCCCGGGCGATCGCCTCGGCGCGGCGCGCGGGAGGCAAAGCCGGGTCGAGCGCTCCGTTCAGCGCCAGCGCCTCGATCAGGCCGGGATCGTAGCGGCGCGGCACGTAGCGCATCAGGCTTCGCACCCGGCGGGCATGGTCGGCGAGGTGCTTGAGGTCTTCGCCGGTGCGCGGGCCCTCCGCCGTCTCCAGCCGCATCAGGCCGATGCCGGCGTCGACCAGATAATCGTCGAGCTTGGCATCGTCCTTGAGATAGACTTCGGAGCGGCCCTTGGCGACCTTGTAGAGCGGCGGCTGGGCGATGAAGAGGTGGCCGCGCTCGATGATCTCGGGCATCTGGCGGTAGAAGAAGGTCAGGAGAAGGGTGCGGATATGGGCGCCGTCGACGTCGGCGTCCGTCATGATCACGATCTTGTGGTAGCGCAGTTTCTCGATGTTGAAATCGTCGCGGCCGATGCCGGTGCCCATCGCCTGGATGAGGGTTCCGACCTCCTTCGACGAGAGCATTCGGTCGAAGCGGGCGCGCTCGACGTTCAAGATCTTGCCCTTCAGGGGAAGGATCGCCTGCACCTCGCGGTTGCGGCCCTGCTTGGCCGAGCCGCCGGCGCTGTCGCCCTCGACCAGGAACAATTCGCACTTGGCCGGGTCGCGCTCCTGGCAGTCGGCGAGCTTGCCCGGCAGGGAAGCGACTCCGAGCACCGACTTGCGGCTCGCCTCGCGCGCCTTGCGGGCGGCCTCGCGCGCCGCGGCGGCGTCGATGATCTTCTGGATGATGGTCCTGGCGTGGGCCGGATTTTCCTCGAGCCATTCGGCGAGCTTGTCGGCCATCAGGCTCTCGAGCGGCTGGCGCACCTCGGAAGAGACGAGCTTGTCCTTGGTCTGCGAGCCGAACTTGGGATCGGGCAATTTGACCGAGACGATCGCGGTCAGCCCCTCGCGCATGTCGTCGCCGGTCAGGCTGACCTTCTCGCGCTTCATCATGCCCGACTTGTCGGCGTAATTGTTGAGCGTCCGGGTCAGGGCCGCGCGGAAGGCGGCGAGGTGGGTGCCGCCGTCGCGCTGGGGAATGTTGTTGGTGAAGCAGAGGGTCTGCTCGTAATAGCTGTCGTTCCACTCGAGCGCGACCTCGATGCCGACATCGTCGCGCTGGCCGGTGACCGAGATCGGATCCGGGATGAGCGCGGTCTTGGCGCGGTCGAGATAGCGGACGAAGGCCGAGATGCCGCCCTCGTAATAAAGCTCGATCTGCTTCTCCTCCTCGTGACGGGCGTCGACGAGGACCAGGCGGACTCCGGAATTGAGGAAGGCGAGCTCGCGGAAGCGGTGCTCGAGCGTGTCCCAGTCGAACTCGACGATCTTGAACGTCTCGGGCGAGGGCAGGAAGGTGACCCGCGTGCCCTTCTTCTCACCGGCCGGGCCGACCATCTTCAACGGCGCCTCGGCGTCGCCGTGGCGGAAGCGCATATAATGCTCCTCGCCGTCGCGCCAGATGGTGAGATCGAGCCATTCCGAGAGCGCGTTGACCACCGACACGCCGACGCCGTGGAGGCCGCCCGACACTTTGTACGCATTGTCGTCGGACGTGTTCTCGAACTTCCCGCCGGCGTGGAGCTGGGTCATGATGACCTCGGCCGCCGACACGCCCTCCTCGGCGTGGATCCCGGTCGGGATGCCGCGGCCATTGTCCTCGACCGAGACCGACCCGTCGGGGTTCAAGACGATACGGATGAGGTCGCAATGGCCGGCCAGGGCCTCGTCGATCGCGTTGTCGGAGACCTCGAACACCATGTGGTGGAGGCCCGACCCGTCGTCGGTGTCGCCGATATACATACCGGGCCGCTTGCGGACCGCGTCGAGGCCTTTCAGCACCTTGATCGAATCGGCGCCGTAGGCATTTTCGCTGGGGGATGTCGACATCGTTCAGATATAGCGACGGCAGAGGCAAAACCCAAGGAAATTGGCGGGTTTCAGGCAGGTTTTTTCGCAGGTGCAGCATCGGCCCGCAGGTGTCCGGAATCGAAAAGAAGTTCATGATGTTCACGGTGTCGCACGGATTCTTGGTTTCCTGCCGCGAAGCGGCGATCCGACCTCCCTTCCTTGTACCTTTGCGCCTTCGTGCCTCCCCCCAAAAAAAGGCGCGCACGGCGCCCGTAGGAAAGCGCCGGGTGCATTGGCGCCGGCTAATCGCCTTGCACCCGGCCGGGCTCCGCTGCCACCGCTCGACCGCCTCGCCACCCGGTTTCAAGAGAAGGCACGAAGGCGCAAAGGTACAAGGTAGAAAGGCGTTCCCGCTTTCGCGGGCAGGACTCGGCGAGGACAACATAGCGTAACACTAGAACAAGTCAAGAACATCTCGCGTGAGCCCCCGCAATCGGCAGGGCTGGAAATCCCGCCGCCGCGAAGCTCGAAGCGGGTCGCGGCCAGGCCGGCCTCGGGTGGGGACGGCGACACGCGGCCGGCGGCGGGTCACCGGCTCGGCCGGGGGCGAACTCGAGCCCGCAAGGATTAATTGGTGTCAGACACCGAATTCCAACCCATTGGATTCTCTCGATGCGTGGAACTCGTGCCGTATTTGGTGTCAGACACCATTTTTCGGGGCGGGTTCAGGCGTCGCTCCCGGCTTTGGCGAAGGCGATGTCGTGCAGCCGCTCCCAGACCGGAATCTCGAAAGGCGACTCCCCGTCCCGGACCGCGCACAGGAAGGTGCTGCCGTTTTCGTGCTCCCTGACCGAAACCACCTGATCCAGATTGATCCAGATCGTACTGCGCTGCTCATCGTACCGGCTGCATTGAACCCAGTTCGCCATACCGCCTCCTCCGTTCGGCGAAGCATAGGGGGGATGCCGCCCCGCAACCACCCGGCTCCCGTCCCGCAAATATTGGTGTCGGACACCCTTTTTCAGATAGGGAGTCGAACCGTGCGCATGGCCCGCCGAAAGGACAGGAAATGAGATCGAGACGAGCCCTTGCAGCCGCCCTGGCGCTGTTCGCCGCGCCGGTGGCCGCCCACGTTCCGCCCGCGCAGATGACGCCCGCAATCTATACCGATCCGCCGCACGACAAGACCCATCCGCCCGGCATGGAAGTGCTCCACATCCCGTCGGGCGGGGTCAGGATCAACGGCGTCGCCTACACCGCGGCCGGCACCGGGCCGCACCCGGTGCTGGTGCTGATGCACGGCCTGCCGGGGAACGAGAAGAACCTGGATCTCGCCCAGGCGGTGCGCAGGGCCGGCTGGACCGTCATCACGTTCAACTATCGAGGCTCGTGGGGAAGCCCGGGGGCTTTTCGCTTCGCCGGCAACCTCGCGGATGCCCGAGCCGTCCTGGCTTATTTGCGCGACCCGGCCAATGCGTCGAGGCTGTCGATCGATCCCCGCCGGATCGTCGTCGCCGGCCATTCGATGGGCGGCTGGGTCGCGGCGATGACCGCGGAGCGCGACCCCGATCTGGCCGGGACGATCCTGATCTCGGCCGCGAACATGGGTGGGCGCAGGATGCCTCGCGCGGAGGCGGTGGCGCTCATGGCCGACAATATGGAAGCGCTCGCGGGAGCCACGGCGAAGAGCATGGCCGACGAGGTGCTGGCGAACGCCGCCGCCTTCGACTGGACCCCCGGCGCAGCCGGTCTCGCCCGGCACCCGCTCCTCGTCCTCACCTCCGACGACGGCCTCGCGCCGATGAGCGACTCGCTCGCCGCGACGGTGAAGGCCGCTCCGGGCGCGCGAGTCACGGCGGTCCACGCGGGCACGGACCACGGCTGGTCCGGCGCCCGGATCCGCCTCGAACAGGAAGTGATAAGCTGGCTCCAGGCGCTGCCCTAGGAGGCCACCTCATCCCCGCCGCGAACCGGCAGCCCAAGCTTTTCTACGTTTCGCGAACCGACGCGGCGGCGTCGCAGGGTTAGAAAATCCCGCCGCTGCGAAGCTCGAAACGGGTTGCGGCAAGACCTACCTCATCGAACAGGCCCGCCTCCGTGCCCGTCATCCACACCTGCCCTCCCCCCGCCTCGAGCCGCCCGAACAGAGCGGCTCGGCGGCGGGGGTCGAGATGGGCGGCGACCTCGTCGAGCAGCAGGATCGGGCGGCGGCCGGCGCGGTCGGCGACCAGATCGGCATGGGCGAGGACGATGCCGAGGAGGAGCGCCTTCTGCTCCCCGGTTGAGCACAAGCCGGCGGGCTGGCCCTTGCCGAGATGGGTGACGGCGAGATCGGTGCGGTGCGGGCCGGCGAGGGCGCGGCCGGCGGCGGCGTCGCGGGCGCGGCCGCGGGCGAGCTCGCGCGTCAGATCCTCGCCACCGCCTTCCAGATCGATTCCGGCGCGTGCGAACGGGCCTTCCGGCGCGTCCGCCAACCGTTCCGAGAGCAAAGCCACGGTCCGCGCGCGGGCGTCGGCAAGGGCGCCGCCGTGCTCGGCCATCCGCGCCTCCAGCGCGGTCAGCCAGGCCTCGTCGCGCGGCCCCTCTTCGGCGAGCAGCTTGTTGCGCGCCCGCATCGCCGCTTCGTAGCGGGCGGCGTGGACGGCGTGGCCCGGCTCCAGCGCCAGTACCAGCCGATCGAGGAACCGGCGGCGCCCGCCCGCCCCCTCCTGGAACAGCCGGTCCATGGCGGGGGTGAGCCAGAGGACGGAGAGCCATTCGGACAGCGAGGTGGCCGAGGCCGGAGCGCCGTTGATCCTGACCTGGCGGCGCTCCGGAGCGCGGGCGTCGGTGCCTGTGCCGATCTCCACGTCGCCCAGCCGCGCCGCCACCGCGAAGCCGCCGGAGCCGCCCGTGCGCGCCATCTCCGAAAGGAGCGCGCCCCTCAGGCCGCGCCCGGGCGAGAGCAGCGACACCGCCTCCAGCACGTTAGTCTTGCCGGCGCCGTTCTCGCCGGTGAGCACGACCAGCCCCGGGCCGGGCGCCAGCAAGGCGTCGGCATGGTTGCGGAACCGGGTCAAAGAGAGGCGGGTGAGAGCCATCGCGCCATCCCTAGAGCGGACCGCGGCGGGTTTCACGCTTCACGTCATCCCGGGCTTGCTCCGGGATCCATGAACACGGATCGATCCGGCTAGCCGCGGTGTTCATGGATTCCGGCTTTCGCCGGAATGACGGCGGGGGTCAGATCCCCTTGAGCCCCGCCGCCGCCAGCCGCCTCTGGGCCTCAAGGTAGCGAAGCGGCTCGGCGATGCGCAGCCGAGTGCGCGCCGAGTCCAAAGGCTCGGCCATCAGCGCCTCGTAATCCTCGAGATGGAGCCAGGTGGCGCGCCTGCCGTGGCGCCAGCCTTCCCAGACCGCCCGGGCGAAGGCGGTGTTGCCGGTGATTCGAAGGCTCTTGAGGGCCGCGCCGGCGCCGATCAGGGCCCAGCCGAGGCCGCCGGTCTGGGCATAGGAGAAAGCGACCAGGCAGGCCTCGCCGAGCGGCTCGTCCGCCTTGTAGCCGGTCAGCACGTGCCACAGGTCGTGGATGTCGCGCTCGCGCCGGCCGAACCAGGCGTAGGGATGCTCGACGTTGAGGGGAATATCCGTGTCGGCGACGCTGACCTCGGCGAGCCCGTCCGCGGAATAGCCGGTGCGATCGAGGAAGTCGCGATAGGCGGCGCCGACGCTGCCTTCCGGGAAGGAGTCGATCCAGGACCGGTCGCAGAGCCGCGGCGCGAGCTCGACCCGCTCGTAGGCGAGCCGGCCGCCCTCCAGGCTGGCGATGAGGCGGCGGTAATTGCGATGCGACGTGTCGGCATTGAGGGCGCGCATGATGCGGAAGACCTGAACGGTGTCGTCGCCGTTGGCGAGCAGGCGGCGCAACGCCTTGAGCGCCGTGCCCCATTGGCGCTTGGCCGGGATCGCGGGATTGAAGGTCTGGCTGGCCATGAGCAACTCCGCTGCTGACAACAGTGTCAGTGTTGCACGCCCCGCATTCGCGTTCAATCAGGAAGGGGAGCCGGCAACATCCTGAGGGCCCGATCGGCCGAACAGGCCTTTCGCAATCCGGCGCCCCACCTCGGTGCCGACGAGCGCCGCAAGGCCGGCATAGGTCGTCCAGGTCAACGCCCGGCCGGACTTGCCGGTGGCCAGCAGCCAGACGATCACGACCGCGAATATGGCCGCTACGAGCAACACTATCCATTTGAGCCAGAAATCGGCGGGACGGAGGGACTTGAAAATCTGTGCGGAGACGAAGCCCGCCAGCAAGGCTCCGGCCAGGCCCTGGACGAAGGCGAGGGCGGCGGCGACGGGCTTGCCGACCTCGACGTTCGCCAGCCCGCCCAAATAGGCAATGATCACATTGGCAAGGGCGAGGCAGACGATCGTGACGACCAGCGCCGCCGCATAGGCCCAGGCCTTGGGAGCTTCCTCATCCACCCTCACACCCGCATCGGCATCAGCACGTACAGGGCGGCCGCCTTGTCATTCTCCCTGAGCAGGGTGGGCGCGGCGGCGTCGGCGAGGTGCATCTCCACCACGTCGCCCTCGATCTGGCCCAATATGTCGAGCAGATAGCGGGCGTTGAAGCCGATCTCGAGGCCGTCCGCGCTGTAGTCGCCGGGCACTTCCTCGGCGGCGGTGCCGTTCTCGGGGCTGGTGACGGACAGGGTGACCCGGTCGCGGTCCAGAGTCAGCTTCACGGCGCGAGTCTTCTCGCTGGCGATGGTAGCGACCCGGTCGACGCCCTCCTCGAAGCTTCTCGGATCGATCCTCAGCAACTTGTCGTTCGCGGTCGGGATGACCCGGCTGTAATCGGGGAAGGTGCCGTCGATCAGCTTCGAGGTGAGGATGGCGCTGCCGAGACCGAAGCGGACCTTGGTCTCGGAGAGCGAGACCTGGACCGTCCCCTCGAGCTCGTCGAGCAGCTTCCTCAATTCGGCGACGCATTTCCTCGGGATGATCACGTCGGGCATGCCCTCGGCCCCCGCGGGACGCGGCACGGTGACGCGGGCGAGGCGGTGGCCGTCGGTGGCCGCGGCCTTCAGCACCGGCTGAGCCTCGTCGGAGACGTGAAGGAAGATGCCGTTCAGATAATAGCGGGTCTCCTCGGTGGAGATGGCGAAGCGGGTCTTGTCGATAATCTGCCGGAGCGTCGCGGCGGGAAGCTCGAAGCGGGTCGGCAGGTCGCCCTCGGCGATCACCGGGAAATCGTCGCGCGGCAAGGTGGAGAGGTTGAAGCGGGCGCGACCCGCATTGACCTGCATCTTGCCCTCGGCCGCGTTCAGCTCGACCTGGCTGCCTTCGGGGAGCTTGCGGGCGATGTCGAACAGGGTGTGGGCGGAGACGGTGGTGGCGCCCGGCTGGGTGACGTTGGCCTCGACCGTTTCGACGATCTGGAGGTCGAGGTCGGTCGCCATCAGCCTCAGGCCTCCACCCTCGGTCGCCTCGATGAGGACGTTCGAGAGGATCGGGATCGTGTTCCTCCGCTCCACCACGGACTGGACGTGGCCGAGGCTCTTGAGGAGCGTTGCCCGTTCGATCGTCGCCTTCATCGGGTCCCCCGAAATGCAAAGTGGGAGCGAGTCTTAGAGCGGCGCATCGCCCCCCGCTAGACTTTAGTGAGCGGCGCCGCAAAAAGCCTCGCCGCCCTTGCCAAGGGCGCTCAAAGCCGCTCAGTCTCGAGGCCATGGCGCGACCCCGGATGCTTCTGTTCCTCCTCCTCGCCGCGGCCGCGCCGGCGGCGGCGCAGCAGGCGCTCGGCGTGTTCGGCCTTTGGGGGGCGTTCCGCAATGCCGAGCGCTGCTACGCCATCGCCGAACCCTATCAGGAGCCCCGCGCCGAGGATGGACGCGCTTTCGCCTCCGTCGGCTACTGGCCGGCGCGGGCGGTGCGGGGCCAGGCGTACTTCCGGCTGAGCCGGCCCAAGCGCGAGGGCTCCGCCGTGCTGCTTCGGATCGACGATCGCACCTTCCAGCTTCGCGGCGGCGGCGCCGACGCCTGGGCGGCGGACTCGGCGGCGGACGCCGAGATCGTGGCCGCGATGCGCACCGGCATCGACATGAATGTTGAGACCCGGGCGGCGGGCGGCTCGCTGGTGCGCGACTCCTACCGGTTGCGCGGCGCGGCGACGGCGATCGACGCGGCCGCCATCGCCTGCGCTCGCCGGGGCTGAGGATGGCGCGCTGGTTCATCGCCCGCCACGGCGAGACCGTGTTCAACGCCGCCCGGCGGATGCAGGGCGAAGTGCTCCACACGCCGCTGACGCGCGCAGGTTTCAGGCACGCCGAGGAGATCGGCGAGGCCCTGCTCGCCGAGCTCGGGCCGGCGCCGCCGCTGACGCTGTGGGCCTCCCCGACCGGCCGCGCCCTTCAGACCCTCGCCGTCGTCGCCGAGCATCTCAGGCTCGACTGGCACTCGGCGCGGACGGACGAGCGGCTCTCGGAAATGGACATGGGCGACTGGAGCGGGCGCTATTATGCGGAGATCGCCGAATCCCATGGCGGCTTCGTCGACCCGAAAGCGGGCCTCTTTACCTGCCGGCCGCCGGGCGGCGAATGGTATGACGACATCGCACGCCGCCTCGCCGAGTGGGTGGCCGATACCGGAGCGGAGGCCGGCGACCGCCTGATCGTGATGCACGGAATCTCCTCCCGAGTGCTCCGCGGCCTCCTGATCGGAGCGCCGGAGCGGCCGGGCTGCGGAGCGCCCGTCGCGGCGCCCTTGCCGCAGGGGTCCGTGGTCTGCGTCGAGGATGGGATCGAGACCGTCGTCGGGCTCGGCAGCGGCGAACTCGGCGCTTCCGGCACGGCCTAGCGGTTCACGAGGGCGCGGCGGCGATTTGGACCGTTTCGGACCCATAAGCGAAGCGCCGCATTGTTGAGCGCCCTCCGGCCGCTTAGGGTGCCGAGCGTCCAGGAGGTCGACACGATGCGAAGCGGACTATTGGCCTTGGCGCTCGTCATCGCCGGGCTGGGCTCTCCGGCATTGCCGGCGAACTGGCGGCAGCTGAGCGGGGGGAGCGACGGCGGCAGCTATATCGACACGGACGCCATCACTCGGAAGGGCGACAAAAGCCGCTACTGGCGCGAAGTGCGTTTTCCCGAGCCGCAGACCGCGCCGACCGGCGACCGCTTCAATCGGATGGCTGCGCTGATCGAAGTCAATTGCCGCGCGAAGACGTTTCGTTACCTCAGGCAGCGCGCGAACCTGGGGGATGTCGTCATCTATGACGAGAAGGACCAGGACGACTCGCGCCAAGCCATCGAGCCGGGAAGCTACGTCCATGCCGAATTGCGCGCCGTCTGCTTCGGCGAGTGGCCGAGCGGCACGTAGGAAGCGACCGTGGATTGGCGGCGTCGAGCGCTCGCCGCTGGAAATTCCGCCGCTTTCGCCCTACATGGGCGGCCTCATGACAGCGCCGATGCCCATCCCCGGTCATTTCGACCCGGTGCCCGTGCCGCGCCCCGCTTTCGCGGCCGAAGATTCGCGCATCGACCTGGTCGGCCTTTCCCGTGACGCCATAAGAGGAGCGCTCGAGGAGGCCGGCCTCGAGCCCAAGCAGGCCAAGCTCCGCTCCAAGCAGATCTGGCACCAGATCTACAATCGCGGCGCCACGTCGTTCGACGCGATGAGCGACATCGCGAAGCCGCAGCGGGCCTGGCTGGCCGAGCGGTTCGTCGTCGGCCGGCCCGAAGTGGTGGTCGAGCAGGTCTCGACCGACGGCACCCGCAAGTGGCTGCTGAAGACCCCCGACGGCCACGATTTCGAGATGGTGTTCATCCCCGACGCCGACCGCGGCACTTTGTGCGTGTCGAGCCAGGTCGGCTGCACGCTCAATTGCCGCTTCTGCTTCACCGGCACGATGCGGCTCGTGCGCAATCTCACCGCCGGCGAGATCGTCGGCCAGGTGATGCTCGCCCGCGATTCGCTCGGCGAATGGCCCTCGCAGCCCGAAGGGCGGATGCTCAGCAACATCGTCATGATGGGCATGGGCGAGCCGCTCTACAATTTCGACAATGTCCGCGACGCCTTGAAGATCGTCATGGACGGCGACGGCCTCGGCCTGTCGCGGCGGCGAATCACCCTCTCCACGTCCGGCGTCGTGCCGATGATGGCCCGGGCCGGGGAGGAGATCGGGGTGAACCTGGCGGTGTCGCTTCATGCGGTGACCAAGGAGGTGCGCGACGAAATCGTGCCATTGAACCGCAAATACGGGATCGAGGAGCTGCTCGAGGCCTGCGCCGCCTACCCGGGCGCCAACAATGCGCGGCGGATCACCTTCGAATATGTGATGCTCAAGGGCAAGAATGACAGCGACGAGGACGCGCTCGAGCTGGTCCGGCTGATCCGCAAGTACAAATTGCCCGCCAAGGTCAACCTCATCCCGTTCAACCCCTGGCCGGGCGCGCCTTACGAATGCTCGGACGAGGAGCGGGTCCGCCGCTTCTCCGACATCGTCTTCGAGGCCGGCATCTCCGCCCCGATCCGCCGCCCCCGAGGCCGGGACATCATGGCCGCCTGCGGCCAGCTGAAGTCCGCCGCGGAGAAGAAGAGCCGGGCCGAGCTCGACCGGCTTGCCGAGGAAAAGCAGGCCGCCCTGGCCTGAAGCGCTTATTTCTTTTCAAGGCTTTGTCGCGCCTGAGGCTGCGGCTATCAGGTGGCGATGCCGGAGCTTTCCCACCGCCCGCTCGCGACCGACGCCGATGCGCCCGGCCCGCAATGGGCGGCGACCGAGCTCGGCCCCTCGGATCGCTGGCCGCCTTGCCTGGCCGCCGCCGCCGACCTGACCTTTCGCTCGCCTCTGGCGACCGCCCTCTACTGGGGCCCGGAACGGCTCCTCGTCCATAACGAGGCCTGGGCCCGGCTGATCGGGGAGGAGCCGGCTCAGGGACGCGCCGCGGCCGCCCTCGCCAACTCGCTCTGGCCAACGGTCGCCCCGTTCGTCGCCGAGGTCGAGGCGACCGGCCGGGGCGCTTTCCTCGCCGAGCAGCCGCTCAGCCTCGTTCGCGGCGACTGCGCCGAGGAGACTTACTGGAACTGCCTGCTGCTCCCGATCATGGGCGAGGACGGCCGGGTGGCCGGAGTGCTCAACCAGGCCAATGAGGTGACCAAGACCGTGACGGTCGAGCGGCGCCTCTCCTTCCAGGTTCGGCTCGCCGACCGCCTGCGCGGGCTGCAGGATCCGCAGGCGATCAAGCAGGCGGCGGCCGAGCTGCTCGGCGACTATCTCGGCGTCGCCCGAGTCGGCTATGCCGAGGTCGACGAGAACCTGGGCTATGCCTCGGTGAAGGCCGACTGGACTTGCGACCCGTCGGTTCCGAGCCTCGCCGGCCAGCGCACCCCCATCGCCGGCTTCGGCGAGGAGGCGCTCGCCTTCTTCCGCGCCGGACAGCCGCTCGCCATCCCCGACATCCGCCAGCTCCCGCTCGGCTCGGCCGAGCGAACCGCCGCCTGGGAGGCGGCGGGCGTGCGCGCGCTGATCACGGTGCCCTTGGTCCGGGAGGGCGAATTGAAGGCCCTGCTCTACGTCCACGAGCCGCGGCCCCGCGCCTGGAAAAGATCGGACGCGGCGATCGTTCGCGACGTCGCCGAGCGCAGCTGGGCGGCGGTCGAGCGGGCCCGGGCCGAGCAGTCGCTGGTCGAGAGCGAGGACCATTACCGCCACACCGTCGAGCTCAACCCGCAGGTGACGTGGACGGCGCTCCCGGACGGGCAGCTCAACCGGGTCTCCAACCGCTGGAGCGTCTGGACCGGCGCGAGCGGCCTCGGCGGCAGCTGGATCGAGGCGATCCACCCCGACGACCGCGAGCACAGCCTCGATTCCTGGGGCCGGAGCGTGGCCGCCGGCGAGACCTACGACATCGAGCATCGGGTGAAGATGGTGAGCGGCGACTATCGCTGGGCCCGCACGCGCGCCTTTCCTCGCCGCGACGGCGAGGGCGCCATATGCCTGTGGTACGGATCGACCGAGGACATTCACGAGCGCAAGGTCGCGGAGGAGCATCAGCGGCTTCTGATCAACGAACTCAACCACCGGGTGAAGAACACTCTGGCGAGCGTCCAGGGGATCGCTTTCCAGACCCTCAAGGGCGAGGTTCCGCTCGCGGATGCTCGGGCCCGCTTCGAGGCGCGGCTGATGGCGCTTTCCCGAGCCCACAATCTGCTGACCGAGGAGAATTGGGCCGGCGCCTCCCTCGAGCGGGTGGTGAAGGACGCGACCGAGCATCTCGCCGGGGAGGCGGGCCGGTTCGATATTTCGGGCCGGCCGCTGCGCCTGGCGCCCCGCGCGGCGCTCGCTCTGGCCATGGCCCTGCACGAGCTCGGCACCAATGCGGCCAAATATGGCGCGCTGTCGGTCGAGAGCGGCCGGGTCGCGATCGCCTGGACCCTGGCCGGCGACCGGCTTCGCCTCGAATGGCGGGAGAGCGGCGGTCCGCCGGTCGAGCCGCCCCGCCAGCGCGGCTTCGGCTCGCGGCTGATCGAGCGCGGGCTTGCCGCCGACCTCGGCGGACGCGCCGCCCTGAGCTTCGAGCCCGGCGGCCTGTGCTGCGAGATTGAGGCGTCGCTCGCCGCGATCGGCGCTCCGGAGGGGCCCCTTGGCTGAGCGCCGCCTCCGGATCCTGGTCGTCGAGGACGAGATGCTGGTAGCGATGAACATCGAGGACATGCTGCTCGATCTCGGCCACGAAGTGGCCGGGCTCGCCAGCCGCCTCGGCCCCGCTCTGGCGCTCGCCCGCGAAGCCCGCTTCGACGCGGCGATGCTCGACGTCAACCTGGCCGGGGAGCCGAGCTTCCCGGTCGCCGACGTGCTGATCGAGCGCGGCCTGCCCTTCCTCTTCGCCACCGGCTACGGCCGCCAGGGCCTGGACGAACGCTACCGGGACTATCCGCTCCTCCAGAAGCCGTTCCGGTCCGCCGAGCTGGGCGAGGCGCTGGCCCGCTTGTCCTCCCCGCCGTTTCCCGGCGGGGAGGATTAGAACCCCCGGAACGTCGCGAAGTCGGTGAGTGGCGCCCGCTCCGTGCGAAGCGCGTTGATCGGAGCCGCCTCGTCCGCATAGCCGAGCGCCATTCCGCAATAGAGGATCCGCTCCGCCGGCAGCCCGAGATGCTCCGCGACCAGACCATGCGCCGCCGCCCAGGCCTCCTGCGGGCAGGTCGCCAGGCCCCGCTCCTCGGCCAGCAGCATCAGGGTCTGCATGAACATGCCCAAATGCGCCCATTGCGGCCGGTCGAAGATTCGGTCGAGCGAGAAGAACAGGACCGCCGGGGCTCCGAACGCCTCGAAATTGCGGGCGAACTGGCTCAGCCGCGCCGGCCGGTCCTCCCTCGGAATGCCGATGGCGCCGTAGAGCGCCTCGCCGCTCTGGTGCCGCCGGGCCCGATACGGCTCCGGCAGGGGCGACGGATAGATTGTCAGCTCCATCTCCGCCCGGGCCGCGCCGAGCGCGAAGCCGGCCCGCGCCGCGGCCTTCAGCGCCTCGAGCGGCTCCCCCGCCAGCACGTCGACGAACCACGGCTGGAGGTTGCCCCCGGACGGTGCGCGCGCGGCGAGCCCGAGCATCTCC
This sequence comes from Sphingomonadales bacterium, assembly GCA_034668585.1. GTDB lineage: Bacteria > Pseudomonadota > Alphaproteobacteria > Sphingomonadales > Sphingomonadaceae > Allosphingosinicella. Next base: position 21,069 of record JAXDPB010000014.1, on the reverse strand, counting down.
TCGATGACCTCCCGTTCCACCGGACGGGTCAGGAAACCCCGCACCGAACGCCGTCCGAGCACGGCTTCAGTGATGGAGTTGCGCATCGCGGACACGCGGCTATTGTGCGCCGCCATGCGACTATTGGACAAGATGCTTCCCGGGCTCATCAAAAGAGGCGAGCTCACGGTCATAACCCATGACGGCAAAACCTCCCGGTTCGGATCGCCCGACCCGGAGCTCAGGCCCGTCACCGTCCGGCTGATGGACAGAAAGGTCGCGCTTCAGATCGCGCGCGACCCGACTCTGGGCACCGTCGAGACCTGGATGGACGACCGGCTTCGGATCGAGCAGGGCGAGGTCATCGACCTCATCCTCATCATCCGCCGCAACCGACGCTGGGAGGAGAGGACCCGGCCCAACGAGTTCCTCAAGAAGACCGGCAAGCTTCGCCACCGGCTGAGCACGCTCAACTGGAAATCGCGCTCGCTGAAGAACGTCGTCCACCATTACGACATCGGCAACGAGCTCTACCGGATCTTCCTCGATCCGGACATGCAATATAGCTGCGCCTATTTCACCGATCCTTCGAACAGCATCGAGCAGGCCCAGCTCGACAAGAAGGCGCATATCGCCTCGAAGATGCTTCTGAAGCCGGGGCAGAAGGTGCTCGACGTCGGCTGCGGCTGGGGCGGCCTCGCGCTCTATCTGAACCGGGTCGCCGACGTCGACGTGCTCGGAGTCACGCTCTCTAAGGAGCAGCTGGCGGTGGCCCGGCAGCGGGCCGAGGAGGCCGGCGTGTCGGACCGGGTCAAGTTCGAGCTGTGCGACTATCGCGACGTCACCGGCCAGTATGACCGGATCGTCTCGATCGGAATGTTCGAGCATCTCGGCACCGCCCACTTCCCGGTCTTCTTCCGCAAGATCCGCGAATTGCTCCACCCGGAGGGCGCCGCCCTGGTCCATACGATGGGCCGGATGGGCAAGCCGGGCACGACCGACCGCTTCATGCAGAAGTACATCTTCCCAGGCGGCTATCTGCCGGCGCTTTCGGAGATCGTCTCGGCTAGCGAGCGCGAGCGGCTGATCATGTCGGACTGCGAGGCCCTGCGCCTCCATTACGTCTACACGCTCCGCGCCTGGTACGAGACGTTCAAGACCAAGCATGACGAGATCGTCGCCCTCTACGACGAGCGTTTCTACCGGCTCTACCTCTTCTACCTCGCCGCCTCGATGACGATGTTCACCGACGGCGCGATGGTCGTCTATCAGCTCCAATATCTGCGCAGCCGCTACGCCGCGCCGATGACCCGCGATTACATGCTGAAGGACGAGGCCCGGCTGCGGGAGAAGCAGGGGCCGCCGCCGAGCCGATAAGCCGGTCGGGCGGGCGTTCGTCATGCCAGCGAAGGCTGGCATCCATGCCGAGCGAGCGATCCGTCCACCGATTCAGCATGGACCCCAGCTTTCGCTGGGGTGACGAGAATCGCACCCGCTTGACCGCCCGCCTCCTCCATGCTCATTGCGCTCGCAAAATCCAGGGGTGTCTGACCATGTGGCTGCTCGACAAAATGCTCAAGAAGGTCGTCCGGAAGGGCGATCTCACCGTCATCGACCATGACGGCAAGGAATATCGTTACGGCGACGGCGGCCCGGCGCCGCACGGGCCGATCCGGGTCCGCTTCACCGACAAGGGCGCCGCCAACCACATCATCAAGGATCCTCGGGTCGGCGCCGGCGAGGTCTTCATGGACGGCCGGATGGTGATCGAGGAGGGGGACCTGCGCGGCCTCGTCCTTCTCATCCGCTACAATGCGCCGGTCGAGCGGCAGGGCGATCTGAAGCCGAGGGGGCCGTTCCGCAAGGCGATCGGCCGGATCGCGGGCCGCCTCGACCAGATCAACTGGAAGACGCGCTCGAGGGAAAATGCCGAGCATACCTACAACCTGACCCGGCGCCTCTTCGAGCTGTTCCTCGACGAGGACCGGCAATATACAATGGCTTATTATCGCGACCTGTCGAACAGCCTCGAAAAGGCTCAGCTCGACAAGAAGGCGCACGTCGCCTCGAAAATGTATCTGAAGCCGGGCATGAAGGTGCTCGACATCGGCTGCGGCTGGGGCGGCTTCGCGCTCTATCTGCACCGGATGTACGGAGTGGAGGTGCTCGGCGTGGCCCTCGCGCCCGACCAGATCGAATTCTCGAACGAGCGGGCGCGCGAAGCCGGCGTGTCCGACAAGGTCAAGTTCGAGCTGATGGACTATCGCGACATCAAGGGGCAGTTCGACCGGATCAGCAATGTCGGCCTGATCGAGCATCTCGGGACGCCGCATTATCCCGGCTTCTACGAGCATATGCACCGCCTGCTGAAGGACGACGGGGTGATGGTCTCCCATTGCTGCGGACGGATGGGCGAGCCGGGCGTCACCGACAAATGGACCCGCAAATACATCTTCCCGGGCGGCTACATTCCGGCGCTTTCGGAGCTGGTGACCCAGGCCGAGAAGCACCGGCTGGTGGTCACCGACGTCGAGGCGATGCGCTACCATTATGCCCCGACTCTGGCCGAATGGTACGCCCGCACCGTCGCCCACAAGGACGAGATCATCGAGCTTTACGACGATCGCTTCTATCGCATGTGGCTGTTCTACCTGGCCGGCGCCGAGGCCGCCTTCCGCTACGGCGGAATGGTCAACTGGCAGATCCAATATGTGAAGCGCCGCGACGCGATCCCGATGACCCGCGACTATATGTACGAGGAATCGGCCCGCCTGCGCGAGATGGAAGAAGCGCCGGAATGGCATCTGGCGGCCGAGTGACGGCGTAGAAAAAGGGCCGGAGCGGGAAGCGCCCCGGCCCGTTCGCTCATCGTCAAACCGCGGTCGGCGTCAGTCGCCCCGACGCTCCTGCATCCGCTCCCGGAACGCCTCGCGGGCCGCCTGGCGCTCGTCCGCGCTGATCGTGCCGTCGCGGTTGGAGTCGAGCCGGTCGAACCGCTCGAACGCGGCGCGGCTGGCCTCGGCGAGCGCGACCCGGCCGTCATGATCGAGATCCATCGCCGCGAAGGCGCGGCCGCCCAGGCCGCCCGTCATTCCGGGACGCCCGCCGCGATGCGCAAGGCGCTGGCCGGGGCGCTCGCCGCCGAAGGCGGGACGGGCGTCGAACTCGGCCCGGCTGAGCGAGCCGTCATGATTGGAATCGAGCCGGTCGAAGCGCGCCTCGCGTCGCTCGCCGCTTCGCTCCTGGCGCTGGCCGCGGCGCGCTTCGGCGCGGGCGCGGACCTCGTCCTGGGTGATGAAGCCGTCGCGATTGGCGTCGGCGCGGGCGAAGCGGGCCTGCACCCGGGCCTGGACGTCGGCGCGGGTCTGCGGCTTGGCGGAACGGCCCTGGCCCTCGCCGGGCTGGGCCAAAGCGGGACAGGCCGCGAGCGCCGCGAGGGCGGCTCCGGCAGCGAATATCTTCTTCATTTTCGGACTCCTTGAAAACGCGGGGAGCGGCCTCCCCTCCGTACTCGTCCTACGCAGCCGCTTCTGTACCGGGCTTTAACATGGCCGCCCGAATGTCGCGCGGCGGCCACAGCATCAGCACCAGCAAGGCGGCGAGGATGAACGCCGGCGCGGGAAAGTTGAGCAGGCCGAAGGTCTGGACGGTGAGCGGCAGAAGGAAGGCCAGCCCGGTGGCCAGCGCGGCGCCGCGCTCGGGATCGCTCCGCAGCCGCGCGAACAGGAGCAGAGCGGCCAGGCCCGGAACGGTCATATCGTAGTTGAAGGCGTAAGGCAGGACGAGGAAGGTGGCGACTCCGCCGGCCAGCCCGGCGGAGCGGCTGTCGCTCGGCATGCGCAGCAGCAAAGCGGCGATGGCGGCGGCCCCGGCCAGGATCTGCAGCGTCCAGGCGGCCGCGGCCGGCATGCCGAAGGCGGAGAAGGTCGGCACCAGGGTCGGCATCATCATCAGAAAATAGGCGCCGACATCGTCGACCATCGAGGCCTGGAAGCCGACCGTCACGCCGAGCCAGGTGAGCCACAAATCGGGCCCGAAGACGGCCGCGGACAGCGCCGCCAGCCCGGCAACGGTGGCGAAGGCGGCGCCGAAGGCCTTCCATTCGCCGCGCCGGGCGAGGATCAGGGGCGCCAGGACGGCGAGATGCGGCTTGACCACCATCAGCCCGATCAGAACGCCCGCGAGAAGGGGCCGGCGCGGCAACAGGTGGAAGGCGCCGAGCCACAGCGCGCCCACCAGAAGGCCGTAATGGCCGGCCCAGACGTTGAGCAGGGTCGCCGGAGCGATCAGAGCCAGCCACGCCGGCAGCCCCGCGTCGCGCAGATAGGGCCTCGCCGCCGCGGCGAAGGCAGCGACGGACAGGCTCAGCCAGGCGAGGAGCGCGACCGGATAGGGCAGCAGGGCGAAGATCCAGGTGTAGAGCAGGGTCGGCGGCGGATAGGAATAATTGTGGTCGCGAAGGGCGCCGTGGAAGAGGACGTCCTGGTAAGCGGAATAGCCGCGCAGATCGTAGAGGAGGTCGAGCCTGCCCTCGAGCGCGAGCCTGCCCGAGGTGTAGACGTTGGCGAAATCGCGTCCCCAGATCGCCGCCCCCCGGATCGAGGGCCAAGGAGTGAAGTGGGTCTGAACGGCATCCTGAAGGAACAGGAGCGAGGCGAGCAGAAGCGCGAAGAGCCAGCCGTGGGTCCAGAGCCGCTCGGACCACAGGTTCGCGGCGGGCGCCGTTTCGGCGCCCCAACCGCCCTGCTTCGCCGGATAAGCCATTCGCGCCTCCCGGCATCAGGGCTAGGAGAACAGGGTTAACGAAGGGTTAGCATTGGCCGCCTCCGCCATCGCGACGCGACGGGGAGGCAAAGAATAGGTTGAATTTTCGAGCGTGGCGGGGGAGGCAACGGGTCGATGACCTCCACCTCCGCCGAACGAGAGAGCGCCAGCGCCCGCCAGCCGCGGGCCTGGTGGGAACATCCGGCGCTGGTGCTCGCCATGGTGCTCGCCTGCGCGGTGCCGCTGCTGTGGCCCGACGTGCCCCCGCTCGTCGACCTGCCCGGCCATATGGGGCGCTATCATGTCCAGCTCGAGATCGGCCGTTCGCCGGCCCTGGCCGCTTTCTACGACTTTCGCTGGGCGCTGATCGGCAATCTCGGAGTCGACCTTCTGGTCGTGCCGCTGGCCTGGCTGATCGGGCTCGAGGCCGCGGTGAAGCTGATCGTGATCGCCATTCCGGTGATGACCGCGGCCGGCTTCCTGTGGGTCGCCCGGGAGGTGCACGGGCGGGTGCCGCCGACCGCTTATTTCGCCCTTCCGCTCACCTACAGCTATCCGTTCATATTCGGCTTCGTCAATTTCGCTTTCTCGATGGCGCTCGCCTTCCTGGCCTTCGCCCTCTGGCTGCGCCTGGCCCGGCTCGGCCGCCCGCGGCTCCGCGCGGCCCTGTTCGTGCCGATCTCGATCCTGCTGTGGATCTGCCATGCCTTCGGCTGGGGGACCCTGGGCGTGATGGCCTTCTCCGCCGAGCTGGTCCGGCAGGTCGACCTGAAGCGCCCCTTGTGGAAGGCCGGGCCCCGGACCGTCCTCCATTGCCTCTCGCTCGCCCCGCCGGTGCTGCTCATGCTGTTCTGGCGCAGCGGCGAGCATGTCGGCGGAGTCACCGGGCAATGGTTCAAGTGGCGCCTGAAGCGCGACTGGATCCTGATGGTGCTTCGCGACCGCTGGCAATATTGGGACGAAGCGTCGCTGGCGGTGATGGGCCTGATCCTGATCGTCGGGCTCCTCTACTGGCGCAAGCTCGAATATTCGCGCAACCTCGCCGCGTCGGCCATCTTCCTCGCCATCGTCTTCGTCTGCCTGCCGCGGATCGTGTTCGGCTCCAATTACGCGGACATGCGGCTGGCGCCCTTCGTCATCGCCACCGCCCTGATCGCGATCCGCTATCGCCCGATCTGGGCGGGGAAGGCCGGAGCGGCCCTGGCCGCCGCCGGACTGCTCTTCGCCGCCGCCCGCCTCGGCGGCAACACGATGAGCTTGTGGATGTACGACCGAACCTACGACCGCGAGCTCGCCGCCATCGACCATATCCCGCGCGAGGCGAAGCTGGTTTCGTTCGTCGGAGTCCAGTGCCGCAAGGGCTGGATGATGTCCCGCCTCGAGCATCTGCCCGCTCTTGCGCTGGTCCGCCGCGATGCCTTCTCGAACGATCAATGGTCGATGAGCGGAGCTCAGCTGCTCACCGCGCGCTACCCCGACGACGGCTGGTTCTCGCGCGACCCGTCGCAGCAGGTCCTGCGCCGGCGCTGCGGCGCCGAGCGCTGGCTGACGCTCGACGAGTCGCTCGCCCTCTTTCCCCGCGACAAGTTCGACTATGTGTGGCTGATCAACCCACCCCCCCACGATCCGGCGTTCGACAAAGGGCTCAAGCCGGTCTGGCAAAGCGGTACGAGCGTGCTGTATCGGGTCGTCGACCGGAGCCCGATCCCGCTCGAGGAAGCCGAATGACGCCGCCGTCCCTCTCGATCGTCGTACCCTGCTACAATGAGGAGGCGTGCCTGGCCGAGCTTCACGGCCGGCTTACGGCGGCGGCGCGGGACGCGGCGGGCGAGGATTATGAAATCGTCCTGGTCAATGACGGCTCGCGCGATCGCAGCTGGGAGATGATGCGCTCGCTCTCGGCCTCGGATCCGCGGCTGGTGGCGATCAACCTGTCGCGCAATCACGGCCACCAGCTGGCGCTCACCGCCGGCCTGGATCTGTGCTCGGGCGCGCGAATCCTCATCATCGACGCCGACCTCCAGGACCCGCCCGAATTGCTCTCGCCGATGCTCGCCGAGATGGAGCGGCAGAGCGCCGACGTGGTCTACGCCGTGCGGCGGGCGCGGGCCGGGGAGACGGCCTTCAAGCGCGGCACCGCCAAGCTCTTCTACCGGCTGCTCTCGCGCCTCGCCGAGATCGAGATACCGCTCGACACCGGCGACTTCCGGCTGATGAGCCGGCGCTCGCTCGACGCCCTGCTGAGCTTGCCGGAACAGGCGCGATTCATCCGGGGCATGGTCGCCTGGGTCGGCTTCCGGCAGGTGCCGATCGCCTACGACCGGGCCGAACGCCATGCAGGGCAGAGCAAATATCCTCTGTCCAAGATGGTGCGCTTCGCGCTCGACGCGGTGACCGGCTTCTCGACGGCGCCGCTCAGGATGGCGAGCCATATCGGCTTGTGGCTGGTCGCGGCCTCGGTGCTTCTGCTCGGCTATATCGCGATCGGCTTCTTCACCGGCAGCGCCATCCAGGGCTGGACCTCGTTGATGCTGGTCGTGGTCGTGCTCGGCGCGGCTCAGATGTTCGTGCTCGGAATGATCGGCGAATATCTCGGGCGACTCTACATGGAATCGAAGCACCGGCCGCTCTACATCGTCGCCGAGATCGCGGGCCATGCCGGCGGCGAGGCCAGCCTCGGCCACGTCGCTCACGAAGCCGAGACGATGGCCACCAGCGAGACTCCGGGCGGGAACGGCAGCCGCCCGATCGCGTAGCGCTCCAGCCCGAAGATCGCCTGGAAGAGGGCGTTCAACGGGCTCGGAGGCAGCTTGTCGTCGCTATCCTCCTTCCCCCTTATCTTGCCGGCAAAGCGGGCGGCGGCGGCGAGCGGAAAAAGCAGGCTGTTGAACCAGCTCATCATCTCCAGCTGGAGGCCGGCGACGGCGACCACGGCCCGAAGCGACTTGCGAGTGTAGCGGCGCTTGTGGTGGTTGACGACGTCGTGGGCGCTCCACATCCAGGGATGGGCCGGCACCGCGATCAGAATATGGCCGCCGGGCCTCAGCTTGCGGGCGATGCTCTCCAGCGCCGCCCGGTCCTCCTCGACATGCTCGAGCACGTCGAGGATCGCGACCAGGTCGTAGGCCCCGTCCTCCACTCCCGTGAGCGCCGGCAAGGGCGCTTCCATGACGGCATGGCCGAGCCGCTGGCTGGCGATGGCGCGGGCCGCGGCGTCGATCTCGATCGCGTCGACGCGGCCGAAGCGCTTGAGCATGACGAGGTTGTGGCCGGTGCCGCAGCCTATCTCGAGGATGCGGGGATTCTCCGGCAGAGGGATCCGTCGCCGGATGAGATCCCCCAGGATCTCCCGTCGCGCCCGGTACCACCAATGGCGGCTGTCGAGCTCCGCCATGCGGTCGTAGACGATCCGCTCCATCTCAGCCGAACACCCATTGCCGATTGAGCGAGAAGGTGACGAGCGGGGTGACGAACAGGATCGGAATGACCGACCACCAGATCGGGCCGCCGAGATGCTTCACCAGATACCAGACGAAGAATTGGTTGAGCACGAAGCCGGTCGTGTTGATCACGAAGAACCGGACCTTGCGCACTCCGGCCCGGTCGCGGGCGCCGTGCCCCTTGAAGCTCCAGCGGCTGTGGAGAACGTAGCCGAGCGGCGTGAAGGCGAGGTAGTTGAGGGTCAGGGAGAGCATCGGCTCGACGTCGAGAATGGCGGCGACCGCCCAATAGCCGCCGGCGACGAGCACCGACAGGAGCCCGCCGGTCAGCCCGAAACGGATCATCTGCGCGATCAGGGCGCCGTGGCGCTCGTAGAGGTGGATGACGGTTCGGATGGTCTTGCTTGCCCTTTGTGATGCAGCGACTAAGGCCGTCGGGAGGGGTTGAAAAGGGCTGTTGGCGATGGAGGGGCTGGAGCGACGCTGGCGCTGGTGGGTGCTGCTCTTCTGGCTCGCGGCGTCGGCCCTCCTCCTCTATACCCGCTGGGCGCAGATAAACGCCTTCGCGCTGAGCGACACCGACGACAATATGCGGATCATGCAGGTCCGCGGGCTGATCGCGGGCCAGGGCTGGTTCGATTTGCGCCAGTATCGGCTCAACCCGCCCGCGGGCGCGGACATCCACTGGTCGCGCCTCGTCGACCTGCCGATCGCCGGCCTCAAGCTCGCTTTGGCGCCGCTGCTCGGCGGTCCCGCCGCGGAGCGGGCGGCGGTGGCGATCGCGCCGCTGCTGCCGATGGCGGTGGCGATGGCGGCGGTGGCGGCGACGGCGCGGCGGCTGATCGCCCCGTCCGCCTTCGCGCTCGCCATCGCCATCCTGCTGTGCGGGCATTCGGCGCGCGGCCAGTGGTCGCCGCTCCGGATCGACCATCATGGCTGGCAGCTCGCCTTCCTCGCCGTCTCGGTGGCGGCCTTGGTCGACTCCAGGCGGGCGCGTGGCGGCGCGATGGTCGGAGTCGCCAGCGCCCTCTCGCTGGTCATCGGCCTCGAAATGCTCCTCTATCTGGCGCTGGCCGGCGCAATCCTGGTGCTGATGTGGGTGCGCGACCCGGCGGAGGGGCGGCGGCTCGCCACCTACGGCGCCAGCCTCGCCGGCGGCTCGGCGCTCGGCTTCCTGCTCTTCGCTTCCTACGCCAACCGGGCGCCGGTCTGCGATGCGCTGTCGCCGGTATGGCTGTCGGCGGTGACGGCGGGGGGAGCGATCGCGGTCGCCTTCGCCTTGCTCTCGCCCCGCTCCTGGCCGCTGCGCCTCGGACTTGCCGCGCTTGGCGGGGCGGCGCTGGCGGCGGGCTTCGCGCTGGCCTGGCCGCACTGCCTGACGGGCCGGCTGGAGGGCGCTTCGCCCGAGCTGGTGCGGCTTTGGCTCGGCAACGTCCGCGAGGCCCGGCCCATCTACATGCATGGCTATGCCACCACCGTCAGCGTCTGCGCGCTGCCGGTGGCGGGGCTGATCGGCTATGCCGCGATGCTCTGGAGCCACCGGCGCGACGAGGCGAAGCTGGTGGCGTGGGGGGCGACCGCAGCCCCGGCTCTGCTCGCCGCCGCCCTCCTGCTCTGGCAGAGCCGGGCGGGGCCGGCGGCGCAGCTGCTCGCGGTTCCGGGCGCGACGGCTCTGGCCTGGCTCGCCATCGGCCGGATCTTCGCCAGCCGCTTCCTGCTGGCGAGGGTGCTCGGCACCGTCTTCGCCTTCCTGCTCGTCTCGGGAATCCTCGCCCAGCAGGCGCTGACCTGGTTCCCGGCCAAGCCGAAGCCGGGAATGAAGGCGGTCAACAAGGCCAATGGCGACTGCCCGACCCTGTGGGCGCTGAGGCCGGTTGCGCAGGTGCCCAGGGGCCAGGTGCTGACCTTCGTCGACCTCGGGCCGAGGCTGATCACCGTCACCCATCACGACGCCGTCGCCGGGCCCTACCACCGCAACGGCGCCGACATCATCGACGTCATGCGCGCGTTCCGCGGCTCGGCCGAAAATGCCCGCTCGACGATCGAGCGGCGGCGGATCGACTATGTGCTGATCTGCCCCGGCCTTTCGGAATCGACCGTCTATGCGAGCCAGGCCAAAGGCGGCTTCTACATGCAGCTGGTCCGCGGCAAGGTGCCGGCCTGGCTTCAGCGCGTCCCGCTCCCCGCCAGATCGCCCTACAGGATGTGGCGGGTCGTCAGACCTCGAAGCTGACCGAAATTCCGTCGATCACGAACTGAGCGGCGAGCGCCGCGAGGACGACTCCGAGCAGCCGGGTCAGCATCGCCTCCATGCGATGGCCGAGAAGGCGCATCAGCCAGCCCGCCGCGAGCAGCGAGACCAGGGTGAGGAGTAGCACCGCGGCCAGAGCGGCGACCACGATCAGCGATTCGTCAAGCCCGTCGCTACGCGCCATCAGAAGCATCACCGAGGCGATCGAGCCGGGCCCCGCGATCATCGGGATCGCCATCGGGAAGACCGAGACGTCGTCATGCTCGGGGTCGGCCTCGACCTCCTGGGCGCGGCTCTCGCGGCGCTGGGTGCGGCGCTCGAAGACCATCTCCAGAGCGATCAGGAACAGCATGATTCCGCCGGCGATGCGGAAGGCGGCGAGGCTGATGCCCAGCGTCCTGAGCAGATCCTCGCCGAGCAGCCCGAAGAAGAGGAGGATGCCGGCGGCGACGGCGGTGGCCCGAAGCGCCATCGAACGCCGCTGCGCGGGAGTCGCCTCCCGGGTCAGCCCGGCGAAGATCGGAGCGCAGCCGGGCGGGTCGATGACGACGAGGAAGGTGACGAAGGCGGAGAGGAAGAGGGCGATCACAGCCCCTCCGGCGGCGGCAGGCCGGCGCGCGCGCAAGCGGCGACGAGGGTGTTGCGAAGGAGGACGGCGATCGTCATCGGGCCGACTCCGCCGGGCACGGGGGTGATCGCTCCGGCGACCCGGGAAGCGCCCTCGAAATCGACGTCGCCGAGCAGGCGGGTCTTGCCGTCCTCGCCGGCGAGCCGGTTCATCCCGACGTCGATCACGGTCGCGCCAGGCTTGATCCACTCGCCCCTGATCAGCTCGGGCTGGCCGACCGCGGCGACGAGGATGTCGGCTCGGCCCACCACCCCGGCGAGGTCGCGGGTGCGGCTGTGAGCCAGGGTCACCGTGCAATTCTCGCGAAGCAGCAGCTGCGCCATCGGCTTGCCGACGATGTTCGAGCGCCCGACCACCACCGCCTCGAGCCCGGAAAGATCGCCGAGCCGGTCCTTCAGGAGCATCAGGCAGCCGAGCGGAGTGCAGGAGACGAGGCCTTCCTCGCCGACCGCGAGTCGCCCCGCATTGACGACGTGGAAGCCGTCGACGTCCTTCGCCGGATCGATCGTGTCGATCACCGCCTTGTCGTCTATCCCCGCGGGAAGCGGCAGCTGGACGAGGATCCCGTCGACCGCATCGGAATCGTTGAGGGCGATGACGAGGCCGAGCAACTCATCCTGGCCGACGCTGTCGGGGAGGCGGTGCTCGAAGCTCGCCATGCCGGCCTCGACCGTCGCCCGGCCCTTGGAGCGGACGTAGATCTGGCTCGCCGGATCGTCGCCGACCAGAACCACCGCAAGTCCCGGCGCCCGGCCGGTGGCGGCCACGAACGAGGGAACGGCCGCGGCGACGCGCTCGCGCAGCCGAGCCGCGAAGGCCCGGCCGTCGATGCGCTCGGCGCTCACCGGGAATAGCCGGCGGCGACGCTGAAGGCGACGTCGTACAGCACCCGCCGGAGGATCCAGATCACCAGCAAGACCACCATCGGGCTGAAATCGAGCCCGCCGAAATCGGGCAGGACCCGCCGGATCGGGCGGTAGACCGGCTCGGTGACCCGGTCGAGCCCGCGCAGAAGCCCGCGAACGAAGCCATTGTAGGTGTTGATGACGTTGAAGGCGACGAGCCAGCTCAGGATCATCTGGATGACGATGATCCACCAGATCACCGTCAGCAGGATCAGAACCACGTCGATCAGCGCCAGCAGCATCAAGTCTCTCCCCGCGGTCGTGCCCCGGCGATGTAGGGAGGTGGGGTGGCCGGGGCAATGGCCGCACGAGGTGAGGAATCCGGACGGAGGATGACAAAGTACACGGAAAGCCGGGTGAAATTTCACTGTGACCTTTCACCATCCGGGTCTTCGCCAAAACCTCCCAAGGACCATCGATTCGGAGCGTCCTTATCACCGACGGATGAGAACATATATAGAACGGATTGTAAAATGGTTTTTGCTCGAGCCGCGCTCCCGTGACGGGATGAATCCGCCTTCGCGGACGGGGAGGACGGGATCAGGGCGCCGACCGCTCCGGCTCGGCCCTCGCCAGCACCAGCGCGAAGCGGGCCTCGTCGTCGGTCCATTCCTCGACCGGAGTCCATCCGCCGGCGAGCAGCAGCAGCCTCGCGTCGCGTTCGCCATATTTGTGGCTGTTCTCGGTGTGGACGGTCTCGCCGGCCGCCATCGAGAAAAGGGTGCCGGCCGCTTCGAAGGCGATGTCGCGGACGGCTTCGAGATGCATCTCGATCCGGCTCAGCTTCTCGTTCCACATCGCTCGGTGGCGAAACGCATCGACCGGGATGTCGCCGCCCAGCTCGCGGTTGATCCGGTGGAGGATGTTGAGGTTGAACTCGGCCGTGACGCCCGCCGAATCGTCATAGGCGCGCAGCAGCTCGGCCGGATCCTTGACCCGGTCGAAGCCGATGAACAGCCAGGCGCCGGTGCCGAGCGTCTGGCGCATCGCGCGGAGCAGGTCGACTCCGGTCGAGGGGATCATGTTGCCGATGGTCGAGCCGGGGAAGAAGCCGAGCTTCGGCGACGCCTCCAGCTCTTTGGGCAGAGCGATCGGGCGGGTGAAATCGGCCTCGATCGGATAGACCGGCAGGCCGGGAAAATCCTCGGCCAGGGCGGCCGCGGAATCGCGCAGGAAGTCGCCGCTGATGTCGATGGGGACGTAGGCGGACGGGGCGGCGGCGGCGAGGAGGATCCGGATCTTGACCGAGGCGCCGGAGCCGAACTCGACCACCGCCTGGCCCGGGCCGGCGATCCGGGCGACGTCGGGGCAGCGCCGCTCCAGCAAGGCGGTTTCGGTGCGGGTAAGGTAATATTCGGGCAGCCGGGTGATCGCCTCGAACAGCTGCGAGCCGCGATGATCGTAGAGCCATCGCGCCGGAATGGCGCGGATCGGGGCGGCGAGGCCGCCGAGAACGTCGGCCCGGAAGTCCGGGTCGGCGACGGCGGCGCGGGGGACGTCCACTAAAGGTCCCGCGCCAGGCGCAGGCCGGAGAACATCCAGCGCTGATGGGGATAGTAGAAGTTGCGGTAGCTCGCCCGCATGTGGCCGCGCGGAGTGGCGCAGCTGCCGCCCCTCAGCACCAGCTGGTTGACCATGAACTTGCCGTTATATTCGCCGACCGTGCCTTCCTGCGGCCGGTAGCCGGGATAGGGCGCGTAGGCGCTCATCGTCCATTCCCACAGATCGCCGAACATCTGGCGCAGGCCGCTGCCGGAGGCGGGCCGGGCGCGTGCCGGGCCGGCGCCGTCCAGCTGCCAGCCCGCCGCCGGGTCCATGCCGGCCGCCGCCGCCTCCCATTCCTCCTCGCGCGGCAGGCGGGCGCCGGCCCAGCGGGCATAAGCGTCGGCCTCGTACCAGCTGATATGCGCGACCGGCTCGGCCGGCGCGACCGGGCGGATTCCGTCGAGGCCATAGCGGTCCCAGCCTTCCTCCCCCCGGCTCCAGTAGAGCGGCGCCTCGACCCGGTTGTCGACCGCCCAGGCCCAGCCGTCCGCCATCCACAGCTCGGGCCGGGCATAGCCGCCGTCCTCGATGAAGCCGAGCCATTCGGAATTGGTGACGAGCCGGTCGGCGAGGGCGTGGGGATGGAGCAGGACCGAGTGGCGCGGGCCTTCGCAATCGAAGGCGAAGCCGGCGCCGTCATGGCCGATCTCGGTCAGGCCGGCGACTCCTTCGACCCAGCCCAGAGCGGGCGCCAGCGCGGCGGGGGCGGGGGCCGGCCCCGGCCAGATCTCGGGGCGGAGGGGATTTTCGGCGAAGGCGGCGGTGAGGTCCATCAGCATCAGCTCCTGATGCTGCTGCTCATGGTTGAGGCCGAGCTCGACCAGCGCCAGCGCGGGCCCGGGCAGGCGCGGCAGCGCCGCGACCAGAGCGTCGTCGACGAAGGCGCGCCAGGCGAGGATCTCGGCCAGCGCCGGCCGGCTCAGCATGCCGCGCCGAGCCCGCGGATGGCGTTCGCCCTCGCCCTCGTAATAGGAATTGAACAGATAGGCCCAGCTTTCGTCGTAAAGACGGTGGCCGGGGACGTGGTCGCGCAGAACGAAGGTCTCGAAGAACCAGCTGGTGTGGGCGAGATGCCATTTGGCCGGCGAGGCGTCGGGCATCGGCTGCAGGGTCGCGTCGGCGTCGGACAGCGGAGCGGCGATCGCCTCGCTGAGCGCGCGCACCGCCCGGAAGCGCTCGGCCAGCGCCGCGGCGGGCGGGGAATCGGCCTGGGTCGCCATCGGCGGGGGCCTTACACGAAAATACCGAGGGGAGTTAGGCTAACGTCATCCCGGCGGAAGCCGGGACCTCGCGGAGGCCCACGGAGACTTCTTGTCCCGAGGTCCCGGCTTTCGCCGGGATGACGGCTAGCGAGTCGCGCCCGGCTTCCAGAGCACTTCGCCCGCCCCGGCGGACGCGGCGAGGCGGGCCATGACGAAAAGGTGGTCGGAGAGGCGGTTGAGGTAGACGAGGGCGAGCGGGTTGAGCGGCGCCATGGCCGAGGCCGCGATCGCGGAGCGTTCGGCGCGGCGGACGACGGCTCGGGCGAGGTGGATCTCGGCGGCCCCCCCGTCGCCCGCCGGGAGGATGAAGGTCCTCAGCGGTTCGAGGCCTTCGTTCATCGCGTCGATCTCGCGCTCGAGCCGGTCGATCTGCGGCTGGACGATGCGCAGCGCCATCTGCGACGGCTCGAAATCCTCGCCCGGCGTGGCGAGATCGGCGCCGAGATCGAACAGCTCGTTCTGGACCGCGCGCAGCCGGGCGCGGAGGGCCTCGTCGCGGACATGGCCGAGGGCGCTGCCGATCGCGCTGTTGGCCTCGTCGACGTCGCCGATCGCGGCGAAGAGCGGGTCGGCCTTGGAGCGGCGGGACCCGTCGACGAGGCCGGTCGAGCCGGAATCGCCGGTGCGTGTGTAGATCTTGTTGAGCCGGACCAGGGCTCAGCTCTTTCCGCCGGCGACGAGCAGGAAGAGGATGACGAGGATGATCGCGATGGCCTGGAACAGCACTCGCTTGCGCATCAGCTGCTGGGACCGCTCCCCGGTAATGTCCTTGCCCTGCGCCATTCCGATCACGCCCTGCGCGAGGACATAGAGCGTGGCCCCGGCGGCGATGGCGATCAGGATCAGGAGGAAGATGCTCATCGCTGTTATCTAGGCTTCCGGCGCCGAATATCCAGACGGCAATCGTCCGGCGAGCAGCCCGGCGGCGAGCGCCCGCGGATCGGCGCCGGCCTCGCGCAGATCGTGAAGGGTCGGCGCGCCGTGGCGCTTGGCGAGTCGGCGGCCGTCGGCTCCGCGCAGCAAGGGATGGTGGTGGTAGAGCGGAGTCGGCAGGCCGAGCAGGGCCTGGAGCAGGCGATGGACGTCGGTCGCGGCATAGAGGTCGCGGCCGCGGACGATGTCGGTGATGCCCTGGGCGGCGTCGTCGACGGTAACGGCGAGATGGTAGCTGACCGGCGCGTCCTTGCGGGCGAGGACAACGTCGCCGAACGCCTGGGGCTCGGCCATCACCTCGGTGTCGCCGTCGCGCCAGTAGAGGGGGCCCGCTTGCGCCGAGGCGGACTCGACGTCGAGCCGCCAGGCGTGAGGCTCGGACGCCCTGCGGCGTTCGCGCTCGGCCACGGCCAGGCCGCGGCAGGTGCCGGGGTAGAGCGGCCCGTCGGGGCCGTGCGGCGCGGCGGCGCTGGCGGCGATTTCCGCGGCGATGGCGGAGCGGGTGCAGAAGCAGGGATAGACGAGGCCGGCCGCCTTCAGCCTCTTCAGCGCCTCGGCGTACAGCGCAAGGCGCTCGGACTGGAAGAGGATCTCGCCGTCGAAGTCGAGGCCGAGCCAGGTCAGGTCCTCGATGATCGAGTCGACATGCTCAGGCCTCGATCGGCCGGGGTCGATGTCCTCGATGCGCAGCAGGAAGGCGCCGCCGCGGCTTCGCGCGAACTCGCAGGCGAGCAAGGCCGAGAAAGCGTGGCCCAGATGCAACCGCCCGGTCGGGCTCGGCGCGAAACGGGTGACGATCCTCATGCCTCGTCATCCCAGCGAAAGCGGGGATCCATGCGGCATGGGGCTCGGACTGGGTATGGATTCCCGCTTCCGCGGGAATGACGGGGGAATAAGCGGGAAAGGCCGGGGAGGCTGCGGATGTTCTCTCTTTCCCCTTGACCCGGAGAGTCGCCCCATGCTGTCATGACGGCGTCACCCTCGATCGAGAGGGCGGCTTGGACTGGGGAGGGCTCCCCCGTCCTGGGTGCGACAGGCCGGGCGTCTTTCCTCGACTGGATGAGGCTATCGCTCGGCGTATGTACCACCCCGATCTTCTCCGTCATCCGGACGCCTGCCCCGCGCTGGTGCTCAACGCCGATTACACGCCCCTGAGCTATTATCCGCTCAGCCTGTGGCCGTGGCAGACGGCGGTCAAGGCCGTGTTCCTGGAGCGGGTCGACATCGTCGCCCAATATGTCCGCGAGGTGCACAGCCCGACCCGGACCCTGCAATTGCCGTCGGTGATCGCGCTCCGGCAATATGTGAAGCCGAGCGAGCATCCCGCCTTCACCCGGTTCAACCTGTTCCTCCGCGACCGCTTCGAGTGCCAATATTGCACCGGCACGGCCGAGCTCACCTTCGACCACGTCGTTCCGCGCGCCCAGGGCGGGCGAACGACCTGGGAGAATGTCGCCACGGCCTGCGCGCCGTGCAATTTGAGAAAAGGCGGACGAACGCCCGTCCAGGCGCATATGAACCTGAACCGCCGCCCCTACCGGCCGACCAGCTGGCAGCTGCAGGAGAATGGCAGGAGCTTCCCGCCCAACTACCTGCACGAGAGCTGGCGCGATTACCTCTACTGGGACATCGAGCTGGAGGCTTAGGGCCGAGAGCGTCATCCCGGCGAAAGCCGGGACCTCCTGGAGGCCGCGGTGACTTCTTGTCCCGAGGTCCCGGCTTTCGCCGGGATGACGGGTCGCGGACACCGTCCTCGATCTGATCGTTACGCCCCTGATGCGCGAATTCTCACAGCTGCTCGACGGGCTCGTCTACACCCGCTCGCGCAACGGCAAGTTGAAGCTGATCGGCGACTATCTTCGGCGCACGCCCGATCCCGACCGAGGCTATGCGCTGGCGGCGCTGACCGGCGAGCTCGATCTGCCGGGGGTGAAGCCCGCGGCGATCCGGGCGATCGTCGAGGAAAGGGTCGACCCCACCCTCTTCCACATGAGCTGGGACTATGTCGGCGACATGGCCGAGACGGTCTCGCTGCTCTGGCCCAAGCGCCTCGACCAGCCGCCCGAGCTGGACGACGGCTCGCTTCGAATCGCCGACGTCGTCGAGCGGCTTCAGACGCTCGGCCGCGCCGAGGCTCCGGGCGCCCTGGCGCGGATGCTCGACCATCTCGATGCCAGCGGCCGCTACGCTTTGCTCAAGCTGGCGACGGGCGAGCTCAGGATCGGAGTCTCGGCCCGGCTCGCCAAGACGGCGCTGGCGCAGGCCTTCGGGCTCGAGGTCGACGCGGTGGAGGAGGTCTGGCACGGCATCGGGCCGCCCTATCTCCCGCTCTTCGCCTGGGCGGAAGGGCGCGGCGCCCAGCCGACCGCCGAGAACGTCCCCGTCTTCCGTCCCTTCATGCTCGCCCATCCGCTCGAGAAGCTGCGAGTCTCGCTCGGCGATTATGCCGCCGAGTGGAAATGGGACGGGATCCGCGTCCAGATCGTCCGCGCCGGCGGCGAGACCCGCCTCTACAGCCGAGCCGGCGACGACATCGGCCGCTCCTTCCCCGAAGTCGCCCAGGCCTTCGATGCCGACGGGGCGGTCGACGGCGAATTGCTGGTCAAGGGGGAGTTCCAGGGCGCCGACGCCCATGGCGGCGCGGCGGCGAGCTTCAACGCGCTCCAGCAGAGGCTCGGCCGCAAGCTGGTCTCGGCGCGGATGCTCAAGGACTATCCGGCCTTCGTCCGCCTCTACGACATATTGTTCGACGGGTCCGAGGATCTGCGGCCGCTGCCCTGGGAGGAGCGCCGCGCCCGGCTGGCGGCGTTCGTGGCGAAGCTCGACTCGGAGCGGTTCGACCTTTCCGCGCTGATCGAGGCTTCGAGCTTCGAGGCGCTGGAGGAGATTCGCGCCGGCGCCCGCGACGCCTCGATCGAGGGGGTGATGCTGAAGCGGCGCGACAGCCCCTATACGGGCGGACGCCGGGTCGGCCTGTGGTACAAATGGAAGCGCGACCCGCTCGTCGCCGACTGCGTGCTGATGTATGCGCAAAGGGGCAGCGGCAAGCGCTCCTCTTATTATTCGGATTACACCTTCGGCTGCTGGACCGGCGAGGGCGAGCTTCTCCCCGTCGGCAAGGCCTATTTCGGCTTCACCGACGAGGAATTGCTGTGGCTGGACCGCTTCGTTCGCAACCACACGGTGCAGCGCTTCGGCCCGGTCCGCGAGGTCGAGAAAAGCCTCGTCCTCGAAGTCGCCTTCGATTCGATCCACGCCAGCAAGCGGCACAAATCCGGGCTGGCGATGCGCTTCCCGCGAATCTCGCGGATCAGGAGCGAGAAGCCGGCGGCGGAGGCGGACACGATCGAAGGGCTGATGCGGCTCGCCACCTAATTGGTGTCAGACACCGATTTCCAACCCTTTGAGATTCTTGCCCGGCGCAGGCCCCGAAAAATCGGTGTCTGACACCAATTAACCTTTGCGCGCCCGCTTTCCCGCTTTGAGACGCCCGATTTTCAGGGGCTGACAAGCCGGGCCGAGTTGAACAAGCCAAACCTGCGACGGTGCCTTTTCAAGGGGTTGTGACGATGGCGAGCTTCATTCTCGAAATCCAGGACGAGAGTTTCGCGCACGATCCGCAGCATCGCGGCTATTGCGTCGCCTATCACGAGAACGAGGTGAACCACTGCCCCGGCTGCGGCCGCACGCACTGGTATGTCGGGCGTTTCTCCGCCGAATGCGGCTTCTGCGCCACCGCGCTTCCGCTGGCGACGGCGACCAGTCGCGGCGCGGGCACGCACAGCCGGGGCTACCGGCCGCTGGAACTGAGGGACGCGGCCTGATCCGTCGCCCCAGCGCAGGCTGGGGCCCCGGCGGGTGAAAGGCGCGGTGTTTTTCACCCGCTGGGATCCCGGCCTTCGCCGGGATGACGGTCCGGGCCCGGTCAGGCCCGTCCCGTCAGAAGGGCAGCCACCGGTTCTTCTGGCTGAAGCGCATATAGCCGGCATTGACTCCGAGCCGGGCGCCGACGCCGAGGCGCACCGGGATGAGGACGACGTCGCCGCGCCTCAGATAGCTGGCGGTGAAGCCGCCGACGACATAGGCATTGCCCTCCGCGGCCGGATAGCGGCGGAACAGGCGCTCGCTGTCGTTGAGGTTGTAGACCAGGACGAACACCTTGTCGGCATTGGCGCCGAAATCGAAGCCCACCGACGGCCCGGTCCAGTAGACGATCCGGTCGCCCTCGACCTGGTGGTGGAGAGTGCCCGAGCCGTAGCGCACTCCGGCGATGAAGGCGCCGCCCGCTTCGCGGCCGGTGATGTAGCCGCTCGGATCGCCGCGGTCGCGGAGCAGGTCTTCGATCAGGTCGGCAAGCCCTTCGGCGCCCTTGCCGAACACCCCTTCGGCGGCGCTGAACACGTCCCTGCGCGGGATCGTCGAGGCGGCCGGCGGGCCGGCGGGCGCCGCCGCGGGAGCCGCGGCTTGCCCGGCGGGCGGTTCGGCCGCCGGATCCTGCGAGCCGGAATCGACCGGCTGATATTCCGGCGCGTCGGCCTCCCAGCCCGGCTGGGCGCCGGTTTCAGGCGCCGGCTGCGGATCCACCGCCGTGTTGGGATCGATGGTGGAAACCTGGGCGGGCGCGGCGGCCGCGGCCAACACCAGCGCGGCGGCGGCCGCGAACCTCACGAAAATGGGCCTCGGCATGATCGAAAACTCCCCCTGACGCTCGGCAAGGAAGCTAATCCCCGCAAGGCTTTCCCCGCAATGAACGGGCGACGAGACGAGTCGATATCGCGCCGGAACGGTTCCCGCCGGGCGGTTTCGCGGTTTTCAACGTCTTGCCTACCGTAGGACTCCGTACGCCCGGCATTGCGGCGCGGTTGAAGGATCGGATCGCGGCCTCTATAGGCCCTGCTTCGGCGCGCCTGGAGACGTGGGTGAGTGGCTGAAACCAGCGGTTTGCTAAACCGCCGTAGGGGGATTACTCCTACCGAGGGTTCGAATCCCTCCGTCTCCGCCAAACCTCGCGATCTTCGGCCGCAAGTGCCGCCCGGCCGACCCTGACGAGTAAAGGCTATCCGACGGTCGTTTCTCCCGGGGCCGTCGACAGGACCGATGCTTCCGCGCCCATGTTGGCGATGAGGCGAGGGGCTTCTCTTCGGGCTTCGGCGAGATAGCCGTCCCGGATCGACGGCCCAATACCCGACATGAAGCGGCGCGCCTGCTCGTATATCGTGGCCATGTCACGGCCCTGCAGACTGGGCGTGACGATACCCAGCTTCTCAAAGCCGATATAGAGAGACACAATCTCACCGAACGTCTCCGCGCGTTCCGCCTTAGTTCGGGCTTGCTCCGTTTCGATCCTATAGGTCAGCGGCTG
>JAXDPB010000013.1:0-37252 GCA_034668585.1 Sphingomonadales bacterium | reverse complement strand
CTCCTCGCCGGCGGCCTTCTCCGGGCGATCCCGACCATTGCGGGTATTGAGTACGGACCCTAGGGCGTCGCGCGCGCCAGCCAGATGGTGGCGCCGCCGCAATCCGTATCTCCGGCACCGACGCCGGCGCCCGTTGTCGGGGTCCGGAACGGCCTTGGGCGCCGGTTGTTGGCGCGACAGGAGGCAGAATGGCCGATTTCGCCGCCGAGCGCGAGGAGATGGTCCACCGGCAGATCGCCGGCCGCGGAATCAAGGGACGGCGCCTGCTCGAGGCTTTCCGCGAAGTGCCGCGCGAGCGGTTCGTGCCCGAAGCCGTCCACGATCTGGCCTATGAGGACGGGCCGCTTCCGATCGAGGCCGAGCAGACCATTTCGCAGCCCTATATCGTCGCTTTGATGATCGAGGCGGCGGAGGTGGCGCCCGGCGACAGGGTGCTCGAGATCGGGGCCGGATCGGGATACGCGGCCGCGGTGATGAGCCGGATCGCGGCCCAAGTCGTCGCGGTCGAGCGGCACCGCTTGCTGGTCGAGCTGGCCCGGGCCCGGATGGAGCGGCTCGGCTACGGCAACGTCCGGATCGTGGAGGGGGACGGCACCGGAGGATTGCCCGACGAGGCGCCGTTCGAAGCCATATTGTGCGCCGCCAGCGGCAGCCATGTCCCCGAGGCCCTGCGCCTCCAGCTTGCGATAGGCGGGATCCTGGTGATGCCGGTGGGCGAGCCCAATTCGATCCAGAAGCTGGTCAAGGTCACCCGCCGCGGCGAGGAGGATTTCGAGGAGTCGGACCTCGGCCCGGTTCGCTTCGTGCCGCTGATCGGAACCCACGGCTGGACCGATTCCGACCGGGGGGATCCCAGGCCCGCCCCGGAACTCATCGCCGCCGCCGCCGAGCCGCTTCCCAAGGCCGAGGACCCGGCCTTCGCCGGCGCCTTCGACCGCTTCGCAGGCGCCCGGGTGGTGCTGCTCGGCGAGGCGAGCCACGGCACGTCGGAATTCTACCGAGCGCGCGCCTCGGTCACTCGCCGGCTGATCGAGCGGCACGGCTTCAACATCGTCGCGGTCGAGGCCGACTGGCCCGACGCCGCCAATATCGACCGCTACGTCCGCCACCGGCCGCGGCGGGACGGGGAGGAGGCGGCCTTCCAGCGCTTCCCGACCTGGATGTGGCGCAACCGCGAGGTGGACTCGTTCGTGCGCTGGCTGAAGGCGCATAACGAAGGGCGGCGGCACGAGGCGATGGCGGGCTTCTACGGCCTCGACCTCTACAATCTCGGCGCATCGATCCGCGCCGTCATCGACTTTCTCGACGAGGCCGACCCGGCGGCCGCGAAGGTAGCGCGTGAGCGCTACGGCTGCCTTCGGCCTTGGGCGCACGATCCCGCCGCCTACGGCCGGGTCGCGATCACCGAGGGCTATGGGCGCTGCGAAGCCGGCGTCGTCCAGATGCTGAGCGAGCTGATGATGCGGCGGATGAACTGCCTCAGCCCGGAATGCGACGAATGGCTCGACGCCGCCGCCAATGCGCGCCTCATCAAGAATGCCGAGCAATATTACCGGGTCATGTATTACGGCTCGGCGGAAAGCTGGAATCTGCGCGACACCCACATGTTCGAGACGCTCTGCCAGCTGCTCGAGGCGAAGGGGGCGGAAGCGAAGGCGGTGGTCTGGGCGCATAACAGCCACATCGGCAATGCCGCCCATACCGAGATGGGGCAGGTGCGCGAGGAGCTCAATATCGGCCAGCTCGCGAAGGAAAGGTTCGGGGACGAGGCCCGGCTGATCGGCTTCGGCACCCATCACGGCACGGTCGCCGCGGCGAGCGACTGGGACGAGCCTATGGAGGTCAAGCGGGTGCGGCCGTCGCTGCCCGACAGCTATGAGCGTCTCTGCCACGACAGCGGCGTGCCCCGCTTCCTTCTGGACCTGCGCGAAGGGGTGAACGGGGAGGCGGTGGAGGCGCTGCTGGAGCCGCGGCTCGAACGCTTCATCGGAGTCATCTACCGGCCCGAGACCGAGCGCTGGAGCCATTATGCCGAGGCGGTGCTGCCCAATCAGTTCGACGCCTGGGTCTGGTTCGACGAGACGGAGGCCGTGCAGCCGCTGCCGGGGGCGGAGGCGGGGGGAGAGGACGAGACCTGGCCGTTCGGGCTGTAACCGTCATCCCGGCGAAAGCCGGGACCTCGTGAAGACTGGCGCCACTTCTTGTCCTGAGGTCCCGGCTTTCGCCGGGATGACGAAGCAGTCTCCTTCACATCCTGCTGCTCCGCCCCCAAGTGGCTCCGATGCAACCCGCTCTCGCCATTCTCTACGAGCATCCGACATGGTTCGAGCCCTTGTTCGCCGCGCTCGAGCGGCACGGCGTCGCCTATGAGCCCATCCGCCTTTCCGACCACCGCTTCGACCCCGCCTCGCCCGACGTCCCCGCGCCGGTCATTCTCAGCCGGGTCGCCATGTCGAGCTTCCTGAGGGAGGCCGAGCACGGCATCTTCTACGCGGAGGCCCTGCTCGCCCATTGGGCGGCGAACGGCGCGCGCGTCCTGAACGGGGCGGAGGCGATCGCCGTCGATTCCTCGAAGGCGCGGCAGCTCTCGCTCATCTCGAGGCTCGGCTACCGGGTGCCGGAGACCCGGGTCGTCCATCGCCGCGAGGACCTCGTCGCGGCGGCGCGGACGATGAGCTGGCCGCTTCTGGTCAAGGCGAATATCGGCGGCTCCGGCGCCGGCATCGTCCGCTACTCGAGCGAAGCGGAGCTGGCGGCGTCGCTCGCCGGCGGAGATGTGCCGGAAAGCGTCGACAGCGTGCTTCTCGTTCAGGACTATGCGCCGGCGCGCGGCGGCTCGATCGTCCGGGTCGAGACCCTGGCCGGCAGATTTCTCTATGCCATCGAGGTGGAGAGCGGCGGCGACAGCTTCGACCTGTGCCCGGCCGACGCCTGCCTGGCCCAGCCGGGCCGGGCGGCGGTCCGGATGGCGGCGGTGCAGCCGCCGCCCGACCTGATCGAAGCCGCGGAGCGGATCGCTCGGGCGGCGGGGCTCGACGTCGGCGGGGTCGAATATCTGATCGACGACCGCGACGGCACGGCGCGCTTCTACGACATCAACGCTTTGTCCAACTTCGTCGCGAAGCCGCTGGACGTGCTCGGCTGGGACCCGCACGACCGGCTCGTCGACTTTCTCAGATCTGTCATCGTGGAGAGCCAATGATGCGGTTCGGTTACTGGATGCCGGTGTTCGGCGGCTGGCTGCGCAACGTCGAGGACGAAGGGATGGAGGCGAGCTGGGACTATGTCCGCCGCCTCACCTTGAGGAGCGAGGAGACGGGCTGGGACCTGAGCCTGATCGCCGAGCTGAACCTCAACGACATCAAGGGGGTGGAGGAGCCCGCCCTCGACGCCTGGTCGACGGCGGCGGCGCTGGCGGCGGTGACGGAGCGCATCGAGCTGATGGTCGCGGTTCGGCCCAATTTCCACCAGCCGGCCCTGTTCGCCAAGCAGGCGGCGAACATCGACAATATCAGCGGCGGCCGGCTCTCGCTCAACGTCGTCTCCTCCTGGTGGGCGGACGAGGCGACCCAATACGGCCTCCAGTTCGACCAGCATGACGACCGCTACGCCCGGACGAGCGAGTGGCTCGACGTCGTCGACGGGCTGTGGACCCAGAAGCGCTTCAGCTACGAGGGCCAGCGCTATCGGCTCAAGGATGCGATCTGCGAACCCAAGCCGGTCCGCCAGCCACGGCCGACAATCTATGCCGGCGGCGAGAGCGAGGCGGCCAAGACGATGATCGCCGGGCAATGCGACGCCTATGTCATGCACGGCGACCCGGTCGGGGCGGTCGCGCCCAAGATCGCCGACATGGCCGCTCGGCGAGAGCGCGCCGGAGCATCGTCGATGCAATATGGCATGGCGGCCTATGCGATCGTCCGCGACAGCGAGGCGGAGGCGAAGCGGGAGCTGGAGCGGATCACCGCGCTTCCGCCCGAGCCGCCCAAAGGGTTCGACAATTTCGACCAGTGGCTGTCGGGGACGCAGCTCGAGCGCGAGCTCAAGCTGCAGGAATATTCGGTGTCGAACCGGGGGCTGAGGCCGAACCTGGTCGGAACGCCCGAGCAGCTGCGCGAGCGGATCGGCGAATATGAGGAAGTGGGCCTCGACCTGCTCCTTCTGCAGATGAGCCCCCAGGCCGAGGAGATGGACCGCTTCGCGGAGCAGGTCATCGCCCCTGTGAAGGGGGCGTAGCCCGTCATTGCGAGCGTAGCGAAGCCATCCAGCGGCACTGAGCCGGAAGCTGGATTGCTTCGTCGCTGCGCTCCTCGCAATGACGGATGAGGAGGAGAGAGCGGATGGACGGCGAGGTCAGGAACAACGAGGCGGAGCACCGATATGAGCTCGAGGTCGAGGGCGCGCTGGCGATCGCCGCCTATCGATTGCCGCCGGGGCGGATCACCTTCACCCATACCGAAGTGCCGGACGCGCTCGGGGGACGGGGGATCGGCAAAAGGCTCGTCAAGGCCGCGCTCGACGACGTCCGGGCGCAGGGGCTGAAGGTGGTGCCCGCCTGCCCGTTCGTGAAGCATTATATCGACACGCATCCCGAGGAGCAGGACCTGCTCGCCTAGGAGAGATGCAGGAAGGGGACAGTTACGGTAACTGTCCCCTTTTCACCCGTCCCGAGGAGCGGGACTTGCTCGAATGATTGACGGCCCGCCGCCGGCGGCGCATTCCGGCGCGGCGCAACGGCTTCGACGGGGGTCACGATGAAGCGCCTGCTCCTTTTCCTTGCCGCCTTCCTGCTTCCATCGGCGCTGGCCGCGGCGCCGCCGCCGCCGGCGAGCTATTACAGCCGAGCGGGGCACGACGACGCCTGGAGCGGCGGCGTCCGGATGATCGACATCGCCACGCCCAAGGGGAAATACCGGGTGTGGACGAAGCGCACCGGCAGCAACCCCAAGCTCAAGGTGCTGCTGCTCCACGGCGGTCCCGGCGCGACCCATGAATATATGGAGGCGTTCGACAGCTTCTTCCCGGCGGAGGGGATCGAATATTATTATTACGATCAGCTCGGCTCTGGGAATTCCGACCATCCCGACGACGACGATCTTTGGACCACGGCCCGCTTCGTCGAGGAGGTGGAGCAGGTCCGCGAGGCGCTGAAGCTCCGCCGAGAGGATTTCTGCCTGCTCGGGCAGAGCTGGGGCGGACTGCTGGCGATCGAATATGCGCTGAAATACCAGCGCAACCTCAGATGCCTCGTCATCTCCAACATGATGGATTCGATCCCTGCCTACCGCCGCTACGCCCGGACCGTCCTGATGCCGAAGATGGATGCGGCGCAGCTGGCGCTGGTCCAGGAGCTGGAGGCGAGCGGCAGGGCCGACGATCCGCGCTACATGGGCACGCTGATCCCGATGCATTACGAGAAGCACATCCTTCGGCGGCCCTATGCCGAGTGGCCGGAGCCGGTGGTGCGCTCCTTCGCACACCTCAACACCCATCTTTACACCTTGATGCAGGGGCCGAGCGAGCTCGACGCCAGCGGCCGGCTGGTCGACTGGGACCGAAGCGCCGACCTCCACCGCATCACGGTGCCGACGCTGGTGATCGGCGCCGCCTACGATACGATGGACCCGGCGTGGATGCGGGCGATGGCGGCGCGGCTGCCCAAGGGCCGGTTCCTGCTCTGCACGCAAGGCAGCCACATGGCGATGTACGACGACCAGCAGGCCTATTTCGGCGGACTGATCGGCTTCCTGAAGGGAGTGGAGGCGGGAACGATCCGCTGACCGCTGCCAGGAAAGGGGACAGCGCGAGGGGACAGTAACGGTAACTGTCCCCTTCCCTCCGTCTCGTCGGTCGCCACGAGGTCCCGGCTTTCGCCGGGATGACGGCTGCCTAGAAGGCCGACCTTATCCCCATCACGAGGCTTTTCGTCTCCGGGTCCTCGCCCTCGGCGCGGTCGAGGTCGGCGGTACGGCCGAGGTCGCGGGACCAGCTGAGGCCGACATAGGGGGCGAAGGCCTCCCTGATCTCGTAGCGCAGCCGCAGGCCGGCTTCGGCATAACCGAAGCCCCGGCCGAGGCCGAGCTCGGGCATGTCCTCGCCATAATAATCGAGCTCGGCGCTGGGCTGGACGATGAGGGGTCCGGCGATCGACTGGTTGTAATAACCGGCGAGTCGGGCGCTCGGCTCGCCTTTGTCCGAGAGATAGGCCCAGGCTCCAAGCCACAGGGCCTCGCCATCGTCATATTGCCCGCCGAGCGCGGCATAGGCCCGGTCGGGGCCGGACTGGGCGTCGTAGCGAAGGCCGGCATTGAGGTCCCACGGGCCGCCGATGTTGCGGCTGTAGAGGAGGTTGAGCTCGTGATAGCCGGGGACGCCCCACGTCTCCCCTTCGCCGCTGCTCCCCAGCCACAGCCGGTCGCGCTCGCCGCCGATCAGCGCGGAGAAATCCCAGGCATAGCCGTCGCGGCCGCTTTGGGCGGCATATTCGAAGCGGTCGAGCAGGCCCCATTGCAGCCATTTGCGCTTCCCGGGCGCCGGCGTCGGGTCGACCGTCTCGTCGGGCGCGTCCACCGCCTGGTAGGCGAGCTGCGCCGGGGCGGCGAGCGCCTCGTCCGAGACGGGCTCATAGGCGAGCTTCTGGGCGGCCGCAGGCTGCGCCGCGGCGAGCAGCAGGAGGAGAGGGCGGCACCGCATCGGCCGCCGTCATAGCGGCGGCGGGTTAAAAGGGGCTTAGAGCCTCAACCCATTCGTCATTCCGGCGAAAGCCGGAATCCACGAACACCGAGGACCGATCGTACCCGCACGCGCCCGTGTTCATGGATCCCGGATCAAGTCCGGGATGACGGACTAGAGCGAGTAGCCGCCGTCGCTGACCAGGCAGGCCCCGGTCATGAATGCCGCTTCGTCCGAGAGGAGGAAGGCGATCTGGCCGGCGATCTCTTCGGGCTTGCCGAAGCGGGCAAGTGGGGTGCCGGCAGCCATCGTCTTGAAGGCGCCCTCCTTCCCCTGTCGTTCGACCATGTCGGCGAAGGACGGGAGGCCTTCCCAGATCGGGGTTTCGACGCCGCCGGGCGCGATCGAATTGACCCGGATGCCGAGCGCGGCGCCCTCTTTGGCGGCGATCCGGGCGAGATGGATCACCGCGGCTTTCGAGGCGCCATAGGCGGCGATTCCGGGCTCGGCCTTGATCCCGGCGACCGAGGCGGTGAGGACGATGGCGCCGCCTGTGTCCCGCATCGCCTTCATCGCCGCCTGCAGGGTGAGGAAGGCGCCGTCGAGGTTGATCGACATCACCCGCCGCCAGTCGGCGAAGCCGGTTTCGGCGATCGCTCCGCCCTCGCCGATGCCGGCGTTGATCACGGCATGGGTGAGCCCGGTCAGGTCCTCGCGCTCCCACAGCCCTTCGTCGGCGACGTCGCCGATGCGGATCTGGCGCTCGCAGGGCAAGGTGAAGGCGAAGTCGCGAAGCTTGTCCTCGTCCCGGTCCATCAGGATCAGCTTGCGCGCCCCCGCCTCGGCGAGCCGGGTGGCGGTGGCGGCGCCGATGCCGGAGGCGGCGCCGGTGATCAGCACGATGGCTTGGGTGAAGTCGGGCATAAGGTGAGTGTAGGCGCTCCGTCATCCCGGCGAAAGCCGGGACCTCGGGGAGACCCCGCCGAGCCTATTCTCGCCCAGGTCCCGGCTTTCGCCGGGATGACGATCCTCTTCCGACTTCAGGCCACTTCGCCGATCCCGAGCTCGCCGAGCTTGCGGTACAGGGTCGAGCGGCCGATCCCCAGCCGCCGCGCCACTTCGGTCATTCGGCCGCGATAATGGCCGATGGCGAGGCGGATGACGTCGGCCTCGATCGCCTCCAGGGGACGGAGATTGCCGTCCGGGTCGTAGAGGGTGATTCCGGGGCCGTTGGACAGCGCCGCCTGCTGCGACGCGCCGTTGAGGGCGGGGCGGTGGAAATCGCTGGCCCGGCGCGACAGAGTCGATTCCTGGGCGATCTGCGGGAAGTCGGCGGCGGTCAGGGCATTGCCGTCGCACAGCACGGCGGCCCGGAACAAGGCGTTCTGGAGCTGGCGGACGTTGCCGGGCCAGCCGTAGCGCATCAGGATCTCGAGGCCGTCGTCGGTGATCGAGAGGTGCCGCATCCCGGGCTGCTCGGCGATTCGGGCGAGGAGGTGGCGGGCGAGGGGCGGGATGTCGGAGGCGCGGTCGCGAAGGGGCGGGATCGGCACGTGGACGACGTTGAGCCGGTAATAGAGGTCCTCGCGGAAGCGCCCGCGCGCCACTTCCTCGGCCAGGCGACGGTTGGTCGCGGCGATGATCCGGACGTCGACGGTATGGATGACCCGGCCGCCGATGCGCTGGATCTCGCCCGTCTCCAGTGCGCGCAGCAATTTGACCTGGGTGTCGAGCGGAAGCTCGCCGACCTCGTCGAGGAACAGGGTCGAGCCGTCGGCATCCTCGAAGCGGCCGACATGGCGGTCGAAGGCCCCGGTGAAGGCGCCCTTCTCGTGGCCGAACAGAACCGATTCGACGAGATTTTCGGGGATGGCCCCGCAATTGACGGTGACCATCGGCTTGCGGCCGCGCGGGGAGGCGGTGTGGATGGCCTGGGCGATGACTTCCTTGCCCGAGCCGCTCTCGCCTTCGATCAGAACCGAGACCCGGGCCCGGGCGGCCTTGGCGGCGACGGCGAGCGCGGAGCGGAAGGGCGGGGCGGAGCCGACAATCTCCTCGAAGGCGAGCGGCCGGTTCGAGATCTTCTCGGAGAGCGGCCGCAATTCGCCGCCGCCGCGCTGGCGGCGGTCGGTGGCCGCGTTCAAGGCGGCGAGCATCGAATCGGGGGCGATCGGCTTGACCAGGAAATCGTGCGCTCCGGCCCGCATCGCCTCGACCGCCACCGCGACCGAGGTCTGGGCAGTCATCACCAGCAAGGGCAAATCGGGGCGCATCGCCCGCAATTGCTGAATGACTCCGGTACCGTCGGGGCCGGGCAGCCAATGGTCAAGCAGGATGGCGTCGACCGGAGGGCCGTCCACCTCGCTCAATATCTTCGCCGCCGAGTCGATGTCGGGCGCGCCCCGCACCCACCAGCCGGCGCGGGCACCGATGGCGGTGACCAGCCGGCGCTGCGCGGGCTCGTCGTCGATCAGCAGCAGGCAGCGCGTTGGATCCGGCCGCATCGTCTCTCCTTTTGGCTCCCGACGCGGCTTTAGCCCGCCGCGGGTAAAGGCCGGCTTAAAACGGGACGGGCGGGAAGGGCCCACGCCGGTCCCTCCAGTTCGGTTCCCTTGAAAGCCAAGAAAAACCCCTTAAATTTCAATGGTCTTCGCTGTTGACCCGGAGGACTGCAGAGGTCAGTTTGCGGCGCGAATCAGTTTAGGGGCAAAGCAACGTGGTAAAGGGGGGCGCCAGGTATCTCCTGGCAACGTCGGCGTTTGCGCTGGCGGCAGCCGCGCAGGCGAGCGAGACGACCAACTACAGCTATGACGCGCTCGGACGCCTGACGGCGACGTCGAGCAGCGGCACGGTCAATAACGGCGTGGCGACCAGCGTCGGCTACGATCCGGCCGGCAATCGGTCCAACTATACCGTGACGGGTGCGGGCGGCGGAACACCGCCTCCTCCGCCTCCCCCTCCCCCTCCGCCTCCTCCTCCGCCGCCGCCTCCTCCGCCTCCGCCGCCGCCACCACCGCCACCCCCGCCGCCGGCCAATCAGCCGCCGGTCGCCAATTCGAACACGGCGCCGTCAATCCCCAAATGCGGCAGCACCAGCGTCAACGTCACCGCCAACGACACCGACCCGGAAGGCAATTATCCGCTGACCGTGACGGGCACGTCGGGCGGCACCGGCCTGACCCTGACCATCTTGAGCGCCAGCACGATCGGCATCGAGAGCCTGGGCACGTCGGGCCTCAAGACCTTCACCTATACGGTCGCCGACAGCCTCGGCGCTTCCTCGACCGGCAATGTCTCCGTCACGGTGACGACGGTGAACACATGTCAGTGAGCCGCCTCGTCCGCGCCGCCACGGCGCTTGCCGCCTTCGCCGGCGCCGCGACCGCGTTCGCCCAGGACGTCCCCAACGTCATCTCGCCGCTTCGGGTCGAGGCCGACCATAACGGCGTCAACCTCGACTCGGGCAAGATGACGATGGAGGGGCCGTCGTTGTCGGCGCCCGGGGCGGGCAACCTCCGGTTCGACCGCGTCCAGAACGCGGCGCCTTA
Source organism: Sphingomonadales bacterium (assembly GCA_034668585.1). Classification (GTDB taxonomy): domain Bacteria; phylum Pseudomonadota; class Alphaproteobacteria; order Sphingomonadales; family Sphingomonadaceae; genus Allosphingosinicella. Next base: position 27,032 of record JAXDPB010000013.1, on the reverse strand, counting down.
CGTGCTGGGCAAGATCTCGGGCCAGGCCGGCGAATATGTGCAGGGCAATTACACCGTCCATACCGGCCAGGGCACCGACGCCTTCCACTGCGACGACGACGTCTGCAACAGCGTCACCGGGACGGGCTCGAGCTACCTCATCAACGTCAACACCTTCACCCAGGCCGGCAGCGGCGCGGTGTGGCGGTTCACCCTCAAGCACATCAAGACGACCACGTCCAACCCGAACACGATCCAATATTATGCCTCGAGCGCGACCTATCCGAACGGCGAGGTCATCACCTACACCTACTCTACCGGCACGCTGGCGGGCGACACGTTCAACCGCACCTGGTACCGGCCGACCCAGCTGACCAGCAGCCTCGGCTACACGATCACGATCACCTACCAATATACCGGCACCGACGTCACCAACCCGCTCTGGGGCGCGCCTGCCGAGGCGGCGCTCTACAAGACCGGCGATTCGACCCCGATCGGGCGGCTGGCCTATAGCGCCAGCACGATCACCCAATATGGAACCGGCGACACGGTCGGCCGGGTCTATGCCTGCTCCGGCTGCAACAACGGGCTTGGCGTCGAGCTCGAGACGACGTCGGGATCGCTGACGCTGCCGGGCGAGGGCTCGGCCGCCGTGCAGGCGACCGCGCATCCGAGCGCGCCTTTGGTCGCCTCGGTAGTCAGGGACGGAGTCGGCTGGACCTATACCTACACCAACCCCCGCCTCTACTATACCGCCTGGCGCTACGACGCGGTGACCGTCGACGGGCCCAACGGCTTCCACCAGGTCTACGGCATCAGCGGCCTCGGAGCGCTCGACGCCCAGCGCAACGTCGTCGCCTCGGTGACCGACCCCAATAACCGGACCACCTCGTTCCAATATGATTCCGGCTACCGCCCGGTGCAGATCCTTTTCCCGGAAGGCAACAAGGTCAATGTCGGCTACGACAATTTCGGCAACATCCTCTCGCGAACGACCACGCCCAAGGCCGGCTCGGGGCTGACGGCGGCGAGCGAGTCCGCTTTCTACCCGACCGACGACTGGAATTTGTGCAACGGCACCTTGAACCAGCCGCGCTGCTATCGGCCGCTCTGGTCGAGGGACGCGCTCGGCCGCCAGACCGACTATGTCTGGAACGATGCCGGCCAGCTGATCGAGCAGACCGACCCCGCCGACCAGAACGGCCTCAGGAAGAAGACCTACATCACCTACGACGCGACCGGCGGCGTCAGCCGCAAGAGCGTCGTCAGGATGTGCCTCTACGGCTCGACCTGCGGCACCAACCAGGAGATCCGCACCGAATATAGCTATTGGGGCAACACCTTCCTGCCCACCCTCGAGCGGCGGATCGACGCCTATTTCGGGCGCACCCGCGACACGACCTTCAGTTACGACCCCGCGGGACGGCTGCTGTCGAAGGACGGGCCGCTGCCGGGGACCGACGATGCCCAATACAGCCGCTACGACGTCCACGGCCGCAAGACCTGGGAGATCGGAGCTCGCTCGGTCGAGGGGCTGAGGATCGCCACCCGCTTCACCTACCGCGATTCCGACGACAAGCTGATCTACAGCGAGACCGGCACCCTGCCCGACGCCGCCAGCAGCGCCTTGAGCGTGTTCAGCCGGAGCGACTTCACCTACGATGCGCACCGCAACCCGGTTCGCCAGGCGGTCTCGGTCTCGGGCACCACCCTCCAGGTCACCGACAAGTCGTACGACGACCGCGGGCAGCTGGTGTGCAGCGCGATCCGGATGAACTCGGGGGCGTTCGGCCAGGCGCCGGGCGCCTGCGCGCTGACGACGCAGGGCGGCCAGGGCCCGGACCGGATCACCCGCAACGAATATGACGCCGCCGGCCAGCTCACCAAGGTCCAGAAAGCCTATGGAACCTCGCTCCAGCAGGATTACGGCCGCTACGAATATAGCTTGAACGGCAAGCAGAAGGCGGTGATCGACGCCAACGGCAACAGGGCCGAGATGACCTGGGACGGGTTCGACCGGCAGAGGCGCTGGATCTTCCCGTCCAACACTCCGGGAGTCGCCAACCAGGGCGATTACGAGGAATATGGCTACGATCTCGTCGGCAACCGCACTTCGCTGAGGAAGCGCGACGGCTCCACCCTCACCTACGCCTATGACAATCTGAACCGGGTAATCCGCAAGATCGTCCCCGAGCGCGCCGGCCTCACCGCCGCCCAGACCCGCGACGTCTATTACGATTACAACCACGCGTTGGGCCTGATGACCAAGGCCCGGTTCGACGGCCTCGACGGTTATGGCGTCACCAATTATTACGACGAGTTCGGGCAGCACACCACCGTCCTGCTCAACATGGACGGCAACGGGCGCTACACCTCTTATTATCACGACGACGCCGGCAACCTCTGGCGCCTGACCCATCCCGACGGCGCCAACATCTATTATACCTACGACGCGCTCGGGCGGATGAACGCGGTGCTCGAGAATCCGGCCGTGCCCAGCCTCGACGATTACGTCATCCGCTACTCGTACAACCCGACCGGCACCCGCTTCACCGCGGTGCGCGGCGCCGGCTCGGCCGGGTTCACCACCGCCACCTATTACGACCCGCTCGACCGGCCCGACACGATCGCCAACGACCTGCCCGTCGCCGGCGCCGACGTCTCGTTCAGCTTCGCCTACAACCAGGCGAGCCAGATCGTCAGCCGCACCGTCACCAACGACGCCTATGCGGCGCCGACACCCTACAATGTCAGCCGCGGCTACACCGTAAACGGGCTCAACCAGTACACCGCCGCCGGACCGGCGACGTTCACCTACGACGCCAACGGCAACCTCACCTCGGACGGCACCACCAGCTACGTCTACGACGTCGAGAACCGGCTGGTGTCGGCCTCGAACGGCGCGAGCCTGGTCTACGATCCGCTCGGGCGGCTGTTCCAGACCTCGGGCGGCGCCGCCGGCGCGGTCCAGTTCAATTACGACGGCGACAAGATGATCGCCGAATATAACGGCGCGACGATGCTCAAGCGCTACGTCCACGGCCCCGGCGCCGACGAGCCGGTCGCGGTCTACCAGGGCGCGGCGCTGGGCACCGCGGGCCGGCGCTACATGCTCCCCGACGACCATGGCAGCGTCGCCGCCCTCGTCAACGCCGACGGCTCGCCCTCGGTCGTCAACCGCTACGACGCCTGGGGCATACCGGGCGGCGCCAACGACGGCCGGTTCCAATATACCGGCCAGGCCTGGATCCCCGAGCTCGGCATGTATTACTACAAGGCGAGGATCTACTCGCCCACGCTGGGACGGTTCCTGCAGACCGATCCGATCGGCTATGATGACCAGATCAACCTCTACGCCTATGTTCAGAACGATCCGGTCGATAATGAGGACCCGACCGGGACCGATTGCACCGGCTCCAGGATAGACTGCGGGGGCGGGCTGTCCCCCGGAAGCTCCGGAACGTCGACCGCGAGCATCACCGGCCGTCCGGGAACCGACCTGTCGCAGCAGGCCCGGCAGCGGCCCACGGAAGGCACGCCGCAATATCAGGTGCGCCGGCCGGATCAGGGGTCCATCCTGGAAAGCCGGCGCAAGGGCGAGCGCGGTCGGGCGGCGAGCCCGTCTGGAACGCCGAACCCGGACAAGCACATGAAGCCGGTGCCGGGCAGGCCGGGTTTTGGCCAGATCAAGGACCCGCAGACCGGGAAGCTGGGCGGGCCCAAGCCGTGGCCGACGGATCCCCGGCTGACGCCTCCCCCGCCGCCCCCGAGTCCGCCCGAGGGAAGCTCGAGGACGGGAGCGACGGTGGGAGCGATCGTAGTCGGCGTGGGTGTCGTGGCCTGCGCCGTGATCGAACCCTGCGGAGCAGTCGTCGCCGGTTTCTTGGGGCTCGGCAGCCTGGTTGTGATAGGCGCCCAGTAGAGGAAGTCGCATGAGCTTTTCGATGTCGATCAGCGATGAATTGATGAAGGCGATCGAGCTCGTCCATGCCGACAGGCCGGCGGGCCTCGAAGAAGTAAAGCGACTCGCTCTGGCCGGCGACAAGTCGGCGATCCTGTCGCTCGGACTGTACCTGTCCGAGGACAAGGCAACCACCGCGGACGCCCTTCGGTGGCTTGCCGAGGCCGCCGGCTTCGGAAGCGGCGACGCCGCTTGGAACCTGGCGATGATCGCCCGGGAGCAAGGCGACGAGAAGGGCATGCGCGAGTGGATCGACGTCGCCGCCGGTCTCGGCGAGGAGGATGCCGTCAAGGCCCGGAGCCTGGGCTATGACGTGGCATCGGTCCTCCAGGCCTACCGATAAGGTTGATCCGCCGGGCACCGATGGTCGCCGGTTCATGCATGATCCGATCGCCGACCGTGGTGCTCCGGATCTTTGTCTCGATCGGCGTGATGGGAGCGTCAGCTCGACCCTGCTCCCACTCAAGGCTCCGGAGGAGTATGGTGACGAGTATCCCACGCATGTTCTCGCCAGATTTTCCGCGAAGCACATTGTGGACATCGTGCCCCCTCGGGCGAACTGGCATAGGAAGTGAGAACGGAGTTGCAACGCCATGCGGATCTCTGTCCGCAAATCGCCTTTGACGAAAGAAGATTTGAGAGACCCGCGGTCGGCATCGAAGCGGGGCCAACCGCGCGCCCTTCCCTCGCCGCCGCGGCGTTGATAAGAGGTCGCCGCGACAGCAGGATGAGGATGGAACATGGCGGCGGAAGGCGAGCTCGAGAAGGAAGTCGTCACCCACAGGAAGGGCTATGACGGTTTCGTTTCCCTGATGAAGTGGGGCGCGGTCATCTGCGTGATCGTCGCCTTCATCGTCATCCTGCTCATCCGCCAATAGCGCCCGCGGTGAAGCTCGCGATCCTGAAGGAAACGGCCGAGGCCGAGCGCAGGGTCGCGGCCACGCCCGAGACGGTGAAGAAGTTCATCGCGCTCGGCGCCGAGGTGGCGGTCGAGGCGGGAGCGGGGCTGACCGCCTCCATCGCCGACTCCGATTACGAGGCCGCCGGAGCGACGGTCGGGGCCGGCGAGGCGACGCTGGCCGTAGCCGACGCGGTCCTCGCCGTGCAGGGGCCGGATCCGGCGTCGCTCCAGGGCGCGAAGCCGGGGGCGCTGGTCGTGGCGATGCTGGACCCCTTCCGTCGGCGCGATCGGGTCGAAGCCTATGCCGGCGCCGGCCTCGAGGCGCTGGCGATGGAGCTGATGCCGCGCATCACGCGCGCCCAGTCGATGGACGTGCTGTCAAGCCAGGCGAACCTCTCGGGCTACAAAGCGGTGCTCGACGCGGCGGCCGAATATGGCCGCGCCTTCCCGATGATGATGACCGCGGCCGGCACTATCCCGGCCGCCCGGGTCTTCGTGATGGGGGTCGGAGTCGCCGGCCTGCAGGCGATCGCCACCGCCCGCCGGCTGGGCGCAATGGTCTCGGCGACCGACGTCCGCGCCGCCACCCGCGAGCAGATCGAGAGCCTCGGCGCCAAGGCCGTGTTCGTCGAGAAGGTCGCCGGAATCGAGGGCGAGGGCGCCGGTGGCTACGCCACCGAGATGTCGGACGAATATAAAGCCGCCCAGGCCGAGCTCGTCTCCGGTCATCTGGCGAAGCAGGACATCGTCATCACCACCGCCCTGATTCCGGGCAAGCCGGCGCCGCGGCTGATCAGCGACGCCCAGCTCGCCTCGATGCGGCCGGGCAGCGTCGTCGTCGACCTCGCCGTCGAGCAGGGCGGCAATGTCGAGGGCTCGGCGCCGGGGGAGGTGGTGGAGCGTCACGGCGTGCGCCTCGTCGGCCACCGCAACGTTCCGAGCCGCCTCGCCGCCGACTCCTCGGCGCTCTACGCCCGCAATCTCTACAATTTCCTGTCGGCATTCTGGGACCAGGAGGCCGGGCGGCCGGTGCTTCCGGACGATGACGAGATCGTCAGGGGCGTCCGCCTGACCCGCGGCGGGACGATCGTCCACGAGCGCCTGCTCGGCTGAGCGAAAAAGCCGCTTTTCCCCCGTCCGCCGCGGTTGACACGGGCCCCGCCAAATCCTATCTCGCGCTCATCCCGATAACCGGTCGTCCGGCGGCGCTTTCGTGCGCGCGTCGGCTATCGCTGTTTTAGGGCCCATCGAGCGTCGAGATGGGGCGGCGGCCATCCCGCCCCGTGGAGCAGGAGAAGAGATTTATGGCACGTATTGCGGGGGTTAACATCCCGACCAACAAGCGCGTCGAGATCGCGCTGACCTATATTCACGGCATCGGCCGGACCAAGGCCAAGCAGATCGCCGACAAGCTCGGAATCGCTCCCGAACGCCGGGTCCAGGACCTGACCGACCAGGAGGTGCTCCAGATCCGCGAGACGATCGACGCCGACTACCAGGTCGAGGGCGACCTTCGCCGCGAAGTCGCGATGAACATCAAGCGCCTGATGGACCTCGCCTCCTACCGCGGCCTTCGCCACAGGAAGGGCTTGCCCGTCCGCGGCCAGCGCACCCACACCAACGCCCGCACCCGCAAGGGCAAGGCCAAGCCGATCGCCGGCAAGAAGAAATAAGGGACCGGACGAATGGCACAGGCACCGCAGCGCATCCGCAGGCGCGAACGCAAGAACATCACCGCCGGAGTGGCTCACGTCAACGCCAGCTTCAACAACACGATGATCACCATCACCGACGCCCAGGGCAACGCCATCGCCTGGAGCTCGGCCGGGATGATGGGCTTCAAGGGCAGCCGCAAGTCGACTCCCTACGCCGCCCAGGTCGCCGCCGAGGATGCGGGGAAGAAGGCCGCCGAGCATGGCGTCCGCACCCTCGAGGTCGAGGTCAAGGGCCCCGGCTCGGGCCGCGAGAGCGCCCTTCGCGCCCTCCAGGCGGTCGGCTTCCAGATCACCTCGATCCGCGACGTCACGCCTATTCCGCACAACGGCGTCCGCCCGTCCAAGCGCCGCCGCGTCTGAAGATTACGTCGGGGCGCTTCGCGTCCCGGCCGCATAGTCCCGAAATCATCCCCGATGATTTCGATGCTTTAAGGGAAGACCATGGCCGTCAACGCTAAGAACTGGCAGGAAATGAAGAAACCCAACGCGCTCGAGAAGCGCGCCGCCGGCGGCGATTCCCGCCGCCGGGCGACCTTCGTCGCCGAGCCGCTGGAGCGCGGCTTCGGGCTGACGCTCGGCAACTCGCTGAGGCGGGTGCTGCTGTCGTCGCTCCAGGGCGCCGCCGTCACCTCGATCCGGATCGAGGGCGTGCTCCACGAGTTCAGCAGCCTCGCCGGCGTGCGCGAGGACATCACCGACCTCGTCCTCAACGTCAAGCAGGTCGCGCTCCGCATGGAGGGCGACCAGCCGCGCCGGCTCGCCTTGAGCGCCACCGGCCCCGGCGAGGTCACCGCCGGCCAGATCGCCACGACCGGCGACATCGAGGTGATGAACGGCGACCTCGTATTGTGCCACCTCGACGAGGGCGCGACTTTGAACATGGAGCTGACCGCGGAAGCGGGCAAAGGCTATGTCCCGGCCGCCGCCAACCGCCCGGCCGACGCCCCGATCGGGATCATCCCGGTCGACGCGCTCTATTCGCCGGTCAGGCAGGTCAGCTACAAGGTCGAGAACACAAGGGTCGGCCAGGAGCTCGACTATGACCGGCTCACCCTGACGGTCGAGACCGACGGCACCATCACGCCGGACGACGCCGTCGCCTATGCGGCGCGGATTCTCCAGGACCAGCTGCAGCTGTTCGTCCACTTCGACGACAGCCTCGTCCAGCACGTGCCCAGCCACGGCCACGGCATGCCGACCCAGGCCGAGACCGAAGCCGACGCCAACCAGCTCAACCGCTACCTCCTCAAGAAGGTGGACGAGCTGGAGCTGTCGGTGCGCTCGGCCAATTGCCTCAAGAACGACAACATCATCTATATCGGCGACCTCGTGCAGAAGACCGAGGCGGAGATGCTGCGGACTCCGAATTTCGGGCGCAAGTCGCTCAATGAGATCAAGGAAGTGCTGTCCAGCATGGGGCTGCGGCTGGGGATGGATATCCCGGGGTGGCCGCCGGAGAATATCGAGGAAATGGCGAAGAAGCTCGAGCAGGAGCTTCTGGGCTGAATCCGCTCGTCTCGAAGTGGTACTTCGAGCCGGATTAGAGACAGGAAGGGCCGTCCCGCAAGGGGCGGCTCTTTTTTTGGGGTTCGGGGCCAGGCTGGCTCAAGCCAAGCGTGCCAATCCAAAGGCTCTAGCTAACGCTCTTCCCAGAGCTTCATCGGTGGCTTCTTCTGCGCGGGCAAATGGGGCCGGCTACAGCTCCAAAATTGTGCCTGTCTACAGGTCATGCGCAGAACGCGCTTTAGAATGGGATATACGGATGCGGAAATCGGCGCTTTCTACAAAGCCATTTACAACGTGAAAAATTGACAAATTTACGGTTCGTTGCTATATGGCTTTCAGCAAAGCTAAATGCTGTCCCGCCTGGCGGGCTGCAAATCCTATGGCCACCCTCGGGTGGCCATAGCTGTTTCTGGGGCCTCGCGGATGCAGATTTTATATATCGATGAATCCGGCGATCTAGGCAGCCTCCCAGCGTCGCCCTCACCGACGGGCAACGACCAGCCGGTGCTGGTCATTGCCGGCATCATTGTCGACGCTGATCGGCTGGAAGCTATCACCCAGGACTTCTTAGCTTTGAAAAGCCACTGGTTTCCCGGCCTTCCTTATCCGTCGGCGAACCACCTCGACAAGATCATTCCGGAAATCAAAGGCTCGGACGTGCGGCGCAATGCGACGCGGCGCACCCGCAACGTGGCTCGCCACGCCGTTGGTTTTATGGATCATTTACTGAAGATGCTCCAGGCGCATGACGTGAAGTTGCTGGCCCGTGTCTGGATCAAGGGGCTGGGCCAGCCATTCAAGGGCCGCTCGGTGTACACCTCTTCGATTCAGGGACTCTATACCTATTTCGAACATTATCTGACGCAGAAGAACGACTTCGGCTTCGCTATCGCGGACAGCCGCGATCATTTAAGAAACGTCAGCGTTGCTCACTCGGTGTTCACCCAGAAGTTTCGCGCTTCGTCGACCGTCTACTCGCGCATTCTGGAACTGCCGACATTCGGCCACAGCGAAAATCATGCCGGTCTTCAAATCTGCGACTTGATATGCTCGGCCCTCCTCTATCCGATTGCGGCTCAGGCTTACTGCACCGGCTATGTGACCAACGTTCATGTGCAGCCGCGCGCCGCGGACCTGAAGCAGAGGTTCGGCCAGACGATAAAGGCCATGCAGCACCGCTACCAGGATCCCAGCGGCAGATGGATCGGGGGTGTTACCGTGTCCGATGCCCTTGCAGCTCGTCACGCCGGGCCGATGTTTCACTAAGCCTATGGGAGCCGGGCATAGGCACGATTGACTGACCTTCGCCCGCGAAGATATTTTGTCTTGAGCCAAACAAAATGAGGCAGGTAAGCTATGTACTCGGCGTTTGACAGCTTTTGTAAGGTCCCCACATGGGATACTACGCATCCTGCGGACGCAGAGCGGTTACGGCTCGCCCTATTAGAGGTCGTGCACCTCCCGGGATTCTCGCCCGAAGCCATGGGTGCGTATATTGAGAAGCATCACGGCCAGCCCATCTGGCCGAAGAGTCCGGCAGAGCTGAGACGTGTGATCGACCGCCTAGTCGCGAAGGCGATGGCGGAACAAGGCCGACATCGACAACGACGCTAGGTCTCTTAATATGGATCGTTGGAATACCGGAGACCCCCTCCAAATCTTACAAGAGGCGATCGGGAAGCAGGAAACCCAGCTGAAAGGCTACGAGCAGCGTTCAGAGATGATCGTGTTCGAAACTCTACGGGCTCTCGATGATGTATTTTGCCGTGAGTTGTTTGAGCCGAAGGCGGCGCTTCCCGAAGGCGACCGGCGAGCGCGATTCATTCAAGGATGGGGCACAAATCATGCCCTCAAACGGGTAATGCCCCTCTCGCTGTCTACCGGTCCCTTTCGACTTTTCCCGTCCAATGAGGCACTGCAGAACCAAGCAGACGATTTTCTACTCAGATGTGGCTGCCTGCACTTAGGTGAACGATTCCGCGAATGGTTGAAGGAAGGACTGGTTCAGGGGGAAGCACGGGAACACGAGCGGCCCGGCTTGTCTCGCATCAATCCGCTGGTTCTGAAACCCATTTCTCCCTCGCTAGATGATGAGTTGATCGGGCGGTCGGGTATTATCTGGTCAAGCGGGAGGAAAATCCATGCCGCCCGAGGCGTAGAAAGAGAATTGCAGCGACGACACCGGGAGATAATGAGGCACCTGGAGGCCCGCTGCTTCCTACGGAATGGTTGGCTCCCTGAACATACAAAGTCCGATGAATTCGATGATTATTTTAGGCAGGCTGCTGACTATTATCTTGATCGCATCTACGCTCAGGATTTGGTCGGTCCAGAAGACTCACTCGGAGGGATCTCCTTCGAGCGGTACGTGAGCGTGGTTCGCGAGCTGTCGGGCCGGACGCAGCGGCGCCTCGCATTGGCTATGGCCCTAAAGCGCCGTCATCCGGACGCGGACTGGAGAAACCTACTTACGGACTGCGCCCCAGTAGACGAGCTTGAGGAATGGCTGGCTGCGCGCCTGGACGCCGAAGTCGGGGAGATCAGGGTGCTTCTCGATGCCGTTAGCCTCTCTCCGACGAATCTCTCAGTCCATACGGAATGCGAGGATATCGCTTGGGCACCCGTCGTGCGTGCTGGTGAGAAGGTCTACATGCTTCCCCTGTTTGGGCTCGATATAAATCCGTTTCTATTCCTTCTTCGTAGTTTGCGAGCGCTCCACGAAAGAGACTGGTTCAGCGCAGCGAATCAGAGAGAATCTCGCTGGATCGACAAGCTGGACTCCACGTTCGCCGATAGAGGCTATATAACTAATCCGCGTTGTAAATTGCGCGCCCTTGGCCGTATCGTAACTGATATCGATTATGCTGCGTATAACGCGGAAACCAACGAGCTGCTGCTTTTTCAGTTGAAATGGCAACAACCTATCGGAGTAGATAACCGTGGGCGGCGCAGCACCGCGAAAAATCTCATCACAACCGGAAACAAATGGCTGGGTGACGTTCGATCTTGGCTCGAAGAGTACGGCGTATCGGCACTCTTGAAGCGGCTGGGCTTTGAAGCGCAGACCCGGCCGCACGTCTATATGTTCGTGCTGGCACGCTATAATGCTCATTTCAGTGGGCATGATGGGCACACTGGCGATGCCGTATGGTCGAGTTGGGATAATTTTCGTCGCGCCCTTCACCATTTTCCTCAGGGGTCGGCCCGTCGGATTGTGGCATTTCTCCGCAAAAACGAAGCTGAGACGCGCCGCCGCGCCAAGCACGAAAGCCTATTCTTTCCACTTGGGGATACCATCGTAGTGGTGAACCCCAGCTCTGAGCCGGCTAGACCTGATCCTTGAAGCGCACCTAACTGAGTTGTTCCTTGCCATGGGCAGGTCACGCAATGGGCAGAATCGTCCTTGGCATTCGCCTTCGACGCGGCGACACTGCAGGCGATGAAGCATAGCCTGGACCATCTGCCTGAAGGCAAACGCCGTGAGCTGGAGTTCGTGGTCGGGGTGATCCGGGAGGGGTTTGGCAAGGCGATAGCCCATCGGACGCAGCCGCGGTTCCGGGTGGGGAAGCTGCTCAGGATCGTCCTCTACGGGAGCTATGCGCGGGGTGATTGGGTGGACGATCCGGTGGGGCGGTATCACTCGGATTATGATCTGCTCGTCGTGGTCGACCATGAGGATCTGACGGACGTTCCGGAATTCTGGGCGAAGGCAGAGGATCGGCTGTTCGAGGAGCTGTCGGCGGGGAAGGCCCTGCGGACGCCGGTGAGCGTGATCTACCACAGCATCGCTGACGTGAACGAGAAGCTGGAGTTCGGGCTGCTACTTCTTCATGGACATCGTTCGCGAAGGGATCTTGCTGCATGAGGAGCCGGGTTATCCGTTCGCCGAGCCTCGGCCGCTTTCCCCCGAGGAAGCACTGCAGGAAACCAAGGATTATTTCGAGGGGATAGGTGGTGCCAGGTACCGAGGATAGGTGGTGCCAGGTACCGAGAAAAATTCCCTCACGCCGCCGTCTCCCGTCATACCCTTCCGTCGCCAGCATCACCGTCTTGGGGACGGGCTGCTCGCCGCTGAGATAGTAAGCGACGGTTCGGCGGGAGAGGCCGAGGGCTCGGCGGCGCGGTCGAGGGTGAGGGCGTGGCGCTCCATCCAGGCTCGGGAGGCCGCGGCCGGCATCGTCTCGCCGGACTGCTCGTCGGCCCAGCGGCGAAGCGGGTTCGTGCCGAGATCGATCCCCAGGGCTGGCCATTCTACCAGACAAGCCATGCGTGGTGTACTGAGGAGTCGGAGCAGCGGGAGAAGGTCGGTGAACGAAGACGACGACGCGGAAGGCGCTGACGCCGTGCTCGAGCGGTTGTCACTCGATCGTCGTACGGTGGAGGTGGCCGAGGAGACGTTGCGGGTGCAGAAGCGGCAGGTGTGGATTCAGGCCGGGGCCGCGGTCCTCCCCATGATGGCGCTGATAGGCACGATCGCTTACGGAAGCTGGGCCCTGCAGCGTCAGGCCGACGAGCAATTCCGCCTCGAAATCGCCAAAGCCATCATCCAGGCGCCAAACCCCAACAATGCCGTCGGGAGAGCCGCATTCTATGCGAAGGTGTTTCCGGGACGCATGCCGCCCAACCTGGCTTCCAAGGTGTCGGTGGACGAATATTCCAGCGACGTGGACTCACGGTTGGACTTCCTGAAGACGGTCGCCGACCGTGGTCTTACTCCGGAGGAAACGGCGCGATTGTGGACCGTTTTGTTTTCCGACGAGTTCGCCCGCGGCCCTGAGGTAGCCGCCTTCTTCGAGAAGCGCGCACCGTCGTCGGGAGAGAGGGCGCGAGGACACTGACGCGGAGCATGCGGGGAAGCGTTGGCACGGGGGCACGGTTACCGTGACGCTCGCCACAGAGCGGCCGAGACCGAAGCCCCTTCGACTGCCTGCCAAGGCAGACGCTCAGGACTAAGCCAACCAGCTCAACCGCTACCTGCTGAAGAAGGTGGACGAGCTGGAACTGTCGGTGAGGAGCGCCAATTGCGATCCAAGAACGACAACATCAAGCGGTTCAGGATCCACGCGGACGCGGACCCTGAACCGCAGTCTTTTGTTGCCGCGATTTCCGAGTCGCCGGGCGATGTCCCGGCTCGAAATCGCTCGTATCGGCGATCTGGTGCAGAAGACCGAGGCGGGTTGACGTGGCGCGGCTTCCCCCGGAAGCGGCTTTGGACCCACGTCAACGCTTCGGACTCCGAATTTCGGCCGGAAGAGCCTGAACGAGATCAAGGAAGTGCTGTCGAGCATGGGGCTGCGGCTGGGGATGGTGAGGCAGGCCGCCATGTCCCCCGGACATGGCTGCAAGCTGCGGGGCAGCCTGCACCTGCCTCACCCCGGCTGGCCGCCGGAGAATATCGAGGAGATGGCCAAGAAGCTCGAGCAGGAGCTTCTGGGCTGAGCCGCTATCCTTATACAATTTTCGCTTAAAGAAGGGCCGCCGCGAGGCGGCCCTTTTCTTTTGTGTGCGGCCGGTTAGCGTGGCGGCCGCGCAATGAAGACGACCCGCTACTTCGAAGAGCAGGTGCTGCGGAAGCGGCCCTATATCGAGCGCGACTGGTGCGCCGAAGCCATCGCCGAGCCAATCCGGCGCGAGGTGCAGGAGGACGGGCGCATCCGCTTCTGGCGCAACGTCGCTTTGGCGGGCGAAACCGAGCCGCGTATGCTAAGGTGGTGACGCTGGAGGACGGCGAAACGGTGCACAACGCCTTCTTCGACCGCAACTTCCGGGAGGAGCCGGAATGAAGCTGCATTATTATCCCGAGACGGACAGCCTCTACATCGAGCTGAAGGCCGGGCCGGGCAGCGAGACCCGGGAGGTGGCGCCCGGAGTGAACGCCGATTTCGCGGCGGACGGGACGATCGTCGGGCTCGATATAGAGGGCGCTAGCAGGCTCGACCTCGGCACGCTGGAGGCGAAAAGCGTGCCGCTGACTGCGCTGAAGGCAGCGGAATAGGTCGCTTGAAGTGTGACCGGCCCAGCTGGACCCTACAAGGTGGTCATCGAGCCGCTTTCCGACGAGGATGGCGGCGGCTTCCTGGCGACCGTGCCGGAGCTTCCAGGCTGCATGTCCGACGGGGAGACGCGCGCCGAGGCGCTCGCCAACGTCGAGGACGCGATCGCCACGTGGAACTATTGCGCGCGCAAGGCGAGCGAGGCGATACCGGAGCCGCGGCTGTATCGGGCCGCCTGAAGGCTGTGAGGGAAATGCCGTCGTGAAGCCGCAGGATTACGAAATTTTCATTCGGCCGCTGGCGGAGACCGAGGGCGGGGGCTTCGGCGGCACGGTGCCGGAGCTGCCCGGCTGCATGTCTGACGGCGAGACGCCGCAGGAAGCGCTGGACAACGTCCACGACGCCATCGCCTGCTGGATCGAGGCCTGCAGGGAGATGGGGCGGCCGGTGCCGGAGCCGGGGCACGCCAAGGCGGCTTAGGCAGCAACGGATGAGCCTGAACGAGGTCAACGAAGTGCTTGTCGCATGCGATTATGGCGGGTTAAGTGCCTGTCCCCTCCCGAGGGCTGGCGCCGTTTCGGGCACAGCTATTTGCCGGCGGCTGCCGGCACGGGGTTGAGCGGGGTCACGCCGATGCGGCACTGGGCGGCCGGCGCACGGGTCAGGGTCCCGGGCACGTCCCGCACGCCGGGCGAGCCGTTCAAGAGGCCGGCGGCGGCACAGTCGAGCCGAGTCGAACCTCCGCCGCGGCCGTCCAGATACGTGACGTCATATTGGTTGCGCGCGCTGTCCTGGCAGCTGGCGTGGGCGCAGCTTCCACCGGTTCGCAAGGCGCGCCGTCGTTCCGCAAGGGCGGGTGCGAACGAGGCCGGTATGTCGGTCGCGGTCCGCTTCAGCTCATATCGGGGCTCGAAGACCAGAACGCCGGGCTGGCTCAGGTAAGGCGGACCCTTGCCATAATCGCCAAGTCCGTTGTCCCACATGCCGGTGATTCGAGCCGGAGAGCAGACGCCGGAGGCCTGGACCTCTGCATAATGTCCGTGCACGCTCGCGATTACTCTGCCGTCGCTGCATAATACCCGCCAATCAGAAAGATTAGCTGACGTCGGGATGGCCCTGGACATCGCCAGTCCTCCCAGAGACAACGAAAGTATTAATCCAGCGATAATAGAGTAGTAGAGGCGCATCTTACCAATCCTCTCTAACTGGACTCCCCGACAAATCCGATCCTAGCACTTCCTTGCCGGACTTGCCACTATACTTTGCCGGTCCGACAAGCATTGCCGAAAGAATTTGAGTAAGCGGTCCTCGTTTAAACGCTCGGAGAAGGCCGGCGCCGTATGAGAGCCAGCGGCCTCCAGGCCCGGGAGAGGACGGGACAGTCACTGGTAACTGTCCCAGTGGAGGATAGCTGGTGCCAGGCACGTGCCTGGCACCAAGGAAAAACGTGCCTTGTACCAAGGAAAAATCCGTCAGGCCGCCCGCCTCTTGTTATACCCCTCCGTCGCCAGCATCGCCGTCTTGGGGACGGGCTGCTCGCCGCTGAGATCGTAAGCGACGGTTCGGCGGGAGAGGCCGAGGGCTTGGGGGGCTCCGTCAAGGGTGAGGGCACCCGAGGCGTGCAACCGGGGATGGCTTCAATCGCCGTCGCATCCGTCGCAGAGCGCGACTTCTTCGCCTATGTAGCCCTCGCCGTAGCCGAAGGGGCTGTGGCAATGGACGCAGACGGCCACCGGGTCGGGCCGCCAGGTTGGCAGCTCCTGCTTTCGTTCGCGAGCCCGCTTCTCGTCGTGCCAGCGCAGCCTCTCTTCGTCCGTGAACGCCATGTGATTTCCCCAGGTCCTGATGGGGCGACTATTGTCCATGCCGGATTGACGGGAAGCTAAGATTGAAGGGTCACCCGGCGGACTTTGCGACTCGCGAGTGCCCGGTCGTCCCAGGCCGGACTCCGGCTACTGCCCCTGGCCCCGCCAAGGATGTCGCCATTTCCTACAAACTGCGGCCGTCCGGCGCGGTTTTCTGCCGGTTACAAGCGCGATTTGTAGGAAACCAAATAGGATTTTATTCTGGGGAACGAAAGTGGTACAATGGGTGGGTTGAGGAAGGAGGTCCCGGCTTTCGCCGGGATGACGCGGGGGGCGGAGGGATGACGTGGGGGCGGAGGGGGGTCCCGGCTTTTGCCGGGATGACGGGAGAGTGGCGATGAAAGCGTGGCGGGGGAAGCGGGGGGCGTGGCGGTCGAAATTCCTGTCCGTCCTGGCCCGGACGGCGAACGCCCGGCTTTCGGCGGAGAGCGCGGGGGTGGATCATACGACCGCCTATCAGCTGAGGGACCGCGATCCCGGCTTCGCGGCGGCCTGGGTCCGGGCCCGGGCGTGGGGGCGGGCGCGGGTGAAGGCGGAGGGGCGCGCGGTGCATGCCTGTGGGCGGCCGCGCGGCTCCGGGCGGGGGCCGCCGGAGGACGCCCGGGCGCTGATCGTCCGGCGCTCGAAGCGCGAGGGGGCGCAGATCGTCCGGGCGGGCGAGGGACGGTGGTCGCCGGCGATCGAGGAGGATTTCTTCGCCTGGCTGGTCGCGGGGTTCGGGGTGCGCCACTCGGCCCGGGCGGTGGGGTTCTCGACGGTCGCGCTCTACAAGAGGCGCGCGCGCGAACCCGCCTTCGCCGCGCGCTGGGACCTGGCCCGGGAGGAGGGCAAGGTCCGCAACGACGGGCTGCTGATCGATGCCGTGCCGCTCGCGCTCGACCCGGAGGTGATCGAGGCGGCGGAGGACCTGCCCAGACCGACGATCGCCGAGGCGATCCGGATCGTCGGACTGTACCGGCGGGAGGGCCGGAGCGGGCGGCGGGGGCGGAGCCACGGGCCGCCCGAGCCGAGGATCGAGGAGGTGCGCGACGAGGTGCTCCGGCGGCTGAGGGCGATCAGGGCGCATCGGGCGGAGCGCGAGGGAGAAAGCGATGGAAGCGGGCAAGATCGCGGTTGAGACCCTGATCGAGGCGAGCGAGGCGGAGCTGGAGGCGATCGTCCTCGAACTGGGCGAGGCGTTCCTGCGCCGGCTCGCGGCCGACTGGCCGGGGTGGCGGCACGAGGGGCAGGAGGCGCCGGCGGGCGAGTGGCGGGTGTGGGTGGCGCTGTGCGGGCGCGGGTTCGGCAAGACCCGGGCCGGGGCGGAATGGGTCTCGGAATTCGCCCGGAGCCACCCCGGGGCGTCGATCGCTCTGGTCGCCGCGACTTCCGACGAGGCCCGGCGGGTGATGGTCGAGGGGCGGCGCAGCGGGCTTCTCGCGGTGGCCCGGGCCCAGGAGCGCGAGAAGATGCTGTGGGAGCCGAGCCGGAACCGGCTGGTCTTCGCCAGCGGAGCGGAGGCGTTCCTCTATTCGGGCGCCCATGGCGAGGGGCTTCGGGGGGCGGAGCATCATATCGCCTGGTGCGACGAGCTCGCCAAGTGGAAGCAGGTGCAAGTCGCGTGGGACAATCTCCAGCTCGGGCTGAGGCTGGGCGAGCAGCCGCGGACCCTGGTGACGACGACTCCGCGGGCGCTCGCCGCGCTCCGGCGGGTGCTGGCCGAGCCGGGGGTGGTGAAGACGGGCGGGGCGAGCTGGGACAATCCGCATTCGGCGCGCGCCTTCGTCGACGCGATGCGCAGGCTTCACGGCGGCACGCGGCTCGGGCGGCAGGAGCTTGAAGGGGAATTGCTCGAGGATGTCGAAGGGGCCTTGTGGACCTGGGACCTGGTGGAGAGATGCCGGGTGGCGACGCTCGCGGAGGAGAGCCGGCCGCGCCGGACGGTGATCGGGGTCGATCCGCCCGCTTCGGTGGAAGGGGCGTGCGGGATCGTGGCGTGCTCGCTCGGCGGGGACGGGATCGCCTATGTGGTCGGCGATCACAGCGCCGCCGGCCTGTCGCCGGAAGGGTGGGCGCTCAAGGTCGTGGCGGCGGCCGAGGCGCACCGCGCCGACCGGGTGGTGGCGGAGGTCAACCAGGGCGGGGCGATGGTCGAGAGCGTGCTGAGGGCGGCGCAGGCGTCGCTGCCGGTGACGAGGGTCAGCGCCAAGGCCGGGAAGTCGGCCCGGGCGGAGCCGGTCGCGGCTCTGTTCGAGAGCGGCCGGGCCAGGCTGGCGGGGCGGTTTCCCGAGCTCGAGGCGCAATTGTGCGGGCTGACGATGGGCGGGAAATATGAGGGACCCGGCCGAAGCCCGGACCGGGCCGACGCGATGGTCTGGGCGATGACCGAGCTGATGCTGGGGCCCAAGCGCGCCGAGCCCCGGATCAGCGTCTTCTGACCGGGGTCAGGCCTCGCCCTGGGTCTCGATCAGCGCCGCGGCGATCGCTTCCTGGGGGGTCTTGCCGGCCCAGAGGACGAACTGGAAGACGGGGTAGAAGCGCTCGCATTCCTCGATCGCCGCCTCGACCAGGGTCTCGGCGTGCTGGAGGGTGAGGACTCCGCCTTCCTCGCCCTCGAGGAGGGTGGCGTGGCGGAAGAGGACGAGGCCGGACGAGGCCCAGAGCTCGAAATGACCGATCCAGAGCTGCTCGTTAATGAGGCCGATCGTCTCGTAGACGGCGGCGCGCTTGTCCTGGGCGACCCGGATGTCGGGAAGGGCGAGGAACTGGAGGACATGGTCCTCGTCGCGCCAGACGGCGCGCATCTCGTACTGAGCCCAGCTGCCCTGGAAGTTGGCGACGATCTCGTCGTCGCCGCGCTCGCAGGCCCAGCCATGGGCGCTGAAATAATGTTCGAGCATGTCGATCGGGCCGCCCGGCTCGCGCTCCAGCTCGAATTCGTCCACGTTCATTCTTCGACTTCCTTGCCGTGGCCACAGAATCTGCCCTTGCGCGCGCGGAAGCGCAAGTGACGCAGATCAGGGCACCACAATATGTTGTGGATTACTGGCCGACAGGCCCAGCACCGGCCTCTCCGGCCGGCTTGCGCTTCGGCCGGGCGGGGGCCGCGGCTTCGAGCGCCTCGACCCGGCTCCTCAGCGCGGCGCTCTCCTCGCGGGCGGCGACGGCGATCGCCTTCATCGCCTCGAATTCCTCGCGGCCGACCATGTCGAGGCCTCCGACCCAGTCGCGCATTCGCTCGCGAAAGGCGTTCTCCGCCTCGCGGCCCATGCCGGCGATGGTTCCGGCGGCGCCGTTCATGACCTTGACGAAATCGTCGAACAGTCGGTTCTCGGACTGCATGGAAGAGTCCTCCTTGGAATGATTCAGAGCGCGATATCGGTAGCCGAGCCGTCCGGCGCAAGCTGTCGGGCGTCGGGATTGAGCGCTCCGATCTGCCAGGTGAGGGCGGCGGCGAAGCCGAGCCAGGCGAGATAGGGCAGGATCAGCAGGCCCGCCGTCCGCCGGATCCGGCCGAAGAGGATCGCGGTGGCGGCCGACAGCAGGATCATCGCGAAGATCGTCCAGAAGGCCGTGCCGACCTCGTGATAGGCGAAGAAGAGCGGCGACCAGGCGTAGTTGAGGAGGAGCTGGAGGACGAACAAGGCGAGCGCCGGGCCGCGGCCGCGGGCGCCCCGGGCGTGGAGGATGAGGGCGAGGGCGAGGCCGAGGAGGATGTAGAGGATCGTCCAGGCGGCGCCGAAGACCCAGCCCGGCGGCATGAAGGCGGGCTTTTGAAGCGAGTCGAACCAGGCGTTGCCGCCGCCCGAGCCGGCGATGCGGCCGGAGAGGGTTCCGAGCAGGAGCACCAGCGGAACGGTGAACAAAGCGTAGCGCAGGAACGACATCCTGAGCTGGGAGCGTGAGGCGAGGGCCGTCATCTTGCCACCGTCATTGCAAGGAGCGAAGCGACGAAGCAATCCGGCTTCGGCGCCCGCGACAAACCCCGGTCTGGATTGCTTCGCTTCGCTCGCAATGACGGAAAATGCTGTCCCGTTTTTACCTCGAGGAGCGGAGTGACGAAGCGATCCGGCTTTGGTGACTGCGACGAAACTCGCGCTGGATTGCTTCGCTGCGCTCGCAATGACGGGGTTCCCATCGTCTATTCCGCCGCCAAACGGAGGGGGCGCTTGAGCTGGGTCTGCAGCTTGCGGGCGACCGCCTCGGGCGAGCCGGTATAGCGGGCGAGGCGGGAATAAAGGAGCGGGATCAGGAACAGGGTGAAGACGGTCGCGATCGACACTCCGAAGACGATGACGACCCCGATCGCCTGGCGGGCTCCGGCGCCGGCGCCCGAGGCGATCATCAGCGGCACCGCGCCGGCGGCGGTGGCGATCGAGGTCATCAGGATCGGCCTCAGGCGGCGGCGCGAGGCGTCGCGGATCGCGGTGGCGACGTCGGCGCCGGCATCGCGCAGCTGGTTGGCGAACTCGACGATGAGGATTCCGTTCTTGGCGGCGAGGCCGACCAGCATGACGATTCCGACCTGGCTGTAGAGGTTCAGGGTCTGGCCCATCAGCGCCAGGCCGACGATTCCGCCGGCGACGGCGAGCGGCACCGTGGTGATGATCACCGCCGGGTGGACGAAGCTCTCGAACTGGGCGGCCAGAAGCAGATAGACGAGAAGGATGGTGAGGGCGAAGACGATCATGATCGAGCCGCCCGCCTCCTTGAACGACTGGCTCTCGCCGCGATAGCCGATGGCGGCGATCTCGGGCGCCTGCGCCGCCTGCGCCTCGAGGAAATCGAGCGCCTCGCCGAGCGAGTAGCCGGGCGCGAGGCCGCCCGAGAGGGTGATGGCGCGCAGCTTGTTGTAGCGGCCGAGATCGCGCGCGCCGGCCGTCTCGCGCATCGTCACCAGGTTGGAGAGCGGGACGAGCGCTCCGGTGCGGCTCCTGACGTAGATGGTGGCGAGGTTGGCCTCGGTCGAGCGGGCGCCCGGCTCGGCCTGGACGATGACCCGATATTCCTCGCCGCGGTCGACATAGGTGGAGACCCGGCGCGAGCCGAGCAGCGACTGGAGGGCGTTGGAGACGTCCTGCACCGACACTCCGAGATCGCCGGCGCGGGCGGTGTCGACGTCGATGCGGAGCTGGGGCTTGGTCTCCTTATAGTCGGAATCGAGGTTGAGGATTCCGGGATTGGACTGGGCCGCCTCGATCAGCCGGTCGCGGGCGCGGGCGAGATCCTCGTAGGTCGAGCCGGCGATGACGAAGTTGATCGGCTGGCCGCGGCCGCGGTTGAGCGAGGAGCGCACCGCGGCGTTGCCGCGAACGGCGGGGAGCTGGGCCAGCTTCTGGTTGACCGTCTTGACGACGTCGGCGGTGGTCTTGTCGCGTTCTTCCCAAGGCTTGAGGAAGACGGAGATGGAGGCGTTGTTGAAATCGTCGCTGGCGCCGCCGCCGCCGCCGCCCGGGACTCGCGCAATGACGGTGCGGACCGCGCCCTTGCCGACCAGTGGCATGAGCGCCTTTTCCGCCTCGTCGCGGTACCGGACCATCTCCTCATAGCCCGTGCCTTCGGGGGCGGAGAGCTGGGCCGAGAGGATGCCGGCATCCTCCTGCGGCACGAGCTCGGACTGGAGGGTGAAGAAAAGCGCCCCGGCGGCGGCGAGAAACAGAGCGAGCGCGGCGAGCGGCACCAGCGGCTTCCTGATCACCCGGTCGAGCGCTCCGGCGTAGCGCGCCTCCAGCCGGCCGAAGCGGTCGTCGATGGCGGCGGCGAGGCGGCCGCGATTTTCGTGCCGGAGCAGCTTCGAGCAAAGCATCGGCGCGAGGCTGAGCGCCAAGAAGCCCGAGATTGCGAGCGAGCCGATCATCGCCACCCCAAGCTCGCGGAAGAGGAGGCCGGTCTGGCCGGCGATGAACATGATCGGCACGAACACCGCGCAGACGGTGAGCGTCGTCGAGACGATGGCGAAGCCGACCTGGCGGGTGCCCTCGAAAGCGGCGGCGAGCGGCGGCTCGCCCTGCTCGATCCGGTGATAGACGTTCTCGAGAACGACGATGGCGTCGTCGACGACGAGGCCGATCGCCAGCACCATGGCGAGCAAGGTGAGGAGGTTGATCGAATAGCCGAACAGCCAGAGCACGGCGAAGCTTCCGAGCAGGCAGATCGGCACGGTGACGGCGGGAATGAGAGTCGCCCGCCAGCTGCCCAGGAACAGGAAGATGACGGCGACGACGAGCACCGCCGCTTCCGCCAGAGTGTGCCAGACGCCCTGGATGGCGCGGCTGATGAACAGGCTCTCGTCCGAGCCGACGGTGATCGTCATGCCCTCGGGCAGGTTGGGCTTGACCTCCTCGGCCAGGTCCTTGGCGGCGGTGGCGACCGCGAGGGTGTTGGCGCCCGACTGGCGGACGATGCCGATGCCGACCGATTCGGCGCCGTTGGAGTGGAAGCTGCTGTACGGATTCTCGGCCCCCTGCTCGACCCGGGCGACATCGCCGAGGCGGACGAGATAGCCGCCTTCGCCGCGGCCGACGACGAGGGCGGCGAATTGGGCGGGGGTCGAGAAGGCGCGGTTGACCCGAAGGGTGACGTTCTGGCTCTGCGATTCGAGACGGCCGGCGGGGAGCTCGACATTCTGGCGCCGGAGCGCGGCCTCGACGTCGGACGGGGTCAGGCTGAAGGCGGCCAGCCGCTCGGGCTTGAGCCACACCCGCATCGACGGGCGAGCCTCGCCGAAGATGAAGACCTGGGCGACTCCGTCCAGCGCCGAGAAGCGGTCGACGAGGGTCCGGTCGACATAATCGGAGAGCTGGAGCCGCGACCAGTCGGGCTTGGAGACGACCAGGAAGAGGATCGGGGCGGCGTCTGCGTCGACCTTGCGGACCTGCGGCGCAAGCGCTTCCTCGGGCAGATCGGCGGCGGCGGAGCTGACCCGGTCGCGGACGTCGTTGGCGGCGGAATCGATGTCGCGGCCGGGAGTGAACTCGACCGAGATGTCGGACTGGCCGTCGCGCGAGCGCGAGGAGATGGTCTGGAGCCCCTCGACTCCGGCCAGGCGCTGCTCGAGGATCTGGGTGATCCGGCTCTCGACGACGCTGGCGGCGGCGCCGGTATAGGCCGTCTGGACCGAGACGATGGGCGGGTCGACATCGGGATATTCGCGAACCGGAAGGCTGGTGAAGCCGACCATGCCGACGATGGCGATCAGCATCGCCAGCACGGCCGCGAAGACCGGCCGGCGGACCGAAAGATCGGAGATCTTCACGGCGCTACCGTCATTGCGGGGAGCGAAGCGACGCGGCGATCCACCTCTCGCGCCTGCCGCGGGGAGGCTGGATGTGCAGGTGTGGCCTGCCCCGCAGGCCGCAGCCATGTCCGGGGGACATGGCGACCTGCACATCTTCGCTGCGCTCGCGATGACGAATGCTGAGTCACGGCGCCGCCCTGGCCCGGCCGGCGCCCCCCGCCGCCCGGGCGCCCGCATCGGGCCCGGCGACCTTCACCTTCATCCCGTCGGCGAGCTTGACGACGCCCTCGGTGACGACGGGCTGCCCGGCCTTCAGGCCCTCCAGTATCTCGATCCGGCCGGCCGAGCGAAGGCCGGTCTTGACCGGAGTCCGCTTCACCTTGCCGTCCTTGCCGACGATGTAGACGAAGCGCTGGTCGCCCTCGCCGACCACGGCCAGCTCGGGCACCGACAGTCCGAGCCTGGGCGAAGTCTCGATGGCGACGGTGAGGAGCATGCCGGGCCTCAGCTTCGAGTCCGGATTGGGGAGGTGGGCTCGGACCATCACCGAGCGGGTGTTGGGGTCGATGACCGGATCGACATTGGCGATCTGGCCGCGGAAGGGCTGGTCCGGATAGGCGGCGGCCGTCGCCGCGATGGTGAGGCCCGGCTTGATCGTCGACAGCAACGTCTCGGGCACCGGGAAATCGAGCTTGATGGTCGAAATGTCGCTGACCGTGGCGATGGGGGTGCCGCTGCTCACCACGGCGCCGGGCGAGATCGTCCTCAGCGAGGCGTAGCCGGAGAAAGGCGCGGTGATCATCCGCTCGCCGATCGACGCTCGCGCCTCGGCGGCCTGGGCGCGGGCGGCGGAGGCGGCGGCGACCTGGGTGTCGAGGCTCGACTGGGTGGCGAAGCCGCGCCGCTTCAGGGTCTGGATCCGGCCGAGCTGCTGCTGCGCCTCGCGCTGGCGGGCCTGAGCCTCGGCGAGCTGCGCCGCCTCCTGGCCCTGATTCAGGACCGCGATCATCTGGCCCTTGCGGACGAAGTCGCCGTCGTCGAAGCCGAGGCGAAGGACCCGCTCGGTAACCGGGGCGGTCAGGGTCACCTGCTCGTTGGCGGAGGCGGTGCCGACCGCCTCGATCGCCTCGACGAAGCGCATCGTCGAGACCGGCTCGACCCGAACGACGGGCGGCGGCCGGTTCTTCTCCCTCGCCTTGTCGCCGCCGCCGCCGCAGGCCGCGGCCAGGGCGAGAAGGATAAGCCCAAGAGAAATTTTCGCTTTCTGCACTGCGGCGCAGCTAATGCGGGGATTGCGCGGGATCAAGCCCGGCGGGCACCCAGTAGGAATTCGGTATTGCCCTCCGGCCCGGTGATGGGGCTCGGAACGACCCCTTCGACCGTCCAGCCGCGCGACCGCACCCAGTCGGCGGCCGACCGGCAGACCCGCTCGTGAACGGCGGGATCGCGGACGACACCGCTCTTGCCGATCTCGCTCCGCTCGGCCTCGAATTGCGGCTTGACGAGGGCGACCAGGCGGGCATCCCGGCGGGCGAGATCGAGCGCCTTGTCGAGCACCTTGGCGAGCGAGATGAAGCTGGCGTCGCAGACGATCATGTCGACGGGCTCGGTCACCACCGAGTCGGTCAAATAGCGGGCGTTGGTCTTCTCGTGAACGACGACGCGCGGATCCTGGCGGAGCTTCCAGGCGAGCTGGTTGGTGCCGACGTCGACCGCGAACACCCTTGCCGCGCCCTTCTGAAGCAGCACGTCGGTGAAGCCGCCGGTCGACGATCCCACGTCGAGCGCGACCGCCCCGGTCACGTCCCACCCGAAATGCTCGAGCGCATGCGCCAGCTTGACCCCGCCCCGCGAGACCCACGGATGCTCCTTGCCGCGAACCTCGAGCGCGGCGTCGGGCGCCAGCGCCTGCCCCGCTTTCTCGATCCTGCGCTCCCCGGAGAAGACGAGCCCGGCCAGGATCAACGCCTGCCCCCTCGCCCGACTCTCCGCGAGCCCGCGATCGACGAGAAGCTGATCGGCCCTCGTCTTCATGTCGTGCGCCGAACGGGTGCGATCGGCGGTGATTGGTTCACGCGAAGGCGCGAAGGCGCGAAGGGGTCGTGGTTGTTGACGATACGCTTCAAACCTTCGCGAAAAGTCTCACCTCCAAAATTCATAAGCAGCCCAATGGGCTGCTTGGTCAGACGAAGATAGGTCAGCAATTGCCTGCTATGGACCGGCGTAAGCCGGTCGATCGACTTGATCTCGATGAGGAGACGTTTCTCCACGAGGAGGTCGGCACGGAAACCCTCACCCAAAGCCATTCCGTCAAACTCAAGTGGGATTGGCTTTTGACGCTCTACGAGCAATCCCTTCCGCCTCAGGACGGCCGCCATCACAGCTTCATAAACGGATTCGAACAGGCCGGGCCCAAGCTCCCGGTGGACTCTCAGTCCACATTCGACCGCGATCGTCGCAAGATCCTCGACGTTGGGCATCGCTCCCCTTCGCGCCTTCGCGCCTTCGCGTGAACATATACGAAAGCGGTGGCAGGCAGGACAGCATTTTGTGAAAGCGAGGAATCAGGCGCGGGCGCCTTCGATGACGGCGGTGCTGTTGTGGCGGAGGGCTTTGAGGACGGCGTCGACGATTCCGTCGGCGTCGAGGCCGGCTTCGGCATATTGCCTTTCGGGCTTGTCCTGGTCCTGGAAGCGATCGGGGAAGCGCAGGGTGCGAAGCTTGAGGCCGGAGTCGATCAGGCCGAGGTCGCTCGCCAGGGTGAGGACGTGGGCTCCGAAGCCGCCGATCGCCGCTTCCTCGACGGTGACCGCGACTTCGTGGCCGGTCAGCAGTCGGCGGATCAGGGCTTCGTCGAGGGGCTTGGCGAAGCGCAGGTCGGCGACCGTGGTGGAAAGGCCCCGGCCCTCGAGCGCGTCGGCGGCCTTGAGCGCTTCCTCGAGGCGGGTGCCGAGCGAGAGGATGGCGACCTTCTTGCCCTCGCGGACGATCCGGCCCTTGCCGATCTCGAGCCGTTGCGGAGTTTCCGGAAGCGCGACTCCGGTGCCGTTGCCGCGGGGGTAGCGGACGGCGCTCGGGCCGGAATCGTGGAGCGCCATGGTGTGGACCATGTGGACGAGCTCGGCCTCGTCGGCGGCGGCCATCACCACGAAATTGGGAAGCGTCCCCAAGAAAGCGAGGTCGAAACTTCCGGCGTGGGTCGCTCCGTCGGCGCCGACCAGGCCGGCCCGGTCAAGCGCGAAGCGCACCGGCAGGTTCTGGATCGCGACGTCGTGGACGACCTGGTCGTAGGCGCGCTGGAGGAAGGTCGAATAGATCGCGCAGAACGGACGATAGCCCTGGGCGGCGAGGCCGGCGGCGAAGGTGACGGCATGCTGCTCGGCGATGCCGACGTCGAACATGCGCTCGGGGAAGCGCTCGCCGAACCTGTCGAGCCCGGTCCCCGACGGCATCGCGGCGGTGATCGCGACCACCTTGTCGTCGCGCGCCGCCTCCGCGACCAGCGCCTTGGCGAAGACCGCGGTGTAGCTGGGATGCCCCGGCTCGCCCTTCGCCTGGACGCCGGAGACGACGTCGAACTTCTGGACTCCGTGATATTTGTCCGCCGCCGCCTCGGCGGGGCCGTAGCCCTTGCCCTTGCGGGTCACGACGTGGACCAGCATCGGCCCCTCGGCGGCGTCGCGGACATTCTCCAGGATCTTGACGAGGGTCTCGACATCATGCCCGTCGACGGGGCCGACATAATAGAAGCCCAGCTCCTCGAAGAGCGTGCCGCCGGTGGCGAGGCCCCGGCCGAACTCCTCCATCTTGCGAGCGAGATTGTGGAGCCGGTTGGGAAGCTTGCGCGCAAAGCGCTGCGCGAGGTGCCGCAGCGTCAGATATTTGGGCGAGGAGAC
>JAXDPB010000012.1:0-92681 GCA_034668585.1 Sphingomonadales bacterium | reverse complement strand
TCAAGATCAACGCCAATATCGGCAACAGCGCCGTCGCGAGCGACGTCGCCGCCGAGGTCGACAAGATGGTCTGGTCGATCCGCTGGGGCGCCGACACGGTCATGGACCTCTCCACCGGCCGCAACATTCACGACACCCGCGAATGGATCATCCGCAACGCGCCCGTCCCGATCGGCACCGTCCCCATCTATCAGGCGCTGGAGAAGGTCGGCGGAGTCGCCGAGGACCTGACCTGGGAGATCTACCGCGACACTCTGATCGAGCAGGCCGAGCAGGGCGTCGACTATTTCACCATCCACGCCGGAGTCCGCCTCCCCTACATCCCGATGACCGCGAAACGCGTCACCGGCATCGTCAGCCGCGGCGGCTCGATCATGGCCAAATGGTGCCTCTCCCACCACAAGGAGAGCTTCCTCTACACCCGGTTCGAGGAAATCTGCGAGATCATGAAGGCCTACGATATCGCCTTCAGCCTCGGCGACGGCCTCCGCCCCGGGAGCATCGCCGACGCCAACGACGAAGCCCAGTTCGCCGAGCTCGCCACTTTGGGCGAGCTCACCCAGATCGCCTGGCGTCATGACGTCCAGGTCATGATCGAGGGCCCCGGCCACGTGCCGATGCACAAGATCAAGGCCAACATGGACAAGCAACTCGAAGCCTGCGGCGAGGCCCCCTTCTACACGTTAGGGCCGCTGACGACGGACATAGCCCCCGGCTACGACCACATCACGTCAGCCATAGGGGCCGCGATGATCGGCTGGTTCGGCACCGCCATGCTCTGCTACGTCACCCCCAAGGAGCATCTCGGCCTCCCCGACCGCGACGACGTGAAAGTGGGCGTCGTAACCTACAAGCTCGCCGCCCACGCCGCCGACCTCGCCAAGGGCCACCCCGCCGCGAAGATGCGCGACGACGCCCTGAGCCGCGCCCGCTTCGAATTCCGCTGGCGCGACCAGTTCAACCTCTCGTTGGACCCGGACACCGCCGAGCAATATCACGACCAGACCCTCCCCGCGGAAGGCGCGAAGACAGCGCATTTCTGCTCTATGTGCGGCCCCAAATTCTGCAGTATGAAAATTACTCAAGAGGTGCGAGAATTCGCGTCGAAGCAGAGCGACACATCCGGTGTTGGTCCGGCCGACGCGTCGGAGCGGGGTATGGCAGAGATGAGTCAGAAGTTCCGCCAGATGGGCTCCGAAGTTTATATCGCCGAGGCACGTGAACTATAGGCAGGAATCTGATATCGCCGCATTTCAGTGCGCTGGCGATAGGAGCGGTAAATGAAGACGGTATCGGTGATAAACTTCAAGGGTGGGGTGAGTAAGACAACTCTATCGTTTCACTTGGCATGCTTTCTGGCCAGAACTTCCCGAGTTTTGTTAATCGACGTAGATCACCAGTCAAGCCTATCCATCGTAATTCTCCGAGGGAACTGGCAGAGTCGGGTAACTGCGGGTTTGACCGTCAACAGGGTGTTCGAGGCGTACACAAACCGAAAGGTCGCCACACCCGGTGATGAAATTATCGTGGTGAACCCGATGAAACGTGGCGTATGGAACGTGTATGCCAACCTCGACCTGGTTCCGGCTCAATTTGAGTTGGACGACACAGAAATTGACCTCGCTTCCACCTTCGCGGCGAATCCCGTGCTTTCGGATTGGGAAAAGCGCACGCTTCTCGCTGCGTGGCTAGATGAGATTGGGGCCGAAAATCGCTATGACTACGTCATTTTTGATTGCCCGCCCGCAACCAAAATCGTCAGTCAAAATGCATTGGCGAGTAGCCACGGATACATTGTACCCGTCATTCCCGATGAACTCTCGAGTCGAGGGGTCACGCACTTCAGTTCACTAGTTGAGCAGAAGATCGACCAAAAGTTGGAATATCTCAAAACGTCAGCTCGAGTCCCGGCGGACCAGATACCAAGTGCATATGTTGCAGCAACACAGATGGTTGCGATCGTACCATCTTTAATTAAGCCGGCTGGGCGTGCTGCTTCGGGAATGACAAACATACATACGGAGCAGCTCGCTGCCTTACGAGGCCAATGGAAAGGTGCCGTGCTGAGCACTGTCGGCAAGCACTATATCGGTATTCCCGAAGCTCTGAATGCGGGTCTACCTGTCTGGGACTTTTGGGGTTCCAACGCTGGCCGGAAGCAAAAGGCTATGATGACGGGCATTTGTACGGAACTAAAAACGAGAATAGATGCATTATGAACGAGACAACTGCTAAGAAAGACGGTTTTAGAACCGTTATTCGGCTGATCGACGCCCAACGTAAAGCCTTAGTTGAGGCCGAAGCAAGGGGGGACATCATTCATGCCTTTGAGGCAGTTATCAAATATTTGCATAGGATGCCGGACTACCAAGTTTCTAGGATGCTTGGTGATGATAGTCCGAAGCCCTCAACCCTTCGTCGTGAGGCCGCCATAAAGTCCGCTTCGACCCTCAGTTTGGATGCTATCGAAAATACACTCAACGACGACCAAGCAACGCGTGCTGAGCTTGAAGCAATCGCAATCGGCCGTTTCCACGTACCGCGCGGCTCAATGAGAAGCATGGGTAACCTAGAGCTACTTCGAGAAAAGCTCCGAACATTTGTTCAAAACGAGCAGACACATGCAACCATCACGGAATTAGCTCGAAACTCAAGGTAAACAAGTCGGCGCTCGCGGCTAGCTCCGGGAAACGGTGACAGTATACAATTTCCAGGCCGCCGTCCGCGTCTCTCAATAATGATACCGGCACTGCGCCACTTCCAGCGCCTGGGCTTCGCCCTTCCCGCTCACCCGGTAAACCAGCCGGTGTTCCTCGCTGATCCGCCTCGACCACCAGCCACCGAAGTTGCCACCGAGCGGCTCCGGCTTGCCCATGCCCCGAAAAGGATCGCGCATGCATTCCTTCAGGAGGACGTTCACGCGAGCCAGCACCTTCTCGTCGCGGGTCTGCCAGTGGAGATACTCGTCCCAGGCGCGGGACGAGAAGGCGATCCTCACGCCTCGGGCTCGATCAGCTCGTGCTCCTCGCCCTTGCCGGTATCGAGCTCGGCGATGCTGGCCAGCAGCCGCTCGGCGTTCCTTGGCGAAGCGAGCAGGTGCATCGTCTCCTGCAGCCCGTCCCACTCGCCTTGCGGCACGATCACCACATTCTCCTGACCGCGGGCGCGCTTCACCACCACCGGCGCCCGGTCGGCGCAGGCGCGGTCCATCACCGCCTTGAGATTGGCCCGGGCTTCCGAGAAGGAGACGATGTCCATCGCAGCAATGTACATAAACTTGTACAACTTTCAACAGTTGGCGGACGCCTGACCAACCTTCGGCCTTCCCATTAATCTACGATTATATCGATCATCAGCCAACATATTTCGTTTAGCGAGGTGCTGCACCGACGGGAAAACCGTGACAGTATACAATTTCCGCGCTCCGCCGCTCGCACCCTCAACGATTGACGCCGTCCCCCGAATAGAAGACTGCTGGCACCGCCACCGACCGGAAAACCCAATGAACACAGCCGCCTCCGCCATCGCCTTGCTCGCCCTCGCCGCCGCCGCGCCGGGCGATCGCGAGGCTCTGAAGCGGCTCGACCGAGGCTGCGAGATCGTCCAGCAGGCTTATCCCGCGCTGATGCTGGCGGTGATGGCGGAGGGACCGATGGATTGCGGCACCCCCGATCGGCCTGTCGACTGCGACGCGAAGGACACGCCCGAGGAGGCGGCGAAGCAGGCGAAAAGGCTGGAGATCCGCAAGCGGCAGGAGAAGGTCTTCAAGCTGGCGAGTGAGGCCTGCGACCTCTATTCGGCCCATCGCAAGCTGCAATCGGCGCAACAGGCGGCGGCGGCCGGGCTGGCTCTGTCCCGCCAGGTCGGGACCGACCTGCCCGAGGAGCTCAAGGAGGCTCCGCCCGCTCCCGGGCCGGAATAGGCGCGCCGCCCCCGCTCCGGCAGCCGCCCGGCCCGCTTGCGGTCGTCCGTCGCGCCGCCTACCCCTTGCCGATGATCAGGATCGTCGCGCCGCTGGCCCTTGCCCTCCTCGCCGCCCCTGCCGCCGGGTCGGCCGAGGCCCGACCCGCCGCGTCGGCCAAGCCTCAACCCGCCGCCTCGGCGCGCGCCAGGGCGAATCTCGTCACCCTCTTCTCGGACGAGGATTATCCGGCCGCCGCCGTTCGCAACCACGAGCAGGGGCCGGTCGCCTTCAGCCTCTCCGTCGGCTCGGACGGCGCGCCGACCGCCTGCTCGGTGACCGGCTCGAGCGGCTCCGCCATACTCGATTCCACCACCTGCACTTTACTGATGGCGCGTGCGCACTTCGAGCCCGCCCACGACGCCAGGGGCAGGCCGACGACCGACACGGTGGCCGGACGGATCGTCTGGCGGCTTCCGGACGACGAAACGGATCCGCCTCCGGCTTTGGTGATGTGGATGCTCTGCGTGGGCGGCGAAGCCGCGAAGCTGGTGCCCGGCGACCTGCCGCCGGCCGAGGTCGCGCGCCGAGCCTTCCCGCCATGCAAGGCGCTGGAGGCGATCGTCGCGCCGGATCCCGAAAGGGCGCGGCTGCTGGCGGAGCGGCGCCACGAGTTCGAACGCATGATCGAAGGCACGGTCGCGACGACTCGAGCCGCACTCGCGGCCGCGCCGGTGCCCCTCGAGACGCTCCAGAGAGAATTGCCGCGCTGACGGCAGCCGCGCGCCCTGCGCTTGCGGACCTGTGTGTCGGACTCCGTCCTTGACTGGATGTTCCTGTTATGTTCTAATCAGCCATGCCTGACCTCCCGCCACCCCCACCCGAATTCACGCCCGTCCCGTTGCGCGCGCGCCGCGACGGTTGGACGCCCGAGCGGCAATTCGCCTATGTCGTCGCGCTGGCCGAGTTCGGCCATGGCGGGCGGGCGGCGGAAGCGGTCGGGATGAGCGAGCAGAGCGCCTGCCGCCTTCGCCGCCGCCCTGGCGCGGCCGCCTTCAGCCGGCTTTGCGCGGCCGCCTGGCTGCACGCCAAGCAGAGGCGCGCCCGCGAGCGCCTGGCCCGCCTACGCGCCCGCGGCGGCGAAAGTTTTTCCGCTTCCAGGGAAGCCGAAACTTGAGAAAGATATGAACCTTTCATTCGATCGGATCGAGCCGCGACCGTGCTATGATAGCGCGCATGTTCTACCACGGCACCCGCGCCGACCTGAAGCCGGGCGACCTGATCTCCCCCGGCCACAGCTCCAATTACGGCAAGCGGAAGCAGGCGGCCTGGGTCTATCTGACCGGCACCCTCGACGCGGCGATCTGGGGCGCCGAGCTGGCCGCCGGGGAGGGACCGGGGCGGATCTACGTCGTCGAGCCGACCGGCGCGATCGAGGACGATCCCAATCTGACGGACCAGAAACGAAGCGCGTAGCCATGCCGGGGGCATGGCGAGCACTGCAGTCCCGGCAATCCGACCCTCTCCTACCGCTCCCGCGAGCCGCTCCGGGTCACAAGCGAGGTCGCGGAGTGGCAGGGGCATTCGCCCGAGCGGCTGAAGGAAATGAAGGACCATCTCGAGCGGTTGCGGCAGCTCGGCATCGAGGCGATCGACTGAAGGGCGCCCGGGGTCAGGCCGATTCGTTACCTCGGACAGGGTTCCCGTCAAAGTCAGTACTTGAGGAGGTCCCTTGATCCGGAGTCCATCTTCTTCATGGCCGGGTTTCAGGAAAAGGTGGATGCCCGATCAAGTCCGGAATGACGAATGAGTATCTCCGCCGGGCTCATTGCGCTCCGGCCCACGCAGTCCGGCCCGGTCTCCGTCCTCGGTCATCGCCGCCTATGCCGAATGAAGCGGCCATATCACGACTGGCGGCGCCGGTTTGCCACTGCCCGGCCGGCCGCCCTCGGGACAAGGCCTCCCCGCGCTCCAGCATCGCCACGAGCTCGTCGGGCGGCATCGGCATCGCGCCGCCCGCCTACTTCGCCTTCTTCGCGTAATAACCGCCGCAGATGCGCTGGATGTGGAACAGGTCGTTCCCCGTGCCGAACTTCGCCGGCTTGAACCGCGCCGCCTTCGGAGCGACCGTCGTCCTGGGCATGCGCGCCTTCACCATCGCGGCGGCGGCGGCGAGCCCGGCTTCGTCGACCGGCGCGAAGGCGGGCGGGGAGACGGTGTCGAAGAACTGGACCGGTTGGCCGTTGCGAGCGGTCGTCCGGCCGGTGGTGACGGCGAGCGTCTCGAGCTCCATCACATGCCGGGCGGCGTCGAATTCGCCCAGATAGAGCACTTCGCCCGGCCTGATCGTGAACTGGAGGCTGTTGCCGTTGAAGCAGAGCGACCAGAAATCCTGGCGGGAGAAATCGCGGAACACGTAGGTGCCGGGCTTCACCATTTCGACCAGATAGCCGTCGACGAAGCTCTTCGGCCGGCCGGCGAGCGTCTCGTTGCCGCCGAAGGGCCCGGCCGACAATTTCTGCTCGGCCGGATCATAGGCCTGGACCCCCATCCGCCACGACGTCTTGTATCCCGGAGGCCTCGGTATGTCGGGCGCCCTGAAGACGATCAGAGCGTCGGCGGAGCCGGGCGTGATCGCAAAGTCGGCGACGTCCTTCGCGGCCGCCGGAGCGGCGACCGCCGCGGCGACGAGCAAAGCGGCGGCGAGCCGCAGCGCAACGATCTTTCTCAAAATGATTTCCCCTTCCGTGCGAGCAGTTTAGCCGCTGCTCAGGGCCGTGGGAAGCCGCGATGCGCGGCCGGGAAGGTGGACGCGTTGCCCTCGCCCGCTTGCCGGGCTCGAGGGCGGAGCCTACCCCGCCGCAATGATCAGGATCGCGCCACTGGCCGCCCTCTGTCTGGCGGCTTTCGTCCCGGCGCCGGCCAGCGCCGGGGGTCCGACGCGCGCCCAGGCCGAGCAGGGCCTGGCCACGCTCTTCTCCGATCAGGATTATCCCGCCCAGGCCATTCGCGATTTCGAGCAGGGCAATGTCGGCTTCCACCTGGAGATCGGCGTCGACGGCGCTCCGACGGACTGCCTTGTCACGGCCAGCAGCGGCTCCATCAATCTCGATACCGCGACCTGCAGGCTGCTGATGGAGAGGGCCCGCTTCCGTCCGGCGCGGGATGCGCGGGGCAGAGCCGTCTCGGACCGCTATTCGGGGCGGATCCTGTGGAGGATGCCCAGCGACTCGGTTCGCCCCGCCTTCGCCTTCACTTTGTGGCGGGGCTGCGTCCTCGGCGAAGCGGCCAGGCATGTCCTCGGCGATCTTGCCGCCGACGAGATCGCCCGGCGCTCTTTCCCGCCTTGCGAGGGATTGGAGGCCCTTTATGCGCGGGAGAGCGGCCGAAAAGCGCCGCTGGCGGACTCGCGGGCCCAAATCGTGGGCCTCATCCAAAGCCTGCTTGTCGACACGGGCAAGTTCTTGAAGGCGCCCTTGCCCGGGGCCGCGCATCGGCCCTAGCGCTCGCCCTTATTGCGCCACAAGCGCGTGACAGGCTCCGCCGATGATGCTCGGCACCCCGGCCGCTCCGACGCTCGAGACTCCTCGCCTCGTCCTTCGCGGCTGGCGTCCGGCCGATTTCGAGCCCTATGCGGCCATGCTCGCCGACGCCGATACGGCGCGCTTCATCACCGCGCAGGGCCGGGCCCTCGGCCGGGGCGAGGCCTGGAACGAGACCGTCTGGCTGATCGGCCACTGGCAGTTGCTCGGCTACGGCATGTTCGTCGTCGAGGAGCGCTCCACCGGCGCCTTCCTCGGCCGGGTCGGGCCGCTCCATCCGCCCTGGTGGCCGGCCCTGGAAATGGCCTGGTCGCTCGCCCCGGCCGCCCGCGGCAGGGGCTATGCGACGGAGGCGGCGCGGGCCGCGCTCGGCTGGGCGTTCGAGACCCTCGCGCCGGATCGGATCGTCTCGATCATCGATCCGCGCAACGCGGCGAGCCGGCGGGTCGCCGAACGGCTGGGGGAGCGGCAAACCGGCGAGCGGTTCACGCCCTTCCGCCAGCCCTGCGACGTCTGGGAGGTCCGGCGCGAGGACTGGCCCGGGCCTCGATCGACGGAGGACCAATGACATGCGCCTGCTCGGACTGATCGCCGCGGCCTCGACCCTCCTCGCCGCCTGCGGCAGCCGGGAGGAGGGCGCCGCCGCTCCGGCGCGGGAGGGCGCGCAACCCGCGCCGCCCGCCTCGTCCGCTCCGGCCTCGCCGTCCGCCGGGACCGCCGCGGCGCCCGGCTGGAACCTGCGATCGAGGGGCGACGACGTCGAGCTGGCCCTGCGGCCGCAATCGGGCGACCGGACCCTCAGCCTCTCCTGTTCCGCGAAAGCGAAGAGCCTGCGCCTCGAAGTGCCCGGCTTCCGGCCGATCGGAAGCGAGGAACGGCTCTCGTTCGGGAGCGGCGGGGAAGTCGTCGCGCTCGTCGCTCGCGGGTCGCCGCGAGACCCTTCGCATAAGGCTGCCGTGAGCGGAGCCGGCCCGGTGCCGTCCAATCTCGCCGCCCTGATCGGGGGTCCCGTCTCCGTCAGCTACGGCGCCCAGAAAAGCGGCCCGCATCCCGCTCCGCCGAGCGCCCTGGCGCTCGCCTTCGTCGCCGCCTGCCGGCCGGCGCCGGGAGCGACCCCCGCCCCGGCGCCCGCCGCGCCCGCCGCTCCCGCAGGTTCGCCCGGCCCGTGCCGGATACAGGACGGGGCTCGCCTGAGCGTCGCCCCGCTTCGCGCCGTTGGCACCGAGCCCTTCTGGGGCGCTCGAATCGAGGGCCGCTGCGTCACTTACTCCCATCCCGACGACCAGAAGGGGACTCGAGTCTGGACTCGCTTCGTGCCGGCGCCCGGCGGCGGCCGCTGGTCCGGGTCGCTCGGCGGCCGGCCCTTCGAGCTCGAGATCCGGCCCCGACCGGGCTGCTCGGACGGAATGTCCGACCGGCGCTATTCGCTCGCGGCCGAGCTGCTCGTCGGCAGCGAGCGGCGCCGGGGCTGCGCCGAGCCAGCCTCCTAGAGCATGATCGTTTCCGGTTGATTCCCCCCGTCATTGCGAGCGAAGCGAAGCAATCCAGAGCGGCCTGCGAGACCCGCTGGATTGCTTCGTCGCTACGCTCCTCGCAATGACGGATCAGAAAAAAGATCATGCTCTAGCGCCGGCCGCGGCGAACGCCGGTGAAGCGGCGCTCGACGCCGAGCGCCATCAGGGTGCCGGCCATTTTCGCGCCCCGCACCCGGCCGATGACCGTGAAGGGGAGGCCCAGCTTCCTGCCCTCGAGCGTGAAGGACGACCCCTCGATCGTCCCGGTGGCGGTGGCCCCGCCCCGGTCGTAGACGTTGGCGATGAGCTGCGACCCGCTTTGCTCGACCGTCATCGAGCCTCTTCGGGTCTCGCCCCTGCGGTTCTTCCAGGTCAGGTCCCACGTCCCGCCGATCTTCGACCGGTCGGCGGCGGCCAGCGCCGGCGCGGCGGGCAGGAGCGGCGTTCCGCCGGCTCCCGCCAGCAAGGCGAAGGCCGCGAGGGTCAGCCTTGCGGAGCGGATCGACGGCCTCATGCCTCGGCCCGCTCCGCCAGCTCGAGCTCGCCTTCGTCATAGCCGTCCCAATAATGGAGCCGCTGGGCCTTCACCTTGATCAGGACCAGGCCGGGCGTGTCCACGCCTTGCTCGAACCAGCGGTCGAGGCCCTTCGTCCAATGCTCGGCGAAACGGGCCTTGTCGCGGATCAGCTCGGCGCGGCCCTCGACGGAAACGAAGAAGGGCCGAAGCCCGAGCGCCCCGGCCTTGCCCTGGTAGGCGAGGCCGACATGCGGATCGCGCAGGATATCGGCCACGCTTCGGGTATCGTGGCAGGTGAAGAACCAGGCGTCGCCGTCGAAATCGACCTCGCCGTTGTTGCTCATCGGACGGCCGGCAATGGCGCCGCCGCCGGTCCGGGTGGAGAGGATCGCGAAGTCGATGTCGCGCATCTTCTTCGATATTTCGGCGAGGCTCTTTTCAGCCATGTCGGGCTCCTGATTTCGAACAAGCGCCACCAACGCCTGCGGGCGCCCTCGGTTCAGAGCCGATTTGATTGCCTCTGCGTAACGGTTTACGCTCGGGGCTCGTTTCACAAGGGGGGAACCGCCCATGGCCCGCACCAGGCTGCTGTCGCTCGCACTCGTCCTTTTCGGGATCGTCTTCTGCCTCGTCTATCCGCTCGCCAGATTATGGCCGTCGGGCTGGGCCTGGCACCCCGGCCCGCCGGAGGATTCGGAATATTTCATGATGATCGTCGGCGTCTACGCGACGCTCGGCGTCTTCCTGATTCTCGCCGCGCGCGATCCGGCGGCGAACCGGTCGCTGATCCTCTTCACCATCTGGTCCAGCCTCGTCCATGCCGCCGTAATGGCGGTGCAGGCGCTCGGCTCGCCCGGGCAGGCCGGCCATCTCGTCGGCGACGTGCCGGCGCTCGTCCTGGTCGCGGCGGTGCTCGGGGCGCTCGTCTACGGGTCCAGGAGCGAGGCCACGGCGCCGGCGGCCGCGGAATAGCTATTCCGTCCGCCGCGCGGCGACGATCCGGACGGGCTTCTCGAGCATCTGGCCGCGCATCGGCCCGCGCCCGGCATTGGCCACGGTCGGCGCCGCGAGGATCCGGCGGGCGACGTCCATGCCTTCGATCACGCGTCCGAAGGCGGCAAAGCCGGGCTCGCCGCCATGCGAGTCCATCGCCGGCATGGCGCCGCCGACGATGATGAAGAAGTCGCCCATCGCCCCGGCCGGAGCGGCGCGGGCCATCGAGACGGCGCCGTCGACATGCTTGAGCCCCGTCTTCGAGGTCGGTTCGTGAGCGATCGGCGGCAGCGCCTTCCTAGCGCTGTGGCGGATGCCGCCCTGGACGAAGCCGCGTCCCTCGGCGCCCTTCGTTCGGGCGGAGCGGTAGAAGAAGGTGCCGTCGAAGCGGTGCTCGTCGACGTAGCGGACGAAATTGGCCACGGTGACGGGGGCCCGCTTGGAGTCGAGCGCCAGAACGATCGGGCCGGCCTCGGTGTCGAGCCGGATTCGAACCAGGTCCGGCAGGGGCTCGCGTTCGGCCGGACGCGCCGCGGAATCGTTCGCGGCCGGGGCGCCCGGCGTCGGAGCGTCGCGGCAGCCGGCAACGACCAGCGCCAGGAGCGCGAAGAGGGCAAGCGGCCGCACGTCCCGGCTTATAGGCGGGTCGTCCCTGTGGTGAAACCGGGTGGGACGCTTTAGCCTGCGCCCATGCACCTCGCCCATATCGCCCTCGTCGTCCGCGACTATGACGAGGCCATCGCCTGGTTCACCGGCAAGCTCGGCTTCACGCTCGTCGCCGATGATTACCAGCCCCGGCAGGACAAACGCTGGGTGCTGCTCGCGCCGCCCGGCGCCCCGGCGGGCGCGGCGACCCTGCTGCTCGCCCGCGCCGTCTCGCCCGGCCAGGAGGCGTTCGTCGGCAACCAGGCCGGCGGGCGGGTCTTCCTGTTCCTTCGGACCGACGATTTCGACCGCGATTACGAGGCGATGCGGGCGAAGGGGGTGCGCTTCGTCCGCGAGCCGAAGCGGGCGCCCTACGGAATTGTGGCCGTGTTCGAGGATCTGTACGGCAATCGCTGGGACCTGGTGCAGCTCGCCTCGGCCCCGGCAATTTGAGGAGACCGCCATGCCGATCCGCGGAAGCTGCCATTGCGGCAAGATCGCCTACACGCTCGACGAGGATCCGCCGACCAAGGCGATCGAGTGCAATTGCTCGATCTGCCGTCGCAAGGGCTACCTCCACCATTTCTCGACGCCCGACAAATTCACCCTCCAGGGCTCGCGCGACGACCTCACCGTCTACACCTTCAACAAGCACGCCATCCGCCACCAATTCTGCAAGACCTGCGGCTGCGCGCCGTTCGCGGAGGGCGAGGGACGGGACGGCAAGCCGATGGTGGAGATCAACCTCCGCTGCGCCGACGATATCGACCCGGACTCGCTCGAGCGGGTGCGGTTCGACGGCGCTAGCCGCTAGCCCCTTCGCTGCCGGAGCGACGCCAGCCCAGGACGCACAGCGCCAGCATGACGGCGTTGCCCAGCGCGTCGAACAGCCCCACCGCCGTGAAAACCGGATCGACGAAGGTGAACCACCAGTCGAAGGCGAAGAAGGGCAGAAGCGCGATCCCGTAGGCGAGGAAGGTGGCTCGGGTGAAGCGGCTGAAGGCGGCGAAGAGGCCGGCGATCATCGCCTGGGCGCCGAAGCAGGCGACCGCGAAGGGAAGGATCGGGGTGCCGGTCCGGTATCGGGGCAGGAAAGTGAGGTCGATCACGCTTTGCGGCGCCAGCAGCGCCCAGCCGCCGAGGATGAAGAAGACGGCGGCGATCGCCCATTGGATCTTCCGAACGGTCATGGAAGTGCGCGGGGGGCGGCCATGGCGGGTCCTTTGTCCGGGAGGCGCCGCTTAGGCCATCGTCGCGGCCGCCGCAAATGGCCCGTCCCCGGAGCGCGAAAAAGGCGCCCCGGCCGAGCGGCCGGGGCGCCTCTTCAAAGCAAAGCGGCTGTCTGCGAACCTACCCGTCAGCGGTTCATCGCGTAGATGCGGACCACCGCCTGAGTGCGCGCGTCGATCTGGTAGATCCGGCGCCCGTCCGAGCGGTAATAGACGCCGTTGCCGTCGCGATACTGGCTCCGGTAGGCATAAGGAACGCCGCCGAGATCGGCCGAGGCGCGCTGACCGACCCGAAGGCCGCCGGTGCCGGTGACCTGGTCGACGATCTGGCCGACGACTCCGCGGTCGTCGACCTGCCCGCGGCCGTAGCCGGCACGGTCGTCGTCGTCCCAGCGCCCGTCCCGGTCGGTGTCGCGGTCGTCCCAGCCGTCGCGGTTGGAATCGTTGCGCGAATCGACATCCCAGCGCCCGTCGCGATCGCTGTCGCGGTCGTCCCAGCCGTCATTGTTGCGGTCGTAGGCGCCGTCGCGGCCGTAGCCGTCGCCGGTGGTGCGCCCGTAATTGTCGTCGCGGTCGTAGCGGCCGCCGCTGCGCTCGGCGAAGCGGATGCCCTGGCGCAGGTCGTTGATCCGATGCTGGAGATCGGCGCGTTCGCGGCCGCTGATTCCGTCGCGGGCGTAGAGACGCTCGAGCCGGGTCAGCTGCATCAGCTGCTCGCGCAGCGGCATGGCTTCGGCGCGCGAGATGGCGCCGCTGCGAATGCCGGCCTGCAGCTGCACCTGCAGCTGATCGGACCGGATCTGGCCGTAGCCTCCGCCGGCATATTGGGCGGCGGCGGGCGCCGCGCCGGCGAACGCGGTCGTGGCGGCGAGGGCGATGATGATCTTG
The DNA here is from genome assembly GCA_034668585.1 of Sphingomonadales bacterium. Taxonomy (GTDB): domain Bacteria; phylum Pseudomonadota; class Alphaproteobacteria; order Sphingomonadales; family Sphingomonadaceae; genus Allosphingosinicella. The sequence goes on along the minus strand of JAXDPB010000012.1, from coordinate 79,452 downwards.
TTCATGGTGACTGCTCCTGTTGGGCGCTCCCCAACGCTTGCCGCCACCCAGCGCCGTTTCCGGTGAGTTCAGCCTGAACGAAGTCCACAGGCGAGGTTCATCCCGCCCTTTCCTTTAGAACGCCCCCGGCACCTCGTGCTGGACCACGCTCGGCCGGTCCGGAGTCAGCAGGTCGCGCCGCTCGTGCACCGCCTGGGTCGTGATCCCGCCGCCGCTGCTGATCCGGGTGCACGCCTTGCCCTCGAGGAAGTCCAGCGCCGCCCGGGTCGAGGCTTCCGTCGGATCGCCGAGCGGCTTCGCGATATCGTCGCCCGCCTGGCAGCTGGCCTCCATCTTCGACGCCAGGCCGGTGAAATAGTCACCCTGGCGCGCCGCGTTTTCGGTCTTGAAGGCGATCACCCGAAGCCGGTCGTCGCACTGCGCCTGGTCGAGCGCGATCTGCCCCACCGGCTTGCCGTAGGTGTTGGTGCCGATCAGGGCTTCGTTGGCGTGCAGATAGGGAATGAAGGCGTTGATGATCAGCTCGCTGGCCGACGCCGAGCCGTTGGTGCCGATGAAGGCGAGCCGGGTCGGCGCCACCGATTGAGGCTGCGGATGGAAGAAGCGGGTCGAGTTGTTCGACGATTTCTCCGGCCGGAAGGTGGTGAAGCTGAATACCTCGTTCGGCGAGCGGTTGGCGCCGAGCAAGTCGCCGATCAGCTCGGCGATCGAGACGAGGCCGCCGCCATTGTAGCGAACGTCGACGATGATGTCGGTCACGCCCTGCGCCTTGAAGGTCGCGAAGGCGTTGCGCAGCGCCGGATCGGCGGTGTTGATGAAGGTGCGCAGGTTGACGTAGCCGTAGCGCTTCCCGCCCTCGTCGATGATCTTGGCGCCGTAGCGGCTCGAGACCGGCGTGAGCTCGAAGTCGGCCTTGGTGACGCTTACCTCGCGGGTGACGCCCCCGCTGGTGATTCGAAGCAACCGGGTCGTTCCGGCCGTGGACGGCCCGAGGGCGTCGCTCACGCCCTGAGCGCCCGAAGTCGCGAAGATGTCGCTGACGAGGCGCAGATTGCCGGCGGTGGTGCCGATCGCCAGGATCTCGGTGCCTCGGTCGATGCCCGCGGCGAGCGCCGGAGCGCCTTCGAAGGCCTCGGTGACGAACAGGCGCCGCTGGACGCTGTCATAGGACAAGCGCACTCCGAAGCCCGCGCTCGAGCCGGAGTTGAAGAAGGCGTTCTCCTCCGCGATCGAGGTGATGAAGGTGAAGAAGCGGTCGCGGCCCTGCGCCCGCGCCGTCGCCGTCAGGGCGTCGATGAAATCCTCGACGCTCGCATAAGCCGCGGGGTTCGGATTGGCGGGCAGGGTCTCGGGGAACAGATACCATTCGCGCATCTGCGCCAGCGCCCAATCCTGGCGGGAGCGGAGCGAGCAGGCGGAAGCCGCCGGCGGGGGAGGGGGAGTCGGGACGGCGCCGACCGGGGCTCCGCCGCCGCCGCCGCCGCTCCCGCCGCCACCGCAGGACGACAGCATCGCCACGAGTGCCAATGCCGTTCCGAACCGCCAGCGCTTCATCCCCAATCCCCTAAGCTTCCCAGATTCTTCAAACATTTAGCTCAAATCGGACGTTACTCCAAAGTCTATTTTGCCGAGGCGAAGCCCAGCCGTTACCATGGCCGCCACGATCGAAGGTAACGCCATTGCCCAGCCTCTTCTCCTACGGCACCTTGCGCCAGGCGAACGTTCAGCTCGCCACCTTCGGGCGGCTCGTGGAAGGGCGGGAGGACTCGCTTGCCGGCTTCGTCCTGGCGCCGATGGCGATCACCGATCCCCACGTCATCGCGGCGAGCGGCTCGGCGGTCCACACCATCGCCCGCCCGGGCGGCGAGCGGACGGAGGCGATTCCAGGAATCGTCCTCAGCCTGACCGAGGCCGAGCTGGAGGCCGCCGACCGCTACGAATCCGGGGCGATCCGGCGCATCCGAGCCCGCCTCGTCTCGGGCGCGGAGGCGTTCGTCTACGTGAGCGACGAGGGCTGAGGCGCCCAACGCAAAAAAGGCGCCCCGGCCGTGGACGGAGCGCCTTTTCTCCAGGGGTGCCGGATCGGCGGGGCTACATTCCGTAGACCCTGAGCACCGTGTTGGTGCGGGCGTCGATCTGGTAGATGGCGCGGCCGTCCGAGCGGTAATAGACGCCGTTGCCATCCCGATATTGGTAGCGATATTGAGACGGTACCGAATAAAGGTTCCCACTCGCCCTCGACCCGACCCGCAGGCCGTTGCAATTGTTGCCGTCGCGGCCGAGGACGCTGTCGATCACGCCGCCGACGAGGCCGCGGCTGTTGGTATCGCAATAGGTGTCGTAGGGCTGCTCGTAGGGGCCGCCCTGGCCGGTATAGGCGTCGTTATTGTAATATGGGTCGTTCCAGCTGCCGTAGCGAGTGTCCCGGTCATAGCGGCCGTTGTCGGCGATCTGGATGTCGCGGCGCAGGGTGCGCAGGCGCGACTGGAGGTCCTGCCGCTCGGCCTGGGTGAGGCCGTTATAGCTGTACTGGCGTTCGAGCCGCTGGAGCTGGCGAATCTCCATTCGAAGGTTGCGGGCCTCCATTCCGCTGACGTCGCCCGAACGAATCCCCGCCTGGAGGCGAGCGTCGAGCTGGGCGATGCGGTTGGAGATGCCGACGGCGCCGCCGGCATTGACGTTGGTGCCGTAATAGCCGGTCTGGGCCACGGCCGGCGCCGCTGCGGCGAGCGCGCCGACGGCGGCCATCGAGAGAAGAAGCTTTTTCATTACACATACTCCACCAGGCCCCCCGCCTTGCCGCACAGAACGAACGGGCGGAGCCGCCGTTTCACTTTTGCGGCAAAGCGATGCTTTGACGCCGTGGATGGCGCCGGCCGGGGAGCGAAGCTAGGGCGGAGGGGTGCGTATCCCGTTCCTTCTTCTCGCCCTTCTGCTTCTGGGCACCTTCGCTCCGCCGAGCCTGCAGCGGCGCGAGCCGCCGCCGCGGATCAGCTGGGTTCGCTATACGCCGGTCGCGCTCGAGGACGAGGCGCCGGCCCTGAAACGGGTCGGCCGGCTCCTGTTTCTCGGCGGCTGGACCCTGACCAGCAACGACCCACGGCTGGGCGGCATTTCCGCCTTGCATGTCGAGGCCCGCGACGCGCTGGCGCTGAGCGACGCCGGTTGGCGAATCCGCCTGCCGCTCCCCGGCGGGCCGGATGTCGTTCGGGCGGCGATCGCGATGGTGGCCCAGGGGCCGGGCGCGCCGGACGAGAAAGAGAATAGGGATGTCGAATCCCTCGTCGCCGCGGGAGGGAGCATCTGGCTCGGCTACGAGCAGGCCAATGCGGTTTGGCGCTACGACGGTCGCCACTTCACCGCGCGCTCCGCCGCGGCGCCGGCCGCCATGTCGAAGTGGGACGACAATCACGGCCCCGAGGCGATGGCGCGGTTCGCCGACGGCCGCTTCCTCGTCTTCGCCGAAGGAGAAGGCGGCGACAGCGAGGCCTTGCTCTTCGCCGGCGATCCGGCCGTGCCCGGGACGGGGTCGATTCGCCTGCGCTACCGCCCGCCGCGGGGCTACCGGGTCACCGACGCCGCCCTTCTGCCCGACGGCAGGCTGGCCCTGCTCAACCGCCGGGTTACCCTGTTCGGAGGTTTCAGCGCCAAGCTGACCATCGCGCGCCTGCCGGCGCTGGTGGAGGGAGCCCTGATCGACGGCGAGGAGGCGGCGTCGTTCGAAGGTCCGGTGACGCGCGACAATTTCGAGGGCCTGAGCGTGACCCGCGAGGGCGGTCGCACGATCCTGTGGATCGCCTCGGACGACAATTACAATCCGCTGCAGCGGACCCTGCTGATGAAGTTCGCGCTGATTGAATGATCGTCACCCCGGCGCGAGCGGGGGCCTAGGGGCGGAAGAGACGCCCCCTGCTCGTCTCGACCGGGTCCCGGCTTTCGCCGGGATGACGGTCAGGCGGCCGCCGCGCTTTCGCCTTGCTTCTTGGCGATCTCGCGCTTCAGGCGGCGGGCCTTGAGGCTGAGGCTGTCGTCCTTCGACTTGAGCAGCCAGTTGTCGAGGCCGCCGACATGCTCGACCGAGCGAAGGCCGTTCATCGACACGCGCAGCCTGACGCCGCGGCCCAGCGCCTCGCTGATCAAGGTCACGTTCTGCAGATTGGGCAGGAAAGTGCGCTTGGTCTTGTTGTTGGCGTGGGAAACGTTGTGGCCCACCTGCCGGCCCTTGCCGGTCAGCTCGCAAATGCGCGACATGATTTCTCGTCCTGATTTGAAGCGGGCGCGCGAGGCGTCCCGGAAACCGAGGGCGGATAGCTTGAGGAGGCGCTTTCGTCAACCTGTCGCGATGCGGCACGGCCGGCGAAACTGGTCGTTGCGGAGGTGCAACCGAATCGCGTACCCATGTGTTCTCGGCGAAGGAGGAAGCTGATTCATGTTGCGCTCTATCCTGTTGATCGTCGCCTTGCTCATCCTCGCTCTGATCGTCGCGGTGTGGCTCGGCCTCGTCGACCTCAATCAGACCCAGACCGCCCAGGCGCCCAAGTTCGAGGTCAAGGTGAACCCGGTGCAGGTGGGCACGACCACCGCCAACATCCAGACTCCGACCGTCGAGATGAAGACCAAGCAGGTCGACGTGCCGACGGTGAGCGTCGGCGATCAGGCCAACCAGCAATAGGCTTCCCGGCCGCTCGGGGGGCGTCTAGGCGGGCAGGATGACCGCCGCCTTCTCCGAACCGATGCGCCGCGCGCTCGAGGAGGCGCGCGCCGCCGCCGACGACGGCGAGGTGCCGGTGGGGGCCGTGGTGACTCGGGCCGGGGAGGTGATCGCGTCGGGCCGCAACCGAATGCGGGCGGACAACGACCCCACCGCCCATGCCGAGATGGTGGCGATGCGCGCCGCCGCCGCGGCGCTGGGCGGGCCGCGGCTGGACGGCTGCGACCTGTGGGTGACCCTCGAGCCCTGCGCGATGTGTGCCGGAGCGATGGCCCTGGCGCGAATCGACCGGCTCTATTTCGCCGCCCCGGATCCGAAGGGCGGCGCCGTCCTAAACGGCCCCCGGCTCTTCGCCCAGCCCACCTGCCACCACGCGCCGGAGGTTTATTCCGGCCTCGGGGAGGCGGAGGCAGGGGGGATGCTCAAGGCGTTCTTCAGGGCGAGGCGCTGATGACGGCGGTGCCGATGAACGGGTTGTCCCGGCGAAAGCTTCCCGGCTAAGGAGGGCGGGCGCCATGCCGCCCGCTTCCCCCTTGCCGCCATTCCCTTGGTTCGACGTCGTCGTGATCCTGATGCTGATCGCGCTGAACGGAGTCTTCGCCATGGCGGAGATGGCGATCGTCTCCTCCCGCAAGCCGCGCTTGAAGGCGATGGCCAAATCGGGCCGCTGGGGCGCCCAGACCGCGCTCGATCTCGCCGCCGATCCCGGCCGCTTTCTCTCGACCGTCCAGATCGGAATCACTCTGATCGGAGTCCTCGCCGGCGCCTATTCGGGCGCCAGCCTCGGCGGACCGGTGGGCGAGCGCCTGGCCCGGCTCGGCATAGATCCGGAAAATGCGGGGACATTGGGCTTCGCCATCGTCATCATCCTCACCACCTACGCCTCCCTGGTGATCGGCGAGCTCGTCCCCAAGCAGTTCGCGCTGCGCTCGCCCGAGCCGCTCGCCGCGGCCATGGCGACTCCGATGCTGTGGACCGCCAAGGCGACCGCTCCGCTGGTCTGGCTGCTCGACCGCACCAGCGCGCTGATCTTCCGGCTGCTGAGGATGCGCCGCGACAATGCCAACAAGGTGACCGCGGAGGAGCTCCACCTCGTTGTCGCCGAGGCGCATCACGCCGGCGTGCTCGAGGAATATGAGCGGGCGATCATCTCCGGGGTCGTCCGCCTCGCCGACCGCCCGGCGCGCGAGGTCATGACTCCGCGCACCGACGTCGACTGGGTCGACGCCGAGGCCGCGCCCGAGGCGATCCGCAAGGCCCTGCTCGAGACCCCGCACAGCCGCATTCCCGTCGCCGAGGGCTCGGTCGACCGGCTGATCGGAGTCGTCCAGGCGCGCGACATCGTCGCGGCGCTGATCGAGGGGCGGCCGCTCGACCTGCGCGCGCTGAGCCGCGAACCGCCGGTCGTGCCCGACCAGATGGACGCGATGGACGCGCTCGCCGTGCTTCGCGGAAGCGAGGTGCGGATGGCCTTCGTCCACGACGAATATGGCCATTTCGAAGGGATCGTGACTCCCGCGGACCTGCTCAACGCCCTGTCCGGGGCCCTCTCCGGCGGCTTCGAGGGCGGCGCCGACTCCCCGCTCGTCGAGCGCGAGGACGGCAGCTGGTGGGTGTCGGGCTCGCTGTCCGCCGACGCTCTCTCCGACCGCCTCGGCATCGGCCTCCCCGAAGATCGCGACTATGCGACCACCGCCGGCTTCGCTTTGTCCGTGCTCAAGCACATTCCCGAAGTGGGCGAACGATTCACCTTCGGCGGCTGGCGGTTCGAGATCGTCGACATGGACGGCTTCAAGATCGACAAGCTGCTGGCCAGCGAGGTGGTGCGCAAGCGGCGAGGGGGTTAGAATTCGCCGGGTCTTGGGTTCCCGTCACCCCGGACTTGATCCGGGGTCCACCTTCTTGAATTCGATGCGCAGAAGGAAGGTGGATGCCGGATCAAGTCCGGCATGACGAGACAATGGAAGGGGTGGCGATCGCTTTACCCCCCCAATTTCCCGAATTTCGCTTCGAAGCCGTCCGTGTCGCCCCGCTCCAGATAGCAGGCCTGCTCGACCAGCCGGTCCCGCGCGATCCGGCCCTCGAAGGCGCCCATGCGCCTGTCGAGCAGGGCCACTTCGTTCTCGGTCAGACCGGCGAGCTGGTCGAAGCGGGTGATCCCGAATTCGTTGAGCTGGGCGGCGAGCTTCGGCCCGACCCCCTTGAGCAGCCGGAGGTTGTCCGGCGGTCCGCTCGGCCCCGGGATGTTCGGATGCGCATCGACTCCCAATATCTCGCCCGCGACATCCGTGGTCGCGGCGGCGAACTCGTCGTGAAGCGCATTGCCTTCCGGACCGTCGGCCCGCCGCCCCGGCGGCGCGTCGGCCCCGGCGCGAGCCTTTCGAAACGCCCAGAGCGCGACGAACAGGCCGATCAGCAGCGCGACGACGAGGAGGATGAGATTGTCTTGGGCGACGTTCAGCATGGTCGGGTCGGGTCCTTATTGGAATCAGGCGAAGCCCTCGCGCCGCCGCCGGCCCCAGAGGAGCCAGCCGAGGCCGAGGCCGATGAAATATGCGACCGCCGTCCAGGCCAGGGTCTCGGCGAGCAGCGGCACGACCCTGCCGTTCGATCCCGGCTCGTCCGCCCAGCGGACCGAGGCGATGCCCTCGACGTCGCGGACATAATCGCTGACGCCCATCTGGCTTCCCAGCCCCTCGCGCTGGAGATCGTTGGCGGGGCCGCTCAAGGTCGCGACCCGGGCGAGCGGGTCGTGCGACAGGCGGACCTGGATATTCGGAAGCTCCGCTTTGGCGACGGCCTGCCTGGCTTCGGCTTCGAGTCCGGCGATCAGCCGCTCGCCATGGCCGAGCGGGCCGTGCCAGACCCAGCCGACCAGCAGCGCCACCAATAGGCCGACCAGGATCTTCATCTCGTGCCTCCTGCTGCACCGTCATTGTTCCAGAAGCGGCCCCGGATCAAGCAGTCCGGGAAGCTAGGCGCCGATCAAAGGCGCGTCGAGCCGCAGGGCAACGCCGGCGGCGGCCGCGACGGCCTCGGCCCAGATCGCGACCTTCTCGATCTCGTCGGCGTGGGTCGCCGCGGCGTCCCGTTGCTCGGCGAGGCGGTCGGCCGCGCTGAAGCCGGCATTCGACTTGGAATGGCTGGTAAAGGCCGGTCCGGAGACGATCGCCTCTATCCCCGGTCCGTCGAGGCCGAGCCCGAAAAGGCCGGACAGCCCCGCCATCGCCTCGCGGGGCCTCGCCATCAGGGTCGCGCTGTCGAGCGCCCTGACCCGCGCGGGGCCGAATCTGGCGATCAGCCGGCCGAAGATCGCATGCTGGGCCAGCCAGCCCGCCGCCGCGACCTGGAGGTCGGTGAGGTCGAGATAATTCTGCTCGTCGAGGCCGAGGTCGACGATTCCGTCGCGCAGCTGGCCGATGAACAGCTCGCGCACCCAGCGCCGCCCCCACAAGCCCTTGCGGGCGATCGAGCGAAGGAAATCGGGCAGCGGCGCGTAGAGCAGCAGGGCGTTGGATTTCGGCCGCAGCCCCAACATCGCGGCGGCGAGGCCGTTGAGGATGTTGGAGGGCTTCACCACCAATTTTTCGCCGGGCGAGAAGGGCTGGGCGAGAAGCGCGAGGACGTCGTCCAGCGTCGCGGCCAGCAAGCGGGGGTCGCCGCCGCGCCGCCGCCAGCCGACCATGTCGTTGAGAATGAGCGGTTCCTTGAGGCCCATCGAGGCGCCTTCGACGTCGACGGCGCGGGCGAGGACGGTCGAGCAGCAATAGGCCGAATGGAAGATGAAGTGCAGCGGCGCGGGCGGCCTCGCCGCCGCCGCGACGTCGCCGCGCCTCAGCACCAGCCTCGGCGCCTCGGCGCTGATATAGTCGTCGGTGATGAAGGTGACGGCGCGATGCTCCTCGCGCTCCAGCCGGAGGAAGTGAATCGAGTCCGTCGTTTCATCGTAGCGATGGGGCAGCCACGCCGGGTCCCTGGCAATCGCGGCCGGATCGATCGACGGCGCCATCAGCCGTCCCCGCCGGCCCGGGCGATCTCCCGCCAGCCTATGTCGCTTCGGCAGAAACCGGACGGAAAGCGGATTCGGCCCACCGCCGCATAGGCCTTGTCGCGCGCTTCGGCGACCGTCGCGCCGGCGGCGGTGACGGCGAGGACTCGGCCGCCCCTCGCCACGAGCCTCCCTTCCTCGAGGCCGGTGCCGGCGTGGAAGACGACCGCCCCGGTGCCGGACAGCGAGTCGAGCCCTTCCACCGCGCCGCCGGTCTCGGGCTCGCCGGGATAGCCCTTCGCCGCCATCACCACGGCCAGCGCCGCCTCGTCCGAGAAACGCGGCGGCTCCGCCTCGGCCAGACGGCCGCGCGCCACCGCGTACATCAGCTCGAGCAGGTCGCTCTCCAGCCGCATCATCAGCACCTGGCATTCGGGATCGCCGAAGCGGACATTATATTCGATGAGCTTGGGGCCCTCGGCGGTGAGCATCAGCCCGGCGTAGAGGATCCCGGAATAAGGCGCGCCCTGCGCCGCCAGGGCTTCGACGGTGGGACGGACGATTTCGTCCATGGTCCGCTGCTCGAGCGCGGGCGTCAGCACCGGGGCCGGGCTGTAGGCGCCCATGCCGCCGGTATTGGGCCCGGTATCGCCGTCGCCGACGCGCTTGTGATCCTGGGCCGAGCCGAACGGCACGATGGCGGTCCCGTCGGTAAGCGCGAAGAAGCTCGCTTCCTCGCCTTCGAGATATTCTTCGATCACGACCGCGCTTCCCGCCGCGCCGAAGCTGCCGTCAAACATGATATCGAGCGCCGCCTGCGCTTCCTCCTGAGTCGCGCAGATGATCACGCCCTTGCCGGCGGCGAGGCCGTCCGCCTTGACCACGAGCGGCGCGGGGAAATCCTCGAGCGCCGCCTCGGCCGCCAGCCTGTCGGAAGCACGGACGTAGCGGGCGGTGGGAATGGAGTGGCGGGCGCACAGATCCTTGGTGAAGCCCTTGGAGCCTTCGAGCTGGGCGGGGATGCGGTTGGGCCCGAACACGCAAAAGCCCATGGTGCGCAGATTGTCGGCGAGGCCGTCGACGAGGGGCGCCTCCGGCCCGATGACGATCAGCTCAATCGAATTCTTCAGGCAGAAATCGACCGTGGCCCGGTGGTCCGCGGGGTCGATCGCCACTATCTGGGCGTGCTCGGCGATGCCGGGATTGCCCGGCGCGGCAAACAGCTTGCCCAGGCGTTCCGATTGCGCGAGCTTCCAGGCGAGCGCATGTTCGCGGCCGCCGGAGCCAAGCAGCAGGACATTCATGGACAAGGACGATTCTCCCCAGGAGACAGGGCTGTTAGCAATCGAAACGCCGGGCGACAACGCGCCCGCTCTCAGCGTCTCCGAACTCTCGATGCGGCTCAAGCGGACGGTCGAGGATTCGTTCGGCTACGTCCGGGTGCGCGGCGAGATCAGCGGCTGGAAGCGCGCCGCCTCGGGCCATTGCTACCTCTGCCTCAAGGACGACAAGGCGGTGCTCGACGGGGTGCTGTGGAAGGCGACGGCGGCGGGGCTGGCCTTCCGCCCGGAGGACGGGATCGAGGTCGTCGCCACCGGCAAGCTGACCACCTATCCCGGCCGCTCGCGCTATCAGATCGTGATCGAGCGGCTCGAGCTGGCCGGGCAGGGCGCCCTCATGGCCCTGCTCGACAAGCGCCGGCGGGCGCTCGCGGCGGAGGGGCTGTTCGATGCGGAGCGCAAAAAGAAGCTGCCCTTCCAGCCGCAGGTGATCGGAGTGGTCACCTCGCCCACCGGAGCCGTCATCCGCGACATCCTCCACCGCCTCGACGACCGCTGCCCCTGCCACGTCATCGTCTGGCCGGTCCAGGTCCAGGGGGAGGGGGCGGCGGCGCAGATCGCGGCGGCGGTGCGCGGCTTCAACGCGCTTCCGCCGGGCGGCCCGATCGCCCGGCCGGACCTTCTCATCGTCGCTCGCGGCGGCGGCTCGATCGAGGATTTGTGGGCGTTCAACGAGGAGGAGGTGGTTCGCGCCGTCGCCGCTTCGGCGATCCCGATCGTCTCCGCCGTCGGCCATGAGACCGACACCTCGCTCTGCGATTTCGCCGCCGACGTTCGGGCGCCGACTCCCACCGCGGCCGCCGAGATGGCGGTGCCGGTCCGCGGCGACCTGCTCGGCCAGCTGCGCGAGCTCGGCTTCCGCACCGAGCGCTGCGCCCGCCGGGCCGCCGAGCGGGCGGCGGAGCAGCTCGAGGCGAGCCTTCGCCGCTGGCCCGAGCGCGAGGCTCTGCTGGCTCCGCAGCGCCAGCGGCTCGACGACCTCGCCGACCGCCTGCCGCGCGCCCTCCGCACCGAATTGAGCCACGCCCGAGCCGCGCTCGGCCAGACCGCCGGCGCGCTCCGCCCGGGACTGCTCCGCGCCGCCCACGCCCGGGCGAAGGAAAGGCTGGAGGCCCTCTGGCGAGTCGCCGAGCTCGCCCATCCCAACCGTCCGCTGGAACGCGGCTACGCCCGCGTCGAGGACCGTGAGGGCAGGACCCTGATTTCCGCCGCCGCGGCCCGCAAGGCCGAGCGGCTCCGACTGATCTTCGGCGACGGCGACGTCGAGGCCGCCGTGGGCGGGGCCCCGGTTGAGCGGCCCCGCCGCCCATCCCATGGGAAGCCCACAAGCGAGCAGCCCAAGCTGCTTTAGCACCACGTCGTCATGCCGGACTTGATCCGGCATCCGCCTTCATCTTCCAGCGGCAGTGGCTTAAGGAGGTGGACCCCGGATCAAGTCCGGGGTGACTCTTGGGAAAGAGACGAAGCCGATGCTGATGTCGAACAAGGGCCGCGAAGCGCGCCTCCACTACATGCCCGGCACGTTCCGGATCCTCACCCCCGGCGACCATGTCCGCTGCGCCGCAACCGGCCAGCCCATCTCCCTCGACGAGCTTCGCTACTGGAGCGTCGAGCGGCAGGAGGCCTATTCGTCGCCGGAGCTTTCGGTGCAGGCGGAAAAAAGGGGCTGAGGCATGGCGCTTCCCGGCGAAGGCCGGATCCAGCCGCTCGACGCCCGCCGGCGGGGCCCCGGGCCTTCGCCGGGGGAGCAGGTTAGCCCACCCGCCTCCCGCGCATCCCCTTCTGGCCGTTGATGCGGAGGAAGTAATTGCCGAGCGTGCCGCGCTTGATGACGATCTTCTGGCCCGGGCGCGGGTCGCTGAGGCCGAGCCAGGTTTCGGTGGTCTGCCAGATGGCGCCGTCCTCGAGCCGTATCTGCCATTTGCCCGCGCCGAGCGAGCTGGCGCCGGCGATCACGGCCTCGATCTGGCTCTCCTGCTCGCCGCTCTCGCCGCGGAAGAGGGGGATGTTGGGGACGCTGAAGCCGAACAGGCCGCGGCGGGTCTGCCGTATCTCCTGGCGGTCGAGGACGACCAGCTCGCGGCTCTCCACCGCCTCGGCGAGGCGGGCGCTGGCCGCGTCGTAGCAGCCGAGCCTCGCTTTCTCGTCGGAGACCCCGCGGCAGGCGGCGAGCGCCTGGATCAGGGCGTTGCTGCCCGCTTCCCGAGGCTTCGGCCTGGGCGCGGCCGAGGCCGGCGCCATCGCCGCCAGCGCCATCGCCGCCATGATCCCGCTACTCCGTCTCATCGCCGAACCTCCCGCATCTGGCGAGGGTTATGGGCAATATTTCGCCCCGACAAGACTGTGGCTCAAAAGTGACACGGGCATGCAAGAATGGGGAAGCAACGGTGGCGCTTCTTGCGCGCCGTTACGCCTGCGTCCTAAAACGAACACCGAGTGGGTAGGGCGAAACTGCGCCCGGTGCACCCTCACGAACACACCAAGGGGACGCAAATGTCGAAAATCAAGTTCAGGGAAACGCTGCTCGCCTCGACGATCATCGCGGGCATGCTGGTCGCCACGCCGGCTTTTGCGCAGGACGCACCCCCCGAGGGCGCCCCCCCCAGCGACGAGACTCCGCCCGCCGGCCTGCAGACCCAGGAATCCGCCGGCCCGGCCGAGGAGAACAGCCAGGGCGACATCGTCGTCACCGGCACCCTGATCAAGAATCCGAACCTGACCTCGTCGTCGCCGGTGGCGGTGATCGGCCAGGAGGAAATGCAGCTCCGCCAGTCGAACGTCGCCGAAGAGCTTCTGCGCGACCTTCCGGGCGCGGTCCCGAGCATCGGCTCGGCGGTCAACAACGGCAATGGCGGCGCCGCCTTCGCCGATCTTCGCGGCCTCGGCAACTTCCGTAACCTCGTCCTCCTCGACGGCCAGCGCATCACGCCTTCGAGCACGATCGGCCGAGTCGACCTCAACAACATCCCGCTCGCGCTCGTCGACCGTGTCGACACGCTGACGGGCGGCGCCGCGACGACCTACGGCGCCGACGCCGTGTCGGGCGTCATCAACTTCATCACCCGCCGCGACTTCGCCGGAATGGAGCTTTCGGCCAGCGAGCAGATCACCCAGCGCGGCGACGGCAACGTCTTCCGCACCGACCTGACGCTCGGCGCGAATTTCGACGACGGCCGCGGCAATGCCGTGCTGTCGCTCGGCTACCAGGAATCGGACCCCGTCTATCAGGGCGCGCGCAAGTTCTCGCTCAACAACTACACCTCGACCACGGGCGCCGTGGGCGGTTCCGGCACCACGGTGCCGGCGCGCTTCTCGCGTCCCGGCGCGACCGGCGGCTTCGATCAGATCAACCCGGTGACGGGCGCGCTGGTGAATCCGGTCACCAACTTCAACTTCAACCCGTACAACATCTTCCAGACGCCGTTTCAGCGCTTCAACATCTTCGGTGCCGCCCATTACGAAGTGGCGGACAATATCGAAGTCTACACGCGCGGCATGTTCTCCAAGAACCGGGTCAACACGATCATCGCGCCGTCGGGCGTCTTCAGCTCGCTGCTGGTGATCCCGGTGAGCAACCCGTTCCTGCCGGCCGCGGCCCGCGCCACCTTCTGCGCGAACAACGACTTCGACTTCACTACGCCCGGCATCCAGCCGATCACCCCGGCGCAGTGCGCCGCCGCGGCGACCGCGCTCACCCCGGCCGATCCGAACTTCAGGGCGTTTTCGACCACGGTCGGCCGGCGCACCACGGAGCTCGGGCCGCGTCTGTCCGAATTCCAGACGACCATGTTCGATTACCGCGCCGGCGTCCGCCTCGGCATTACCGACTCGATCGATCTCGACGTGTCGGGGGCCTACGGCGAGTCGCAGAACGAGCAGAACCAGCAGAATTACGTACTGACGTCCCGCATTCGGACGGCCGTCTACACGAGCAGCACGACGTCTTGTAACCTCGGCGCGTCGCCGACCGTCAACAACCCGAACCCGGCCCTTCCGCCGCTCGCACAGCCCGGCGCGAGCCCGAGCGCGGGCACCGGATGCGTCCCGGTCAACATCTTCGGTGCCGCCGGCTCCATCAGCCCGGAGATGATTCCCTATCTGACGGCGGACGCCGGGACCCAGCAGCGCGCTTCGCTGGCGCAGGCCCGGGCGCTGCTCAGCGGCGACTTCGGCGCTTCCGCCCCCTGGGCGGAGGATCCGATCGGCTTCGCCCTCGGTGCCGAATACCGCAAATATACCGGCGAGCAGAGGGCCGACGTGCTGTCGCAGTCGGCCGGCGAGCTCGGCGGCGCCGGCGGCGCCGTCCTGAACTTCAACGGCGGCTACGACGTCAAGGAAGTCTACGGCGAAATCATCGCCCCGATCGTCCAGGACAGGCCGTTCTTCAACGCCCTGACTCTCGAAGCGGGAATTCGCTTCTCGGACTACAAGGTCGATGCGCCGGGCACGCCCAGCTACAGCACCACCACCTGGAAGGCGGCGGCCACCTGGGAGCCGTTCGACGGCCTCAAGTTCCGCGGCAACTACCAGCGGGCGGTCCGCGCTCCGAACATCAACGAGCTGTTCGCACCGACCGCGGTCGGCCTGACGAGCCTGGGCGTCGATCCGTGCCGGACCACGCGCAATGCTGCGGGCGTGATCACTTACGGGCCGGCCCTGAACGCCAATCTGCGCGCGGTCTGCCTCGCGCAGGGTGCCCCGTTGTCCGCTATCAACAACATCACCAACCCGACTGCAGCGCAATCCAACGGCACCTTCGCCGGCAGCCTGGCTTTGCGTCCTGAGACGGCGGACAGCTACACGGTCGGCCTGGTCTTCCAGCCGGAGTTCGTGCGCGGCCTGTCGATCACGGTCGATTACTACCACATCAGGATCAAGGACGCGATTTCGCAGCCCACGGGCGGCGACCTCATCCAGAATTGCTTCGGGGGCAACAATGCCCCGGGAGTGACCGCCACGAGCGCGACCGATCCGAACTGCCTGCTGTTCCGGCGCGATCCGGTGCTCGGAACGCTTTCCGGCGATACCGCCACCACCGGCGGCATGGTGTTCCCGGTGTCGAACTCCGGCTTCATCCTCACCGACGGTATCGACGTGGGCGTCAACTTCCGCCGCGACCTCGGCTTCGCCAAGCTGAACTGGAGCTTCCAGGGCAACTGGACGAACCGCTCGCTGTTCCAGGCAACGGTCGCCGGCTCCGTCATCCCGCCCGGCTTCCCTGGCGCCGGCGGTTCGGTTCCCGCCTCGGCCGTCCGCGAATGCGTCGGCTTCTACTCGACGAACTGCGGTTCTCCGGGTTCGGCCGGCCCGAACTCGGCGCCTGGCTCGCTCCAGCCCGAGTTCAGCTGGAACCAGCGCACCACTCTGACCTTCGGGGACATCGACCTGTCGCTGCTGTGGCGCCACATCTCCAAGATGGAAGCCGAAGCCGGCGTCGTCGCCTTTGCGGGCACTCTGCCGGGCCGGCCCACGGCGATCGTGGGCGTGCTCGACGGTACACAGGTCGACTTCGGACATATCAAGGCGCGCGACTATTTTGACTTCGCCGTGCGTTTCGGGGTGAGCGAGAATTTCGACCTGACCATGACGGTGATGAACCTGCTCGATAAAGATCCGCCGATCGTCGGCTCGACGATCGGGTCGACCAGCTTCAACAGCGGCAACACCTATCCGTCGACCTACGACGCTCTGGGCCGCCGCTTCGCGATCGGCGGCCGCCTGAAATTCTAGGGCGACCGGCAGAGACTTTGGGGGCGGCCTTCGGGCCGCCCCTTTTTTATGGCTTGAAGCCGAAGCGCTCGACCCAGGGAGCCAGGATCGGCAGCGCCGGCGCGAGCTGATCCGAATAGCGGCGCCAGCGCCCTCCCCCGTCATAGAGTCCGCGCCGCACCTGCGTCGCGCTGGCGGTTCGTACTCCGCGCTCCCTGGCAGTGCGGTCGAAGGCCTGGAAATCGTCGGTCCATTCAAGCCCGACGAAATCCGCCACGCCGCGTACCGTCGTCTCGAAGTCGGCGACCAGCCGGTCGTAGCGGACCTCGTGAAAGGCCAGCGGCAGGCGCTCGCGGCACGTTTCGACCAGGCGCATCAGAGCGTCATAGTGGCGCGCCGTCTCGTCGAGATCGGTGAAGGCCCAGGTTCCGGCGCTCGGCGCGAAGTTGATCCGGAAGCAGCTCAGCACCACGTCGCGCGGGTCGCGGCGCATGACGAGGATTCGGGCGTCTGGGAACAGCCGAGCGATGATCGGCAGCTTGATGCCGTTGAACGGGTTCATGTCGACGAAGACCCGCCCCGTCACATCCCCGGCGAGCATCCGGACCCTCGCCCAGTAGCGAACGCGCAGGTCCGCAACCAATGCCGGGTCGAGGGCGTCGAGGTCCGGCATGGTGCCGTCGTTCGCAACCAAAGTGCCGTCGGTGTCGGTGAGCGTGTCCTGCTCCTCCAGGGCCACGACTTCGCTCGCGCTCGCCAGGATGTTCTCGACGAGGGTCGTGCCCGAGCGCGGATAGCCGAGCAGGAAGACGTGGCCGGCGGCCGCACCGGCGACCGGCGCTCCCGATTTCAGCTTCGCTATCGGCGGCGCTCGCTCGACCTGCGCTGCGATCGTCTCGATGAAGCTTCGGTGCGACGGCCGGCCGGGGCCGGGCTCGAGCAGGGATCCAAAAGCAGCTCTGAAATTGCGTTGCGCCCGGGTCCAGGCGTCGAACGCCTCCGCGCACCGGTCCTGCCGATCGAGGGCGTCGCCGAGCAAGGTCAGGGTCCGGGTGCGGTCATCCGCCTTCAGCGTCGTCCCGAGCAGGTTCTGCAGCCGTGCCTCGGCCTGCCCGCCGCTGCGCGCTTCGATCTCCATCGTCGCGACCGCGAAGGTCGCGGCCGGGTTTATCGGGTCGATCGCCAACGCGCGTTCCGCGCAGGTCGCGGCCGTCTCGCGGTCGCCCTTCTTCGCGGCGATGTCGGCGAGCTTGCCCAGCGCCGGCGCCAGATTGGGGTCGAGAGCGAGGGCCCGCTTATAGCTTTCGACCGCGGCCGCCTCCGACCGCAGGGCCTCGAGCGTGTAGCCGCGCTCGAGCCAGGCGGCGCTATGCCGCGGGGCGGCCGCGACGACGCGGTCGAGCACCGCAAGCGCCTCGTCCAGCCGGCTTTCCTTGCGAAGCACGGCGCCGATCGCGCCGAGGATCATCACGTCGCCGGGTGCCAGCTCGAGCGCCTGCCGCAGCAATTGATGGGCGCCGGCATAGTCTCCGGCTTCCTCGCGGCGCCAGGCGGCGAGGTTGAGGACCATCGGATCCGACTGGCCCGCCGCGAGGGCGACCTCGGCCACCGTCGCGGCCCGCTCGATATCCCCTTGAGCGAGCGCCTGCTCGATCCGAGCGCGTCTCGCGGGATCGAGCGCCGCGCGCCGAGCCGGCTTTGCTTTTTTGATTCGATTCGACATAATCCGCCAGACACCTGTATCGTGCGATGCGGGATGAGCTACAGTGAATTGAGGTAGGAGGGTTTTTGCCATGCCTCGTCTAATTATCGTCGCTTTCGTTTGCAGCCTCGTCAGCGCCTCGGCCGCGCAATCGGCTCCGGCCCGTGGGGTCAATGCCCCGGAGCGGGCCGCCGGCAACCCGGACAAGATCGTGTGCAAGAGGTTCGTCAGGGTCGGCTCGCTGGTCGACGGCTATCGGACCTGCAAGACCAAGCGGGAGTGGGAGCGCGAGCGCGACAACCTCCGGACGATCAACTGGAGCAGCCCCTGCAACTCAGCCGAGAGCGGCAGTTGCGGCGGCGGCTGAAGGAAGGAACGACCATGGCCCGCATCATCACCCTCGCGTTCATTTGCGGCCTCGTCGGCGCCACCGCGGCCCAATCGGCTCCGCCCGGCGGGGTCGACGCGCCGGAGAGGGCGGCGGGCAACCCGGACAAGATCGTGTGCAAGAGGTTCGTCAGGGTCGGCTCGCTGGTCGACGGCTATCGCACCTGCAAGACCAAGCGGGAGTGGGAGCGCGAGCGCGACAACCTCCGGACGATCAACTGGAGCAGCCCCTGCAAGTCGGCGGAAAGCGGCAGTTGCGAGCCGACCTGAGCGGCTGATGCGCCCCTTCCTCATCGTCTCGACCGCCTGCGCCCTCGCTTGCGCAACCGGTGCGCATTGCGCGCCTCGTCGGGCCGACGCTCCGAAAACGGCGGCGGGCGGCGGAGCAAGGATGGTCTGCAGGACCTATGTCAGGGCCGGCACGCTGGCCGATCGCCACCGCGTCTGCAAAACCCAGGCCGAGTGGAATGAAGAGCGCAACATGCGCGAGCTCGACCGCTCGCAAGCCTGCCGGATGAGCGACGATCCCGGCGAGCCCTGCAAATAGAATGAGCGGTCCGCCATCCCAAGCCTTGGCCCGGCTACCGTACCTGCCTCAAAGAGGGATTGGGCCCATGAATCGTATCTTCACCTTCGCTTTCGCCTGCACGCTCGCCGGCTCGACGGCCGCCATATCCGCCCCGCGGCAGGCCGACACTCCGCAACGGGCGGCCGACCCCGGCAGCAAGATCGTCTGCAAGACCTTCACCAGGATCGGCTCCCTGGCGGACCGCTACCGGACCTGCAAGACCGCGTCGGAATGGCAGCGCGAGCGCGACAATCTGCGCGAGGACAACAAAGCCTATAGCTGCCGCATGACCGACGACGCCGCCACGCCCTGCAAATAGGGGCTCGACCGGCGGCCGGGGCCATTTGCCCGGCCGCCCCGACTGCGATATCGGTTCCGCCATGGATCAAGCCGAGCTTCAGCGCACGCTCGCCGCGGCCAAGCGGGCGCGCCAGGCCGGCCGGCCGGACGAAGCGGAACGATTGCTTCGCGATATTCTCGACCGCTCGGGCGACCAGCCCGCCGCCCTGAACGCCCTCGGCATGAACTCGCTCGCGCAGGGCAGATACGAGGATGCCGCTGCGCTGTTCCGCCGCGCTATCGCCGCGGATCCGCATTCTCCGGAGCTGTGGATGAACCTCGCCAAGGCATTTCGCGAGCAGCGCGACGATGCGGGAGAATGGCAGGCGCTGGAGGGCGCGCTGGCGATCGACCAGCGCCATTTCATGGCGCTGGTGCGCCTGGCGGAGCTGTTCGAACGCAGGGGGGACGAGCCACGCGCGGCCGAGCGGTGGTCGGGCGTTTTGACGATGGCCGGAATGATGGAGGAACGGCCGCCGGCCCTCGAGGTCATGCTGGAGCACGCCCGCGGCGTCGTCGCGAAGCAGCGGGCCGGCTTCGCCGCGACGGTGGAAACGGGCCTCGCCGAGGCGCGTGCTGGCCTCGACGCGTCGCAGCGGCGGCGGTTCGACGCCTGCGTCGACCACGCGCTCGGCCGCCGCCAGATTTACGCCAACCAATGCGCCGGAATGCATTTCCCCTTCCTGCCCGCCGATGAGTTCTTCGAGCGCGACCATTTTCCCTGGCTCACGCAGATCGAGGCGAAGACGGACGCGATCCGCGGCGAGCTCGAAGCATTGCTTGCCGAGGATGTTGGCGCGATCCGGCCCTATGTGGCGATGGAGCCGGGCACTCCGGCCAACAAATGGTCGCCGCTCGACCACAAGCTCGACTGGGGCGCGCTGCACCTGTGGAAGGACGGCCGCCGCGACGACGACGTCTGCGCCCGGGTGCCGCTCACCGCGGCGGCGGTCGAGGCGCTGCCGCTGTCCGACCTGCCGGGACGCACTCCGACCGTCTTCTTCTCACTGCTGCAGCCGGGGACTCACCTGCCCGCGCATACCGGCGTCAGCAACGTCAGGACGATCATCCATTTGCCGCTGATCGTCCCGCCCGGCTGCGCCTTCCGGGTCGGCGGGGAAACGCGCGAGTGGGAGGTGGGGCGCGCCTGGGCTTTCGACGACACGATCGAGCACGAGGCCTGGAACCGGTCGGACCAGCTCCGCGCGATCCTGATCTTCGATGTCTGGAACCCCTATATCACGGAGGTCGAGCGCGACCTGCTTCGGCGCTTTTATGCCGTCGCGGCCGAGACCGATGGTGGGGGAGAGGCGGGGATCGGAATCAGCGACTGACGCTCAGGCGGCGAGGGCGGCCTCCGCGAGCGCCGCGTCCGCCGGGACGCTTCCGCCCGTCGCCGCCTCCATCCATTCGAGGGCCTGCGCGATTTCCGGCGCGAGCGGCCCTTCGAGCTCGGCCCGGCGGGCGACGCGCGCTTGATTGTCGAAAGGCAGTTCCGGATTCTTCGAATAGGTCGCGAACAGCGGGCCCTCGATCGTCGCATCGAGCCCGCCATCGCTGATCGGCACGGCCAAGTGCGCCGCGGCGGCTCTCAGCACCGGGCGCGGAGCGGCGAAGAAGGTCTCGGCGTCGAGCGAGCGGGCGTTGGGCATGAGCGCGACGGCGGCCGCGAACGCCCGCATCTGGGCCAGCCACAAAGCCGCGCAGCACTCGGCGTCGGACAGGCTCGACAAATCCCCCAGATGCGCACCGAGCTGGGCGGTGACCCGCCGCAGCCAGCCGCGATGATTCTCGCTGCGCAGGATGGCGAGCAGATAGTCCCTGAGCGAGCTGTAGAGGAAGATCGCCCGCGCGTTCGGATCGAGCGCGACGAGATCCGGGAGAAGGAAGTTCACGGGCACATTGGCCTTGACGACCGTCGGCAGATCCTCGCGATAGCGCTTCGACAGCATCGCGGCCGTCAGGGCCAGCCGCGCCGGGTCGGGCGCGAAGGCGAGCTGGCGCAGGGCGAGCGGCTCGCGAAGCACCAGGTTCAGCGAGAGATGGTCGAGCGCACGCGCCAGCAGGGTCGATCCGCAATGGGCGACGTGGAAGATCCACCCCGTCGCGGCCGCCGGCGGAGCCTCCGCGGTCAGCGCCGGCAGCGGCAGCCGCATCGACCGGTTCGCCGCCGGTGAGATTCGGTGGTCGAGGAAGATCGAGCGGTGGTAGGCGGCGCGGTCCATCGGCACGAAGATCGCCGCTTCGCCTTCATAGGATTGGAGATAGTGGTCCGGCGAGGCGAACAGGTCGTCGAGCGTGAGGGCCATCGCGCGGGCTATAGCTCGGCCGGCCTTCATCGGCTATCCCCCGGTCCCGCCATGCCGAGTTTCCATCTGCCCGAGCCGGGCCGTCCCCACGTGCTGATCGAGGCCGCCGGAGAAGCCGGCATCCTCGACGTCGATCCGTCGAGGATCGTCGAATTGTATAAGGCGCACGGGGCGCTTCTGCTGCGGGGTTTCGGCCTGGACGTGCCGCGATTCAATGCCTTTGCGCGGCAATTCTGCACAACCTCGGTCGTCAACGAAAGCCCTGGCCGGAGCCCGATCGATCCCGAGAACAACATCCACACGGTCGATGCCGGCACCGGTCCCTTTTCGCTCCACCCGGAGCTGTCGCGCGAGCCGTGGAAGCCCGATGCGGCCTTCTTCGCCTGTCTGTCGGCGCCCAGCAGCGGCGGCGCGACGACCCTGTGCGACGGCGTCGAGCTGGTGCGGCAGATGCCGGAGGAGGTCCGGCTGGGGCTCGAGGGCCGCCGGCTTCTCCATATCAAGCAGACCTGGCCGGAATTGCTCGAATATTGGCTCGGCACCCAGGCTCCGAGCGACTCGCTCCTCGCCAATCCCCCCGCTTCCTGCCCTTACCAGTTCCGCCGTTTCGGCGAGGAGATTTTAAGGATCTTCACTCGGCCGGCGCTTCACCGACCGATGTTCGTGGATGCGCAGGCGTTCGGGAATTTCCTGTTGTTCGCCCGCTTCAACAACAAGAGGATCGGCTACCCCCTGCTCGACGACGGTCAGGCGGTGCCCGATCCCTGGCTGTACGCCATCCGCGAGACCGGCGACCGGCTCACCGCCGCGGTCGCCTGGCAGGCGGGGGACGTGCTGATGCTCGACAACACCCGTTTCATGCACGGCCGCACCGCGATCGTCGATCGCAGCGAACGGCTGATCGCGACCTTCTTCGGCTATCTCGGTTTCGCCCTGCCGGATCCGGAGGAGCCGCCCGACCCGATCTGGCGCCGCACCGACTTCTCGCCACCGCCGCCGCCGCACAAGCTGCGCCAGGCGGCCCGTTGAACGGGCGACCGTTCTGGAGTAGGGTTGCCGTTGCTTCTGAGGGACATAAAATGGCTCCATTGCTCTTCCTGTCGGCGCTCCTCGCGGGCGCCACGCCCGCCTCGCCAATGCCTTCCGCGGAAGCGGCGGCGCGCGACGCGCGCAACGGCGAGGTGGTCTTCAGCCAGTATCCTGCCCGGGCGCTGGCCGCCGGCGAGCAGGGTGCGGTCAACTTCAAGGTGACGCTGGACCGGGACGGCTATGCCTCGGCGTGCGAAGTGACCCACAGCAGCGGCTATCCGCGCCTCGACGAGGAAACCTGCCAGCTCATCCTCAACCGCTCCGAGTTCAAGGGCGTCAGGGGCCCGGACGGCCGGAAGGTCAGCACAGTCGCCCAGGGGGTGGTGAACTGGCGGCTGCCGAACGGCGCCGCGACCGCCGCCGCGCCGATGACGATCGCCGCCGCCGCCAAGCCCGAGAAGAAGATCTGCCGCCGCCGGCTCAAGACGGGCTCACTCGCCGATTATGAGCGGATGTGCGCCACCAAATCCGATTGGGAGCGTCTCAGCCAGCGGACCCGGGAGGAGTGGGGTGCGCTGCAAGGCACGCTCGGCAGTACCCACGGCCACTAATCCGGTCGCTCCGGGCTGATCGCCAGGCCTCCGTCGCCCTCGTCCACGCGGACGGTGGCGCCGTCGGCCACCTCGCCGCGCAGGATCGCATCGGCCAGCGGGTCCTGCAGATATTTCTGAACCGCCCGCTTGAGCGGCCGAGCACCGTAGACCGGGTCGTAGCCGACCCTCCCGAGCCAGGCGCGGGCGGCGTCGCTGAGGTCGAGGCGGATCTTGCGATCGGCGAGCAGCTGCTGGACCCGCTCGATCTGGATGTCGACGATCGGCCCCATATGCTCCTGCGACAGGCGATGGAACAGGATGATCTCGTCGAGCCGGTTGAGGAATTCCGGCCGGAAATGGCCGCGCACCATCTCCATCACCTGCGGCTCCACGTCCTCGACATTCTGGCCCTCGCCGAGGTTGGTCAGATACTGGCTGCCGAGGTTCGAGGTGAGGATGATGATCGTGTTGGTGAAGTCGACGGTGCGGCCCTGGCCGTCGGTCAGCCGGCCGTCGTCGAGGACCTGCAGCAGCACGTTGAAGACATCGGAATGCGCCTTCTCGACCTCGTCGAACAGCACGACCTGATAGGGCCGCCGCCGCACCGCCTCGGTAAGGACGCCGCCTTCCTCGTAGCCGACATAGCCGGGAGGCGCGCCGATCAGCCTGGCGACGCTGTGCTTCTCCATGAATTCCGACATGTCGATTCGGACCATCGCGTGCGGGTCGTCGAACAGGAATAAGGCGAGCGATTTGGTGAGCTCGGTCTTGCCGACTCCGGTGGGCCCGAGGAACAGGAACGAGCCCATCGGCCGGTTCGGGTCCTGAAGCCCGGCGCGCGAGCGGCGGATCGCCTTGGCGACGGCGCGCACCGCATCCTCCTGGCCGATGACGCGGCGGCCGATCTCGGTCTCCATGTTGATCAGCTTCTGGCGCTCGCCCTCCAGCATCCGCTCCATCGGAATGCCGGTCCATCGCGCCACGACCCCGGCAATGTCCTCGCTGGTCACTTCCTCGCGGAGCATCGCGCCCTGGCTGGCCGCCTCGACCTCGGCGAGCTGCTTCTCGAGCGCCGGGATGCGGCCATATTGGAGCTCGCCCGCCTTGGCGAGGTCGCCGGCGCGCTGCGCCTGCTCGAGCTCGAGGCGCGCTTTGTCCAGCTCCTCCTTGATCTTCGCCTCGCCGGCGAGCTTCTCCTTCTCGCCCTGCCAACGCGTCGTGAGCTCGGCCGATTGCTGCTCGAGATTGGCGAGCTCCTCCTCCAGCGCCTTGAGCCGGTCCTGCGAGGCGCGGTCCTTCTCCTTCTTGAGCGCCTCGCGCTCGATCTTGAGCTGGATGATCCGGCGGTCGAGAGTCTCGATCTCCTCGGGCTTGGATTCGACCTCCATCCGCAGCCGCGAGGCCGCCTCGTCCATCAGGTCGATCGCCTTGTCGGGCAGGAAGCGGTCGGTGATGTAGCGATTGGAGAGAGTGGCCGCCGATACCAAGGCGCCGTCGGTGATCCTGACGCCGTGGTGAAGCTCGTATTTCTCCTTGAGGCCCCTCAGGATCGAGATCGTGTCCTCGACCGTCGGCTCGCCGATGAAGACCGGCTGGAAGCGCCGCTGAAGCGCCGGGTCCTTCTCGACATGCTTCTTATATTCGTCGAGCGTCGTCGCTCCGATGCAGTGAAGCTCGCCGCGGGAGAGCGCGGGCTTCAAGAGGTTGGAGGCGTCCATCGCCCCCTCTCCCTTCCCGGCGCCGATCAGGGTGTGCATCTCGTCGATGAACAGGATGATGTCGCCCTCGCCCTGGCGAACCTCGTCGAGAACGCCCTTCAGCCTTTCCTCGAACTCGCCGCGATACTTCGCTCCGGCGATCAGCGAACCCATGTCGAGCGCCATCAGCCGGCGGTCCTTGAGGCTGTCGGGGACGTCGCCATTGGCGATTCGCAAGGCGAGGCCTTCGGCGATCGCCGTCTTGCCGACGCCCGGCTCGCCGATCAGCACCGGATTGTTCTTGGTGCGGCGGGCGAGGATCTGGACGGTCCGGCGAATCTCCTCGTCGCGGCCGATCACGGGGTCCAGTTTGCCGTCGCGCGCCGCCTGGGTGAGGTCGCGGGCGAACTTCTTGAGCGCGTCGTAGCGGTCCTCGGCCGATTGGGTATCGGCGCTGCGGCCGCCGCGCAACTCGTTGATCGCGGCGTTGAGCGCCTCCGCCTTGACTCCGGCGTCGGCCAGCGCCTTGCCGGCGTCGGTGGTCTTCGCCAGCACCAAGGCGAGCAGCAGCCGCTCGACGGTGACATAGGAATCGCCGGCCTTCTGAGCGACCTGCTCGGCCTGGTCGAGCACCCGCATGGTCTCGCCGTCCAGCCCCGGCGTGCTATTGGCTCCGCCGCCGGTAACGACCGGAATCCTCGCCAGCGCCTCGTCCGTCTCGCGCCGCGCCGCCTCCGCGCTGCCGCCGGCTCGGGCGATCAGGCCCGAGGCCATGCCCTGCTCGTCCTCGAGCAGAGCCTTGAGCAAATGCGCGGGCGTTATCCGCTGATGGTTGACCCGCAACGCGACCGTCTGCGCCGCCTGCAAAAAGCCCCGAGCGCGGTCGGTGAATTTCTCCAGATTCATCTCAGCCTCTCTCCCGTGTTCGCGGCCGATATGGTGTTGCTATAATGCAACACAAGGGGTTTTGCCCAAAACTCTTGAGGATCGTCACAAGTCATTGAGCCGAGGCGGATTCTTCGGTCGCTGCCGCCCCCAATCGAGCAAGCGCTGCCATTGCACCGACGAGAGGCCTCGCTATGGTGCGGCCCGCTTAGACTCGGAGATTGCCTGATGCGCCGCTTGCTGCTCGCCCTTTCGCTGCTCGCGCCGATCCCGCTGGCGCCGGTCGCCGCCGCCCCGGCGGCAGCCGTCTCGGCGCCGCTCGGCGATCTCGTCCGCCAGGTCGACATCCCCTATCGCGAGTTCACGCTTCCCAACGGTCTGCGGGTGATCGTTCACGAGGATCACAAGGCGCCGGTGGTGGCGGTTTCCATCTGGTATCATATCGGTTCCAAGGACGAGCCGAAGGGCAAAACCGGCTTCGCGCACCTGTTCGAGCATCTGATGTTCTACGGCTCCGAAAACGCGCCCGGCGCCTTTTTCGGCCGGCTCGAGGACATCGGCGCCACCGACTGGAACGGCACCACTTGGTTCGACCGCACCAATTATTTCGAGACGGTGCCGACCGGAGCTCTGGATCGCGCCCTGTTCCTCGAGGCCGACCGGATGGGCCATCTGCTCGGCGCCGTCACCCAGAGCACGCTCGATCTCCAGCGCGGAGTCGTCCAGAACGAGAAGAGGATGGGCGACAACGAGCCCGGCGGCCTCACCGAATATGCCGAGCTCGCCGCCCTTTTCCCGCCCGACCATCCTTACGGCCACTCGACGATCGGCTCGATGGCCGATCTCAACGCCGCCAGCCTCGAGGACGTGAAGAACTGGTTCCGAAGCCATTACGGCCCTAACAACGCCGTGCTCGTTCTTGCCGGCGACGTCGACGTCCCCACCGCCCGCGCCAAGGTGCAACGGTGGTTCGGCGCCTTCCCGCGCGGTCCGGAAACGGTCCGCGGCGACGCGCCGGTCCCAAGCCTCCCGCGCGATGTCGAGAAGACGATGCACGACCGGGTGGCGACCGTTTCCGTCTCGCGCGAATGGGTCGTCCCGGGAGTCAACGACCCGGCTACCGCCCAGCTCGATCTGGCCGCCGCGATCCTCGGCGGGCTCGACAGCTCGCGCCTCGACAATGCGCTGGTTCGCCAGGAGAAGCTCGCGGTCAATGTCAGCGCCAACCTGCAGGAGTTCGAGAAGATCTCGCTGCTTCAGGTCAACGCCCAGGTCCGGCCCGGAGTCGATCCAGCTTCGGTGTCGCGACGCCTCGACGAGATCATCGCCGATTTCCTGAAGACGGGCCCCAGCGCCGACGAGGTGCAGCGCGCCTCGACGTCGCTGGTGGCGTCCACGATCAAGGGGCTCGAGCAGGTCGGCGGCTTCGGCGGAAAGGCGGTGACCCTCGCCGAGGGCGCCGTCTATTCCAACGACCCCGCCAAATATCGCAAGGACCTTGCCGAGATCGCCGCCGCCACTCCGGCGAGCGTCGGCGCCGCGGCGCGCAAATGGATGGGACGGCCCGTCTTCCGTCTCACCGTCCTGCCCGGCGATCGAAGCGCCGAGGATATCGCCATCGCCGGCGGCGCCGTGTCGAGGCCGCGTTACTTCCGGAGCCCCGAAGAGGGCGGAGCGCCGGCACCGGCGACTCCGGCCCCGGGCCGCCCCCGCAGCATCGTGCAGCAGCCCGCGGCCGCGGCCGGCGCCGCGGCTCCGCAGCAGCCGCCGGCGCCCACCATCGCTCCGCCGCCGGTCGAGCCGGTCAAGGGCCTCGAATTCCCGCCGATCGAGCGGGCGACCTTGTCGAACGGAATGAAATTGGTCTTCGCCCGCCGCGCCTCGGTGCCGATCGTCCAGGTCGCGGTCTCGTTCGACGCCGGCAATGCCGCCGACGACCGGGCCAAGCTCGGCACCGAGGCCTTGCTTCTGTCGCTGCTCGAAGAGGGCACGACGACTCGCGATTCGCTCGCCATCGCCGAGCAGCAGGAGCGGCTCGGGGCGAGCATCTCCAGCAATGCCTCGACGGACAGGACCACGATCTATTTGTCGGCGCTGAAGCCCAATCTGGCGCCGTCGCTCGACCTGCTGGCGGATATCGTCCGCAACCCGGCGTTCAAGCCGGAGGAGGTGGAGCGCAAGCGCGCGGTGCTGCTGGCAAGGATCGCCAGCGAGAAGACCGAGCCGCAGAGCCTCGCGCTCCGGGTCCTGCCGCCCCTCGTCTACGGTACCGCCCATCCTTATGGGGTGCCGTTCACCGGTTCGGGCGACGAAGCCGGAGCCAAGGCGGTCACCCGCGCCGACCTCGTCGCCTTCCAGCATCGCTGGCTTCGGCCCGACAACGGCACCATCTTCGTCGTCGGCGATACGACCCTCGCCGAGATCCGCCCGCTGCTCGAAGCCCGCTTCGGCACCTGGACGGCGCCGGCGGAGCCGAAGGGGAAGAAGCTTTTCCCGACCGCCGCGCCCGCCCCGCGTTCGCGGATCATCCTCATCGACAAGCCCCAGAGCCCTCAATCCATGATCCTCGCCGGCGCCGTGCTTTCCATCCGCGGCACCGACGACACCCTTCGAGCGATGACCGCCAACGAGGTGCTCGGCGGAAGCTCGACCTCGCGCCTGACCATGGATCTTCGCGAGGCGAAGGGCTGGGCCTATTATGCGGGCAGCCAGATCTCGCTGGTTCGGGACACCATGCCTTTGCTCGTCTTCGCTCCGGTGCAGACCGACAAAACGGGCGATTCGATCAAGGCCGCGCTCGCCGACATGACCGACTTCCTCGGCCCAAAGGGAGTCACGGCCGACGAGCTTCGCCAGGCGGTGAACAGCCAGGTTCTGTCGCTGCCCGGCGAGTTCGAGACCAGCGCGGCCCTGCTCAGCGGGATCATGCGCAACCAGACGCTCGGCCGGCCCGACGATTATTACGCCCGCCTGCCGGATCGCTACCGGGCCCTGACCCCGGCCGACGTCGATGCGGCGGCGCGGGCGACGATCGATCCTTCGCGGCTGATCTGGGTCGTGGTCGGGGATGCGGCCAAGGTCAAAAGCCAGCTGGAGGGGCTCGGCCTTCCGATCGAGGTGATGCCGAACGACTAGGCGCCGCCGCCGGCTTGGCGAGACAGGCGAGTGACGTGGCCCATCTTTCGGCCCGGCAAAGCGTGGCTCTTGCCGTAGAGGTGGAGATGCGCGTTCGGCTCGCTCAACAGCTCGGGCCAGCGCTCCACCTCTTCGCCGATCAGATTCTCCATCTCGGCGCGGAGGGCGGTGAGCGCGGTCGAGCCGAGCGGCAGTCCGCAAATGGCTCGGATATGGTTCTCGAACTGCGAGGTCTCGGCCCCCTCGATCGTCCAGTGGCCGCTATTGTGCACCCTCGGCGCCATCTCGTTGAACACGGGCCCGTCGGCGGTCGCGAAGAATTCGAGCGCGAGCACGCCGACATAATCGAGCGCCTCCGCGACCCGCTCGGCCAGAGCCGTGGCCTCGGCGGCCTGCGCCGCGACCACCGCCGGCGCCGGGACGCTCGAACGGTGGAGGATGCCTCCGCGATGCTCGTTCCAGGGCGGGGGATAGGTGACGGCGGCGCCGTCCGAGCCGCGCGCGATCAGGATCGAGAATTCGTGGGTGAAGTCGACGAAGCCTTCGACGATCGCCGGCTGGCGCTTCACCGAGTGCCACGCCTGCCGCGCGCCGCTCATGTCGTCGATCCGAGCCTGGCCCTTGCCGTCATAGCCCATCCGGAGGGTCTTGACGATGGCGGGAAGGCCGATCCGCCCGAGCGCCGCGATCAGCTCGCCGATGTCGTTGGCGACGGCAAAGGGCGCGGTCCTTCCTCCGAGATCCTGGACGAACGCCTTCTCGGCATAGCGGACCTGGGCGATTTCGAGCGCTTTGAGGCCGGGGCGGATCGGAACCTTGTCGGCGATCAGGGCGAGCGCGCTCAGCGGCACGTTCTCGAACTCGTAGGTGACGACGTCGCAGGAGTCGGCGAACTCGGCGAGCCGGTCGGACTGGTGGTAGGAGGACTGGGTGAACGCCGACGCCACGTCGTTGGCCGGGCCGCTGGCGGGAGCGAAGACGTGAATCCGGTAGCCGAGCTGCGCCGCCGCCATCCCGAGCATCCGGCCGAGCTGGCCGCCGCCGACGATGCCGATGGTCGAGCCCGGCGGAAGGATCATATAGGCGATTCGGCGACGCCGTCCGTCTGTCGCTTCCGCCAGTCCTCGAGCCGGCCGGCGAGAGCCTCGTCGGACAGAGCCAGGATCGAGGCGGCGAGGAGGCCGGCATTGCTCGCCCCCGCCTGGCCGATGGCGAGAGTTCCGACCGGAACGCCCGCGGGCATCTGGACGATCGAGAGAAGGCTGTCGAGACCGTCCAGCGCCTTCGAACGGACCGGGACGCCGAGCACCGGCAGACGAGTCATCGAAGCGGCCATGCCGGGCAGATGCGCCGCGCCGCCGGCCCCGGCGACGATCACCTTGAGCCCGCGCCCGGCGGCGCTCCTGGCATATTCGTAGAGCCGTTCGGGCGTCCGGTGGGCGGAGACGATCTTGGTCTCGTAGGCCACCTGGAGCGAATCGAGGGTCTCGGCGGCATGGCGCATCGTCTCCCAGTCGGAGCGGCTGCCCATGATGATCCCGACCTCGGCCATCCTCGATCCTCTATCGGCGCCCGGGCGGGGAGGCCAGAGCTTCGTTTTTGCTTAACCAGACTGCGCTAAGCAGCCTTCATGTCCAAGCACGCATCCGACTTCGCCGGAGTCCCGGTCGAGACCTCAGACGAGAATGACCTGCTTCGAGCGGCGCTGGCCGAGGCGCAGCGGCGGATCAGCGAGCTGGAGCGGGGCGTGGAGAGCGACGGCCTCACTCCCTTGCCCGGCGCCCGGCGCTTTCGAACCGAGCTCGAGCGAGTCGTCGGCCTCGCCGAGCGCCACGGCACCGCCGCCGCGATCGTCGGCATCGAGCTCACCAACCTTGCCGCCATCCGCGAAGGCCACGGCCATTTCGCCGTCGACGCCGCCCTCGTCCATGTCGCCCGCCTGCTCTGCGGCCTGATCCGTTCCACCGACATTCTCGCCCGCACCGGCGAGGCGCGCTTCGATCTCATCCTCGACCATCTCGATCTCGACAGCGCGATCGACACGGGCGAGCGTCTCGCCCGCTGCATCGCCGCCAACGCGCTCGATCTCGGCCACGTCGCGGTGAAGGTCGAATCCGCGGTCGCCACCACCGGCATCCTGCCCGGCGACAAGGTCGACGACGTCCTCGCCCGGGCGGAGCGCAACCAGGCGCTGGCGAGGTCGGAGCTTTAACCGTCGCCCCAGCGAAGGCTGGGGCCCCGGCGGGTGTAGATCGCCGGCGCCTTTCCCTCGCTGGGGTTCCAGCCTTCGCTGGGACGACGAGCAAATCACCGCTCGCTCAGATAATAGCGGTCCCTCGCCTCCAGCGATTCGTCCAGCTCGTAGACGATCGGCTGACCGGTCGGGATTTCGAGGCCGGTAATCTCGTCGTCCGGGATGTTCGACAGATGCTTGACCAGCGCCCTCAGCGAATTGCCGTGGGCGGAGATCAGCACCCGCCGGCCCTCGCGCAGGGCGGGGGCGATTCGGCCTTCCCAGTAAGGCAGGACCCGGGCGATCGTGTCCTTGAGGCTCTCGGTGGCCGGGACCGCCACGCCCGCATAGCGGCGGTCTCCGGACAGGTCATAGGGCCCGCCGGGCGCCATCGGCGGCGGGGGGATGTCGAACGAGCGGCGCCAGATGCGGACCTGCGCGTCGCCGTGCTTCGCCGCCGTCTCCGCCTTGTCGAGGCCGGTGAGGCCGCCATAATGGCGCTCGTTCAGGCGCCAGTCCTTCTCCACCGGCAGCCACAGCCGGCCCATCGCCTCGAGGGAAAGGTGGAGAGTCTTGATCGCCCGGGTCTGCAGGCTGGTGAAGCAGAGGTCGAAATCGAACCCCTTCGCCGCCATCAGCGCGCCGGCGAGCCGCGCTTCCTCGACGCCCTTGTCCGTCAAATCGACGTCCCACCAGCCGGTGAATCGATTCTCCAGGTTCCACGCCGACTGGCCGTGGCGGATGAGGACCAGCTTCGGCATCAGCGTGGGCGGGGCGTGAGCTCGTCGATGATCGCATGGAGGGCGTCGAGGCAGGCTCGGGCGAGGAGGGCGCTGCGTTCGGGGGACCATCCGCGGAGGGGATCGGGGAGGTCCTCATTGTCCTTGAAGGGCATTTCGAGAGTCATCGAGACGGCGCCGTAGCGTTCAGCGAGCTGGGAGGTCGACATCGACATGTTCGCCTCGCCCGGTTTCGACACTTCATAGCCCTTGCGGGTCTGGAAATCGGGGGAGAAGCGGACCAGCTCCTCGCTGAACCGCTCGAACAGCTTCTGCTTGCCCTCGTTCCAGCTCGGTATGCCCTCGAATCCGGCCAGGAAATTGGCCGGGATCGCCTCGTCGCCATGGACGTCCATGGCGAAATCGACTCCGGTCCGGTCCATCTCGTTCCTGACGCAGAGCACTTCCGGGCTTCGCTCGACGCTCGGGGAATGCCATTCGCGGTTGAGGTTGGTACCGACGGCGTTGGTGCGCAGATGCCCGCGGCGCGATCCGTCGGGATTCATGTTGGGGACGACGTGGAAGGTCGCCCTGGCGAGGAGCCGGCGGGCGACCGGGTCGGCTTCGTCGAGCAGCCGCTCGAGCGCGCCTTCCATCCACCATTCCGCCATCGTCTCGCCGGGATGCTGGCGCGCGTAGAGCCAGACCTGGAGCGGCCCGTCGCCGATCCGGAAATAATCCATCTCCTGGCCGTCGAGCGTCTGACCGAGCGAGCGGTGCTCGACCAGCGGATGGCCCGCGACCGAGGACACCAGATCGTGATGCCGCTCCATCGTATAGGGCGCGAAATAGGCGAGCCAGACGCTGTTCGACGACGGAGTCACCCGGATGGTGAGGATGCCGCCTTCATATCCGGTCTCGACCCGCCGCCATTCCTCGCGGTCCTCCGACATGCAGGCGCGGTAATTCTGCCAGCCGAGCGGGTAGGCGGCGCCCGCGCAGTTGAGGATTCTGAGCTCCACTTCCTGGCCGCGGCCGCCGGTCAGCCGGAAGTAGAACCATTGATAGAAATCGGACTGGTGGTCCCTGGCGATTTCGAGGTCGACTCGATTGCCCTCGATGGCCAGGGTGCGAATGTTGCCGCCATCGAAGGGGCTTGTAACGGACAGGTTCATTTGAGCCTGATAGTGCGGCCGGACTCGCCGGGGAAGTCCCGAAACAGGGCCTCCGCGAGACGCTCCACGGCGGCGGTGCGCGCGGCCTCGGGGCTGCCGGTACGGGCCTCGCCGACGGCTCGGCCTTCCCAGAAGACGGTGCCGTCGGAGCGGCGGCGGATGGCGACCTCGAGGAGGGTCGCGGTGACGTTGGCCGAGGTGCCGGCCGGCGCCGTCCCCGAAACGCCGCGGCCGATGCGCGCCGCGCTCAGCGCCGCCACCGCCTCGCGGCTGCCCTGCTCGAGGTCGATGAGGGCGACCTGCTCGGACCCCGCCGTGGTCGGCACCACCGTCCAGCCGAGCCGGGTCAGCTGGCGTCCGACGGCGGCGGCATAAGCGGGATATTCGGGCCGGTTGCCGTCGGCCTTGTCGAACGGCTCGACCGCGATCTGCGCCCGGGCGACCGGATCGCCGAGGTGGAAGCGGGCGACCTCGATCCCGCCCGTGGCGGGGGGACGGCGGCCGCCGCCGCTCGCGCAGGCCGCGAGCGAGGCCGCCAGCAGAAGGGGCGTGCTGCGCAGAAAAGCTGTTTTCATCCCGGCACCTCTTGGTCTAGCGCCCGGATCGTATGGGCGCTGCAACGATCGGTTCAGCGCTCTTTGCCGCATTAGGGTTCCGCGAGGGAAGAGCTTAGATGAACAAGTCCGCCGAACGGCCCAACGTGCTCGTGACCGGGGGCGCCGGCTATATCGGCAGCCATGCCGTCCTCGCCTTGCTCGACTCGGGCTGGAAGGTGACGGTGATCGATAACCTGACCACCGGCTTCCGCTGGGCGGTCCCGGCGGAAGCGGCCTTCGTCGAGGGCGACATCGCCGACCAGGCGCTGGTCGCCCGTCTGATCGCCGAGCACGGCATCGGCGCGATCATCCATTTCGCCGGGTCGATCGTGGTTCCGGAGTCGGTCGAGAAGCCGCTCAAATATTATGAGAACAATACTGTGAAGAGCCGATCGCTGATCGAGAGCGCGGTCGAGGGCGGCGTGAGCCACTTCATCTTCTCGTCGACCGCGGCGACCTACGGCATCCCCGAGCAGGTGCCGGTCGTCGAGAGCGCCCGTACCCAGCCGATCAATCCCTATGGCTGGTCGAAGCTGATGACCGAACGGATGCTCGCCGACACCGCCGCCGCCCACCCGCTCAACTTCTGCGCGCTTCGCTACTTCAACGTCGCCGGCGCCGACCCCCGGGGCCGATCGGGGCAGTCGACCGCCGGGGCCACCCACCTGATCAAGGTCGCTGTCGAAGCGGCGACCGGAAAGCGCGACGGGGTCTCCGTCTACGGCACCGACTACGACACGCCCGACGGCACCGGGGTTCGCGACTATATCCACGTCAGCGATCTCGCCGCCGCCCATGTCCACGCCCTCGAGAAGCTCATCGAGGATCCGGCGGCGAGCCACATCATGAACTGCGGCTACGGCCGCGGCTTCTCGGTGCTCGAGGTGCTTGACGCGGTCGATCGGGTGACCAACATGAAAATCGAGCGGCGGCTGGAAGCGCGTCGGGCGGGCGATCCGGACGCCCTCGTCGCCGACAATGGCAAGATCCTCGCCGCCTTGCGGTGGCGCCCCAAGCTGGACGATCTGGACACGATCGTCGCCCACGCGCTCGCGTGGGAGCGAAAGCTGGCGCAGCGCGCATAAGACAATCGGCTGCAAGGGTTGCCAGGAGAAGTAATGCGGCTCTAACCTGGGTTGGGACCACCCAGGCGGAAGCATGAACATCGGCGAAGCAGAGGCGATCCTGAAGGACGTCCTCGAACCACTGCCCCTCGAGACGTTTTTCCAGGCCCTCGGGCGGACTGTCCTCCGCTTGTCGGGCAGCACGGATCATACACGGGCGACGCTGCTCGGCGAGGATCCCGTCGGGGCCGTCCTGGGCGCCTACGCAACCCATGCGGACCGGCTCGATTGCCACGGCGTCGCCCCCGAGCTGCCGCCGCCGGGGCCCCGGAAGGTCGGCGGGGCGTCCGAGTTTCGAAAGCTGATCGAGGATTATCACGAGCGCGACTATACGGTCCACATACCCGAGGTGATTTCGCTGTCGCCGGCGCTGCAGCGCTTCGCCCGGGCCCTCGAGCTCCTCCTTCATCAGCCGATCGACGTCTCCTTGTTCTGGAGCAAAGCCGGCGCCGGAGCGATCGTTCATTACGACAATCGCGACAATCTTGTCTTCCAGCTTCAGGGCCGGAAGCGCTGGTTCGTGTCGAGCGATGAGCCGGGCCTTCAGAACAATTGGCGGCATGTCGAAGAGCCGCTGCCGCACGTGCAGCGACACCGGGTGTTCGACGTCGGCCCGGGCGATTGCCTCTACATACCCCGGGGCACTCCGCACACGGTGGAATCCGAGACCGAATCGCTGCACCTGGCGGTGCTGTTCGTTCCAACCACCCTTCGCGACGCCGTCATTGCCGCCGTGGACTATATCTCGGATTCGGACCGGGCCTTTCGCGAGACGGCCGTTCAGCGTGCGGACGGCGACCTGGACGGGCTTTCTTCGCAAATGGTGAGCGGCCTGGAGCGACTGATCGCCAAATGCCGTTCCGGAGACTTCGTCGAGGCGGCGATGCAGCATCGATCGTCCCGGTTCGTCGGAGACCTGCCGGCGCTTTCGCGGCCTCGGGCGGTAGCGACCGTCTCACCCGATTCGCTCATCCGGCACGCGCCGCTCGCAATCTCTCATTACCGGCGCGCCGGGGAACGGCTCGACTTCAGCCTCCCCGGCGACCATATCGCTATCCACCCGGGGGTGGAGGAAGAGCTGCGCTTCATCCAGGCGACGAACGAATTTCGAATCCGGGACATTCCCGGCGCCTCCGCGATCGAGGTCAGAGTGGCGCTGGTCAGCCGCCTGATCGCAGCCGGGCTCCTGGAGCCGGCGGCGGCGGGGGCGCTGAACGGGCCGCCAGCTTGACTTGGAGGCGCCGTCCCACTAGGTGAGCGCCTCGCTTTTCCAGCAGACAATCCGACGAGATAGGCAGGCGCTCCGAGCCATGAAGATCCGCAATTCCCTGAAGTCCCTCAAGTCGCGTCACCGCGACTGCCGCGTGATCCGCCGCCGGGGCCGCACCTACGTCATCAACAAGACCAACCGCCGCTTCAAGGCGCGCCAGGGCTGACGGCGAAGCCGTCATTGCGAGGAGCGAAGCGACGCGGCAATCAGTTCCAGCGTCTGAGCCGTTGGATTGCTTCGCTGCGCTCGCAATGACGGGCTGCCCATGACCCCTCCCACAGCCGTCATCTTCGACTGCGGCAACGTCCTTTACGGCTGGGATCCGGACAGCTTCCTCGTCCGGCAGATTCCCGAGGACGAGGCCCGGCTTCGCTTCATCGAGGACGTCGACCTGTGGGGCTGGCACGACACGCTCGACGCCGGCCGGCCATTCGACCAAGCGGCCGCCGAGCTTTCCGAGAAATTCCCCGATTACGCGGCCTACATCTCCGCCTGGGGCGAGCGGTTCGGCGAGACGATCAGCGATCCCATCCCGGGAGTCCATGCGATCGTCGAGGCGCTCGACGAACGCGACGTGCCGCTCTTCGCCATCACCAATTTCTCGGCCGAATTCTGGGCGCCGTTCCGGACCCGCGAAGATGAGTTCTTCCGCCGCTTCCGGGGCATCGTCGTCTCGGGCGAGGAAAAATTGCTGAAGCCCGATCCGGCCATCTACTACCGGGCGCTCGACCGTTTCGGGCTGAAGGCGGCCGAGGCGCTGTTCGTCGATGACCGGCTGATCAATGTGGAAGGGGCGGAGGCGGTGGGGATGCACGGGCATCTGTTCACGGACGCGGATGGCCTGCGGAAGCGGCTGGAACAGGACGGCCTGCTCCAGGTTGTGAACCCATGATTGGGAATGACCGAGGTTGGCCGGAAACGGAACGGCAGCTTGCAGGGGTGCAGTCAGGGTAGCTTCCGTTCCGCCGCGTTTTGAGCCGAACAGCTCCTAGGAATGTGTTCGGTTCTCGCGACTTGCATAGGCGACTCGCGGCGGTACAACCTCCCCATGCATCTGAGTCACTTCAAACTCGAGAATCTCGGCGCAATTCGGCACGTCGAGTTGCCGCTCGACCCTCATTTCAACGTCCTTGCTGGCGTGAACGGCGCCGGCAAGTCGACCATTCTCGGCGCGATAGCGACGATGCTAGCGCGATATAGTTCAGCTGTGCGGACAGGAAGGGCGACGGGCACGTTCGAGCGCGATCGTATCCGCCGGGGAAAGCGCAGCGCGCGGTGTGTGGTGACAGTGGTTCCGGATCGGCTCAATGACGACGAAAATGTCACTTGGTCGATCGGCGTGTCGCGCCCCGGCCGCAAAGTCCTGGGCTTGACCAATTCCAGTCAGCTTTCGGAGTTCGCGGCCACGATTGGAGAAGCGATCGAGTCCGATTCCGCCAAGGCCTCGCTGCCAATCGTCGTGCTATATTCGGTCAATCGGGCCGTGCTCGACGTTCCCCTGCGTATTCGCACCAAAGTGCCGATTGGTCAGTATGCCGCCCTGGAGGACGCCTTACTTCAAGGTTCGCGCAGCTTTCGCAATTTCTTCGCATGGTTTCGTGACCGCGAAGATGTCGAGAACGAATTGCGCGCGGAGGGATCCAGGCGGCGCGATCCGCAGCTGACAGCGGTTCGCAGGGCGGTCGCGGGCATGATGCCGGGCTTCGAGAATCTGCGCGTACGCCGGCAGCCGTTGCGGATGCTGATTACCAAGGGCGGGCAGGACCTCCGCATCGATGAGCTATCGGACGGTGAAAAGTGTCTCCTCGCCATGGTTGGCGACCTCGCGCGTCGGCTCGCAGTGGCCAATCCAGGACGGCGCAACGCCTTGGTGGGTGAAGGCATCGTCTTGATAGATGAACTCGAGCTGCACCTGCACCCGGCATGGCAGCGCAACGCGGTCATTCAATTAAAAGAGACCTTCCCCAACTGCCAATTCATCGTCACCAGCCATTCTGCCCAGGTACTCAGCGAGGTCGAGCCTGGGGCGACGTTCCTGCTGCAGAACGGCAGAGCTGTTCAGCCGAACCGGTCTTACGGCTTGGACAGTAACCTCATCCTGCAAAGCCTGATGGGCGCGACGGCTCGCCCCGAGTGGGCGGAGGAGGAGCTGGACGAACTTTATGAGCTGATCGACGACGAGGATTTTCGCGCGGCGCGGACGAAGTTCGACGATTTGCAGCGGCGCCTAGGAGTCGACGATCCCGGCCTGACGGTCGCCCGCTCAGTCCTGGTCGCTTCCTAAGACCGGTTCGTGCGGCGAATCCACAAATCCGGCGAGCCCGCTGCGCTCCGCGCATGGCGCGATGCGCTGCGACCTCGCGGTTCAATTCCACCCTGGGACCAATTTCCCGATCCGCCAAGAGGTGTGGTGCGCGCCCAGCTGGCGATCGATCAGGGGCATATCTGCTGCTATTGTGACGGCGGCATCGCGCGCGGCAATTTCCACATCGAACATTTTCGCCCACGTGACCCACATGGACCCTATGAGAGGCTGACCTATCGCTGGGCTAATCTGCTGGCCTCCTGCCAGACGTCCCGTGCCACGCCGGCCGAAGGTGCAGTAATCGAGACTCAGCTGCATTGCGGCCACGCCAAAGGAAATTGGTTCGAGGAAGGGGTAACGGTCAGTCCGCTCGAGCCGCGCGTCGAAAGCTTGTTTCGCTATACGCTCCGGGGGAAAGTTCACCCCAGCAAGACCCTACGAACCCGCAAAGCATCCGTCCAAACTACAATCGACAAGCTCAATCTCAATGCTCCGGTTCTCGTTGCGCGCCGCGAGCAGATCCTTAAAAAGGCGGACGAGGATGCGTCCAGCATGACCCGCACGGATTGGCTGGCGCATTACCTGAGCCCCAATTCAGACGGGCTATTACAAGAATTCTGGCGCGCGCTCCAATACAATTACGACAAGCACTGGTCCGAACGATTTGCCTAGCGCGTTCGAATTCATCTCGAGGATACCTAAGGAGGGCGAGCTGAACGAATGGCAACTTTCAGGAACAGCTAACATCCGCCGGGCCAGCGGAGATGGGCGCCTTGCGGACTGGCTCCTCCGACAAGCTGAGGAGCAGGATTTCGACCCAATTTCAGACATTCGGCATAAGCTCTGGTCTCCGTCTTCCCCGCGAAAGCGGAATCCAGCATTGTGGCCGGCACTGGATGCCATGAACCGGACCCCTAAGCCCCGTCCGGGGAACGGTGCGCCCGTTCATTTCGCGGCTCCGACGGGAAGAAACGGCTCCGACGGGAAACTCTCAGCCCCCTCGCGCTTTTCATTTCGGCGATGAGACAAAGGTGGCCCGCCAAATTGTGGATCGTCCGGCACGGGCAGAGCGCCGGCAATGTCGCGCGCGAGGCCGCCGACGCCGCCGGCCTGCCGGTCATCGACCTCAACGTGCGCGACGTCGACGTGCCGTTGAGCGAGCTCGGCCATCGCCAGGCCGACGCGCTGGGGCACTGGTTCGCGGCCCTGCCGGAGGCCGAGCGGCCCGAGGTCGTGCTGACCTCGCCCTACGTCCGCGCCCAGCAGACCGCCGCCGCCATTTGCGCGGGCGGCGGAGTGGCGTCGGCCACCAAGGGGCCGGTCAAGGACGAGCGGCTGCGCGAGCGCGAGTTCGGCCTGTGGGACAGGCTCACCACCGCCGGAGTGCGCGAGAAATTCCCGGACCAGGCCGAGCAGCGCACCCTGCTCGGCAAATTCTACCACCGGCCGCCCGGCGGCGAGAGCTGGGCCGACGTCATCCTGCGCCTGCGCAGCGCGCTCGACACGATCAGCCTCCATTTTGCCGACCGGCGGGTGCTGATCGTCTGCCACCAGGTCGTCGTGCTCTGCTTCCGCTACATATTGGAGGAGCTGGACGAGGCGCAGATCCTGGCGATCGACAAGGCAGGCGACGTCGTCAATTGCGGCCTTCTCCAATATGCGTTCGAGCCCGACGACGAGAAGGCCTGCGTTCCCAAATTGGTCTGCTACAATTTCGCGGCGCCGCTGGTCGAGGAGGACGCTCCGATCACCTCCGAGCCCGACGCCATGGTCGCCGCGCGATGAGCGAGTTCGTGATTGTCGACCGGGACCTGCTCCGCCGCTTCCCGCTTCCCGAGCATCCCGAAGACGGCGACAAGGAGGATCGCGGCCGTCTGCTCGTCGTCGCCGGCAGCCGCGAGCTGGCCGGGGCCGCCTTGCTCGCCGGCACGGGCGGGCTTCGGGCGGGGGCCGGCAAGCTTCAGATCGCCACCGGCGCAAGCGTCGCCCCGGCGCTCGCCGTCGCCATGCCCGAGGCGCGGGTCGTCGGCTGCCCGGAGACGGACGAGGGCTGCATCGCCGGCGAGGCGATCCAGCCCCTCCTCGAATGGGCGGCGGGCGCCCAGGCCGTGCTGATCGGGTGCGGCCTCCAGCACGGCCCGCCGCTCGACGCGATGCTCGACGCGCTGCTGGGGAGCGGTGTCGACACGCCGCTCGTGCTGGACGCCGCCGTGCTGGGCAGCCTGGCTCCCCGGGCGGAGGCGGTTCGCGCCTGGAAGGGCGGCATCATCCTCCTGCCGCACGCGCGTGAGATGGCGCGGCTGCTGGAATGCGAGGTTCAAGAGGTCGAGGCCGACCCGCTGGCGGCCGCGCGCCGCGCCGCGCAGACGTTCGGCGCCGTCGCCGTGATCAAGGGCCAGTATAGCTATATCGTCGCGCCCGACGGCCGCGCCTTCCGTTTCACCGGGGGCGGAGTCGGTCTTGCCACGTCGGGTTCGGGCGACGCCCTCGCGGGCATCGTCGGCGGCCTGGCCGCCCGCGGCGCCGATCCGCTGACGGCGGCGCTCTGGGGGGTCCACCTCCATGGCGAGGCGGGGCGAGCGCTCGGCGAGGAGGTGGGCCGGATCGGCTTCCTGGCGCGCGAGCTGCTCGATCGGGTGCCCGGGCTCATGGATCGATAGCCGGCAGCCGGTTTGTCATTCCCGCTCGCCCAGGGCTATGCCGGGGCGTCGCTGAACCTGGGAGCGCAAATTCGGTGAAGTCGGATCTCGTCGAGCGCGCTTATTCGCTGCTCCAGCACGGGCGCGTGCGGGAAGCGCTGGAGATCAGCACTCCTCTCGCCGCGCCCCCCGGCGCCAGCCATGACGCCCTGGCGCTCCATGCCGCCGCGCTCAAGCTCGCTCAGCGGCACGAGGAGGCGCTCCTCGCCGACGAGCGGGCCGTCAAAGCCTTTCCGGCCAGCGGCGCGGGCTGGCACAATCTCGCGGCGACGCTCACCGAGCTGGGGCGCGGCCATGAGGCCCTCGAAGCGCTCGCCAGGGGCTTTGCCATCGGCCTCGATTCGCCGCTCAGCTGGCAGGTGAAGGCGCGCGCCCATGTCGCCTGCGGCGATCTCGCCGCCGCGCAAGCCGCTTATCGGGAGGCGGTTCG
Organism: Sphingomonadales bacterium; assembly: GCA_034668585.1. GTDB lineage: Bacteria > Pseudomonadota > Alphaproteobacteria > Sphingomonadales > Sphingomonadaceae > Allosphingosinicella. The sequence continues at coordinate 38,509 of JAXDPB010000012.1, read as the reverse complement.
GCGGGCGCCGAACCTCCCGGTCCTCGCCGCGGAAATCGCCGATTTCATCTGGATGGCGCGCGGCGATCTGGCCGCGGCCCAGGCGGCGCTCGACCAGGCCTTTCACGCCGGGGCGCCGCCGGCGCCGCTCCTGCTCGCCAAGGCGAAGCTGCTCGCCTCGGCGGGCGACCGGGAGCAGGCCGCCGCCTTGCTCGAGCGAGCGGCCGAGCAGCTCCCCGACGACCTCCAGCTGGTCCTCGCCGCGGCCCAGGCGGCGCTGGAGGCGGGCCGCCTCGCCGCGGCCGAGCGCCTCGCGCGCGCGGCCGAGGCGCTCGCTCCCGACGACCCGGCCGTTCTGGTTCAATCGGCGATCGTGAGCCTCGCCCTGGGCCGGGTCGAGCCCGCCCGGCGCAGCACCCGCAAAGCGCTGGACATCGCTTCGCTGGACCAGTCGGTGCTGGCTTGGTCCGCCACGGTGGCAAGGGCGGCGGGGGATCCGCTCTACCGCGAGCTTTGCGACTATGAGGCGATGGTCGGAATCTTCGACCTGGAGCCGCCGGCCGGCTGGGCGACCCGGGCGGACTTCCTTCGGGACCTGAGCGCGGCGCTGGATAAGCATCACGTGATGATGGAGCATCCTTCGGCGCAGTCGCTCCGCCACGGCACCCAGACCACCTATCGCCTGTCGGGCTCCAGGGATGCCGCCCTCCAGGCCTTCTTCGAGGCCCTGGACGGGCCCGTCAGCGAATATCTGGCGAGGCTCGGCGCCGGCGCCGACCCGCTACGCCGGCGCAATGTCGGCGGCTACAGGATCGTCGGCGCCTGGTCGGTTCGGCTTCGACCGGGGGGCTTCCACCTCGATCACATGCATCATGAAGGCTGGATCTCGTCGGCCTTCTACGTCGAGACGCCCGACGACGCCCTCGAGCGGGAGAGCCGGGACGGCTGGCTCCGGCTGGGCCAGCCGCCCTTCAGGACCGTTCCGGAAATGCCCGCGGAACGTTTCATCCGCCCGAAGCCGGGGCGGCTCGTCCTGTTCCCCTCCTACATGTGGCACGGAACGGTGCCGTTCGCGACCGAGGAACGGCGAACGACGATCGCCTTCGACCTTCTGCCGGGGTGAGGGAAGGACCGCCGTCATTGCGAGGAGCGAAAGCGACGAAGCAATCGAGCAGGCCTCCGAGACCGCTCCGGATTGCCGCGCCTCGCCCGCGCTGACGTCCCTGGAGCGGGGTGCGCAATAGCGGAATCGTCACAACGCCCGATATGTCCCCGTCATGCCAGCGAAGGCTGGCATCCATGCCGACCGCGATGCGGAATTCGGCGAGCCCGAATGGACCCCAGCCTTCGCTGGGGTGACGAGAGGGTGCAGGTTTCGATGTCTCACCGTCATGCCAGCGAAGGCTGGCATCCATGCCGAACGCGACGTGGAATCCGGCAAGCCCGAATGGACCCCAGCCTTCGCTGGGGTGACGAGAGGGCGCAGGTTTAGCGTCCGATGCTCTAGTGAAGCTTCGCCTCCGCCTTCCTGTGCCGCTCGAGCTCGTCGCCGACCAGCCTCACGATATGGATGACGTTGGTCGATCCGGGCGTTCCGAACGGGACTCCGGCGATGATGACGATTCGGTCGCCGCCTTTGGCGACGCCGTGGCGCAGCGCCATCCGTTTCGCCTTGGCGATCATCTCCTCGAAATTGGCGATGTCGCGGGTCCTGACCGCATGGGCGCCCCACAATATGCCGAGCTTGCGCGCGGTCCTGGCCGAGGGCGTGAGCACGAGCAAAGGCACGGCCGGCCGCTCGCGCGACAGGCGCCGGGCGGTCGAGCCCGACGAGGTGAAGCAGACGATCGCCTTGGCGTCGACCGTCCCGACGATCGTGTTCGCCGCCTGGGCGATGGCGTCGGCGGTGGTCGGATCCGGCAGGGTGCGGGTGAAATGGACCCGCTCGGAATAGGTCGGGTCGTTCTCGACGCTGGTGGCGATCGAGTTCATCATCGTCACCGCCTCGCACGGATATTTGCCCGAGGCGCTCTCCGCCGACAGCATCACCGCGTCGGCGCCGTCATAGACGGCCGTCGCCACGTCGGACACTTCGGCCCGGGTCGGAGTGGGTGCCTCGATCATCGATTCGAGCATCTGGGTCGCCACCACGACCGGCCGGCCGAAGCGCCGCGCCGCCTCGACGATCATCTTCTGCAGCGGCGGCACCGCCTCGGGCGGAAGCTCGACTCCGAGGTCGCCGCGCGCCACCATCACCGCGTCGGCCAGCTCCAGGATGCCGTCGATCCGGTCGACCGCCGCCGGTTTCTCGATCTTGGCGAGCAGGGCCGCGCGGCCCGCGATCAGCCGCCGCGCCTCGGCGACGTCCTCGGGCCGCTGCACGAAGGACAAGGCGATCCAGTCGACATGCTGGTCGAGCGCGAAGGCGAGATCGGCGCGGTCCTTGTCGGTCAGCGCCGCGAGCGGCAGGACGACGTCGGGGACATTGACCCCCTTGTTGTTGCTGAGGCGCCCGCCGACCTCGACCACCGTCTCGATCCGGTCCGCGGTCGCGCTCACCACCCGCTGGACGAGCTTGCCGTCGTCGAGAAGCAGCCGGGTCCCCTTCTCGACCCCTCCGAATATCTCCCGGTGGGGAAGCTCGACCCGCTTCGAAGTCCCGGCGGCGTGATCGCGGTCGAAGACGAAGGTCTGGCCCTTCTCGAGATCGACTCCGCCGTCGCCCCCGAAGAGGCCGACCCTGAGCTTGGGGCCCTGCAGGTCGGCGAGGATGGTCGTCGGCCGGTCGAGCTCCTTCTCGAGCGCCCGGATCGTCTCGATCAGCTGGGCATGATCCTTATGGGTGCCGTGGCTCATGTTGACCCGGAAGGCGTCGGCGCCGGCTTCGGCGAGCTTGCGGATCATCTCGGGCGTGCGGCTCGCCGGCCCCAACGTGGCGAGGATCCGCACCTTGCGGGTGCGCGGGACGAATTTGCTGGGGAGCGTTTCGGAATTCGGCATCGCAGTGGCGAATAGCCTCTCCTGCCGCCAGTTCAACCCGCCAGGCCGCGTTCCGCGATATAGGAATTGTCGAATAGGGCCCGGTCGGAGTCGCCGGGCAGCACCTGCCGCCGCGCCGCCCGCCATTTGGCGACGTTGCCGCCATAGGCCGCCTTCACCCGGTCCGCCGTATAGGCGTTCGATTTGCCCCAATGCTGGGTATAGGCGATGCCCTGCGCCTCCAGCCGGTCGGCCGCGGCCGCGAAGAAGGCCCGCGAATGGGCGCTGTCGATGCCGTCGATGCTGATCATCAGGCCGATGTCGAAACGGTTGAAGGCGAGCAGGGCCGGAGTCCTGCGGGTGTAGCGGCAGCCCAGCACCAGCGGCACCGGTCCGATGTCCTTGTAGAGCTGGATCAGCGTCTCCAGCGTCCGCCGCGCATCGGGCAGAGCGACGGCGATGCTGCCGCTGGCGACGTGCAGCTGTGGCGCCTTGTAGCCGTAAATCTCACCCGGCGTTCCGGTGCGCGCGTTGGTGTCGAACAGGCTCGCCGCCGCCGCCTTGCCGAAGCGCGGGATCAGGCCCTTGAAATGGTCGAGGATGACGCCGGCGAGCGAGAGGCTGTCGAAGCCGGGACCGAGCGCTCCGTCCTTCTGCATCAGGCCGTAGGTCGGCACGTAATCCGCCGGGCAGTCCTTCCGGTAATTGGCGCTGATCAGCACCTCGTCGTTGCTCGGGTTGATCACTGCCTGGAAGAAATAGGGCCGACCCTTGCCGGCGAAGAAAGGATGGGCGGAGAAATCGAGCGCGCCGATCGCCTTCCACAGATTCTCGTCCAGCTTGAGCGTCTGCGGGTTGGTTTCCAGCAGGTAGCGCGGCGCCGTCTCGAGGACGACGGCGTGGATGATCCCGAAGCTGCCGAACGACACCACGGCGGCATTGAACAGGTCATCGTCTTCGCGCATCGGCTTCGCGCCGAGGCGCGCGATCCAGGCATCGCCCATCACGCGCCGGCTCTTGCGCTCGATCCAGTAATGCCTGTCGCCGGTGGCGATCAGGTGGAGCGCGACGATATGATCGTGCAGCGCCCCGAAATCGAGCGCCGAGCCGTGCGTCCCGCACGCGGTGGCGCCGACGATCGTTTGGCCGTTGGCGGCGCCGGAGGTAAACAAGGCCCGCTGCTGACTTTTCGCCTCGATGACCTTGTTCACGTCGGCGACGGTGTTGCCGCACTGGAAAAGGTAGAGGCCTGATTTCTGGTCGGCGGTGCCGGGATAAGCGGGGTCGAGATCGGCCGCGGCGACCTTCATCCGGCCGCGAAGCCGGTTGGTGTTCAGCGCCCAGCCGCTGGTCGTCGGCGCCTTGGAAAGCGACCAGCGCGATCCGACGGCGCGCAGCGGCAGGTTCTTCGCGCGGGCCTCGGCGATCAGCGCCTGGAACTGCCGCGTCGTCTCCTTCAGATCCTCCATCGAGGTCGCGCCGTCGGCCGCCAGCCGCGGCAGATGCAAATCCCAGGTCCCCTCGACGATCTGCAGATAGGTCTGGTGGAAATTCTGCCACTTCTTCGCCGGGTCGAAGATCGGCGCCTGGGGCATCAGCGGGCGCCGCCGCTGGTATTGCCGAGGCCGGGCTCGTCGACATTCGCGCATTCGTAGACGACGGTCGCCGGAGCGACGAGGCCGAAGGTGATCCAGCTGAGCAAGCCCTGTCCGAAGTCGCGCTTGACGATCACCCGGGCGAGCTGCTCGCCGTCGACGCACTTCTTGGCGAGGACGTAGGGCGGCTGCTGGAGCTCCGAGCCCAGGTAGGAATTGGCGGTGACCTCGTGCGGGCTGCCGGCGAGGCTCGGCGCCGGCGGCTGGACGAGATATTGCATGCAACCGCCCGTCGCGAGCGACGCCGTCAGCACGAACAGGTGGCGTTTCCTCATGACCAACCCCACAGGTCAACGAGTGCGGAAGACCGAGCCTATCAGGAGCGGCCCCGCACCGCCAGCGAATGAGTCCGGAAGGAAGCAGTCGCGAGGCTTGAGCCGACGCTGCTGCTTCACTAGAGCCGCAGCCTCTCAACCGGGCAAAAGGGAAAATGATGGCCGAAGGCAGCATCGCGGCGGACGAACTGAGGCTCCTCATCGAGCGGATCGAGCGGCTCGAGGAGGAGAAGAAGGCGATCGCCGATGACGTCAAGGACGTCTACGGCGAGGCCAAGTCGCGCGGCTACGACACCAAGACGATCCGAACCATCGTCCGCCTGAGGAAGATGGAGACTCACGACCGCCAGGAAGCCGACGCCTTGCTCGAGACCTACAAGGCGGCCCTGGGGCTGGACTGAATCCGCGCAGAACCGGGACCCCCCGTCATGCCGGGCTTGACCCGGCATCCATGAACACTGCCTCTGGGGCTCTCCCGTGGCGGTGTTCCTGGGTTCCGGCTTCCGCCGGAATGACGGAGGGCCGCGCCTGACGCGTTGCGCGAACGCGGCCCTCCCGGTATCGCCTCTCCCACACCCCAACAGCAGGATCGCCCGCACGCCATGGCCGGCCACAGCAAGTACAAGAATATCATGTATCGCAAGGGCGCCCAGGACAAGAAGCGCTCGACGATCTTCTCCAAGCTGTCGCGCGAGATCACCGTCGCGGCCAAGATGGGCCTGCCCGATCCGGACGCCAATGCGCGCCTCAGGGCCGCCGTCACCACCGCCCGTGCCCAGTCGATGCCCAAGGACAATATCCAGCGCGCGATCGACAAGGCCTCGGGGGGCGACGCCGAGAATTACGAGGAGCTTCGCTACGAGGGCTTCGGCCCCGGCGGGGTCGCCATCATCGTCGAGGCCCTGACCGACAACCGCAACCGCACCGCCACCAACATGCGCACCATCTTCTCGAAGAATGGCGGCAATCTCGGCGCGTCGGGATCGGTCAGCCATGGCTTCGAGCGGCTCGGCCTGGTCACCTATCCCGCCTCGGCCGGAAGTGCCGACGCGGTCTTCGAGGCGGCGATCGAGGCGGGCGCCGAGGACGTCGAATCGGACGAGGACGGCCACCAGATCTGGACCGCGCAGGAGGATCTTCACGGCGTCGCCCGAGCGCTCGAAAACGCCCTCGGCGAGGCCGAAAGCGTCAAGCTCGCCTGGCGCCCCGGCACCTCGGTCGAGGTCGATGGCGACGATGCCGGCCAGCTCCTCAAGCTGATCGACTCGCTCGAGGAGGATGACGACGTCCAGACCGTCTGGGGCAATTACGAAGTCTCCGACGAGGTGATGGAGAAGCTTTGATCATCCTCGGCCTCGATCCCGGGCTGGGCTGCACCGGCTGGGGAGTGATCGCCGCCGAGGGCAACCGGCTGAGCCATGTCGCCAACGGCCAGATCCGGACCGATCCGAAGGCCGAGCTGCCGGCGCGCCTCGTCGATCTGCACGGCCGCCTGCTCGCCGTTCTGGCCGAGCACCGCCCCGACAGCGCCGCGGTCGAGGAAGTGTTCGTCAACGACAATCCCCAGTCCACCCTGAAGCTGGGCCAGGCCCGCGGCGTCGTCCTCCTCGCCGCCGCCACCGTCCCGGTCGGGGAATATGCGGCGCGGCTGGTCAAGAAGGCGGTGGTCGGCACCGGCGGGGCCGAGAAGGGGCAGGTCCACGCCATGGTCCAGCGGCTTCTGCCCGGAGTGAAGATCGCCGGAGCCGACGCCGCCGATGCCCTGGCGGTGGCGATCACCCATGCCCACCATCTCGCCAGCGCGCGCGCTCTGGGGAGCCACGCCGCATGATCGCCAGGCTCCGCGGCCTTCTCGACAGCTTCGCGGCCGACCATGCCGTGATCGACGTCAACGGCGTCGGCTATCTCGTCTTCGCCTCCACCCGCACCCTCGCCGCCCTGGGCCCGGTCGACGGCGAAGTGGTGCTCCACACCGTCATGCAGGTCGCCCAGGACGACATCCGCCTGATCGGCTTCGCCTCGGGCGAGGAGCGCGACTGGTTTCGCCTGCTGACCTCGGTCCAGGGCGTCGGCGCGCGAGTGGCGCTGGCCATCCTTTCGACCCTGCCGGGCGACGATCTCCATCGCGCGGTGGCGAGCGGAGACTCGGCGATGATCGCCCGCTCGCCCGGCGTCGGACCCAAGCTCGCCCAGCGCATCGTCCACGAGCTCAGGGACAAGGTCGGAAGCCTCGCCCTCGGGCCCGCCTCGAGCTCCGCGCCCGCGCCCGGAAGCGCCGCCGCCGACGCCGTCTCCGCCCTCCTCAACCTCGGCTTCCGCCCAGGCGAGGCGGCGGCCGCGGTGGGCAAGGCGGAAGCCGAGCTCGGGCCGGAGGCAACGCTGGACGCGCTGGTCCGCACCGCTCTGAAGAAGGCGGCGAGGTGAGCCGTCGCCCCGGCGAAGGCTGGGGCCCAGGGGGTGGAGAGCGCCGGTGCCTTTCACCCGCTGGGATCCCGGCCTTCGCCGGGATGACGATGCTACTCGACAGCGGGAGCGCTTCGACTAAAGCTTCGCCTCGTGGAACAGGAGCGGATCATCACCGGGGAGCGGCGGCCCGAGGATATTGACGCCGCCCTGCGCCCCAAGACGCTCGACGACTTCGTCGGCCAGAAGGCGGCGCGCGAGAATCTTCGGGTGTTCATCGAGGCGGCGAAGAGCCGCGGCGACGCGCTCGACCATGTCCTCTTCTTCGGGCCGCCCGGCCTCGGCAAGACGACGCTCGCCCAGATCATCGCCCGCGAGCTGGGAGTAGGCTTCCGGGCCACCTCGGGACCGGTCATCGCCAAGTCGGGCGACCTCGCCGCCTTGCTCACCAACCTCGAGGATGGCGACGTCCTCTTCATCGACGAGATCCACCGCCTCGCGCCCGCCGTCGAGGAAATCCTCTATCCGGCCATGGAGGACCGCGCCCTCGATCTGATGATCGGCGAGGGTCCGTCGGCGCGATCGGTCCGAATCGACCTGCCCAAATTCACCCTGGTCGGAGCGACCACCCGCCAGGGCCTGATCACCACCCCGCTGCGCGACCGCTTCGGAATCCCGGTCCGTCTCACCTTCTACTCGGTCGAGGAACTCGAGCAGGTCGTCCGCCGCGCCGCGCGCCTGCTCGGCCTCTCGCTCACCGAGGATGGCGCCCGGGAAATCGCCCGCCGCTCGCGCGGAACGCCGCGAATCGCCGGCCGGCTGCTCCGCCGGGTCCGCGACTTCGCCCAGTCGGGCGGTGCCGGCGAGGTGGATTCCCAGGTCGCGGACGGCGCCCTCACCCGGATGGAGGTCGACCAGCTTGGCCTCGATGCGATGGACCGGCGCTACCTCATGATGATCGCCGACCTCTACAAAGGCGGGCCGGTCGGAGTGGAGACGCTCGCCGCCGGCCTCTCCGAGCCGCGCGACACGATCGAGGAGGTGATCGAGCCGTTCCTGATCCAGCTCGGCCTCGTCGCCCGCACCGCCCGCGGCCGCTGCCTCAACGGCAAGGCCTGGGCCCATCTCGGCCTGCCCCAGCCGAAAACGGCGCAGGACGGACTGTTCGACTGACGGTTGATCGATGCAAGGTTCGAAGGGGGAAGAAAATGACCGCCATCCGCAAATTCGCCGCCGCGGCGGCCCTGCTGCTCGCGAGCCCCGCCGCCGGTGCCGAGACTCCCGCCGCCGCGCCCGACTATCGCCAGGATAAAGCCTGGCTCTGCCTCCCCGGCCGCGCCGACGCCTGCGGCGGGCCGCTGGCGACGACGGCGCTCAACGCCAACGGCTACGGTTCGACCGGCCAGGTGCTTCCGAACAAGGAGGCCAGGGCCGACTGCTTCTACGTCTATCCGACCATTTCGCGCGATCCGGGCCTCAACAGCGACCTCGTCGCCGGCCTCGAGGAGAATGCCGTCGCGGCGGTGCAGCTCGCCCGCTTCGGCGGAGTCTGCAGGACCTATGCGCCGCTCTACCGCCAGGTGACGCTCGCCGCCCTGCCGCGCGCCTTTGCCGGCGAGGACGTCAGCGCGAATTTCAACACCGCTTATGGCGACGTGCTCGCCGCCTGGAAGGACTTCCTCGCCCACCGCAATTCGGACCGGCCCTTCGTCCTCATCGGCCACAGCCAGGGCTCGATCCACCTCCTCAAGCTGCTCGCCGAGGAGATCGAGGGCAAGCCCGTCGCCCGGCGAATGCTCTCGGCGATCCTGCTCGGCTGGGCGGTGGAGGTGCCCGAGGGCAAGAGGGTCGGAGGCAGCCTCAAGTCGACTCCGCTCTGTTCCAGAATGGGCGAGACCGGCTGCGTCATCACCTACATGACCTTCAGGGCCGGCAGCCCGCCCCCCGACGCCGCCTTCCTCGGCCGCGCCGCCCGCGACGGCATGACCGCCGGCTGCACCAATCCCGGCGCGCTCGGCGGAGGCAGCGCCAGGCTCGATTCCTACTGGTTCACCCTGGCGCCGCCGCAGATCGGCGCGGAGCCCGTCGTCTGGTCGAGCCAGGGCGCTCCGACCACACCGTTCCTGCGCACCGAAGGCCTGGTCACCGCCGCCTGCGCCCACCAAGGCAAGGCCGGCTATCTGGCCGTCACGGTCAACGCCGACCCTGCCGACGCCCGCACCGACCGAATCCCGGGCGACGTCTATAGGATGGGCAAGCTCAACCCCGGCTGGGGCATGCACCTCGCCGACATGGACGTGGCGCAGGGGGATTTGATCCGGCTGGTCGAGGCTCAGGTGGCGGCGAAGCGCTGAACCGTCGTCCCGGCGAACGCCGGGACCTCGGGGAGACGCGCAGTGGCCTTCCGGCCTGAGGTCCAGGCTTGCGCCGGGATGACGAAGGCGGGAACCCACCGACGTAAAATCGTCACGCCTCGTCCCGGCGGGTTGCTTTGGGGTTGCGGCGGCGAATCGGCAGCCGATAGAGCCGTCGCCATGGGCGGGGACGGACCGAAGCCGGCGGACGGCGTCATGCGGGCGCGCACGCATCTCTTTCCGCTGCGCGTCTATTTCGAGGACACCGATGTCGCCGGCATCGTCTATTACGCCAATTACCTGCGCTTCATCGAACGCGCCCGCTCGGACATGCTTCGGATCATCGGGGTGGACCAGCGCGGCGCGCTCGAGGGCGGCGAGGGAGTCTATGCGGTGGCCGAATTATCGGTGAAATACCGCGCTCCCGCGAGGCTCGCCGACGAGCTGGTCGTGGCGACCGAGATCGAGGCGATCCGGGCGGCGAGCGTGCTCATTCATCAGCGGGTCATGCGCGGCGATGAACTTCTGGCGGACGCCAGGGTGACGGCCGCCTTCCTGACCTTGGACGGCCGCCCCCGGCGCCAGCCGCGGGTCTGGATCGAAGCGTTCCAGCGGCTGTTAGGAGAAGGATGAAAGTGACCGATCTGGCGATGACGGGAGGCAGCATGTCGCCCGTCGCTCTGTTCCTCCAGGCGGACGTCGTGGTCAAGGCGGTGATCCTTGGCCTGCTCCTCGCCAGCATCTGGACCTGGGCGATCATCATCGGCCATGCGCTCCGGCTGCGCCGGGCCTCGAACGGTTCGCAGGCATTCGAGCGCGACTTCTGGAAGGCCGACGACATCGACCGTTTCTACGAGATCCGCGGGCAGACCGATTTGCCGAGCGCGAAGGTGCTCGCCGCCGGAATCGCGGAGTGGCGGCGCTCGACCGGCGGCAAGGTCGTCGACCGCGAAGGCGCCCGCTCGCGCCTCGCCCTGGTCATGCATTCGGCGCTGACCGAGGAGGTCGACCGGCTCGCCGTCCGTCTCAACATTCTCGCCACGGTGGGCTCGGTGGCGCCGTTCGTCGGCCTGTTCGGCACGGTCTGGGGGATCATGCGCAGCTTCAGCGCGATCGCCGGCGCCAACAATACCAGCCTGGCGGTGGTCGCCCCCGGCATCGCCGAGGCCCTGTTCGCCACCGCCCTGGGCCTGTTCGCGGCCATTCCCGCGGTGATCGCCTACAATCGCATGAGCTTCGGAATCAATCGCCTCGAAGCCCGCCTCCAGCGCTTCGCCGACGGCTTCCACGCCACCTTGAGCCGCGAGCTGGAGCTGGAGGGATGAGGGTTTTCCTCCCCGGGACGGGGAGGGGGACCAGGCCAAGCCTGGTGGAGGGGGTTCTGCGCCCCGCTCCAGCCCCCCTCCACCACGCCGCTACGCGTCGCGGTCATGCCCAGGTGCAGGCTGCCCCCGGCAGCCTGGGCATTCCCCGTCCCGGGGAGGATCTGTAGATGGCCATGGGCCCCATCCTCGGCTCGAACCGCCGCGCCCGGCGCTCGCCGATGGCGGAGATCAACGTCACTCCGATGGTCGACGTGATGCTCGTCCTGCTGATCATCTTCATGGTCACGGCGCCCTTGCTCGTCGCCGGGGTCCCGGTCGACCTTCCCGACAGCAAGGCGGGCGCTCTCGACCAGGAGCAGAGGCCCGTCCAGATCTCGCTCGAGGCCGACGGCACCCTCCACCTCGACGATCGGATCGTGCCGCCCGCCGAGCTCGGCCGGCGCCTTGCCGCCATCGCGGCATCCTCTCGCGAGCCTGGCGGTCCCCGCATCTTCCTGCGCGCCGACAAGGCCCTCGATTACGGCCGGGTCATGGGCGTGATGGGCGAGATCAACGCGGCCGGGCTGAGGAAGGTCGCCCTGGTCAGCACTCAGGGGCTCGAGCGCTGATGGATCGGGCCGAAGCGACCGGCCTCGGAGTTGCGACGGCGGGGCATCTCGCCTTGCTGGCGGCGCTGTCGTTCGGCTTCGCCGCCACCCGCCTGCCGGTGCCGAAGAGCGAGCCGATCGAAGTCTCCTTCGTCGAGGATGTCGGCCTCGAAAGCACCGCGCCCACGCCTTCCGCGGTGGACCCGGCGCCGCTCGTGGCGCCGGAGGCCGGGCCGCCGGTGCCGGCCATGCCCGCCCCGCCGCAGGTGCAGCCGGTCCCCCGGCCGGAACCGGCCATCCGAACGCCGGCGCCGGCTCCCGCGCCGTCGCCGAAGCCGGCGCCGCCCAAGGCGCAGCCGAAGCCGAGCCCGGCGCCGCCGAAGCCGGCACCGGTCGCGAAGCCGGCGCAAAGCCGTCCGACCGGGCGTTTGTCCGGGCTCCTTACCGGCGTTTCGGACCGCTCCAGCGACAGCCGCTCCGCCACGCCCCCGGCGGCCGCCGCGGGCCCGGCGGTACAGGCCTCGCTCGGCGCCGAGGTCCGTCGCCAATTGAAGCCGCACTGGAAGGCGCCGACCGGCGCCGACGCCGAGCAGCTGCGCACCGAGGTCGTCATCGCGCTCGCCGAGGACGGCCGGGTGACCGACGTCCGGATCGTCGGAACCAGCGGCCAGACCGCCAGCAACCGGCCTCAGGTCAAGCTTCACCAGGAGCAGGCGGCCCGCGCCGTCCGTCTCGCTTCTCCGTTCCGGCTTCCCGCCCAATATTACGAGGCGTGGAAGTCGCTCCGAGTCACATTCGACAAGAGGCTCTCGCAATGATGAAGCGCCTGTTCCCGCTCGTCCTGTTCGCTTTCGCTTTTCCGGCCCAGGCCCAGCTCAGCGTAGACGTCACCGACGAGAGCGGCGAGGATTTGGTCATCGCCGTCCCCGTCATGCCGACTCCGCAGACGGCGGAGACTCCGGCGGGCACCACCGAGGCGCTCGGCCGGCAGGTCGCCGAGGTCGTCGCGGGGGACCTTCGCGGCAGCGGCCTGTTCCGGCCGGTCGGGCCGGCCGGAGTCCGCGCCGTCCCGTTCGCGGAAGTGACGGCCCCGGCTTATCCGGCGTGGAGCGGCGCGGGCGCCGCGGCCCTGGTCCAGGGCTTCGTCCGCGCCAATCCCGACGGGCAGCTCACGGTCGGCTGCTACCTCTACGACGTCGCCCTCCAGTCCGAGCTGACCCGACAGGGCTATGTCGTGGCGCCGCGCGACTGGCGCCGGGCCGCGCATAAATGCGCCGACGCCATCTACTCCCGCCTGTCCGGCGAGAGCCCGTTCTTCGACAGCCGAATCGCCTACATCGCCGAGTCCGGACCCAAGGGTGCACGGGTCAAGCGCCTCGCCATCATGGATTCCGACGGCGCCAACCACCGCTTCCTGACCAACGGCCAGTCGACCGTCCTGACCCCGCGCTTCTCGCCCGACTACAAGCAGATCGTCTACCTCTCCTATGTCGAGAAGCGCCCGCGAATCTACATTTACGACATCGGCACCGGCCGCCAGCGGGTGGTGACCGAGAGCGGCAACCAGACGTTCGCGCCGCGCTTCTCGCCCGACGGCCGCTGGATCCTCTATGCGATGTCGGTCAACGGCAATACCGACATCTACCGGGTCTCGGCCCAGGGCGGGACGCCCGTGCGGCTGACCAGCTCGCCGGGCATCGACGTCGGCGGCTCCTATTCGCCCGACGGGTCGAAGATCGTCTTCGAGAGCGACCGCTCGGGCAGCCAGCAGCTCTACGTGATGAACGCGGACGGCTCCAACCCGCGGCGGATCAGCTTCGGCGGCGGCGGCTATGCCACTCCCGAATGGAGCCCGCGCGGCGACTTGATCGCCTTCACCCGGATCGCGGGCAATTTCCGGGTCGGCGTAATGAGCCCCGACGGCGGCGGCGAGCGGCTCCTCACCGACAGCTGGCAGGACGAGGCGCCGAGCTGGTCACCCAACGGGCGGGTCCTCCAGTTCTTCCGCACCAGCCAGGGCCGCTCGGGCAAGTCGAGCGTCTGGCAGGTCGACCTCACCGGACGCAACGAGCGCCGGATCCCAACCCCTCTGGACGGATCGGACCCCGCCTGGGGCCCGATCCTCCCTTAAGCATCCGAAGGAGAGTGAGCATGAGAGCAACCCCCTGGAAGGTCGCGGCGATCGCGGCGGCGCTGGCGCTGACCGCCGGCTGCGGCAAGAAGGCGCCCAAGCAGCTGCCGCCGCCGCCCGGAGAGAGTGCCGACGCATCGGCCGACACCGGCGAGGACGCATCGGCGGGCGGGGTCGGCGACGAAGCTCTGCCGGGCTCGCGCGGCGCTTTCCTGGCCGCCGTCGGCATGGGCGGGGACCGGGTGTTCTTCGACACCGACCAATATGATCTCGACGACCGCGACCGCGCCATCCTGGACGCCCAGGCCGCGTGGCTCCAGTCGAACCCCGGCGTGCGAGTCACCGTCGAGGGGCATGCCGACGAGCGCGGCACCCGCGACTACAATCTCGCCCTGGGCGACCGCCGAGCCAATGCCGCCAAGAACTATCTCGCCGCCCGCGGAGTCTCCGCCGGGCGGATGACGGTGATCAGCTACGGCAAGGAGCGGCCCGAGGCGCTGGGATCGGACGAGACGGCGTGGGCGCAGAATCGAAGGGCAGTGACGGTGTTGCCGGAGTGACCGTCATTGCGAGGAGCGAAGCGACGCGGCAATCCAGCCGGGCCTCCGAGGCCGCACTGGATTGCTTCGCTTCGCTCGCAATGACGGCTTACCCCAGAGCCTCGTCGAGCAGCCGCGCGAGCCTGATTCCGCCGCGCGCCACCTGCCTTCGCAGGATTGGGATGAGCCGCTGCACCGTCGCTTCGTCCATCTTCGGCCGACTCGTCGGCAGCGGGCCGCACGGGTCGGCCATCAGCGCCCCGTAGCCGAACTCCCTCGCCGTCGCCCAGCTCTCCTGCGACCAGTCCTGCACGGAGCCCAGCCGCATCTGCGCTTTTTCCTCCGGCATCAGCGCGGAGAGGATTCCCGCCGCGTCCGACGGCGGCGACGAGATGCTGCGGTCGGCGAGCAGGCCGTCCCAGATGGCGTGGATGTTCGAGGGAATGGCGCCGTAATCGGCCTTGAAGTCGTTGCCGCCGCGGTCGCTCTTGTCGCCGGCGTGGAGCGGCTGGTGGAGGTCGCCCATGAAGTGGACGAGGAAGGCCAGGGCCATCAACCGTTCGCGCGCCGGCACTTTCGGATCCGCCAGCAGCTTGGCGTTGCGCTCGATCTGGGCCGACACGCAATGGCCGTCCTTGCAGGCCGACTTGAGATCGAACGGCTTGCAGATATCGACATTCTGGTAATGCCAGGAATAAGCGTAGCTGAAGCGCTCGCCGAGCGTCTTGACGCAATCGGGCCAGTAGCTCGCCTCCTCGATCGTTCGCACCGGGCATTCGGGAGTCTCGAGCAGCTTCGACTGGGCGAGCAGGCGAAGGACGGCGGCTCGGGTCGAAGGCTTGACCTCGAGCATGGCGACCCGGCCGACGCTGTAATGGCCATATTCCCACCAGGCCGAGGCGGGGGAGGCGAGGAGGAGAAGGGCGACGAGCGCGAAGAGGCGTTTGACCATGGCAACGTCCATAACCGATATCGTCGTCCCGGCGAAGGCCGGGACCCCGGCGAGTGAAAGGCGCGGCGATCTTCACCCCTTGGGACCCAGCCTTCGCTGGGGTGACGGAAAGTCATTCGTCGACGTAAATTCGGTGTCAGACACCGAATTATGACGTAAATTCGGTGTCAGACACCGAATTATGAGCCGCCGTAAATTCGGTGTCAGACACCGATTTCAGTCATTCGTCGGCGTAGATGGCGACCTGGCGGCCCTCGGCGGAGGCGAGGCCGCGGTACATTCCCGGCGTGTTGAAGGCGAAGGCGGCGTCGCCCGCGGGCGTGACGACGATCACCCCGCCGCTGCCGCCCAACGAGCCGACGTCGGCGATGACCGTGTCGGCGGCGGTGCGGGCGCTCTCGCCGATCATTCGCATGCGTGCGCAGATTTCGTGGGCGACGGCGGCACGGATGAAATATTCGCCCGCGCCCGTGGCCGAGACGGCGCCGGCGCGGTCGTCGGCATAGGTGCCGGCGCCGATCAGCGGCGTGTCGCCGATCCGGCCCCAGCGCTTGCCGGTGAGCCCGCCCGTCGAGGTCGCGGCGGCGACATGGCCGTGAACGTCGACGGCGACGGCGCCGACGGTGCCGTATTTGAGCTCCTCGTCGAAATAATGGCCGTCCCCGTCGAGCATCGCGTCGAGCTGGCGGCGGCGCTCGGGAGTCGAGAACCATTCGGGACCGACCTGCTCCAGGCCGCGCTCGCGCGAGAATTGGTCGGCGCCCTCGCGGCTGAGGAAGACGTGGGGGCTGTGCTCCATGACCGCTCGGGCGAGGCTGACCGGATTTTTCGTCGCGGTGACACCGGTGACGGCGCCGGCATTGCGGCTTGCTCCGTCCATTACCGCCGCGTCGAGCTCGTTGGTGCCCTGATAGGTGAACACCGCGCCTCGGCCGGCGTTGAACGCGGGAGCGTCCTCGAGCACGCAGGCGGCGCGTTCGACCGCATCGAGGGCGCTGCCGCCGGCGGCCAGGATCGAGGCGCCCGCCTCAAGCGCCCGGTCGAGCGAGGCTCGGATGTCGCGGTCCTGCTCCGGAGTCGACCGCTCCCGCTCGATCACTCCGGCGCCGCCGTGGACGACGAGCTTCCAGGGGATTTGGCTCATTCGAAAGCTCCGTTCGGCGCGGCAACGCACGGGAAGCCCGGCCCTATCCGTCGGGAGGGGGAGGGGCAAGGCTGGGCGGGGCCAGGTCCGTCATTGCGAGGAGCGCAGGGGACGAAGCCATCCAGCTTCCGGAGTCCGTGCCGCTGGATTGCTTCGCTTTGCCGCAATGACGGCTTGCAAGCCGCACTTCATATAATTATGATATCATCATTACAGGAGGGCAGAATGGCGACTTCAGCGATCGATTCCCCCAACCGCCAGGCGCTGCGCCTGTCGCGGGAGCGGCCGGCTCAGGCGTATAACGGCTATGCGATGCTGCTCGCGCTGCTCGCGGCATTCGCCGCGACGCTGGCGGGGCCCGCGGTCATGGCCGGCGGCGCGGATGGGGTGGGGTTCCTGATCCTGATCGTCGGCATCCTCGGCTGCGTGGTGGTCGCGCCCGGCTTCTACCTGCTCCAGCCCAACCAGGCCGCGGCGCTCTTGCTGTTCGGCGACTATAAGGGGAGCGACCGAACCGCCGGCCTGAGGTGGCGCTGGCCGTGGCTGACCCGGACCAAGATCTCGACCCGGGTCCACAACGTCACCTCGGAGCGGCTCAAGGTGAACGACCTGCGGGGCAACCCGATCGAGATCGCCACCAACGTCGTCTGGCGGGTCACCGACACCGCCCAGGCGTTGTTCGACGTCGACGACTATAACAAGTTCGTCTTCGTCCAGATCGAGAGCGCGGTGCGGGCGATCGCCGCCAAATATCCCTATGACGACATCGAGCACCAGGAGACGACCCTTCGCGGCCATGCCGACATCGTCAGCCACCAGATGACGGAGGAATTGCAGGAGCGGGTCGCGGTCGCCGGAATCACCATCGACGAATGCCGTCTCACCCATCTCGCTTACGCCGCCGAGATCGCCCAGGCGATGCTTCGCCGCCAGCAGGCCGAGGCGGTGATCGCGGCTCGGCAGAAGATCGTCATCGGCGCCGTCTCGATGGTCGAGAACGCGCTTCAACTGCTCTCGGAGAAGAATGTCGTCGAGCTGGACGACGAGCGCCGCGCGGCGATGGTGTCCAACCTGATGGTGGTGCTCTGCTCGGAGCACAGCACCCAGCCCGTGGTCAACACCGGCACCCTCTACCAATAGGCCGGAGGATGCCGCCGGCTCCCAAGAAGGCGTTCCCGCTGCGCATCGAGCCCGCGCTCTGGACGGCGCTCGAGCGCGCGGCGTCGGCCGACCTGAGGAGCGTCAACGCCGAGATCGAATGCCTTCTGCGCGAGGCGATGCACCGGCGCGGGATAAAGCTCGCTCCGCCCGAGAAAAGACCGCGCGGGCGGCCGGCCGGAACGGCTCCGAAACGGACTGAATAGGCTCCATTCCAGATCAAGTTCGCGGCTTGTACGCAAGGACTCCCGCCGTGGCCGGGACTAAACCTCCTCGCCTTGGCGCCGCCTGTCGCGGCGTCTTGAGCGAAGGGGTCTTTCGGCATGGCTATCATCAACGGCACGGGTGGCAACGACACCCTCAACGGCGGCTCGAGCGCCGACCAGATTTTCGGCTTCGGCGGCGACGACATATTGAACGGCAATGGCGGCAACGACACGCTCGACGGCGGCACCGGCGCCGACACGATGAGCGGCGGCACCGGCGGCGACACCTATATCGTCGACGATATCGGCGATTCGGTGATCGAGAATGCCGGCGAGGGCACCGACCTGGTGCGCACCAGCCTTGCCGCCTACGCGCTCGGCCTCAACGTCGAGAATCTGCGTTACACCGGGGCGGGCAGCTTCACCGGCACCGGCAACGACCTCAACAACCAGATCATCGGCGCGGGCGGCGGCGACACGCTCTCCGGCGGCGACGGCTATGATTATCTGGGCGGCCTCGGCGGCAACGACTTCCTCTACGGCGGAGCCGGAGGCGACGTCCTCGCGGGCGACGCGGGCGCCGACTATATGGAGGGCAATGACGGCGACGACGTCTACATGGTCGACGACAGCGGCGACGTCGTCGTCGAGGCGGCCAACGAGGGCATCGACACCGTCTATACGACGCTTTCCTCATACACCTTGGGCAGCGACGTCGAGAATCTCAACTGGAACGGCGGCTCCGTGGCGGTCGCCCTGACCGGAAATTCGCTCGACAACGTCATTTACGGCGGCGGCAACAATGACAGCCTGAACGGCCTCGACGGCGCCGACACGCTGCGCGGCCAGGGCGGCGACGACGCGCTCGACGGCGGCAACGGCGCCGACCTCCTCATCGGCGCTTCCGGGGCCGACGTGCTGACCGGCGGCGCCGGCGCCGACGTCTTCCGGATCGGCTATTTCGAGAGCGGGACCGGCGCCCAGGCCGACCGGATCACCGACTTCGCCAGCGGCGACCTGATCGACGTTTCGGGCTGGGACGCGAATACCGGCGTCGGCGGCGACCAGGCCTTCAGCTTCGTCGGCGGCGCCGCCTTCAGCGGCTCGGCCGGTGAGCTGCGCACCTATTTCGACGGAGTCGACACCTGGGTGGCCGGCGACATCAACGGCGACGCCGTCGCCGACTTCGAAATCCGGCTCGACGGGGCGGTATCCCTCGCCGGCTCGGATTTCGTCCTTTAGGCGCGAATGAGACCGGGGCCGCCTGCGTAACGGCGGTCCCGGTCGATACGCATACGAAACTAAATAAAAGCTCCGTTTCCGACCAATTAATGCTTTGGCTGGCGAAAGAATTAACCTGCTCCGGCTCCATACCCATTAAACAAAGCGCGGCGCCTCCGGCCTGTGCGGGCGCATCGGAAAAAAGGGGTATTGGACATGGCAGTGATCGAGGGGACAGCCGGCAACGAGACTCTAACCGGCACGAGCGACGCCGATGAGATTTACGGCTATGACGGCCACGACTTTCTCTACGGCGGTAACGGCGATGACCTGCTCGTCGGCGGCTACGGCAACGATTCGCTGAACGGACAAGTGGGTGCCGACCTGATGGTCGGCGGTTATGGCAACGATACTTATTATGTGGACGATTCCAACGATGTGATCGTCGAAGCCGCGGACGGCGATCAAGACTTCGCTTATGTCTCCGCCTCCTATTTCGACATGGGCACTGCCTATATCGAGCAGACCTATTACAGCGAAACCACCGGGGGTACGATCCTCGGAAGCGCGGGCAACAACGAAATCTACTCGAGCACGGGCAACGACTGGCTCGAGGGCAAAGACGGCAACGACTATCTCGACGGCGGCGCGGGGGACGACCATCTCGACGGCGGCTCCGGCAACGACCTGCTCGACGGCTGGCTGGGCAACGACACGATGATCGGCGGCGCCGGCGACGACACCTACAACGTCGAATCGAGCCTCGACGTGGTGACCGAATATGCCAATGAGGGGACGGACACCGTCCGCGTGCGCAAGTCCAGCTACACCCTGCCGGCCAATGTCGAGAATGCCGACCTTCATTATTATTCGGGATCGATCTCGGTTAGCGGCAACTCGGCCGACAACGTCTTCATCATGGGCTCCGGCGCGCAGAGCGTCAGCGGCGGCTCGGGCAGCGATACCGTCGCCTACACCTTCACCGCGGCGGTGACGATCGACCTCAGCATCTTCGAGCTGGGCGGCGCGGCCGCCGACGACAGCCTCTCGAGCATCGAGAATCTCACCGGCAGCGCCTATGACGACGTCCTTCGCGGCAACGGCGGCGGCAACGTCATCGACGGCGGCGCCGGCGCCGACACGATGGTGGGCCGCGCCGGCAGCGACATTTATTATGTCGACAATGTCGGCGACGTGGTCACCGAACTGGCGGGCGGGGGCACCGGCGACGAGGTCCGAATCCGCAATCTCGCCAGCTACGCGCTCCCCGATTATGTCGAGAAGCTGACCAACATCACCAACTACATGCTCACCGGTACCGGCAACGGCCTCGCCAACGAGATGAACGGCGGGACGAGCGTGGACGTCTTCTACGGCGGCGCGGGTGCCGACACTTTGAACGGCAATGACGGCGACGACCTTCTCTACGGCGAGGGCGACCACGACGTCCTGAACGGCGGCGCCGGCAGCGACACCATGGCCGGCGGCCTCGGCAACGACACCTATCTGGTCGCCGATGCCGGCGACAGCGTGACCGAGCAGATGAACGAGGGCATCGACCAGGTGCAAACCACGCTCCTCGCCTACAGCCTCACCGCCTATGTCGAGAATCTGACCTTCACCGGAGTCGGCAATTTCACCGGCACCGGCAACTCGCTCGGCAACATCATCATCGGCCAGTGGGGCAACGACACTTTGAACGGCTCCGGCGGCGCGGACGAATTGCGCGGCGCCGCGGGCAACGACACTCTGAACGGCGGCGACGGCGACGATCTGCTGATCGGCGGCGGCGATGCCGACGTGCTCACCAGCGGCAGCGGCGGCGACATGTTCCGGTTCGTCAGCGGCGAGACGGGCACGGACGAATATGCCGACCGAATCACCGACTTCGAGCATTTCTACGACAAGATCGACCTCAGGGGCGTCGATGCCGATGTGCTGACCGACGGCGACCAGGCCTTCACCTTCATCGGCACCTCGGCCTTTTCGGGCGCCGCGGGCGAGCTGCGCTACTGGTATGACGGTACCGACACCTGGCTGCAGGGCGACAATGACGGCGACGGCGACGTCGATCTCGAAATCGTCTTCAGCGGCAACACGCCGCTGGTGACGGGAGACTTCTACCTCTGACGCCTTAATTCCTCCCCTGCATTGCAGGGGAGGAATTAAGTAGCCCTCCATGGCGCGCGGCTTTCGCCAGCGCTTTCAAACGCCTATATGGGCCCGATGTCCGTTCGCCCCTGGCGCGATATCGCGCGCCGTCCGTCCCGCCAGATCATGGTCGGCTCCGTGCCGGTCGGCGGCGGCGCGCCGGTCACGGTCCAGACCATGACCAACACGGTGACCGCGGACGTCAGGGCGACCGTCGACCAGATCCGCCGCTGCGAAGAAGCGGGCGCCGACATCGTCAGGGTCTCGTGTCCGGACGAGGATTCGACTCGGGCGCTGGGGCAGATCGTCCGCGCGGCCCGGGTGCCGATCGTCGCCGACATCCATTTCCACTACAAACGCGCGCTCGAGGCGGCCGACGCCGGAGCCGCCTGCCTGCGCATCAATCCGGGCAATATCGGCTCGGCGGAGCGAGTCGCCGAAGTCGTCCGAGCGGCCAAGGCGAATGGCTGCGCCATCCGGATCGGAGTCAATGCCGGCAGCCTCGAGCGCGACCTGCTCGAAAAATATGGCGAGCCCTGCCCCGAGGCTCTGGTCGAAAGCGCCCTCGATCACATCCGGCTGCTCGAGGACCATGATTTCCGCGAATATAAGGTCGCCGTGAAGGCGTCCGACCTGTTCCTCGCCGTGGCCGCCTACCAGCAGCTCGCCGATGCGGTCGACTGCCCCTTGCATCTCGGAATCACCGAGGCGGGCGGGCTTCGCGGCGGCACCGTCAAGAGCGCGATCGGAATCGGCTCCCTGCTCTGGTTCGGAATCGGCGACACCATCCGGGTGTCGCTCTCCGCCGAGCCCGAGGAGGAGGTCCGCGCCGGCTTCGAGATCCTGAAATCGCTGGGCATCCGCAACCGCGGCGTGCGAGTCGTCTCCTGCCCGAGCTGCGCCCGGCAGGGTTTCGACGTCATCCGCACCGTTCAGGCTCTGGAAGACCGGTTGTCGCATATCAGGACGCCGATGTCCCTTTCCGTCCTGGGCTGCGTCGTCAACGGGCCCGGCGAGGCGCGCGAGACGGATATCGGCATCACCGGCGGAGGCAACGGCAAGCACATGGTCTATTTGTCCGGAGTCACCGACCATCATGTCCGCGACGAGGAGATGGTCGATCATATCGTTCGCCTCGTCGAGGCCAAGGCCGCCGAGATCGAGGCGGCGTCCCTGGCCCTTCCGGACGCGGCCGAATGAGCGCGCATTGCTGCGATGAAAAGGGCCACGAGCTCGAGCGGATCGCCCTGCACAAGGACATTCGACGGGTCCTCGTTGTCGTGATGATGCTGAACCTGATGATGTTCGTGCTCGAGTTCGGGGCGGGGATCATGGCCGATTCGGCCGCCCTGATGGCCGATTCGGTCGACATGCTCGGCGACGGGCTGGTTTACGGAATCAGCCTCTATGCGCTGAACCGCAGCCTGCGCTGGCGCGCCGGCATGGCGTTGGCGAAGGGCGGCTTCATCCTTGCCCTCGGCCTTGGCGTGATCGTCGAGATCGTCCTGAAGATCGTGTGGGAGCACCCGCCCGCTTCCGGCATCATGTTGCTCTTCGGCGGCATGGCCCTGGTCGCCAATCTGAGCTGCGTCGGCCTGCTCTGGCCCTATCGGAGCCACGACGTGAACCTGTCGAGCACCTTCGAATGCTCGCGCAACGACGTCTTCGCCAATATCGGAGTGCTCGCGGCGGCCTTCCTGGTCTCGCTCACCGCCTCGGCCTGGCCCGACATCGCCATCGCCGCGATCATCGCCTTCCTCTTCTTCCGCTCGGCGTTGAAAGTGACTCGCGACGCGTGGCCGCAATTTCGAGCGACGGCGCCGCATCCCGCGGAATAGGTCGAAACCGCGCCGGCCTGTCGCAGTCCCGTCTCGTCATCCCCGCGAAAGCGGGAATCCATGCTGAGTTCGTGCCGCCCCCATGCCCGCATGGATCCCCGCGTTCGCGGGGAGGACGGGTGGCGGCCGCCGCGCCTTTAGCCCTTCCTTCACCCGATTCGGCTAGCCTCGCGGCAATGCAAAAGGCCCTCTTCCTCGTCGTCGCGATCGGCGCCGGCATCGGCGCGCTGTGGCCGAGCGGGAAGGCGCCCGCACCCGCGCTCGCGGCGGTCCAGGACGGGCAGCCTCGGGAAACGGTGCTGGAAAGGCGCGGCAACGGCCATTTCTACGTCGACGCTCAAGTGAATGGCGAGCTGGTCAATTTCGTCATCGACACCGGCGCCACCGGAGTCGTCCTTCCGGTGGAGACGGCGCGGCGGCTCGGCATTCCCTTCTCGGCGAGCGAGTTCGAGGTGATCGGCTCCGGCGCCTCGGGTCCGGTGCGCGGCAAGATCATCACCCTCGACCGGGTCTCGATCGAGGGCAAGGAAGTCCGCCGGGTCGAGGGCGCGATCGCCGAGGGGCTCGATCAGCCGCTGCTCGGCCAGACCTATCTCTCCCGCCTCTCCTCGGTCGAGATGAGCGGCGACTATATGCGCCTCCGGTAGCGCCGCCGCCCGCCGCCCGCTATCGGCGGCCCATGAACGCGCCTCCGCTCCATCCCCGGCCGGCCATACCGTTCGCGGTGGCGACGCTCGGAATCGCGCTCTTCTCCGCCATGGACGCGCTGATGAAGGGCCTGTCGCTCGCCATCGGCACCTACAACGCCCTGCTGTGGAGGACTCTGGCGGGGGCGGTGATCGGCGGCGCGGTCTTCTTCCTGCGCCGCTCGCCGCGTCCGTCGTCGGCGGCTTTGCGAGTCCATCTGATCCGCGGCTCGATGGGCAGCATCATGGCCCTCACCTTCTTCTGGGGCCTGGCGCGGGTACCGATGGCGCAGGCGATCGCGCTGGCTTTCGTGGCGCCCCTGATCGCGCTCTACCTCGCGGCGGTGCTGCTCAAGGAGCGGATCGAGCGAAGCGCCATTCTCGCCTCCTTGCTCGGCTTCGCCGGGGTGGTGGTGATCCTGGCAGGCCAGGCGCAGGCCGAGCTCGGACGGGAGGCCCTGCTCGGTTCCATCTCCATTCTCGGCTCGGCCGGCCTCTATGCCTGGAACATCATCCTGATGCGCCAGCAGGCGCAGCTCGCCGGGCCCGTCGAGATCGCCTTCTTCACCGCCCTCGTCATGGCGGTCTGCTTCGCGTTCGCCGCGCCGTTCGTGGCGACGGCGCCGCCGCCCGCTCAGCTTCCGGCGATATTGGGCGCCGCCTTGCTCGCCTTCGGCTCGCTCCTCCTCCTCTCCTGGTCCTATGCACGGGCCGAGGCGCAGCGGCTGGCCCCGGTCGAATATACCGGTTTCGTCTGGGCCTCGATGTTCGGCTATCTGGTCTTCGCCGAGCCCGTCCAGCCGCTGACGCTCGTCGGCGCGGCGATGATCGTCGGCGCCTGCTGGGCCGCGACCCGGCCGCATTCGGCGCCGATGCCGGCGATCGAGGCGGGCGCCTGATGGCCTGGCTCCTGCTCATCGTCGGCGGGCTGTTCGAGGTCGGTTTCACCACCTGCCTGCGCTTCGTCGACGGCTTCAGGAGCCTGTCCTGGACCTTGGGCTTCCTCGCCTCGGTAACCCTGTCGATGGGACTGCTCGAGCGCGCCGCCCGCGACATCCCGATGGGCACCGCCTACGCTATCTGGGGCGGAATCGGAGCGGCCGGGACGGTGCTGGTCGGGATCCTCTGGTTCGGCGAGCCGGTGACGTCGGTCCGAATCCTCCTCCTCCTCGCGCTCATCGCCTGCATCGTCGGGCTTCGGCTGACGGCGGCATGAGCTATGACGAGGGCCTTTACGCCTGGGTCGAGGAGGTTTTGGAGCCGCTCGGCCGGGTGACGATGCGCAGGATGATGGGCGGGGCGACGCTCTACCTCGACGGCACGATTTTCGCTATTTTGGTGGAGGAGGGCCTGTGGCTGAAGTCCGACGCCGAGGCCGACTTCATCTGGGATGCCGAGGGCTGCGAGAAGTTCAGCGTGACCTTCAGGGACGGGCGCGTCGACGTCATGAACTACCGCCGCGCCCCTCAGGACGTCTACGACGATCCGGAGGCGATGCGGCATTGGGCGGCGCTGGCGGTGGAAGCGGGAGCGCGGGGCGCGGCGAAGCGGAAGCCCAGGTCGTCATCCCGGCGAAAGCCGGGACCCCAGGGAGAGTAGGCGCCGGCGCTTTTCCTCGCCGGGGTCCCGGCTTCCGCCGGAATGACGGCTACCTCGCCGGGCGCAGATGCGGGGCGATTTCCGGGCTCTCCTCGATCGAGGGAAGGAAGCGCGGCTCGACCCGCTTCTTCGACGCCTGCTCGTAGGCGTAGCCCAGCGACAGGATCATCTGGTCCGACCATTTCGGGCCGATGAAGCTCAACCCGACCGGCAACCCCTTCACCGCCCCCATCGGAACGGTGAGGTGGGGATAGCCGGCCACCGCCGCCAGCCCGCCGCCGCCGCCGCCCGAAATCTGGTCGCCGTTGACGGCGTCGATCGGCCAGGCCGGCGGCATGGTCGGGCCGACCAGGGCGACGACATTGTTGTCCTTGAGCAATTTGTCGATTCCCTCGGCGCCCGCGAGGCGCAGGCTCGTCTCCCGCGCCTTCTTATAGTCCGGGTCGGAGAGATCCTTGGTTTTCTGGGCCTGCTCGAACGTGTCCTGGCCGAACAGGGCCAGCTCGGAATCGGCGTGGGCGGCGTTGAAGGCGATGAGGTCGGCGAGGGTACGGGTGCGCACCGCCGGCGGGGTGGTGGCGAGATAGGCGTTCATATCCGCCTTGAGCTCGGTGAGCAGCACGGTGAGCTCGTTGCTTCCGATAACGTCGCGGCCCTTGAACTCCTTGATCTCGACGAGCGTCGCGCCCTGCGCCCGGAGCGTCTGCAGGGCCGCCTCGAAGGCGGGATCGGTGCCGAAGCCGCTGGCGAAGCGCATCACGCCGATCCTCCTGCCGCGCAGCGAATCGGGGGCGAGGCCGGCCGCGAAGTCGCCGCGATGGCTGTCCGCGTCGGCGGTCGCGGGATCGGCCGGGTCGCTTCCGGCGATGGCCGAAAGGACCAGGGCGGCGTCGCGCACCGTCCGCGTCATCGGCCCCGGAGTGTCCTGGCTGTGGCTGATCGGGACGACATAGGTGCGGCTGACCAGGCCGACGCTGGGCTTGAAGCCGACGATGCCGTTGACCGCGGCCGGGCAGGTGATCGAGCCGTCGGTCTCGGTGCCGATCGCCGCCGGCACCATCCCCGCCGCCACCGCCGAGCCGCTTCCGCTCGACGAGCCGCAGGGATTGCGGTTGAGCGCGTGCGGGTTGCGGGTCTGCCCGCCATAGGCGCTCCAGCCCGAGATCGAGTTGTTGGAGCGGATGTTCGCCCATTCCGACAAATTCGTCTTGCCGACGATGATCGCGCCCGCCGCCCGAAGCCGCGCCACCAGCGGCGAGTCCCGGTTGGTGACGTTCTGCGCCAAAGCGAGGCTCCCCGCGGTGGTCGGCAGCGGCCCCAGGCTCTCGATATTGTCCTTGATCAGGACCGGCATCCCGAACAGCGGCCCGCGCGGGCCGGCCCGGTCGAGCGCCCGCGCCTGATCCATCGCCGTCGGGTCGACCGCGATGACGGCGTTCACCCGCGGATTGAGCGCCTTGATCCGTTTCAGCGCCGCCTTCGTGTTGGCGCTGGCCGAGGCCGAGGAACTGAAGTCCGGGCGGTCGGCCGCGACGGCCGCCGTGGAGAGGAGGAGGATCGAGAGAGCGAGGGGAGCGTGGCGCATGAGCTTTGTCTCCTACGGGAGCGGTTGAAGCAAGGCGTCGAGCGTGCCCTTGCCGCCGGCGGTCGGCTGGAGCCGCGGGTAGCGAAGACCGCCATGCCAGGCGAGCTCGGCGGTGCGGAAGACGTCGCCGTCCTGGACGAGCAGCCGGACCGGCTCCTTCGATTTCGCGGCGGCGGCGATCGCTCGCTTGAGCCCCTCCCCGTCGAAGGTGCGGCCATTGACCGCGAGGATCTTGCCGCCGGTGGTCAGGCCCGCGTCGAAGGCGGGACTGTCCCAGATCACGCCGGTGATCGATCCGTCGCGGGTGCTGACGCTGAAGCCGCCCGAATAGCTCAGGTCCACGGCTTTGGTTTTCTTCTCGCCGGCCTTGAACCAGTCGGTCGGAGTGTCGGTATAGACCAGCCGGTAGCCGCCCTGCGTGATGCCCTCCAGCGGCGCCCGTTCGGTATAGGCGTTGAGCCGGCGGTCGAGATAGCCCGCCCAGTCGTAAGGCTGGACCCGGTTCAGAGTCGAGACCACGTCCGACAGCGTGTAGGTGAGCTCGCCATAGTCGCGGTCGTTGACCCCGAAGAAGGCGCGGGCGAAGTCGTTGATGGACCGTCGCCCCTTGGATTGCTGGCGGATGATCCGGTCGACGTCGATCCAGATCAGCATTCCCTCGCTGTAATAATCCTCGGAGCGCTGCCAGCCGCGCCACGGCTGCGGCGAGCGCTGGGCGATGATCGGATCCTCGGTGGTGTCTATGAGCGGGCGCCAGCTTCGCCCCGGAGTCGCCTGGTCGTAGGTCGCCGCGGTGGCGGCGATCGCGTCGAGCGTCTCCTGCTTGGACATCATGCCGGAGCGGGCGTCTAGGATGTAGCCCCAGAACTGGGTCTGCCCCTCATAGACCCACATCAGGCTGTTCTCCATCGGGGTGCGATAGTCGGGCGTCCACAGATCCGCGCCGCGGCGATACTTGCCGTTCCAGCTATGGGTATATTCGTGCGGCAGCAGGTTGCGGTCGCGCTGCGCGCTGGCCCATTCGGTGAAATAGCCGGTCTTGACCCCGTTCTCGGAGCTCCGGTGATGCTCGAGGCCGATGCCGCCGAGATTCTCCGAGATCGAGAGCAGGAAGTCGTAATGGTCGTAATGCTGGGCGCCGAACAATTTCACCGCCTGCTCGACCAGCTTGCGGTGGAGGGCGATCTGCTCGGGCGTCGCTTCCAGCTCCTCCGGCCGGTCGGCGGCGACGTTCAAGGTGACGTCGGGGCTCAGCTCCCATTTGCGCATGTAGGCGCCGGCCAGCGCGGGGGAGTCGACGAGCACGTCGTAGGGCACGGTTCCGTAGGTGATGGCCGAGCCGCCGGCGCCGCTGGTCGGCCTCAGCGCGGTCGCCACCTTCCAGCCGCGCGGAACCGTCACCGACGCCTCGACCGGGATTCCGCGCACATAATAGCCGGCCGGATAGAGTGAGGTGGCGATCCACTGGATGCTGGCCAGCTCCGGAGTGAGCACCCGCCGGCCCTGGTCCTCGTCGGTGGGGGAGACGAACTGGAACTCGGCTTCGATCGACTTCACGCCTTGCGGAACGTCGACATGGAAGGCGTAGACGTCGGTCGGGTCGCGGCGCCAGGTCAGCGGCCGGCTGCCGGCGGAGATCCTGAGACCCGCGACCTTGTTGATCCGCCCGCTCGGCGAATGGCTGCCCGGAAGCCATTTGGGATAGAGCAAGACGAAATCGCCGGCCTGCGGCACCGGGATCGTCTCGCGCACCCGGAGGATTCGGCGCTCGGTGTCGGTCGCGTCGACGCGGAGGCGGATGGTGCCGGGGAAGGGCACGTCCCGCGCCGCCGGGATCGTGTCGACTCGGGCGGTCGGCTCGGCCCGGGTGAAGTTGGAGGGCAGCTGCGAGGCGGCGGCGGTGCCGGCGAGGAGGAGGCCTAGGGCTAAGTTGCGGATACGCATGGGCGACTCTCTATGTGGGGCGTCGCTCCGATGCCGAGTCCCGAGCGCCGCGTCCAGCCCATGCTCCGTCATTCCCGCGAAAGCGGGAATCCCTGCGGCGGGCGGTTCGGCTCGGAGTCGGCATGGATCCCGCTTTCGCGGGGACGACGAAAAAGGGGGTGCCTTCCCAGCGCCCGCAAAAATGCTAAGGCGCCGCCCATGAGCAAGGGTCCGCAGAGGATAAGGGGCACCCAGGACATCTGGGGCGAGGACGCAGACCGCTTCCAGGCGGTGGTCGCGGCGTTCGAACGCGTGCGCAAGCTCTACGGCTTCGGCCGAGTGGAAATGCCCGTGTTCGAGGCGACCGAGGTTTTCGCCCGCTCGATCGGCGAGACCACCGACATCGTCTCCAAGGAGATGTACAGCTTCGAGGATCGCGGCGGCGACAGCCTCACCCTGCGCCCCGAATTCACCGCCGGCATCTGCCGCGCCTATCTCTCGGAAGGCTGGCAGCAACTCGCGCCGGTCAAGCTCGCCACCCACGGCCCCGCCTTTCGCTACGAACGTCCTCAAAAGGGGCGCTACCGCCAGTTCCACCAGCTCGACGCCGAGATCATCGGCGCGGGCGAGCCGGCCGCCGACGTCGAGATCATCGCCATGGGAGCGCAGCTCCTCGCCGAATTGGGCATCGGCGAGCGCGTCGACCTCAAGCTCAACACGCTCGGCGACCCCGCCACACGCGACGCCTGGCGCGCCGCGCTGGTCGATTACTTCCAGGCGCACCGCAACGACCTCTCCGCCGAGAGCCGCGCCCGGCTCGAGAAGAACCCGCTGCGCATCCTCGACAGCAAGGAGCATCAGGACTGGCCGATCGTCGACTCCTCACCGGTGGTCGACGATTATCTGACGCCCGAGGCTGCCGACTATTTCGCGAGGGTGACCGCCGGCCTCGACGCCGCCGGAATCGTGTGGACTCGCGACCCGCGGCTGGTGCGCGGCCTCGATTATTACCGGCACACCGCCTTCGAGTTCGTCACCGAGGATCTCGGCGCCCAGAGCGCCGTGATCGCGGGAGGGCGCTATGACGGCCTTATCGAGAGCATGGGCGGACCGCACACGCCGGCGGTCGGCTGGGCGGCGGGGATCGAGCGGCTCGGGATGCTGATCGAGCTTCCGGAGCGCACGGGAGTCGACGCCGCTTTGGTGCCGCTGGGCGACGCCGCCGAAGCGGCGGCCACCGGCCTCGTCACGCAGCTCCGCCGCGCCGGGATCGCCTGCGAAATGGCCTATAAGGGCAATATGAAGCGACGCATGCAGAAGGCCAATGCCAGCGGCGCTCGCTATGCGGTCATTCTCGGCGACGACGAGCTGGCGCGGGGCGAGGCGGCGTTGAAGGACCTGCGCAGCGGCGAGCAGAGGAGCGTGAAGCTGACGGATTTGGCCGGGGCGCTCAAGGCATGACCGGGCCGCTTCGTCATTCCAGCGAAAGCTGGAATCCATGCTGTATCTTCGCTTCCCCCAGGGGTGGACGCTCCGATTGGGCTCCAGCTTCCGCCGGGGTGGCGCAATGACCGGCATCTCCCCCGAACGGATCGCCGCCATCGAGGCGCGGCGCGAGGATCTGCAGAACGCGATGTCGGCGGGCAATGTCGCGCCCGAGGAGTTCGTCCGCCTCTCCAAGGATTATGCCGAGATCGAGCCCGTCGCCGTCGCGGCGCGCGAGGTTCGGCGGATCCGCGCCGAGATCGAATTGCTCGCCGAGATGCTTCAGGATGCCAATGCCGAGATACGCGACATGGCCGGCGAGGAGCTGGCCGACCTGCAGGCCCGGCTGCCGGAGGCGGAGCGGGCGCTGGCACTGAAGCTGCTTCCGAGCGACGCCGCCGATCAGCGCCCGGCGATGCTCGAGATCCGCGCCGGCACCGGCGGCGACGAGGCGGCATTGTTCGCCGGCGACCTTTTCCGGATGTACCAGCGTTATGCCGAGAACCGGGGCTGGAAGGTCGAGCTCATCTCGGCCAGCTCGGCCGAAGTCGGCGGCTACAAGGAGGTGGTCGCCTCGGTGCGCGGCCAGGGCGTCTTCGCCAGGCTCAAATATGAAAGCGGAGTCCACCGGGTCCAGCGCGTGCCGGTGACGGAGAGCGGCGGCCGCATCCACACCTCGGCCGCGACGGTGGCGGTGCTGCCCGAGGCCGAGGAGGTCGACGTCCAGATCAACGACGCGGACCTGCGCATCGACGTCTACCGCTCGTCTGGTCCGGGCGGGCAGTCGGTCAACACCACCGACAGCGCGGTCAGGATCACCCACCTTCCCACCGGCCTCGTCGTCATCCAGCAGGACGAGAAGTCGCAGCACAAGAACAAGGCCAAGGCCCTGAAGGTGCTCCGCACCCGCCTCTACGAGCAGGAGCGCGAGCGGCTCGCTTCGGAGCGCGCCGGCGCGCGCAAGTCGATGGTCGGCTCGGGCGACCGCTCGGAGCGGATCCGAACCTACAATTATCCGCAGGGCCGGGTCACCGACCACCGCATCAACCTCACGCTGCACCGTCTGCCCGAAATACTGGAAGGTCAGCTCGACGAGCTGATCGGCGCCTTGATCTCGGAGGACGAGGCCGAGCGCCTGGCGAGTTTGGATGAGGCTCAGTGAGGCGATCGCCGGCGCCGCCCGGCGCCTGACCGCGTTAAGCGATACGCCGCGCCTCGATGCCGAGCTGCTGATGGCGCATGGGCTGGGGGTCGAGCGGGAAGCCATGTTGCTGGGGGACATGGGCGGCGAAGCGCCGGCCGCCTTCGACGCCTTGGTGGCGCGCCGGGAGGCGGGCGAGCCCGTCGCCTACATTACCGGCCGCCGGGCCTTCTGGACGATCGAGCTGGAGGTCGGCCCCGGCGCGCTCGTTCCCCGTCCCGACAGCGAGTGCCTCATCGAGGCGGCCGCGGCGCATTTCGGGGCGGCCGGTCCGGGCCGAATCCTCGACCTCGGCGCCGGGCCCGGCACTTTGCTGCTCGCGGCGCTCGATCAATGGCGCGGTGCGAGCGGCGTCGGCGTCGACCTTTCCGAAGTCGCGCTCGGCTATGCGCGGCGCAACGCGGAGCGGCTCGGCCTCTCCGCGCGAGCCCGTTTTCTTCAGGGCGACTGGGGGGCGGGGATCGACGAACGTTTCGACCTCATCCTCTGCAATCCGCCCTATGTCGAAGCCGGCGCCGACCTGCCGCGGGACGTCGCCGACTGGGAGCCGCCCGGGGCGCTCTTCGCCGGCGCCGACGGCTTGTCCGAATATCGCCGCCTCGCCCCGCAGCTGCCCGGGCTGCTCGCCGCCGGGGGCCTCGCCTGCCTCGAGCTCGGCGCTGGCCAGCACGACGCGGCGGCGGCGCTGTTCGTTGGATCGGGCTTTACGATATCCTCACGCAACGACCTTAAAGGTGTCGAGCGCTGCCTGCTGCTAAGTCGCTAATCCAGGTGATCATATTTCCGCTTGGATTTCGTTGCGGTCATAGCTACATAGGGGAACAGGGACGGGGCTCTTCACAGCAATGAATGCGTGAGGCCAACCGTCGCCGACCCCCGATTGCTAAATCGTCCCAGGACGGTCCAGCGTGAGGTGGCGGAGGCCGCGTGCGCGGTCCCGCCCGGGTGTCGCGCAGAAAGATGCGGCCGGGAGGGGCCCGGCTGTCGCAGTGGCTTGAATAGGACCACGAGGACGAGGACCTACATTTGATCAACAATCGTCAGAACGGCCGCCGTCGCGGCCGCGGTGGCGGCGGACCGCGTTCGCCGAACCAGTCACCCAGTGTCGGCAACCGCCAGGACAACCGTTCGCGCGGCAACGCGGCGCAGCTGCTTGAGAAATACAAGTCGCTGGCGCGCGACGCCCAGCTTCAGGGCGACCGCGTGCAGTCCGAATGGTATCTCCAGTTCGCCGAGCATTATTACCGGGTCCTCAACGAGACCCGCGCCCGCTTCGAGGAGCAGCGTCCCCGCCGCGACGATTACGGATCCGACGAGGACGAGGATCAGGACGAGGGCATGGCCGCCGACGGCGACGATGGCGACGAGGACGGCGACGATCGTCACATTCGCGAGGATCGCGGCAATCGCGACGACCGCGGCAACCGTTCCGATCAGGGCTATCGCACCGAGCGGTCAGATCGCAACGAACGTCCCGAGCGGACCGAACGCCCCGAACGGTCAGATCGCAACGAACGTCCCGAGCGCACCGAGCAGGCTGAGCGCCCGCGCCGCGAGTTCCAGCCCCGCGAGGAGCGCAACGGCGAACGCCGGCCCGAGCGCTTCCGCGCCCGCCGCGACCGCGACGAGCCGCGCGCCGAAGCTCAGGGCGAGGCCGACGAGCGGACCATCTCGCTCGACGTGCTTCCGCCCGCAATCTCGGTCGTCGAGGGCGATGCGCCGGCCAAGCCGGTGCGCGCCCGCCGCACCCGCCGTCCCCGCGCCGAGGATGGCGACACGGAGATCGCCCCCGCCGCCTGAGGCGCTCGAACATCGATCACCAGCAAGGCGGCGGTCCCTCCGGGGGCCGCCGCCTTTCTTTTTGAAAGGCGCGCCGCTGCCCGGCCCGCTGCCTCCCAGCGGTACGCTGAAAAAAATTGATTCCTGAACCCAAGGATTTCCCGGCGGGGCGCGTCGAAGGGACATGCGGACGAATGATGCCGCCGTGTTCAGGGAGAAGATTCCATGCCCCGACCTCAAAGCGCGATCACCGCCGGCCTTGCCGCCGACTACCTTCGCTGCAGCCACGGATCGGCGTTGACGTCTAGGTTATAATGTATCATTTCTGTCCGGTCCGAGCCAGGGAGCCGATCATGCGCCGCCTTCTCCTGCTTTCCGCCTGCATCGCCGCCCCCGCCTTGGCGCAGGACGGTCAGGCCAATCTCGCCGTTACCGTCTACAACCAGAATCTAGCTCTCGTTCAGGACACGCGTCAGCTCAACCTTCCCACGGGCCGTTCCCGGCAGGAATTTCCCAACGTGTCCGGGCAGATCAGCCCGGAGACGGTGACGTTGAGCGGCAGCGACGTCGCCGTCGTCGAGCAGAATTTCGACTTCGACCTGCTCTCGCCCGCCAAGCTGATGGAAAAAGCGGTCGGCGAGACCATCACCCTCGTCCGGACCAACCCGGCCACCGGCAAGGAGGAGCGGGAGCGGGCGAAGGTGCTTGCGGTCAATGGCGGCGTCGTCCTCCAGATCGGCGATCGCATCGAGGTGCTGCGCGACGACGGCCTGCCGGTGCGGGTGATCTTCGACAGCATTCCCGAGAATCTGCGCGCCCGGCCGACTCTGTCGGTCACGGTCGAAGCGGCCCGGGCCGGGACCCGGCCGGTGACTCTCAGCTACCTCACGCCCGGAATGAGCTGGAAGGCCGATTATGTCGCCTTGTTCGACGAGGCCGCGGGCCGGATCGACGTCCAGGGCTGGGTGACCTTGACCAACACTACCGGCACCACCTTCACCAATGCCGATACCCTGCTCGTCGCCGGCACCGTCGGCGGCGGCCAGCCCTCCTACGATCGCGGCTACCGCCCGCCGCCGCCCGGCAACCGCCCGGGCACCGAGACCGCGGGGCGCGAGAGCCTCGGCGACTTCTACCTCTATCCGCTGAAGGAGCGAACGACGATCGCCAACCAGCAGACCAAGCAGGTCAGCTTCCTCGACGTCACCGGAGCGGCGGCGAAGCGCGCCTATGTCTATCGCAACGGCTGGCTGGGCGCCCGCGACGACGGCGGCAGCGCCGACACCGTCCTGCAATTCTCGAGCTCGCGCAACCAGGGGCTCGGCGACGCTCTGCCGGCCGGCACGGTCAGGGTCTATATGAAGGATTCGCGCGGCAACGCGCAGTTCATCGGCGAGCAGAATATCGGCCATACCCCGATGGGATCGGACATCGGGCTCAAGACCGGCGAGGCGTTCGACGTCAAGGTCCAGCCGGTCGTGGTCAGCCGCCAGAAGATGAGCAACAGCCGCTGGCGGACCGTAATGCGCTACACCCTGACCAACGCCCGTCCGCAGCCGGTGACGGTCGATCTCGTCCAGTCCGGCCTGTGGGGGGACGTCCGGATCGTCGAGCAGAGCCAGCCGGGCGAACGCCCCTCGGCCGACGACGCGCTCTGGCACGTCGCGGTCCCGGCCAATGGCGAGACCGTGGTCACCGTCACTTTCGACACCCGCTACTGAGCCGGAGCGTGGCGCTTCGCCGCTTCCTGCCGCTGCTCGGCCTTCTGGCGGCGCCGGCGCTCGGCCAGGCGGTCGCGACCTCGCCGGGCCCCGAGGCGGTGGCGGTCACCGTCTACCGCGATCCCGGCCGAGCCGCCGACCAGCCGTTCAACCTCGACTGGCTGAACGGCTACGCCCTGGTCAGCGAACGGCGGACGATCGACATCCCGGCCGGCGAGGCCGACATCCGCTTCGAGGGCGTGGCCGGCGGCATCCTTCCGCAGAGCGCGATCGTCACCGGCCTCCCGGACGGGGTGGTGGAAAAGAACCAGGACGCCTGGCTGCTCTCCCCCGGAAGCCTGCTCGACGCCTCGCTCGGCCGGCGGGTCCAGGTCCGCCGGACGTCGGGCGCCACCGGCGCGGTGAGCGAGACCGAGGCGGTGATCCGGTCGGGCGCGGACGGAGCGGTGGTGCTCGAGACTCCGGCCGGGGTCGAGTCCCTGCGCTGCACCGGCCTTGGCGAGACCCTGATCTACCGACAGGTCCCGCTTGGCCTGTCGGCCAGGCCGACCCTGTCGGTGCGAACCCGAAGCCGAGCCGCCGCGCGGGCCGTCGTCACCCTTTCCTATCTCGCCGGCGGGTTCGACTGGCAGGCGGATTATGTCGCCGAGCTGTCGCCGGACTCGCGCCGGATGGACCTGTTCGCCTGGCTGACCCTCGCCAATGGCGACGAGACCGGATTCGTTCGGGCCGACACCCAGGCCGTCGCCGGGCGGCTCAATCGCGAAGCCTCGGACCGGTCGGAGCCGGAGGCACCGCCGATCCGCCTCCAATGCTGGCCGGCGGGCTCGACGACCAGCGACCTCGAGGAGTTCCAGCCGCCGCCGCCCGGCCCGCCGCCGGAGCTGCTGGAGGTGTCGGCGCGCGCTCCCGTGATGGAATCGGCGGTCGCGGTGACGGCGATCGGCGCCGAGGAATTTTTCGCGCGCCAGGAGGAATTGGGCGACCTCAAGCTCTACCGCATCCCCGAGCCTGTGACGGTGGCGGCGAACAGCCAGAAGCAGGTGGCGCTGTTCCGCCGCACCCGGGTCCCGGTCCAGATCGTCTACCGCTGGAGCGTCTCGGGCGAGGCGGTGCACGGTTTGTGGCCGACCCTCGTCACCCGCAACCGCGAGGAGGACCGGCTCGGCCTGCCGCTGCCGGCCGGGCGGATCGCCTTCTTCGAGGTCGAGGGGGGACGCCGGATCCTCGTGGGCCGCGGCTCGATCGACGACGTCGCGGTCGGCGAGCCGCTCGAGCTCGAGGTCGGCATGTCCACGGACGTCGTCTCCACGGTCGTGAGGGAGCGGGACGGACCCGAATGGGACGATTATCTGTTGACCGTCACCAACGCCAAGCCGTTCGCGGTCGAGGTGGAGATCCAGCTGCTGGGCGTCGACGCGCGCTTCGAGACGCCGGGCAAGCGGCTCGGAGAGCGTGACGGCCGGCCGCTGTGGCGGACCCGGGTGCCCGCCAACGGGGCGGCAGAGCTCCGCTACCGGATGAAGACCGAGCGCTAGGGCCTGATCGTTTCCGGCTGATTCCCTCCGTCATTGCGAGCGAAGCGAAGCAATCCAGAGAGGCCTTCCGAGACCCGCCGGATTGCTTCGTCGCTTCGCTCCTCGCAATGACGGATCAGACAAAACGATCCTGCTCTAGACGCCCCGCTTCACCGGCTGCGGCCGGTTGTCCTCGTCGAGCGCGACGAAGGTGAACAGCCCTTCCGTCACCTTCACCTCCCTGGCGCCGCGGTCGCGGATCGCGACGACGTCGATGCGGATTCCGATCGAGGTCCGGCCGATCCGCTCGACCCAGGCATAGACCGAGATGAGGTCGTGGAGCAGGATCGGAGCGATGAACTTCATCGCGTCGACCGCCACCGTCGCCACCGGCCCGTCCGCCTCGCGCGCGGCGACGATGCCGGCGGCGATGTCCATCTGGCTGAGCACCCAGCCGCCGAAGATATGGCCGTTGGAGTTGATGTCGCCGGGCCTCGGCACCACTCGAAGGATCGGCTCGCGCTTGGTTTCGGTCACGGCCTCTTGTCCTTGCCGGAAGCGGCATCGTCATAGCCGCTTCGGTCGGAGAGGAAGACGAGGCCCATCAAGGCGGTGCCGAGCATCACCGACAGGCCGACTCCGGCGATCGTCGCGAGCACCATCTGCCAGGGCATGGAGTCGCTCGTCGCCTTGAGATAGGCGACCGCCAGCGCGGCCGCGATCGCCGAGGCCAGGGCCATCCACTTCATCATCCGTCGGTAGCGGGACCAGGCGAGCGCGGAGGCTTCGGCCTTGCGGGGCAGGGGGTCGGGTTGGGGCATGCTTTGCATTTGGGCCTTCGCCATGGGATGATTCAACCCGAGTCGGGCGAAAAAGGAGTCGGGCCGATGACCATCGCCGCCATTCTCGAGGGCAGGACGCCCGATATCGTCAGCGTGGAGACGGGGACGCTGGTGCGCGAGGCGGTGGCTTTGCTCGCCGGCAGGAGGATCGGCGCCCTGCCGGTGCTGGAGGGCGAGCGGGTCGTCGGCATCATGTCCGAGCGCGACGTCATCTATTGCCTGAGCAGCGACGGCGCCGCCATGCTCGACTGGCCGGTCAGCCGGGTGATGACCGCCCCGGCCATCACCATCGAGCGCAACGTCTCGGCCCTCGCCGCTCTGTCGCAGATGACCAAGCGTAGGATCCGTCATCTGCCCGTGGTCGAGGGCGAGCGGCTGATCGGCTTCGTCTCGATCGGCGATCTCGTCGCCTACCGGATCAACCGAATCGAGCAGGAAGCCGAGGCGATGCGCGCCTATATCCAGAGCGCGTAAGGCTTTTTGTCGCGAGCCTGCCGATTCGGGGGGTTGCAACCCCGCCGACCCTTATCTAGATCAGCCTCCTCGCCGGCGGCCGGCATCCTTCGGGAGCTAAGTCGCTGACAATCTTTGAAAACTAAAGCAGCAGGCCTTGAAGGCGGGGTAAGCCCCACCTAAATAGGTTCGTGAAGGCGCGGCCCGTTCGGGCGGCGTTCTTTCGGAAAAACCCTCCAGCCTCGAATCCTTCCTCGGCTTCGGCCGCCGGTCGGGAGGCGCTCGAACTCCGGTTCGAAGGCGCCGCGAAGCTTCGGGAGTTTTCCGAAAAAAGCCATTGACGGAGGCAAATCGCCTCCATATATGGCCCTTCACCGGCGGGGCGGTTTTGCCCGACCCGTCTGCGTCTTCTCAATCGGTAACCCGGTTGCCCCGGTCATAGGGGACAGGAAGTCGCGGCTCTTTGACATTGTCGGTTTAGATGAAGGGACATGTGGGCGGCGGCCCCGGTCAGCGACAGCCTTTGGGTGTCGTTGGTCGGTTAAAGCTAAGCCGTTCCAAAGGTCTTTCCTATGAAGCTTGCTTCAGGGATCGACCCTACATGTCTCGTTACATATCCACAGTATATGTGAAGTGCAGGAACGGCTCCCAGAGATGCCGGCCTCTTCCTCGGGTTTTCCCCCGGGGTGGTTGTCGGACATTAACTTGAGAGTTTGATTCTGGCTCAGAACGAACGCTGGCGGCATGCCTAACACATGCAAGTCGAACGAGACCTTCGGGTCTAGTGGCGCACGGGTGCGTAACGCGTGGGAATCTGCCCT
>JAXDPB010000011.1:0-26464 GCA_034668585.1 Sphingomonadales bacterium | reverse complement strand
CCGGCCGATGGTCGAGAAGGGCATCGAGCCTCGACTGTCGCTGATGCAGGCCGAGAGCGCCTATGCGGTCGCGGTCAGCGAGGCCGCCGCCGCCGCCGCGGCGGTGTCGCGGGCCCGCTCCGCGGTCGCCGAGGCGCAGTCGGCGATGAACCAGCAGCGCCAGGACTGGCGCTCGCTGGCCGCCAACGAGCTGGCGACCGCCCAGGCCGAATATTCCGCCCGCCGCTCGGCCCTGCCGGCGCTCGCCGAGCGCGCGGCGCGGACGGTGGTGCGGGCGCCGCTGCCGGGCCGGGTCAACCGGGTCCTCATCACCACCGTCGGCAGCGCCGTCGGCCCGGGCGCGCCGCTGGTCGAGATCGTCCCCTCCGAGGAGACCCTGCTGGTCGAGACGATGGTTCGACCGCAGGACATCGCCTTCGTTCGCATGGGCCAGAAGGCGAAGGTGAGCATCAGCGCCTACGACCCCTCCATCTACGGCTCGCTGCAGGGGGTGGTCACCGCCATCTCCCCCGACGCGACGATGAACGAGAAGACCGGCGAGAGCTTCTACATCGTCCAGGTCCGAACCAATAAGAACGCGCTCCTCCACAACGGCAAGACTCTGCCGATCGGCACCGGCATGGTCGCCGACGTCAGCCTGCTCGGCGACAAGCGCACGGTGCTCGAATATATCCTGACGCCGATCACCCGGCTCAGCGAGACGGCGCTTCGCGAATAGCGTCGGGAAGCCACCGCGAACTGTTGTTTTCGGGCCATTTTCCCGATTGATGCGGGTTAATTGCCGCTAGGCGCTCCCCAGTTTCTGTGCCATCAGATGAGTTCGGGAGACTCGCGTCTGCGGGCGCGCGGGCCTTGTGCCCAGGGGGAATTGTAAAAATGGCTATCACCGCGACGCGTACGTCCACTCTGTTCAACGACCAGGATGGCGACGGCCAGTTCGATCCCGGCGACATCATCCTCACCCAGATCCGGATCACCAATACCGGCCCGGGCCCGGTCACGGGCATCACGGTGACGGACAACCTCACCGGGGTCACCCTCGATCCGAGCTCGGTCCAGGTCGGGCCGATCGCCTATGACGACAGTTTCAACATCACCGGCAACACGCCGATCACGCTCACCGGCGCCCAGCTGGTCGGCAACGACGACGACCCCGACGGCCTCGAATCCGCCCTCCACGTCACCAAGATCAACGGCGTCTCGGTCGTCGCCGGCGACGGCACGACGCCGATCTCGGTGACCGTCGCCGTCACCAACGGCAGCGTCACCAGCAACGTCGACGGGACCTTCACCTTCACTCCGACGACGGGCCTCGACGTCAACGCCACCGCTTCGTTCAACTACACGGTCACCGACGCCCAGGGCGTGAACAGCGTCTCGACGACGCCGGGCCTCGTCAACTTCACGATCACCGACGTCGCCTGGTACGTCGACAACACCGCCAGCGCCGCGGGCGCGGACGGCAGCTACCTCCACCCGTTCACCAGCCTCGGCCAGCTCAACGACAACGGCACCGGCGCCGTCGGTACGATAGGCCCGAACGACAGCATCGTCGGGGACGACGACGTCGATTCCGCCGGCGAAACGATCTTCGTCTATCACAATGGCGGCAACTATAGCGCCGGGATCTCGCTCGAAGCCGGCCAGAAGCTGATCGGCGACGGCCAGGCCTATTTCGCCAACGGTCACAATATCGGCGGCGCCGAGCGCACCGGCGGCGCCGACGTGCTCACCAACGCGGTGGTCTCGCAGGCCAGCGGCACCATCCTCGTCCTCGGCACCGACAACACGGTCAAGGGCCTGACCTTCGACGCCAGCGGCGCCGGCGCGGTCGGGATGGCCGACGGCAACGGCAGCGTCACGACGGCGGCCGGCACCCTGCTCGTCTCGGGCGTCAGCTTCACCGGCGTCGGCCAGGCGATCGACATCGACCAGGGCGGCAACCTCAACGTCAGCGTCGCGTCGCTGACCTCGACCGGAAGCTCGGGCCAGGGCGTGCAGCTGGCGGGCACCGCGGGCAGCGGCACCGCGCTCATCTCCGGTACGGTCAACATCGCCGGGGGCAACATCCAGGGCGCGACCAGCCACGACTTCCTGATCGGCGGCGCCGGCCCGAGCAGCGGCGGCACCGTCGCCGTCACCTACGGAGGAACGCTGGGCGGCTCGACCACCGGCTCGGCGGTCAACATCGCCGACCGGATCGCCGGCGCCGGCAATATCAGCTTCACCGGCAACATCACCAATAGCACGGGTGCGGGGAGCACCGCCGCGGGCATCTCGCTTTCCAACATCGCGGCCGGCACCATCGACTTCACCGGAACCAAGACGCTCGCCGCCACCGCCGGCACCCAGAACGCGATCTCGATCGCGAACAACGGCGGCGGCACCGTCAATTTCAGCGGCGGCGCGATCGACATCGACTTCGCGACCGGCACCACCGGCAGCGGCATCGCCGTCACCAACATGACCGGCGGCTCGGTCAACGTCTCGACGGCGGCCGACATCGACATGGTGGGATCGGCCAACGGCCGCGGCGTCAGCATCAGCGGCTCGACCGGCGGCACGGTCGGCTTCACCGGCGGCGGCCTCACCATCGACACCCGCGACGGCACCGCCTTGTTCGACAACAACGCCGCCGCCGGAAGCACGCTCAACATCTCCGGCGCCGGCAACACGCTGACGACGACCAACGGCGGCGCGCTGGTCGACATCGCCAACGTCACCACCGGCGGAATCACGTTCAACACGCTGACCACCGGGGCGGCCGTCGCCAACAATACGGCCGTGCACGTCAACAATCTCGACGGCGGCACCTTCACGACGACCAACATCACCGTCACCGGCACCACCGGGGCCACCTCGGACGGCGTCCGCATCGAAGGCGGATCGACGACGACCTTCAATCTCGGCTCGGTGTCCGTCGTCAATACCGGCGACGACGGAGTCGAGCTCAACGGCGCCAACGGCGCCGTCACGATCAGCAGCATCAACGTCCAGAACACCGCCGGCCAGGGCGTCGAGATCGTCGGCGCCACCAACGCCGTCACGCTCACCGCGGGAACGATCGGATCGACCAACGACCCGGCGGCCGAAGCGGTGCTGATCAATGGCGGCACCGGGGCCGTCACGGTCGGCGCCACCGTCACCAAGACGACCGCGGGCAACGTCGTCGAGGTGACCGGTCATAGTAACGGCGCGATCAGCTTCTCGAACACCATCTCCGCGACCGGCGGCGTCGACAATGGAATCAAGCTCACCCAGAATACCGGCGGCGCCATCGGCTTCACGGGCAACGTCACCCTGAACACCGGCGCCGGGCACGGCATCGAGTTCACCAACACGCTCAGCACCGGCGCGGCCGTCACCCTGTCGGGCGGAAGCCTCGACATCGACACGACGACCGGAACCGGAATCACCGCGACCAGCACGACGGTCGGCGCCGGCTCGCTGACGATCAGCGGCGCGACCAACGCCAACGCCGTCGTCGGCAGCGTCGCCTCGGTCGGCGGCCGGGCGATCAACGTCGACGGAGTGACCGCGACGATCGACCTGCGCGACGTCAGCGCCAATGGCGGCACCTCGACCGGCATCTTCCTGAAGAATACCGGCGCCTCCGGCCACTTCGTCATCACCGGCAGCGGCACCACCCAGGGCTCGGGCGGAGTCCTGAACGCCATCGGCGGCGCCGACGCGGGCAGCGCGACCGCCGCTTCGACGACCGGCACCGGGATCTACCTCGAGAATGTGAGCAACGTCACTCTCAACAACATGAACTTCACCGGCAACTTCACCAATTTCGGAATCCGCGGCGAGAACGTGAACAACTTCACGATGCGCGATTCGAACATGACCGGTACGTTCGGAAGCAGCGCCGCGCTCGACGAGGGCACGATCCGCTTCGGCACCGAGAACAACGTCACCCAGTCGGGCCTCAAGGGAACCGCCCTGTTCGAAGGCAATACGATCAGCGGCGGCTGGGAAAACAACATGTCTGTTTTCCTTTATTCCAACGACACCCTGAACATGACGGTCCGCGACAACGCGACCAGCGGCAAGCAGGCGGTCTTCGGCCTCAACCAGACCACCCAGGGCGACGACAGCCTCCACATCGAGAGCGGCGGCACCGGCAGCAACTTCACCTTCCTGATGAACGCCGTCGATTTCCAGGGCGCCGGCGGCGGCATGCTCGACATCATCCAGATCGGCCAGACGACCCAGAACCTGACCGTCACCAACAACAATTTCCTCAACACCCACAGCAACATCGTCTCGGGCGGCGGCGGCGTCCGACTGCTCGGCGGCGACACCGCGGCGAGCTCGAACGTCAACGTCACCTACAATTTCAGCGGCAACACCAT
Organism: Sphingomonadales bacterium; assembly: GCA_034668585.1. Lineage (GTDB taxonomy): Bacteria > Pseudomonadota > Alphaproteobacteria > Sphingomonadales > Sphingomonadaceae > Allosphingosinicella. Next base: position 22,106 of record JAXDPB010000011.1, on the reverse strand, counting down.
CCGGGGCGCGGTCGGCGACGCCTTCAGGGCGATCTACACGGGCACCGCCGGAACCATCAACGGCCTCATCGCCAACAACATCATCGGAACGAACGGCGGCGGCCTCCAGGGCGGAACCGCGGCCGGATCGAGCGGCGGCGGCTCCGGCATCGACGTCGGCGCGGTGCGCAGCGCCGGCACCGGCTCGCTCACCTATGCGGTGCATATCGATAACAATACGATCCGCGACATCGCCAACGCCTTCGGCGGGATCATCCTCACCGCCAACATGGCGGGCACGACGGGGACCTCGCGCCTCGAGGCGACGCTGACCAACAACACCGTCGCCGAAGTGGGCATCAACGTCCTCGCCGGGCTCTACGGCATCGTCGGCGGGCAGAGCAGCGCCGCGCTGAGCCAGGACGCGGCGAAGATGGGCATCGTCATGTCCGGCAACACGTTCACCGCCGGAAGCAACAGCGGCGGCGCGCTGTTCTTCGACCAGCTGTCCGGCGCCGCTCAATATTACTTCCCGGGCTATACGGTGACGGCCGCTTCCAGCCACGGCGAATTCCGCCCGAGCGGCGGCGGCGGCACCGCCAGCACCAGCCTCGACACCTTCCTCGACGCGAACAATGTCCTCATCAGCGGCGCCAACACCTTCCCGGTCGGATCCGACGTCCAGGCCGACCAGGTCACCAATGTCGGCAACCAGGCCTTCGTCCTTCCCGTGCCGCTCATGGCCGTCGCGCCCGTCGGCCTGGGCTGGGAAGACCTGGTCCAGCCGGCCGCCACGGATCCGAACCCGGGTGCCGGCGGGGAGCCGGGAACCGGAACGCCCGACAATTCGGGCGGCGGCGGCGACACCGGCTCGGGAGACGGCGGCACCGGCGGCGCCGGCGGCACCGGCGATCCCGGCACTCCCCCCTCGCCGGCGCCGACGACCCCCGTCGTCAACGACGGCATCCTGTCCAACGCCGAGCTCAACTTCCTCGTCGACGCGGCGATCCAGCGCTGGGTCGACGCCGGCGCAACCTCCGCCCAGGTCGACGCGATGCGCGCCGTCGCCTTCGGCATCGTCGACATGTCCGGAATCTATGTCGGCTCCTCGACTCACGGCGTGATCAACATCGACGACAATGCGGCGGGCTACGGCTGGTTCGTCGACTCGACGCCGGGCGAGGACAGCGAATATGACGGCGCCGGCACCAGGCTGACGGCGGACGTCGGCGGCGCCGCCGCGGGCAAGCTCGATCTTCTCACCGTGCTGATGCACGAGCTGGGCCACCAGATCGGCCTCGGCGACGAATATATGACGTCCAGGGGCAGCGACCTGATGTACGGCTACATCAACGTCGGCGAGCGGCGCCTGCCCGCGCAGGGCGAAGCGACCGGCGCCCAGCCGGGCACGGTCGGCGCGACCGCCTTCGCCCTGGCGCCCGTTTCGGTCGGGACTCTGCCGGCGAACAAGGCCGTCGACGTCTTCTTCAAGTCGACGATCAACCCGCAGACCAACGGCTTCATCGTCAATCCGGCCCAGCAGGCCCAGATCCTCGCCGACGGCGGCGTCAACGTGACCGCGAACGAAACGCTCACCCTCGATACGCTGACGCTCGGCAGCAACGTCTTCATCGACGCCAACAAGAACGGCGCGTTCGACGCCGGCGAGGGTGTCCAGAACGTCACGATCAAGCTCTATGCCGACACCAACAATGACGGCAATTGGGACGGCGGCGACGCCTTCCTCGCGAATGCCACGACGGGCGCCCTCGGCGCCTACAGCTTCACCGGCCTGGCGCCGGGCAATTACATCGTCCTCGTCAACGCCACCAACTTCGCCGCGGCGGCCCCGCTGTTCGGCAAGATTACCGGCGCCGGCAGTTCGGATCCCGACGACAATGTCGACAATGACGACAATGGCGTCAACGCCACCGGCGGCGCGGTCGCCACGCACGCGATCACCCTTTCCTACAACAATGAAGGGCCGAACTTCACCGCGGGTCTCGGAACGAGCGGCGACGACACCAACAACACGCTCGATCTGGGCTTCATCGCGCCAAACGCGGCGCCGACCTCGACCAACTTGAGCGGCGACAATGCCAGCTACATCGAGGGCGCGGCGCCGGTGAAGCTCGACGTCGGCGGCAACGCCACGCTCAACGACGACGGCACCAATTTCGCCGGCGGATCGCTCACCGTCGCCATCGGCGCCGGCGCGGTCGCGGCCGAGGACGTGCTCTCGATCGCCACCACCGCCACCGTCACTTTGGACGTGGGCAGCACCGTCAAGGTGGGCGGCACCGCGATCGGCACCTATGCGGGCGGCACCGCCGGCAGCCCGCTCGTGATCACCTTCAACTCGAGCGCCACCAAGACCAACGTCGACGACCTGCTCCAGGCGCTCCAGTACAACAACACCAACACGGTCGACCCGTCGACCACCCAGCGCGCCGTCTCGATCACCCTGGTCGACGGCGGCGGCACCGACGGCGGCGCCGGCGCCGACACCCTGGTCATCAACAGCACAGTCGATGTCGTCGGAGTCAACGACGCGCCTTCGGGCGCCGCGACGGCCACCGACTCGACCGACGACACCACGACGCTCGTCTTCGACGCGGCCAATTTCAACGGCAGCTTCAGCGATCCCGATCACAACAATTTCGCCGGCATCAAGATCACCAGCCTGCCCTCGACCGGCAAGCTTCAGCTCAACAATGTCGACGTCACCGTCGTCCCGGCGACCGTCACGCTCGCCCAGCTGACCGGCGGCGCGCTCACCTTCGTGCCCGACTCCGGCACCGGGGGCAGCAGCCCCACCTTCGACTTCGCCGTCTATGACGATGGCGGGGTGGCCAATAGCGGCGTCGACACCGATCCGACCCCGGGCACGTTCACGATCGCCCTCACCGCTTCCAACGCCGCGCCGGTCCTCGATCTCGACGCGGACGACAGCGTGACCTCCGGCTCGGGCTTCGACTCGGCCTATACCGAGGGCGGCGCCGCGGCGGCGATCTCCGACACCGACGTCTCGATCACCGATGCCGACGTCGGCGACGACATCACCTTCGCCATCATCACCATCAGCAACGCGGAGACGGGCGACAAGCTCAACGTCGGCGCCCTTCCGGCCACGGTCACGGTCGACGGGACCAGCACCGACACGGTCGTCAAGCTCGTCGCCGCGGCCGGCACCAGCGCCGCGGACTTCGAGGCGGCGATCGAGGCGATCACCTATTCGAGCACAAGCGACGATCCGACCAACCACGGCACCAACATGGCGCGCTCGATCATCGTGACGGTGGGCGACGGAAACTCGGACAGCAACGCGGCGATCGCCACCGTCGACATCACCGACGTCAACGACGACCCAACCGGCACCAGCGCTACGATCACCGCCAGCGAAGACACGTTCCGGGTGCTCAATGCGGCCGATCTCGGCTTCAACGACGTCGACGGGACGCTAAAGAGCGTCACGATCAGCGCCGCTACCGGCGGCAAGATCTATTTCGACGCCGACGGCGCCGGCGGCCTCGACCCGGTCGAAGTGGTGCTTCCACAAACCTATACGGCCCTGCAGCTGAGCGACGGCAAGGTCAGCTATAAAGCGAACCAGGACCTCAACGGCGCCGGCGTCGGGACGATCACCTTCACCGTCACGGACGACGACAGCGCCGACGCGGCGAGCAGCAACACGCTCACCGTCGACGTCACCGCCGTCAACGACAGCCCGGTCCTGACCACGGGCGGCCCGATCGCCGCGACCGAGCAGACGGCGGTGGCGATCCTGACCGGCGCCTCCGTCGCCGACGTCGATCTCGACGCGCGCAACGGCGGCAACGGCGATTATGGCGGCGCCTCGGTCAGCGTGAACCGCAACCCCGCGACCAACGCTACCGAAGACGACTTCACCCTGGTCGCCGGGCCGAACTTCACGATCGACGGCTCCAACAACCTCAAGGCGGGCGGCCTGATCTTCGGAACGATCAGCGTCGACGGCACCGCCGGCCTCATCGTCATCAACTTCACCAGCCTCGAGACGGCGGCGACCAGCGCCTTGGTGGACGAGGTCATGCAGGGGATCCGCTACACCAACAACAGCGACAACCCGCCGGCGTCGGTCGATCTCTCGGTCGGCTTCCACGACGGCTCGCCGGGCGGCGGCCAGGGCGCCGGCGCCACCGATCTCGACATCAACCTGGTCACGGTCAACATCGCCGGGGTCAACGACGCTCCGGTCAACTCGCTCGGCGGCACGATCGGCACCGGCGAGGACGCGGTCAATGCCTGGCTTTCCGGCATGGCGATCTCGGATCCGGATGCCGATCCGGCGACGGACGACATCGTCGTCACCTTCGACGTCGATCACGGCACGCTCACGATCGACACGGGCGTCGTCGGCGGCATCACCGGCGGCGACATCCTCGCGCAGGACGCCGACACGATCACCGTCAAGGCGACTCTGAACGAGATCAACGCGACTCTGACGGCGACCAACGGCCTGACCTACTCGCCCGACCACAATTACAACGGCAACGACACCCTGACCGTCACGACCAACGACCAGGGCCATAACGGCACCGATCCCAACCTCACCGGCGACGGCACCAGCGAAGAGGATGTCGATACCCGGACGATCACGGTCTCCGCCACCGACGATCCGGCGGAAGCGAAGCCGGACGCGGTCAGCACCCTGGAGAACGCGATCGGCACCGGCGATCTGTTCGCCGCCAACGGCTCGGGCGCGGACAGCGATCCGGAAGGCAATCCCTTCTTCGTGACGGCGGTCAACGGCATGGCCGTTGTCGGAACCGAGATCACCCTCGCCTCGGGCGCGAAGCTGACGGTCAATGCCGACGGCACCTACAGCTACAATCCGAGCGGCCAGTTCAACACGCTCACCGACAATAGCTCCGGCGCGGTGAACACCTCGAAGGCGGATACGTTCGATTACACGATAACGGGCGGAAGCACGGTCACGGTCACGGTAACCGTGAACGGGGTCGCCGGGCCGGGCGACTGGCTGGCGGGCGATGGCACCGACAACACCATCACCGGCACGCCTCAAAAGGACGACTTCAGGCTCCAGCAGGGCGGCAACGATACCGTCTACGGGCTGGCCTCCGACGACACCTTCTATTTCGGAGCGGCGTTCACCGGGGCGGACAAGGTCGACGGCGGCGCCGACAGGGACGTCGTCATCCTGCAGGGCAATTATACGCTGACGCTCAGCGCCACCAACATCGTCGACGTCGAATCGATCTCGCTGCAGAGCGGGTCGAAGACTTTCTGGGGCGATACCGCCAACAATTTCTACGACTATAACATCACGACCGTGAACGCGAACGTCGCGCCGGGCCAGGAATTGATCGTCAACGGCCAGTCGCTCCGTGCGGGCGAAGACTTCACCTTCGACGGATCGTCCGAGACCGATGGCCATTTCTTCCTGGCCGGCGGCCGCGGCGTCGACACTCTGAAGGGCGGCGCGGGCAACGACATCTTCGTTTTCGACGGCGACCGTTGGGGCGCGAGCGACAGCGTCGACGGCGGCGCCGGCTCGAGGGACGCCCTGATCATCAGCGCGGGCAACGGCCTTACGCACATCGGCTTCGGGGCCACCAGCCTGACCGGAATCGAGTCCGTCTCGGTCACCAACCGCTACGCCAGCGACCCGACCGCCAAGCCGTCTTACGAGTTCGTTCTGAACGCCGGTAACGTGGCGGCGGGAACGACGTTGATCGTCAACGGCAGCTCGCTCCTCGATCCGACCCAGACGTTCAGCGTCGACGGCACGGCCATCGCGGCCACGGGCAAGCTCATCCTCTACGGCGGTGCCGGCATCGACGTGCTCCGGGGCGGGGCCGGCGACGACATCATCTACGGCGGCCTCAGCCCCGACACGATGACCGGCGGCGGCGGCAACGACGTCTTCCGTTATGCGTCGGCCCAGGATTCCACGACCTCCGCCCGCGACGGCATCGGCGACTTCAGCCTGGGAGACATCCTCGATCTCTCGGCGGTCGACGCCAACAGCAACGTGGCGGGGGATCAGGCCTTCACCTTCATCGGCAGCGGCGCGTTCACCAACCAGGCCGGCCAGCTGCAGGTCGTCCATACGGGCGGCGGCATCTGGGTGGTGTCGGGCGATGTCGACGGGCTCAACGGGGCCGACTTCCAGTTCACGGTGACGGTGATCGACCATCCGGGCCATCAGTTGACGGTGACCGACTTCGTCTTCTAGGCTCGAACCCGCTCGCCAAGGGCAAATTGGCGCTGTAGATAAGCACACGATAACGATTCGAAGGGTAGGGAAAGCCTTATGAGCGAGAACAAAGCCAAGACGCCGGAACCGAAGCAGGAGCGCGCTCCCTGGATCGAGCCCACGGTTTCGCGCCTCAACGCGGGTTCCGCCGAGCTTCTGACCGGCCCGACGTTCGACGGCGCCGACGACAGCTGAACCCGAACCGCCCGAAGCGCCGCGCCGCCGCGACAGGAGCGGCCGCGGCGCCGTCGGTGCCGACCAAAAAGTCGGAACAATATCCGAATGTCAGATGACTACATCGTAAGCCGGCGCGCCGACCTGATCGAAACCGAAGTCGACGGCGAGCTGGTCGCGCTGCATGTCGACCAGGGCACCTGCTATGGGTTCAACGGCACCGCGACCCGCGTCTGGGCGCTGATCGAGCAGCCGCGGCGTTTCTCGGAGCTTCGCGACGAGTTGCTGAGCGAGTTCGACGTCGAGCCGGAAGTCTGCGGCCGGCAGCTCGCCGAATTGCTGAAGGAGCTCGAAGTGGACGGGCTTGTCGAGCTCAAGCCGGCCGCCAGCTAAGCCATGACCGCATTGGCGGGTTACTGGGCGTTGGGCAACGCCGACGAACCGCTTGGCCGGTGCGAGCGGATGCTGAGGTCCCAGCAGGTCTATGCGCCCGATCCCCCGGCCAGCTGGAGCGGCGGTGACATCGCCCTCGGGCGCCGGCTCTTTTCCACCCTTCCCGAGGACCGTTACGACCGCGGGCCGGTGACCGGCGGCGGCGGGCGCTGGACTCTGGTCGCCGACGTCCGCCTTGACAACCGGCCGGAGCTTTGCGCCTCGCTCGGCCTCGAGCCGGCTCGGGCCTCGATCCTTTCCGACTCGGCGGTGGTGATGGCCGCGGTGGAGCGCTGGGCGGACGAGGCGATCCAGCACCTCGTCGGCGATTTCGCGCTCGCTTTGTGGGACCGCGACCGGGCGCGGTTGCTGCTGGTCAGAGATTTCCTGGGCCAGAGGCCGCTTCACTATCATCGCGGCGCCGGCTTCTTCGCCTTCGCCTCCATGGCCAAGGGCCTTCACGCCCTGCCCGAAATCCCGCCTGCGCCCAACGAGCGGGCCGTCGCCGCCTTCGTCGCGCTGATGCCGGAAAGCGGCTCGGAGACCTTTTTCGCCGGGGTCGAAAAGGTCCGCCCCGGCCATGCCGTCACAATCACCCGCGACGGCCTCCACTCGGAGCGCTGGTGGCGGCCGCCGCTTCGGGACCTCGGGCTGAAGGGGACCGACGATTATGCGCAGGCGCTGCGCGAGCAGTTCGACCGGGCGGTGTCGGACCGCCTGCGCGGCTCGGGCGCGGGCGTGGCCTCCCACCTCAGCGCGGGCCTCGACAGCAGCACCGTCACCGCGACGGCGGCACTCGCTCTGGCGCCGGCCGGCGGCCGCCTGACGGCGTTCACCGCGGTGCCGCGCGAGGGTTTCTCGGGCAGCCCGTCGATCGAGGCCATTCTCGACGAAGGGCCCCACGCCGCGAGCCTCGCCGCAATGTACCCCAATATCGAGCATGTGCTCGTGCCCAGCAGCGGGTCGCCGGTCGCCAATCTCGACCGCCATTTCTTTCTGAACGAGCGCCCCGTCCTCAACCTCTGCAACGCGGTGTGGATGAACCGGATCGCCGACCGGGCGCGGGAGCGGGGGCTTCGAATCCTGCTCACCGGGGCCAAGGGGAATATGAGCTTCAGTTACGACGGAATGCCGTTCCTTACCCAGCTTGCGTCGAGCGGACGGCTGCTCCGGCTGGCCCGGGAATCCTGGCTGCTGGTGCGCAACGGCACCCGGGTTGGGACGGTCGCGGCCCAGACCCTGGGTCCGTTCGTTCCGGCTCCGCTGTGGCGAGGGATCAGCCGGATGCGCGGCAAGGGCCGCAAGCTGACCGACTATACCGCGATCAACCCCGACGCGTTCAAGGCCATGCGGCTGGACGAGCTCGCCGTCGAGAGGGGGCTCGATCCCAATTACAGGCCTCGGCGCGACGCGCTCGAGACCCGCCTCTGGGCGCTCGGCCGCAACGATTCGGGCAATTACAACAAGGGCGCGCTCGCCGGCTGGGGGCTCGACACGCGCGATCCGACCGCCGATCGCCGCCTCGTCGAATTCTGCCTGGCGGTGCCGCTCGAGGAATATCTCCGCGACGGCCAGCGGCGGGCCCTCGCCCGGACCGCCTTTGCCGACCGGCTCCCGCCCGCGATCGTCGGCGAGAAGCTGAAGGGCTATCAGGCGGCGGACTGGTATGAGGGGCTGAGCGAGGCCCGGCCCGCCATTTCGGAGGAATTGGGCCGGATCGCGGCCACCGCCCCGGCCTGCGCCGCGCTCGACTCGCGCAAGCTCGAGAGCCTCGTCGCGGACTGGCCGACCGGCGGCTGGGCGAAGCAGGCGATGGTCGAGAAATACCGGCTGGCGCTGCTGCGCGGCATCTCCGCCGGCCATTTCATCCGCAAGGCTTCGGGCTCGAACGAATAGCCGGCAGGGTGCCGCGGTTGCCAATCGGGGCGGCAGGGTTCATGACGCGGCGATGCTTTCTCAACGAACGCGCTATACAATCCGCGCGCTCCTCCATCTCGCCGACCGCTATGGCGAAGGCCCGGTCCAGCTGACCGAGATTGCGGGCCGGCAGAACATTCCGCCCAAGTTCCTGACCGTGATGCTGTCCCAGATGATCCGCGAGGGAATGGTCGCCAGCCGTCGCGGCCGCGACGGCGGCTACTGGCTCGCGAGGCCGCCCGCCGAGATAAGCTACGGCTCGATCGTTCGCCTCACCCGCGGCTCGCTCGGCCTGCTCCCCTGCGCCAGCCGCTACCGCCACGAGACCTGCAAGAATTGCATCAGCGAGGACCAGTGCCGGCTCCACCGGGTGATGCTGATGGTCCGCGACGAGACCGCCCGGATCCTCGACGGGCTCTCGCTGGCCGATGCGATACCGGAAGAGCGGCTCTGGGAGGATCCCCGCTAAAGGCCGTCATCCCGGCGAAAGCCGGGACCTCGGGACCAGAAGGCCCAGCGTGTTTCCACAAGGTCCCGGCTTTCGCCGGGATGACGGGTTTACAGCAATATCCTGAACAAGGCGCCGCCGCTCGCGCTTTTCCCGACCCCGATCGAGCCGCGATGGGCGAGCACCACCTGGCGGGCGAGGCTGAGCCCGACTCCGGTCCCTTTCGGCTTGGTCGTGAAGAAAGGCAGGAAGACGTCCTGGCGCAGCGCCTCGGGGACGCCGGGGCCGTTGTCGGCGACCTCGATCTGGACTCGTCCGCCCGCCACCGAGGCGAAGGACAGCGACACCGCCGGCTCCGGGCCGTGCGAGCGTGCCGCCTCGGCGGCGTTGCGCAGCAGGTTGATCAGCACCTGGCACATCAGGTCCGGATCGGCGTCCAGCGTCAGCCGCTCGGAGCTCAGCTCGAGGGTGAGGGCGACGCCTTGGGCCCCGTCGCCGGCCGCGAACAGCGATTCGAGCTCGCGCGCCCAGGGCAGCACTTCGAAGTGGCGGCGGCGGACGACCGGGGTTCGGCTGATCTGGCGGTAGCTGTCGACGAAATGCATGACCCCGTCGGCCCGGCGGGCGAGGGTCTCGACCGCGGCGCGGGCGTCGGCCACGGTCGGATCGTCGCCCTTGTCCGCCTCGGCCATCAGGCTGGCGGCGCTCTGGGCGAGCGAGGTGACCGGAGTCATCGAATTCATGATCTCGTGGGTGAGGACCCGGACGAGGTCGCTCTGAGCGGCGATTTCGACGGCGTTGAGCTCGCCCTGGATCGGCTGGACCGCCACCACCCGGACCATGCCGCCGAGGCGGTGGACCGAGGCCGCGCTGACCATCGCCGTCTGCGGCAGCTCGTCGAGCATCAGCGGCACCAGCCGCGGCTTGCCGATCGCATCCTCGCCGAGCGCCGTCGCGAAGGTTTCGCCGTAGATGCGATAATCCTCGATCCTGACGCCGTGGTGGCGAACGAACAGCCGCCGCGCCGCCTTGTTGGCGAGCTCGACCCGGCCCTCGCTGTCGACGGTCAGAAGCGGCGCCGGGGCGTCGTCGAGCACCGCCTCGCAGAAGCGGTTCGCCTCGTTGAGGCGAAGCCGCTCGTCGCGCAGGCTCCTGATGCCCAGGTCGAGCGCTTCGCCGATGTCGGTGAAGCCGCTGCCGTCGGAGCGGTGGCCGAAGCTTTGCGACAGGTCGCCGAGCCGAATCGCCTCGAGGAAGCGCGCGAGCTCCATGTTGGTGCGCTGGATGTAGCGCCACAATTCGTAGAGCGCCCACAGGCACAGGGCCGCGGCGAGCAGGCGAGCCACTCCGAGGCCTTCGACGCCGAGGGCGGCGACGAACAGGAAGAGCGTCCCGAGCAGCAAGGCCGCCCGCCAGCCGAGGCCGGCGATGAAGCGGCTCCTAAAGCCCATGCTTGTCCATGCGGCGGTAGAGCGAGGCGCGGGTGAGGCCGAGCTCCTGGGCGGCGAGCGAGATGTTGTAGGCGTGGCGCTTCAGCGCCTGCTCGACCATCTGCTTCTCGGCGCGCTCGAGGTTGAGGTCCGCGGCGAGGCTGGGCGGGGTGCTCGTCGCCGGCTGGCGCGGGGCGGTGGCTCGGGAAAGCGAGAAATCCTCGAAGGTGAAGGCGCCGTTGCCGGCGAGGATGACGGCGCGCTCGGCGGCGTGGCGGAGCGCGCGCACGTTGCCGGGCCAGTCGTAGGCGACGAGGGCCGCCATCACCTCGGCCGGAAGGTCGCGCGCCGGCTTGCCGTATTTCCTGGCGTAGAGGGCGACATAATGTTCGACGAGGACCGGAATGTCCTCGCGCCGCTCGCGAAGCGGCGGAAGCTCGATCTCGACCGTGTTGAGGCGGAAGAGCAGGTCCGGGCGGAACAGCCCCTCGTCGGCGAGGCGCTCGGGCGGCAGGTTGGTGGCGGCGACGACCCGGACGTCGATCTGTACCGGCTTGTTGGCGCCGACCGGAGTCACCTGGCGCTGCTCCAGCGCGGTCAGGAGCTTGGGCTGGAGGTGGAGCGGGAGATTGCCGACCTCGTCGAGGAAGAGGGTGCCGCCGTCCGCCGCCTGCAGCCGGCCGACGCGGTCCCCGCGGGCGTCGGTGAAGGCGCCCTTCACATGCCCGAACAGCTCCGATTCGAAGAGGTTCTCGGCGACCGCGCCGAGATCGACCGAGACGAAGACGCTGCCCGCGCGGCGCGACCTGGAGTGGAGCTCGCGCGCGACCAGCTCCTTGCCGGTGCCGTTCTCGCCCAGGATGAGGACATTGGCCTCGGTCGGGGCGGCCCGCTCGATCAGCGAATAGATGCGGCGCATGGCCGCGGAGGCGCCGAGCAAGGGGGTCTCGCCGCCGGCCGCGGGAGCGGAGATGGCGACCGCCCGCTTGCGCTCGGTGACCGCGGCCTCGCGGGACGTTCGAAGCGCGGCGGCGGTTCGGACGGTGGCGAGCAGCCGCTCGTTCGACCAGGGCTTGGAGACGAAGTCGGTGGCGCCGCGCTTCATCGCCTCGACCGCGATGTTGATCCCGCCATGGGCGGTGATCATCACCACCACCGCCTGCGGATCGCGGGCCAGGATCTCGCCGAGCCAGTGGAAGCCCTCGGCGGCGTTGGTGGCGCCGCGGCCGAAATTGGCGTCGAGGAGGACGACGTCGGCGCCGCCGCCCTCGATCGCGGCCATCGCTTCTTCGGGCGCCTGGAAGGTCGCGACCTCCTCGAAGAGGTCGCGGAGGAGGAGGCGGGCGGAGAGCAGGATGTCCGGATCGTCGTCGATGACGATGCAGCGCCAGAACGGCTTACCCTCCCCAGCCACGGCGATCCTCCTTAAGCGGCGTCGGGGGAGCCATAAACAATAATCGTGCCAATGGTGCCTCGAATCGTGGCCGGAGCGTCCGGGGGCGGACTCCGCGGCGTCCGGAAGCGGACGAAAGACCGCCGCACAATCGCCGGAAATCGCCACGAACCGCGCTTTTCCGCCATTGGCACGCCTCATGCTGTGAAGAGCGCGACAGACCTTGGAGAGATGGGCGATGCGCAAAATGGAAACCTTCCTCGCGGGGCTGCTCTGGCTCGCCATCGCCCTGCTTCTGCCGATGGCCGCGCTGGAGCCGGTCGGCGACGTCGCGGCTCGGATCGCGCTCGGCGCCTGCGCCGACGGCAGCGCCCACCTCGCCATGGGCTGCGCGAGCATCTCGCTATGATCCCTGTCCGCGCCCGAACAGGCACCTGTCCGGAATCGGACGCTCAAGGCCTCCTGCGCGCTGGGCGCTTTCGTGGCATGATCATTGCTGGTGGATCGGCATGAGGTTGGAATGAGCGTGATCAGGATCAAATCGGACGAGACCAGGGGAGGGGCCGAGAGCGGCACCGGAATGGACAAGGTCGTGGCCGCCACGGGCCTGTCGCAGCGCACCAAGATCGCGATCGGCGCCGCCGCCGTGCTTCTTCTGGCCTTGCTCTTCTGGTGGTTCGCGCCGAGCGCCGGCAGCCAGACGGTCGCGGCCGAGCGCCTGACCATTTCGGCGGTGACCAAGGGCACCTATGACGACTTCCTGCCGCTGCGCGCCCGGGTGGAGCCCCTCGTCACCGTCTATCTCGACGCGGTCGAGGGCGGCCGGGTCGAGAAGATCCTCGTCGAGGACGGCGCCCTCGTCCAGCAGGGCCAGATGCTCGCCGTCCTCTCCAACTCCGACCTTGCCCTCAACCTGCTCGCCCGCCAGTCGGACGTGTCGCGCGAGGTCAACTCGATGCGCAGCCAGGAGCTCGCGCTGGCCCAGACCAGCATCGGCGACGAGCGCGCCGTGATCGAGGCCCAGCTCGCGGCCGACAAGGCCAAGCGGCAATATGAGATGCAGAAGCCGCTGGTCGAGAAAGGCTTCATCCCGGCCAAGACGTTCAACGACAGCCGCGACGAATATCTCGCCAACCAGCGCCGCGCCGAAGTCCTTCGCCGCGCCCGGGCGATCAACCAGCGGCTTCAGACCAGCCAGCTGGCCCAGCTGCGAGCGTCCAACGCCTCGCTGAGCGGAAGCCTCGACATCGCCCGCTCGACCCTCGACGCGCTCAACCTGCGCGCGCCCGTCTCGGGCCAGCTCACCGCTTTCTCGATCCAGGTCGGCCAGTCCCTGACCCGCGGCGAACGGCTCGGCCAGGTCGACAGCGCCGGCCGCAACAAGCTCGTCGCCTCGGTCGACGAATATTATCTCGGCCGGGTCCAGCCCGGGCAGACCGCCACCGTCGAGGCCGGCGGCAAGGTCTACCGGGCCAAGGTCGCCAAAATCTATCCGCAGGTCCGCAACGGCGTGTTCGAGGTCGACCTCAACTTCGTCGGCGCCGAGCCGCCGGCGCTCAACCGCGGCCAGACCCTGCAAGCCAAGCTGACGCTCGGCGATCCCGCCCCGGCCCTGCTCATCCCGAACGGCGCCTTCTACAACGAGACCGGCGGCGCCTGGGTGTTCGTGGTCGCCCCGGACGGCGGCGCCGCGGTCAAGCGCAACGTCAAGCTCGGCCGCCGCAACGCCGATTATATCGAAGTGCTCGAAGGGCTGGAGCCCGGCGAGCGAGTCATTACCTCGCCCTATACCGGTTTCGCCGACAAGGATCGGCTCGACCTCGAGACCTGACGAAGGAGTCAAGAAGCTATGCTGAGCATGCGTGAACTGTCGCGGGTCTACCGCACCGATACGGTCGAGACGACCGCGCTCGACCGGATCGACCTCGAGATCGCCGACGGCGAGTTCGTCGCGATCATGGGCCCGTCGGGCTGCGGCAAGTCGACCCTGCTCAACGTCATCGGAATGCTCGATTCGCCGACGAGCGGCTCCTACGTCTTCGACGGCAAGGAAGTCGCCGGGCTGCCCGAAGGCAAGCTGGCCGACGTTCGCAAGCAGAATATCGGCTTCATCTTCCAGAGCTTCTACCTGGTCGACGAATTGAGCGTCCGCGAGAATATCGAGCTCGCCTTGCTCTACCACGACGTTCCCGCCTCCGAGCGGCGCTCGCGGGTCGAGGCGGTGATGGACAAGGTCGGGGTCGCCCACCGCGCCAAGCACCGGCCGAGCCAGCTTTCCGGCGGCCAGCAGCAGCGAGTCGCCGTCGCCCGGGCCCTCGTCGGCAACCCCAAATTGATCCTCGCCGACGAGCCGACCGGCAACCTCGACACCCAGCATGGCGAGGAAGTGATGAAGATGCTCCAGGCGCTCAACCGCGAGGGCTCGACCATCGTCATGGTCACCCACTCGCCGGCCCATGCCGATTATGCGGGCCGGGTCGTCAACATGCTCGACGGGCGGATCCTGATCGAGCGGCGCCGGGCGGCGTAAACCGTTACCCGTCTCAGCCGGGTCGCCGCAGTCCCTTTGGGGCGGCCCGGCTGGGACCAGGCGAACGAAAACAGGGGGGAGCGGACCGCATGCCGAGGATGTGGCATAATTATCTGACGGTCGCGGTCCGGGCGCTGGCGCGGCACAAGGTCTTCGCGTTCATCAACATCTTCGGCCTCGCGCTCGGCCTCGCCGCCTGCATCCTCATCCTGCTCTACGTCCGCTACGAGACCAGCTACGACCGCTGGCTTCCGGACGGGGAGCGGGTCTACCAGGTCCAGACCCTCTTCACCGACCCGGAAACCGGCGCCCGCTCGGTGAGCGGAAGCAGCCAGGGGGCGATCACCGAGAGCCTTGCCCGGGAGTTCCCGCAGATCGAGGCGATCGCCCGCGCCGACAGCGACCAGGTCGTGGTGGTCGACAAGGGCGAGGCGCGCTTCGTCGACCTGGTGGGGGCGGACGACAGCTTCTTCCGGATCCTCCGGGTCCCGTTCCTGAGCGGCGATCCGGACCGGGCGCTGAAGGACGCCGACAGCCTCGTTCTAAGCCGGGCGGAAGCGATGAAGCGTTTCGGCACGGTCGACGCGGTCGGCCGGACGCTCACCGGCATTCGCGCCGGGGTCAAATATGAGATGCGGGTCACCGGAGTCTTCGAGGACCTGCCGCTCAACAGCCATCTCGGCTTTACCCTGGTCAGCCGCCTTCGCGACAAGGACCGGGCGAGCTGCGGCTGGGGCTGCGTCAACGGCGGAGTCTATTTGAAGCTTCGCCCCGGCGCGTCCGCCGAGGAGATCAACCGCCGCCTCCCCGCCTGGGAGAAACGCTACATCCCGCGCCGGAACGTCGGCGGCCAGATGGTCTCGGAAGGCGATGCCTTCGACTGGAAGCTGGTCAACGTCCGCGACGTCCACCTGAGCGGGGCCGAGGCGCTGTGGGACGGCAGGCCGGGCAATGACGGCCGGACCATCGCCACCTTCGCGATCGTCGCCTTGCTGATCCTCGGAATGGCCTGCGTCAACTTCATCAACCTCGCCACCGCCCGCGCCGGCCAGCGCGCCCGCGAGGTCGCGCTGAGGAAGGTGCTCGGCGCCAGCCGCCGGCAGCTCATCGTCCAGTTCCTCGGAGAATCGCTGCTCCTGACCGCGGCGGCGATGCTGATCGCCCTGGCGATCTCCGAGCTCGCTTTGCCGTGGCTCGCGAGCTTCCTGCGCGCGGACCTCAAGATGGGCTACTGGGGCCCGAACGGAATCCTCGCCTCGGCGCTGGGCCTCGTCCTCGTCGTCGGCCTCGCCGGCGGCCTCTATCCCGCTTTCTACCTCTCCCGCTACCAGCCCGGGCGGGTGCTCAAGGCCAACCAGTCCGCGGCCGAGCCGGCGGGCACGGGGCGCCTTCGCAACCTGCTGGTCGTGGCGCAGTTCGCCGTCTCGATCGGCCTCATCGTCTGCACCCTCATCGTCTACGCGCAGACCCGGTTCGCCCAGACCGCCGAGCCCGGCTATCGCCGCGAGGGACTGATTCAGGTCACCAACTTCAACCGCGCCGTCGTCGCCCCGCTCACCGAGACGATGATCCGCGAGGTCCGCAAGGTCCCCGGAGTCACCGGCGCCGCCGCTTCCAACATCCGGGTCGCCAGCGGCACCGTGCTCAACACCGCCGTCGAGATTCCCGGCCGGCAGCGGCCGGTGACGATCGGCTGGTATTCGACCCATCCGGATTTCCTCGCCACGATGGGCGTCCGCCTTCTGGCCGGCCGCCCCCTGTCGCGCCGTTTCGCCAACGACAGCGCCGCGATCGACGAAACCAGCCCGGCGGCGGCCGAGGCCGCGGCGCGGGATCAGGCGCGGCGCGGAATCAACGTGATCGTGAACGCGCTCGCCGCGAAGCAGATGGGCTTCGCGACGCCGGCGGAGGCGATCGGCAAGACGTTCAAGGCGAACGTCCTGCCGGAGGCGATCGGGCCGCTTCCGGCGACCATCGTCGGGGTCGTCGAGGATTCGCGCTTCCGCTCCCTCCGCGAGCCGGTCGAGCCGATGATCTTCCCCGACGAGGGAGTCTACCGCAACCTCATCATTCGCTACGATTCGGCCGATCCCGAGGCCGTGCGCTCGGGAGTCGAGCGGGTCTGGAAGCGGCTCGTCCCCGACCTGCCCTTCGAGGGCGATTTCGCCGACGCCCAGCTCGCCGAGCTCTACCTGACCGACCAGGCGCGGGGCCGGACCTTCGCCGGCTTCGCCCTGCTCGCGATCGTCATCGCCTGCCTCGGCCTGTTCGGCCTCGCCGCCTTCACCGCCGAGCGGCGCACCAAGGAGATCGGAATCCGCAAGGTGTTCGGGGCGCGGGTGCCGGACATCGTCAGGCTGCTCGCCTGGCAATTCTCCAAGCCGGTGGTGCTCGCCAACCTCGTCGCCTGGCCGGTGGCGTGGTGGGTGATGCGCGACTGGCTGAACGGGTTCGACTCGCGAATCCCGCTCGGCCCCGGGCCGTTCCTGATGGCGGGCCTGCTCGCGCTCGCCATCGCTCTGGGGACGATCGCCGGCCACGCGGTGAAGGTCGCCCGCCTCAACCCCATCCACGCGCTTCGCTACGAATAGGACCGGGGCCATGTGGCGCAACTATCTCAAGGTCGGCTACCGGGCGCTGGCGAGGAACCGGGTCTATTCGGCGATCAACATCGTCGGTCTCGCTTTGGGCCTCGCCGCCTGCCTGCTCATCCTGCTCTACGTCCGCTACGAGACGAGCTACGACAAATGGCTTCCGGACAGCGACCGGATCTACCAGGTCCAGGCCACCTGGCACGAGCCGGGGCAGCCGGTCACCCGCAACCAGAAGAGCCCCGTGCCGGTGCGCGACACGCTCGCCGCGGGCTTCCCGCAGATCGAGGCGATCAGCGTCGCGCTGGCCGGGCGCCTCGCCACCGTCCGCGACGGGCAGGCGGTCTGGGTCGACCAGCTCTATGTCGACCCCGCCTTCTTCGACATCTTCAAGCTCGACTTCGTCCAGGGCTCGGCCCGGACCGCGCTTCCCGACGTGACCTCGATCGTGCTGACCGAGCGCGAGGCGCTGAAGCAGTTCGGGACGGTGAAGGCGCTCGGGCGGACGCTGACCGAGCGGATCTCGACCGGGACCTACGATTACAAGGTGACCGGCGTCATCCGCGACCTTCCGAAGAACAGCCACCTCAGGCTCGCGACCATCGCCCGCTTCGACCCGCACACCTGGGACGACACGCCCCGCTCGAGCCTGTGGGGGAACATGTCCTCCTACCATTATGTGAAGCTCCGCCCGGGCGCGGACGCGGCCGCGATCAACTCGGCGCTGCCGGCCTGGGAGAAGAGGGTCATCCCTTCGGAGACGATCGAGGGCCGGACGGCGTCGCGCGCCGACATCATGGACCTCAAGCTGGCCAAGGTCGGCGATATCCATCTCGGCGACGCGCAGCTCGCCGCGATGCGGCCCGGAAACGACGCCCGGACCGTGACCACCTTCGCGATCGTCGCGATTCTGATCCTGCTCATGGCCTGCATCAACTTCGTCAACCTCTCGACCGCCCGGGCCGGACAGCGGGCTCGGGAAGTCGCGCTCAGGAAGGTGCTGGGGGCGTCACGGCTTCAGCTCGTCGTCCAGTTCCTCGGCGAATCGGTCCTGCTCGCGGCGGTGGCGATGCTTCTGGCTCTGGCCGCGGTGGAGCTGGCCGCTCCGGCGCTCGCCGCCTGGCTCGATATCGAGCTCAAGCTCCATTATCTGGGCGCGGACGGCTTCCTGGTTCCGGCGCTGCTCCTCGTCGTCGTCGTCGGAGTCGCCGGCGGCCTCTACCCGGCCTTCTACCTGTCGCGCTTCCAGCCGGCGCAGACTCTCCGGGCGAACAAGGCCTCCGCCGAGACTCAGGGGACGGGGCGGCTCCGCACGGCGCTGGTGGTGACCCAGTTCGCCATCTCGATCGGCCTCATCATCTGCACGGCGATCATCTACTCCCAGTCGCGCTTCGTCGCGACGATCGACCCGGGCTTCGAGCGCGACGGCCTGATCCAGATCGGAAGCGGCGGACGGCTGACCCAGAGCGGCAATTACGAGGCCTTCCGCAAGGAGGCGCTGGCGCTTCCGGGGGTGACCGGGGTCGCACGGTCCAACCTCGGAGTCGCGGGGGCGGAAAGCAAGTCGATCATGGCGGCCAAGTCGGCCGCGACCCCCGCGCCCACCGACATCGGCTTCTACCGGATCGACCCCGAATTCTTTCCGACCACGGGCATGCGCCTGCTCGCCGGGCGGCTGCTCGGCGAGCGCGAGGCGAAGGACCTCGTCCCGCGCGCCGCTCCGGGCGCCGCGGCCCCCGCCGGGCCTCCCCTGGAGCAGCGCGGGCTCAACGTGGTCGTCAACCGCCGCTCGGCGCGGCAGCTCGGGTTCCGAACCCCCGAAGCCGCGATCGGCCAGCCGATCCGGGTCGGCATCGACGGCGAGGCGATGATCCCGTCCACCATCGTCGGAGTGGTCGAGGATACCCGGATCCGAACCGCCCGCGACGAGATCGAGCCGATCATCTTCGGCTACGACCCGCTTCGCACCAGCCTCATCGTCGTTCGCTATCGCGGCGCGGTGCCGTCGCAGGTTCGCCAGGGCTTGCAGCGCGTCTGGAGCCGGTTCCTGCCCGATGCTCCGTTCGAGGCCGATTTCGTCGAGGACCTGGTCGCCGAGACCTACGCCCAGGAGCGCGCGCGGGCCGCGATCTTCCTCGGCTTCGCGGGCTTCGCGGTGCTGATCGCCTGCCTCGGCCTGTTCGGCCTCGCCGCCTTCACCACCGAGCGTCGGACCAAGGAGATCGGGATCAGGAAGGTGCTGGGCGCGCGCATCCGCGACATCGTCCAGCTGCTGACCTGGCAATTCTCCAAGCCGGTGGTGATCGCCAATCTCGTCGCCTGGCCGGTGGCCTGGTGGGCGATGCGCGACTGGCTCAATTCCTACGACGTCCGGGTTCCGCTCGGGCCGGGGCCGTTCGTCATGGCCGGGCTGCTCGCGCTTGCGATCGCGATCGGAACCGTCGCCGGCCACGCCTTCCGCGTCGCCCGCCTCAACCCCATCCACGCCCTCCGCTACGAGTAGGATCAAAGCCATGTGGCGCAACTACGTGACCGTCGGCCTCCGCGCTCTCGCCAAGAACCGGACCTACGCGTTCATCAACATCTTCGGCCTCGCCATCGGCATGGCGGCGTGCCTGATGATCCTGCTCTTCGTGCGCTACGAGATGAGCTACGAAAAATGGCTGCCGAACGCGGAGCGGGTCTACCAGGTGCAGAACTGGTTCCGCGATCCGGCCACCGGCGAGGAGGCCAAGCTGCAGATGGCGCCGCTGGCCACCAAGGCGGCGCTGATCAAGGATTTCCCGCAGATCGAGAAGGCCGTCTACGGCCTCCAGAGCGTTCCCGTCTTCCTCAAGGACGGGCAGGCCTCCTCGACCGAGGACTATCTCTACGTCGACGACAATCTGCTCGACGTGATCGACCTGCCGCTGGTCCGCGGCAGCCGCTCGGCGCTCGACCGGGTCAACATGGCGATGCTCAGCCGCAAGGAGGCGGTCGGCCGCTTCGGCACCGACAACGTGGTCGGCAAGACCATGACCGTGATCAGCAAGGGGCAGCGCTTCGACTATCAGATCGGAGGTGTCTTCGAGGACGTGCCGAAGAACTCGCACCTCAGGATCAACGCCATCGTGCGAGTCGATTTCCCGAGCTACATGGCGAAGGAAGCGCAATTCCTCACCTGCTGGGGCTGCCAGGGCGGCTGGGTCTACGCCAAGCTTCGCCCCGGCGCCGACGCGGCGGCGATCGAATCGGCGATGCCGGCCTGGGAGAAGCGCAACATCCCGGACGAGAATAGCGGCGAGGCCCGGTTCAACGCCGGCGAGACCGGCGACTGGCATTTCGTCAACGTCGTCGACGTCCATCTCGGCCCGGCGCAGCAAGGGGCGATGGCGCCGGGGAACGACCGCGGCACGATCCTCACCTTCGCGATCATCGCCCTCCTGATCCTGGCCATGGCGGTGGTCAATTTCACCAACCTCGCCACCGCCCGCGCCAGCCAGCGGGCGCGCGAGGTCGCCCTGAGGAAGGTGCTCGGCGCGAACCGCCGCCAGCTCATCGTCCAGTTCATCGGCGAGTCGATCCTCGTCGCGCTGCTGGCGATGCTGATCGCGCTCGCCATGGTCGAGCTCCTGCTGCCGAGCTTCGCGGCCTTCCTCGACGCCGACATGAAGCTCAACTATCTGGGGCGGGACGGAGTCGCCCTGCCGATGATCGCCCTGGTGCTGGTCGTCGGCGGGCTGGGCGGCCTCTATCCCGCCTTCTTCCTGTCGCGCTTCCAGCCGGCGACGGTGCTCAAGGCCAACAAGTCGGCGTCGGAAGGCGAGGGGACGGGGCGGCTTCGCACCGCCCTGGTCGTCGGCCAGTTCGCGGTTTCGATCGGGCTCATCATCTGCACCGCCATCGTCTATCTGCAGACGGCCTATGCGCGAAGCGTCGATCCCGGCTTCGACCGCTCGCACATCGTCCAGATCGACGGCCTCAACCGCTACCAGCTGATCAATTCCGGCCGAACGATCGCCGATCGAATGAAGCGGGTCGAGGGGGTCGAGGCGGTCGGCCGAAGCACCATCGCGGTGGCGACCGACGGCCAGAACAACACCAACGTCATGGTGCCCGGCAATCCCAAGCCGCTGCTGATCGGACTCTACGGCGTGGACCCGGGCTTCATGAAGGCGATGGGGATCAAGCTCGTCGCCGGGCGCTGGTTCGACGAGAACCGGCCGATGGACGACATGACCCTCGCCTTCCCGCCCTCCCCCGAGAGCCAGAGGGCGCTCGCGGCGCGGGGCGGCAACGTCGTCGTCAACGAATCGGGGGCCCGGCGGCTCGGCTTCGCCCATCCGGCGGACGCGGTCGGCAAGCAATTCAAGACCGCGCTGGTCGAGAACGCCTATGGGCTGGTTCCGGCCACGATCATCGGAGTCGTCGCCGATTCCCGCTTCCGCTCGGTCCGCCAGCCGCTCGACGACATCATGTTCGTCAACGGCGATTCCGGCCACCAGTGGCTGGTGGTCCGCTATAAAGGCGATCCGAGGGCGATGCGCGACAGGCTTCAGGCGGCCTGGCGGAGCATCACCACGGAGGTTCCGTTCGAGGCGCATTTCAGCGAGGACGTGGTCGCCGAGCTGTACGAGGCGGAGGATGCGCGGGCCAAGACCTTCGCCGGCTTCGCCCTGCTGTCGGTCGTCGTCGGCTGCCTCGGCCTGTTCGGCCTCGCCGCCTTCACCGCCGAGCGGCGGACCAAGGAGATCGGGATCCGCAAGGTGCTGGGCGCCCGCTCGCGCGACATCGTGAGGCTGCTCGCCTGGCAATTCTCGAAGCCGGTGATCATCGCCAACCTCATTGCCTGGCCGGTCGCCTGGTGGGTGATGCGCGACTGGCTGAACGGCTTCGACAGCCGGATCGCGCTCGGGCCGGTGCCCTTCCTCCTCGCCGGCGGCCTCGCTCTCGCCATCGCGCTCGGCACCATCG